>SFDE01000030.1 GCA_004558805.1 Faecalibacterium prausnitzii | reverse complement strand
GTCAAAGGGAGAGGCTTTGGCAATACGGCAAAGCCTCTGGTTTTGCCAAGGGTTCTCCCCTTGGGAGAGCTGTCACCGCAGGTGACTGAGAGGGCGAGGGCACGATCCACTGGCTCCCCCTCGGGAGAGCTGTCGAGCGAATGCGAGACGGAGAGGGTCTGTTTTATTTTCGCCCCTATCTCTTTTGGTGGAATCGTGGTAGAATAGATCCAGTATAAAATAGGAGGGCTTTTATTATGCTCAAACGACTGCGGGGAAACCATCCGGTGGTGTTCTGCATCCTGTGCGAGGTGGTGTTCCTTGCTTCGCTGTTTGTGGGCGGCACAGTGCTGACCCTTGTGCTGCTGTTTGCCGGGGCGGACCTTGCTGCTTTGGACGAGTATCTCATCACCATTCTGCAGGAAGCGGTGGGTGCGCTGGTGGCGGTGCTGATCCTGCGGCGTACCAGACGTACCGGGGTGCTGGGACGGCGGGGCTGCGGCTTCTTTAACGGCTTGCTGGTGGGGATGTATCCGCTGGTGATCATCGGGTTTTCCGCCTTCAACGCCCTTGCGGGGGAAAAGCCGGACCTGCCCCTGAAGCCTGCGGGGCAGATCGTTACCTTTCTTGCGGGCATGATGATGGTGGGCGTGGCGGAGGAGTTCATCTTCCGGGGGGTCATTGCCCAGACCCTGCTGGAGCATTACGGTACCAGCCGCCGGGGCGTGTGGACGGCGTGCATCCTGTCCGGGATCCTCTTTGGCGGGGCACACCTGACCAACCTTCTGGCGTCGGCACCGCTGGGTGTGCTGATGCAGTGCGTCTTTGCCGCTTCTCTGGGCACCCTGTTTGCGGCGATCTACTTCCGTACCGGCAACATCTGGGTGACCGTGTTCCTCCACGGCTGCATGGACATTACCTCCATGCTGATCGGCGGGCTGTACGGTACCACCACCGTGGCGGACAGCGTGAGCACCTACGATATCTCCATGCTTGCCTCTCTGGCAGTGTACCTGATCCCGACGGCGTTCCTGCTGCGCAAAAGCCGGCTGGGAGAGGTGGAGCTGTACAGTGGCGGTATCCCGAAAAAATAAAGATACAGGGCAAAAAACTCCTTGCTTTTTAACAGGGGTTCTGCTATACTATATCTGTTACCGTGGTACGGGGCTGGGAGTATGCCCGCTTGTGGGAATGCCGTTTCCCGCCGCTGTTCCATTGGCAAATAAAATATAATAAAGAGGTATGTTACTATGAACAAGCAGGAAGTTATGGCTAAGGTCGCCCTGAACGAGAAGGACACCGGTTCTCCCGAAGTGCAGATCGCTCTGCTGACCGCTCACATCAACGAGCTGAACGAGCACCTGAAGAAGACTCCAGAAGAAGGACATCGAGCGTTACCGTGCTCTGATCGCAACTCTGGGTCTGCGTAAGTAATTTAAACAGAGGGCAGGTACCGCAAAGGTGCCTGCCCTTTGCTTTTTGTACAACTGGCTGCGGCTGCGTATTGCAGCAGTAAATCGAGCGCCTGTGCAGGGGTACGGACGCTGGATTTATTGCTATGATGCGCCTGCCGCCGCCTTTTGGATAGATCCGTAAAAATAAGGAGGCAAAACAAATGGCAATCGAATTTGGTTCCCGCAAAGAGACCTTTGACAACTTCAAGGTCTACGAGACCATGCTGGCAGGCCGCCCGTTCAAGGTAGAAATGGGCAAGATGTGTGGACTGTCCAATGCCAGTGCGCTGATCCGCTACGGCGAGACCTGCGTGATGTGCAACGTGGTCATGAGCCCCAAGCCCCGGGAAGGGGTGGATTTCTTCCCCCTGAACGTGGAGTATGAGGAGAAGCTCTACGCTGCAGGACGTATTCCCGGCAGCTTTATGCGCCGTGAGGGTCGCCCCGGCGAGCGTGCCATCCTCACCAGCCGTGTGGTGGACCGCCCCATGCGCCCGCTGTTCCCCAAGGAGATGCGCAACGACGTGTGCATCACCATGACCGTCATGAGCCTTGACCCGGATTGCAGCCCCGAGATCGCCGGCATGATCGGTGCATCTCTGGTGACTGCTGTGTCCGACATCCCCTGGAACGGTCCCATCGGCGGCGTGCAGGTGGGTCTGGTGGATGGCGAGATCGTGCTGAACCCCACCCAGGAGCAGCGCCGCAAGAGCGACCTTGCTCTTACCGTTGCCGCCACCATGGACAAGATCGTCATGATCGAGGCAGGCGCTAACGAGGTGGACGAGGACACCATGCTCAATGCCATCAAGACCGCCCATGTGGAGATCAAGAAGATCATCGAGTTCATCAACCGCATCGTGGCAGAGCGGGGCAAGCCCAAGATCGACTTCCAGGTGGTGGGTCTGGATATGGACCTGTACCATGCCATCCAGAACAAGTATCTGGACGACTTTAAGGCAGCCATGGACACCGACGACAAGAACGTCCGGGATGCTGCCCTGCTGCCCATCATGGACCGCATTGCGGAGGAGTACCCGGACCTGTCCGCTGCGGATCTGGATCTGGTGAGCTACAAGATGCAGAAGTTCGTGGTGCGCCGCTGGCTGCTGGATGAGGGCAAGCGTGTGGACGGTCGCGGCATCAACGAGATCCGTCCTCTGGCTGCAGAAGTGGGCATCCTGCCCCGGGTCCACGGCTCCGGCATGTTCACCCGTGGTCAGACGCAGGTGCTCACCACCTGCACTCTGGGCGGTACCAAGGACAACCAGCTCATGGACGATCTGACCGATGAGCAGACCAAGCGGTATATCCACCACTATAACTTCCCGCCCTACTCTGTAGGCGAGGCACGTGCTCCCCGCAGCCCCGGTCGCCGGGAGATCGGTCACGGCGCTCTGGCGGAGCGTGCGCTGGTGCCGGTGCTGCCCTCTCTGGAGGAGTTCCCCTACACCATCCGCTGCGTCTCCGAGGTGCTTTCCTCCAACGGTTCCACCTCGCAGGCATCCATCTGCGGTTCCACGCTGGCGCTTATGGACGCCGGTGTGCCCATCAAGGCGCCGGTGGCGGGCATCTCCTGCGGTCTGATCACCGAGGGTGATCGCTGGATGACCATGCTGGACATTCAGGGCGTGGAGGACTTCCACGGCGATATGGACTTTAAGGTAGGCGGCACCCGCAAGGGCATCACCGCCATCCAGATGGATATCAAGATCGACGGTCTGACCTACGACATCATTGCCGAGGCATTCGAGAAGTGCCGCAAGGGTCGTCTGTATATCCTGGACGAGATCATCAAGCCGGTGATCGCCGAGCCTCGTCAGGAGCTGAGCCGCTGGGCACCCAAGATGTTCAGCATGATGATCCCCACCGATAAGATCAAGGATGTCATCGGCAAGGGCGGCAAGGTCATTCAGGACATCTGCGCCACCTGCAACTGCAAGATCGACGTGCAGGAGGACGGTCACGTCTTTGTGTCCGCCGTGGATCAGGAGGACGCAAAGCGCGCCATCTTTACCATCAAGACCATTGTGGAGGATCCGGAGATCGGTGCCATCTACAAGGGCAAGGTCACCCGCCTGATGAACTTTGGTGCCTTCGTGGAGATCGCACCGGGCAAGGAAGGTCTGGTGCACATCTCCAAGCTGGACACCAAGCGTGTGGAGCGTGTGGAAGATGTGGTGGCGGTAGGCGATGCCATCGTGGTCAAGGTCACCGACATCGACCAGCAGGGTCGTATCAACCTGAGCCGCCGGGACGCCATTCTGGCACTGGAAGCAAAAAAGGCTGCACAGGCACAGCAGTGACCTGTAAAGGCTGCCTTGTGACCCAATAACTAAACACCAATAACTAAACAGGGGCTGCTGCACGGCTTTGTGCAGCAGCCCCTGTTTGTTTTATGGAATCGTGTCTGTTTTTGTTGGAGGTTTTTCGTACTGCCAAAAGCATTCCCCCCTTGGGGAAAGGTGTCACCGCAGGTGGCGGATGAGGGGAGAGCAGCCGACAGCACCGTCTTATCGTGCGCTCTTATCTGTTTTGGACAGGAGAAAGTTTTTTGGAAAACCCGCAGGGAGATCAGCCCTGCAGCAGCCCCTGTTTTTTACGGTTTAGGGTGCTTCTTCTTTTTTCTGCCTCCACCCAGCAGCACCACCAGCAGCACCACCAGCAGGGGCAGTGCCATCAAGGGGGCGGTGATGATGGGGTCGATGCGCACCGCCTCGGAGGTGACCCGGATGTGCTTTAAGTTGTCCGGGGTGGCAATGCGCCGTCCCCGCACCAGCAGCCGGTGGGTGTTGATGCCGTAGGGAGTGCAGGTCATAAGGGTCAGGTAGTCCTTGCCCTCCACCACCTTCAGGTCCTCTACCTCGGTGGGCAGCACAATGGTGATCTTGTCCACCTCGTAGGTCAGCACCCGGTCCAGCACCGTCACCGTAAAGGTGTCGCCTACTTCCAGCTGGTCCAGATGGGTAAACAGCTTGGCACGGGGCAGACCCCGGTGCGCCGAGATGACCGCATGGGTGCTTTCGCCGCCCACCGGCAGGCTGGTGCCCTCCAGATGTCCTGCGCCGGACTGCAGCACCGCATCCCCGGTGCCGTGGTAGATGGGCAGCTCCACGTTGATCCTGGGAATGGTGATGTAGCCCATGATGCCGGTGCCGGTGATGTCCAGTGTTGCGTCGTAGGCAGGGAACCGGTCCGGGTGGTACAGCGCCTCCGGGTCGGCGGCAATGGCAGCGTTGAAGCGGTCGGCGGCGTCAAACCACACCGAATAGTCCGCCGCTGTCATGTTGTCCACCTGTTGGGTGTAGTTGGACACAGCGTAGGACTGATGCCGCCGGTTGATCGCATCGCTGACGGTGGGGTACAGCATCACCGAAAGCCCCAAAAAGAACACGAGGACCAAGAGCAGAGTGCCGGATTTGTTTTTCTTCATGGTAGCTCCTGAAAATGGGTACAGAAAGGGAGCAGGGGCGGTGTGCCCACTGCTCCCGGTATGCAGTGTGAGGGAGAGGATCAGTCCTTGTTCTCCATGCGCTTCTTTGCGATGAGCAGCACGAAGGCAGCAACCATCAGACCGCCGCCCACGATGTAGAACAGGGTGGTGCCCATGCCGCCGGTGCCCGGCAGAACGGTGCCGCTCTGGTTGACGATGTGGAGACCGCCGTTGTTCGCCGGATTATAGGTGGTGCCTTCCATGGTGGCGATGTTGTTGCCATTCTCCAGCTTCACGCTCTTGCGCTTGGTCAGCTTGTTGTAGCCGGCGGGCTGCTGGATCTCTTCCAGCCAGTAGGTGCCGTTGGCAAGACCCTGAATGGTGATGGGAGCATTACCGATGGTAACAATATCATCGCCCTTTTCGTCACCAACAGCAGGGCGGTAGGTGTGGTCATTGACCTCGGTCAGCTTGATCTCCTTGCCGCCCTCCTGAGAGTCGTAGAGCTTGAACTTTGCCCCGGCAAGGAGGGTGTTGCTTGCGTCGGTCTTTACCAGATCAAACTTGTAAGTAGAGGTGCTGGTGGTCTTTTCGGTGGTCTCGCTGTTGTTGCCGTAGTGCAGCTTTACGGTATTCTTGTTGACACCATCGTGGATGACCGCATCCTTGTTCAGGGTGGCGCTGTAGGTGACAAGGATGTCGGTGTTACCGGTCAGCTTGTCCAGCATGGACTGGTTGAAGGTGACGGTGAAATCGTTGCTTGTGCCCGTGGCTACGGTATAGTCTGCAGGGGAAGTGTAGGAGGTTTCACCGATCTTAACCTTAACGTCGTTGTTGAAGGTAAGACCAGCAGACAGGGTATCGGTGAGAACATAGCCGGTGGCGCCCTTCTTGGCGTGGATGGTCACCTGATAGTTGATCGTGCTGCCGATGGTGGCGTTGTTGCTGCTCACCAGCTGGTTGTTCTCCACGATATTCTTTTCAATGTCGGGAACGGAGTTCTTCTCATCGATACGGACAGTGGGATTAGTGGTGGTAAGGCTGCACAGGGTGCCCAGGGAGGTGTCCACCAGATAGTAGCCCAGAGTCAGACCGGTGAAGGCAACAGAACCGTTGGTTGCTTCTTGACTGCCATCATTGTCAATTTTCTTCTCCTTGGCAAAGGCAAGTGCCTTCACCGCAAATTCGGCGGCAGTGGCGCTGTCATTATAGCTGCTTTCATTCTTGGGGTACACATAGCCGTTTTCCAGCTTGAAATAGGTGGTGAAGGCATCAGCGGTACCAAAACCGACGTTTGCCCACTTTTCGCTGAGGGTGTAGGAGTACTTGCCATTTTCGCCGGTGGTATAGCTTTCCAGATCGAAAATACGGTAGATGTCGTAGGTCTCGCCGTTGGCAGCCTTGTTGATGTTGATGCTGCCGTTGGCGGGAGCGCCCTCTGCAAAGGCAGGCAGGACCGCTCCGCAGAGCAGTGCCGCTGTGCAAAGCAGCACCAGCAGGGAGTGGAAGATTTTTTTCATGGGTGGGTTGTTCTCCTTTCAGGTTGGAAGACATTGGGGATGCAGTTTATCGCCGCAGGGGTGCAGCCCCTGTATGCGGTACTAATGGATGGGGGAAATGCGGTCCAGCGGCAGCACCCGCAGGAACAACTTGCCAACGATCTGGCTTTTTTCGATACAGCCGATGACGCTGCTGCGGCTGTCTATGGAAACGGAACGATGGTCCCCCATGACAAAATACCGGTTTTCCGGTACCTGATAGGGAAAACGGATGTCGCACTCGCCAAGGGCAAGCTCATCCACATAGGGTTCTTCCAGCACCTCACCGTTTACCGTCACCACCCCGTCCTCGTCCAGGGTGATCAGGTCTCCCGGGGTGCCAATGACCCGTTTTAGCAAAAGTCTGTTCTGCCAGTAAAAGGCGCACAGATCGCCGGTCTTTAAGTCGGCGGTCCGTGTAAGCAGGATCACATCTTTGTCCTCCAAAGTGGGATTCATGCTGTCGCCGGATACCTGCAGCACCGGCAGAAAAAGGGTGGCAAGCAGCACCGCTGCCGCTGCAACCACCAAAAGGGCGTACAGGGTGCTGCGCACCATCCGCCGGTAGCGGTTCTGGTATGCCAGCCGCTGGCGCTCGGCTTCCACCTCGGCAGTGGAGGGGATCGCCGCAAATCGGACCTGTTTGCTTTTCATGATTCCTCCGGCGGCTCTTTCGGTTCGGCTGCGGCACGCAGGGCACGGCACTCCGCCTCGGTGTCTGCCTTCAGCTTTTCTGCCTCCGCCTGCGCCTGGGCAAGGATCTGCTGTGCCTCGGTGCGGGCACGGACACGGATGTCCTGTGCCTCGTGGAGGATGGACTGGATGGAGACAAGGTAGTCATCGGCGGCAGCCTGCGCCGACTCGAACACATGGTTCAATTCCAGCGACGCCCGGGCAATGGACCCGGCGTGGCGCAGATGGATCTGCCGGTCCTCCAGTTGGGCGGTCAGTGCCGCATTTTCCGTCTTGAGGGCGTCCTCGCTCTGCTTCAGCGCAAAGATGATCTCGATGAGTTCCGTGCGGTTCATGCGCCGCAATTCACGATCTGCCACAGCTCTCACTCTCCCGTAAACACTGCCCGCTCCGGGGTTTTGTTGCACAATTGGTACAGTCCCTATGATAGCATAAAAAGTACAACAGCGCAACAAATACAGGGGAAAAGCACCGTAAAACAGGAAAAATGCAACTTTTGCGCAACAAAAAACCTGCGGTCTCAAAACAGACCGCAGGCAAAGGACAATAGGACGGGATTTCAGCCTCAGAACATCTTGGACAGCAGGTCGTTCAGCGCCACCACAGACTGGTAGATGACGTTGACGTTGTTGATGATGGAGCTGGCACCGGAGAAGATCCGGGCGAGGTAATTGAATGCCTTGCCCACGTTCAGGAAAGCGTTGTAGGCATCGCTGGAAGCAGCGGCGCCGCCCTCCAGATAGGTCATCTCCTCAGCGGTGATCTCGGCGTAGGCGGAAGGCAGTTTCATGGCAGTGTTCATAATCGTATCCCTTTCTATAATAAATGATCGATGTGTGGCGTCACATTGCCGCCGCTGCGGCAAATGTGGTAAGCAGGATGCCTGCCACCAGCAGGGTGCCCCGGTGCTGCTGCAGGAACTGCAGGGCAGGGTGGGCGTCGGGCTGGACAGCAGCGGCAGGCGGGGCTTGGACGGAATCGGAGTTTACCACCCAGTGGGCGTAGATGGTGGAGTCCTCTTTGAACACGGTGGCGATGGTCACCTTGGTGCCGCCGATGGGCTCGGTGTACCAGCCGTCAAAGGTGTAGCCCTCCATGGAGGGGGACTCGGGCATGGAAGGAAGCTTGCCGCTTTCGTTGGTGTAGATCACCATGGTGGAGCCCACACCTCCCGCAAAGTCCATGCCGACGGCATGGGACTTGCTCTCGCCCTCTGCAAATGCCGCAGGCACTGCAAAGCACATCAGAGCAAGGGTCACAAGGCACAGGGTGAGTATTCTGGAGATCTTGTTCATGGAATCCCTCACTTTCCGGATGATGGTGCAGCCGGTCTCCCATTACAGCGGCAGAAAAGCGCACTGTGCTGCCCTTTATTCATAATGCAATCAGCGTACCACAATCTCGGCAAAAAAGCAATGTTTTCGGCACAAAAAAGCCAAAAGTTCCCTCTCTGCCGCCGCCATTTCCCCGTAAGGAAAAACAGCGGCAACCTCTTGTGAAAACAGGGAAACTATGGTATAATATCAGCCATGATGCGCCATCGCCAAGCGGTAAGGCAGGGGACTTTGACTCCCCCATCGCGTGTTCGACTCACGCTGGCGCAACCAAAACGCCCCGGACAGCACTGTCCGGGGCGTTTTTGCGCTTTATGGGGTCCGTCTGTCAGTGACGGCGGATGCGGCGGGAGGGCTTGCGGTGGTTCCAGCGGTTCAGCAGCAGCCACAGCCAGTAGATGGCGGCGGCAAGGGCGCTGAGCAGCAGCACCACCTTCAGGTAGAGGCTGGTGAGGAAATCTTTGATCTTTGCAAGGGTGAACAGCAGGGGGTTCTGGCTCACGTCCTGCCCGGCGATGAGGTCCACCACGCCGATGGTCTCGCCTGCCAGCTTCAGCTCTACGGTGCCCACCACATCTCCCTGCTGGATGGGGGCGCAGACGTAGTCCGGCAGGTGGAAGTATTTCTGGGTGACGGTGCCGTCTCCGGTGGAGGGCAGCAGGGTCATCATGCTGTCGGCGGGGTACAGCTGCAGGGTATCGGTGTCGGTGGAGTACTTTACCGGGATCTCTGCCAGAGCAAGGTCGGTGTCCAGCGCCGCCTGAATGGAAAAGCTGTCAAAGACCCAGTCCATCAGCTGCACCGTCTCGTACAGGGCGGGGCGGCGGTTGGCGTAGCCCAGAGTGTCGCAGCTGTCGGGGCTGTCCATGACGCAGAAGATATAGGTGGAGCCGTTTTTGTTTGCCCAGGAAACGTAGCTCTGGGTGCCGCTGTCCTTTTTGTAGCCGGTGACGTTGCACATGCCGCCCTGCATGGCGCTGCGGTAGTATTTGCCGCCGCTTGCCTTGCTGAGGGCAACGTTCTGGCTGACCAGGATGGAGGGGGCGGAGTGCTTTTCTTTGGCGGGCATGGTAAAGGCGGGCGCACCGGACATCTCCACAAAGGCGTCAAAACTCATGAGGTACCGCAGGATCAGGTACATATCCACGGCGCAGGTCACGTTGCCGCTGTCGATGCCGCAGGCGTCGGTCCACTTGCTGCCGGTGGTGCCGATGCGCTGGGAAAGGGCGTTCATCTGGCTCACCCAGCCGTCCAGATCCCCCCCGGAGAGGGTGTAGGCAAGACCCATCGCCGCCTCGTTGGCGTTGCGGGTCACCATGGCGTACAGTGCCTCCCGGTAGGTAAAAGTCTCGTTGGAACGCATATCGGCGTTGTTGGTGTTGTACACGTAGTCCGAGATGGCAAAGGGCATCTGGAAGGTGCTGTCCAGCTGGTCGGCGTAGTTGGTGAGCACCAGCGCAATGGTCATATACTTGGTAAGCCCGCCGGCAGACACCTGCCGGGTGCTGTCCTTGTCGTAGACGATGATATTGGTGTCGGTGTTGACGATGTAGGCGCTTGCCGCCTGCACCTGATACACGGGGCTGGGGTCGAACATTGCCCCGGCGGGCAGCAGCAGGCAGCTGAGCACCAGCGCAAAAGACAGGATCAGTGCAAAAATACGTTTCATGTGGACAATTCCTTTAAAAAGCGATAAAATATACAGAAGATGCACCCCGGCAGGGGGAGCACCGTTAAAACAGAGGACAGCAGATGCTGCATACTTTATAATAACAGGTTTGCCGGAATGTGACAAGGGCTTTGGAGGTTTTATCCGGGCTTTTGCGGTCGGCGGAAAGGACAGGAATGGTATATCTGACAGGGGACACCCACGGCGAACTGGACCGGTTCCGGCACGGCAGGCTGCGCTGGCTGGGCAAGCGGGACACGGTGGTGGTGCTGGGAGATTTCGGTTTTGTGTGGGACGGCAGCAAGGAGGAACAGAAGCGGCTGGACTGGCTGCGCAAACGCCCCTACACCCTGCTGTTTCTGGACGGCAGCCACGAAAACTACCAGATGCTGGCACAGTACCCGGAGACCGAACAGTTCGGCGGCAAGGTCCAGAGCCTTGGCGGCAACCTGTACCATGTGTGCCGGGGCAGCATTCTGGAGCTGGAGGGCAAAAAGTACCTGTGCTTCGGCGGGGCAGAAAGCCCGGACAAAGAAGAGCGGGAGCCGGGGGTGAACTGGTGGAAGGAAGAGATGCCCTCCGATGAGGAGTACGCCTTCTGCGAAAAGAATCTGGAGGACTGCGGTTACAAGGTGGATTATGTGCTGACCCACGACGCCCCAAGCAGATTTCTGGATTTTACCGTCCTTGCCAGCGGGGAGACCAACCAACTCCACAGCTTTCTGGACAGGATCCTGCTGAAGCTTACCTACGAAAAGTGGTTCTTCGGCTGCTACCACAGGGATGTGCAGCTGTCCACCAAGAGCCGGTGCGTTTTCTGCGATGTGATCTGCATGGGAGACCGGCACGCCAAACGGGCAAAGGGCTGAGAATACATACAGGGCGTACGCCCTGAAAAAAGAGCATCCGCAGCGGATATTTCCGGGTATATATTACTGCCTGGAGACTGCTGCGGATGCTTTTTGTTTTAATTCATCGCCCCGGCGGCGTCGAACATCTGCTGCACCTGCCTTGCCAGCAGAGCGTGGTCCGGCTTTTCCAGCAGGGGATCGGCGGCAAGGAGGGCTGCTGCCTCGCTCTGGGCGGCGTGGAGGGTCCGGGTGTCGTTCATCAGGTCGGCGATCTGCAGGGTGGGCAAGCCGTGCTGTCGGCTTCCGAAGAAGTCGCCGGGTCCCCGGGTCTCCAGATCGTACTGCGCCACCGCAAAGCCGTCGGTGGTGCTGCACAAAAATTTCAGCCGTTTTTGTACAGTTTCGCTGCTGTTGTCGCTGACAAGAAAGCACCAGCTTTCCGCCGCCCCTCGTCCTACCCGTCCCCGCAGCTGGTGCAGGGCGCTGAGACCGTAGCGCTCGGCATTTTCGATGACCATGACGCTGGCGTTGGGCACGTCCACCCCCACTTCGATGACGGTGGTGGATACCAGGGCGTCCAGCCGCCCTTCCTTAAAGTCCTCCATGACGGCCGCCTTCTCTTTGGGCTTCAGCTTGCCGTGCATCAGCCCCACCCGGCGGTCCGGCAGCAGGGTCTTGGCAATGTCCTCGTAGTAGGACCGCACGGCGGTGAGCCCGCCGTCGGGGGTGTCCTCAATGGCGGGGCAGACCAGATACACCTGCCGCCCTCTGCCGATCTCCTGATCCAGAAAATGGTACAGGTCCCGGCGCTTTTTGCCGGTGATGCACCGGGTCTTGACGGGGGTGCGCCCCGGGGGCAGCTCATCCAGAATGGAGATGTCCAGATCGCCGTAGATCAAAAGTCCCAGCGTCCGGGGGATGGGAGTGGCGCTCATGACCAGCAGGTGGGGATTGGTCGCCTTTTCCGCCAGCATACCCCGCTGCCGTACCCCAAACCGGTGCTGTTCGTCGATGACCGCCAGACCCAGCCGGGCAAACTCCACCCCCTGACTGAGGATGGCGTGGGTGCCCACGATGAGGTCCGCTTCGTCCTGTCGGATGGCGGCAAGGGTGGTGCGCCGTGCCGTCGCCTTCATGCCGCCGGTGAGCAGCGCCACCCGCATCCCAAAGGGGGACAGCAGCCGGTTCAGGTTCTCGGCGTGCTGGGAGGCAAGGATCTCGGTGGGGGCAAGCAGCGCCGCCTGATACCCGGCACGGATGCACGCCCAGATGGCGGCGGCGGCAACCAGAGTCTTGCCGCTGCCCACGTCTCCCTGCAGCAGCCGGTTCATGGAGGTATCCCCCGCCATGTCCGCCAGGATCTGGTCCACGGCACGGCGCTGAGCGCCGGTGGGGGAGAAGGGCAGGCTCTGCCAGAAGGGCTCCGGGTCTGCCTGCCGCATGGGGGCGCCGGTGGCGGCGGCACCCCGGTTCTTCATCCGCCCGATGCCCAGCTGCAGCACCAGCAGCTCCTCGTAGATCAGCCGGCGCCGGGCGGCGTGCGCCTCCTCCTCGCTGCCGGGGCGGTGGATGGCACGCACTGCCTCCGCCTTGGAAAGCAGCCGGTATTTCCGGAGCATCTCCGGGGGCAGGGGGTCCGGCAGCAGTTCGGCATGGGGCAGCAGCTGCGCCACACACTTGGCAATGACGCTGCTGGAAAGCCCCTCGGTCTGGGGATACACCGGCTCAAAGGGGGAGGCAGTCACCTGCTGGGGGGTGCGCACCTGAGGGTTCACCATCTGACGGCGCAGCATCCCCCCGGTGACTATCCCCTGAAAATAGTATTCCTGTCCGATTTCCAGCTTCCGGGTGGCGTAGGGGTTGTTGAACCAGGTAATCTCCAGCCCGGACACGGCATCTCCGGCGGTGATGCGCTCCATCCGCCGCCCTCCCGGCAGGATCCGTCCCCCGGGCTTGGCAAAGACCTCGGCACGGACCACGCACTCGGTGTCGGCGGGAGCCTCGGCGATGGAATAGGGCTTGGAAAAATCCACGTACCGCCGGGGGTAGTGGCACAAAAGGTCGCTGAGGGTTACGATGCCCAGCTTCTCGAACCGCTGAGCGGTCTTGGGACCCACCCCTTTCAGGTAGCGCACCGGGGTATCCGGGGTCAGGGTGATGCGGTTTTCGTCAGCCATGGCTTCCGCCCCCTTTCTGTAGTAGTATAGCCATTGTAGCACGGCAAAAGCACAGATGCAAACCCGGAGAGGGCAGGCAGCTGCCGGTAAAACAAAAAATCCCGGAAACCGAAGTTTCCGGGAATCTTTTGGAGGTGACGACCAGATTTGAACTGGTGGATGAGGGTTTTGCAGACCCTTGCCTTACCACTTGGCCACGTCACCATATGGGGAGTGATGAATACCACTCCATTGGAGCGGCCGACGAGGCTCGAACTCGCTACCTCCACCTTGGCAAGGTGGCGCTCTACCAGATGAGCTACGGCCGC
>SFDE01000012.1 GCA_004558805.1 Faecalibacterium prausnitzii | reverse complement strand
CCGAACACAGAAGTTAAGCTCACTTGTGCCGAAGATAGTTAGCTGGAAACGGCTTGTGAAAATAGGTAGTCGCCGACTTGAACAGAAAGCTCTGAGAGATATCTCAGGGCTTTTTTGTTGCATAAAAATATGGCATGATCTTTGGCGGAAATGACGATGTGTCCGGTTTTTGACAGAAACACTACTATGTAATACAATATAGACAAGCTACTACGCAATACAAAATAGCGGAAAGGAGGAACACCGGTGGAAAATAACACACAGCTGCTCAAGCGTTTTGGAATTTTGTGTTCTGAAACTCATCAGCAGAAAACCGACCTATGGCTATGAGATCGTTATGAACCTGAAGCAGGTGGGCTTCTCCGATTTAAGCGAAAGCACGCTGTATCCGCTTCTCTTACGGTTGGAGCAGCAGGGAAAGGTTACAGTAGAACGCAGACCTTCCCCCAAGGGACCGAGCCGGAAATATTATGTTGTAACAGAAGAAGGGCGGCAGGCACTTCTTGAGTTCCGGCAGGATTGGGGACAGCTCTGTGGATTGGTAGAGAAGATCTTTACAAAAAGAGGATGACAGGATGGAACAAAAGGGACTTTTACATCTGTACTACGGGGACGGCAAGGGCAAGACCACTGCCGCCATGGGGCTTGCCCTGCGCAGTTTGGGCAGCGGCAGGCGAGTGGTCATCGTGCAGTTCCTCAAAGGCGGAAAAAGCGGGGAGATCCCGCTGTTGGAACGGCTGGGAGCAAAGGTGTTCCGGGGCAAGGCAGGGCAGAAATTTGTGTCCCGCATGACCCCGGAAGAAAAGGAACAGACCCGTGCCCTGCAGGACCGGAATCTTGCTGCCGCAGTGGCAGAGGATGCAGATCTGCTGATCCTGGATGAGGCAGGCAGTGCCTGGGAACTGGATATGGTGGATAAGGAGCTGCTGCAAAAGGCAGTGCTGCGGCGTCCTGCCGGACAGGAATGCGTTCTTACCGCCCATGGGGCGCCGGACTGGATGCGGGACGCCGCCGACTATATCACCGAGATGCAGTGCCAGCGCCACCCTTATCAGAGCGGCATTGCCGCCCGGAAGGGCATCGAATACTAAGACCCTGTCTTTACAGAAGGTGGAGCGAGGCATGAAAACCATCTCCCCGGAACCGGCATGACATAGCAAGGAACCATGTGCGCTCACAACGGCTGAAAAAGCCCTGTGAGCGCTTTTGTTCTTTCGATAAGGGTCTTTGTCGTCTGAAAGGGAAAGCGGCTTCCTGCGCTTCACCGGGGTCGACCAGACCGCAGGCAAATTACAGATCACCCGGATGGACCAGATCCCGGACCCGCCTGCGCCGCCGGTCTTTACCCGGGACCAGCTGGAGTTTATGCTGGAGCAGTTCCGGCGGGAGGACGGAGAGGAAACGGTGGCGTACAGCCGCCGCCTGCTGGACACCTTTGTGTCCTCGGTGACGCTCTTTGAGGACCGGGCGGTGGTGCGGTTTAATCTGCTTACACCGGGCACCGACTGTCCGGAAAGCGTGACTGTGACCATGGAAGAAAACAAAAATCCCGCAGAATCCGGCGGTTGTTCGCTGGATTCTGCGGGTTCTACCGCATTGCGGTTGGTGGAGGCAACGTGACCTTGTGCGAACTTTCTGGACAGTTCGCCAGCCGCCGCCTCCGCGTCCATGACGAGGTCGAAGTCGGCCTCGGCGTTAGAACCCCCCGAATAGTTGAAAGCAATCCGCAGGTGATCATCGGACAGGTAGACCACCGACACAAAGGCATCAATGACCTTGCGCCGGAACTCTTGGCTCTGCAAGCTGCCGCCCCGGAAGCGATCCAGCCAAAAGAGAACCTGATCACGCTCCAGCCGGACGTGGCTCAACTTTTCCAGTTCGATGGCCCGCTTCAGATCTTGGGCCTTGGCTTCCAGATCCAGAAGCCGCTGCTTTGTGGTCGAGGTGATGATTCCGGCTTCGATGGCCTTCATCACGTTGTCGGTGGCCTTTTGGTTTTCTTCCAGTTCGGCGGTCAGGGCTGCCAGCTGCGCAGAAGCCGCCTCCCGCTCCTGATACTCCATCACGGCATCCGCAATCCACTCCATCACGTCAGGCCGGAGGACGTAGTCCAGAGCGGCCTTCACGACAACCCGCTCAATCCACTCGCGGGGCACGTTGGCCTTTTTGCAAGCTCGCTCCCGCCGCCGCTTTTGGCAGCCGTAGTAGTAATGCAGCTCGCCGCTCTTCCCGGTGCCGGAGAATCCGATCATGTAGGACCCGCAGTGGGCGCACTTCAGCTTCCCGGTCAGCAGGTAGTCCCCGCCGTCTTGGTGACGACCCCGGACGCTGCTATTTGCTTTCAGCCGCTCATTCGCCGCCCAAAAGGTGCCCTGATCGATGAGAGCGGGCATCCCGCCCTCGATGCGGGTGTCCGAGAAATGATACACCCCGATATAGGCCTCGTTCATCAGCAGCCGGAAGCTGCCCTTGTTCCACCGCCCGCCCCGGCTGGTTTTCAGCCCCCGGCTGTTCAGGTCGTTGGCGATGTCCACAAAGGGCATCCCCGCCGCAGCCTTGCGGAAGATCTCCCGCACCACCTCGGCGTTTGCTTCATGGATTGCAAAGCGGCCATCCGGCCCCTTGCAGTACCCGAAAGGGATGGAGCCGGAGTTCACCTTGCACTGCTCGGCGTTGTATTTCATGCCCCGGCGAATATTCTGGGCGAGGGCTGCGCTGTAATATTCAGCAGACCCCTCCAGCACGGATTCCAGCAGAATCCCCTCCGGGCCATCCGGGATGGACTCCTTTGCATAGAGGACCCGCACCCCGGCCTTTTTCAGCCGGAACTTGTATGTGGCCGAATCGTAGCGGTTCCGGGCAAAGCGGTCGATCTTCCAGCAGATCACATAAGCCCAGTGGCCGTGAGCGGCATCCTTCAGCATTTGCTGGAACTGGGGGCGGTTATCGGTAGTGCCAGACAGATGCCGATCGGCGTAGACCTTTACCACCCGGAGGTTGTTCTGCCTGGCAAAAATCTCGCAGTCCGCCACCTGCTGCTCGATGGAGCAGTCCCGCTGGTTATGAGACGAGTACCGAGTGTAGATCACGGCATCCTGCATATCCGGCTCAAGCATGGCCGGTTTCTTTTTTGCACACATTCAGAGCAACCTCCCGCCGCCCACCGAGGACGGCTTTTTATTTGGACATGAGAGCGTCCGCAATTTTGACGTATTTCTTTGCTGAGATGTTCCCAGCAAGGAACTCTTGCCTCCACCGCTCAATTTCAGCCTGTGCGTCTTCCAGCGCAGCCTTGCTTCCACTACGACTGACCTTCGGCCAGTCCTCCAGCATCCCAAGTTCCGAGGCCAGACGGTATATGTGCTTGCAGGGCCACTCCCTGCTGGCGAAGTCGAAGCAGGAACACTTTGACAGCGAAACCCGGTACGGTTCAGGATCAGAACCGACGACCACCGCCGTCTGATCTTCCACATTGACCGTGATTGCATCCGCTTTGATCTTCTCACCGTTCAGACGACGCTTCACCTGCTCCGGGAGAGAGTGAATCGAAGAATCCCAAATTTCAGACCACACCATAAGTATATCATCCTTTCCACATAAAAAGGGAGAGCTGCCCACACGGACGGCTCTCCCTCTTTCTTTTTTGGCTTCACAGGGGGAGGCCCTCAGCCACTACCTAGATACTTATTTCTTCAGTCGACTCAGGCCGTGTCTTCGGTGGTACTCGAAGCAGATGCAGCCTTCGCGTTCTGCGCAGAATCTAAGCACTTCAACATATTCATCCTCAGAGACAGGGTGCCACGGCTTACCTGAATCCGATTTCTTCGTCGTACCTGCAAGTTGAATCGGCTCTTTTGTTTTCTCCTCTTTTTTGGTTTTTGGGGTTATACGAGAGATCGTGTGCATATGCAATAACCTTCTCAACAGCTTCGCCATTCAAAACTTCACAAACCGAGAGCAGTCTCTTCTTCAGAAGATCCTCCTCGCTTTCATGTGAGGCGTTGTTCCGAGGATCATCACTCAGCCCAAGAAGCCAATCGGTCGTGCAGCCGCAAAAGTCGGCGACCTTTATAAGATAATCGTGCCCCGGCTCTCTTGAACCGTTTTCATAATTTGTCACGGTTCGATAGGACATCCCCAGAGCATCGGCGAATGATTTTCTGTTATACCCTATAAATTCTCTCGCTTGAACTAGCCGCTCTCGCATTTTTTCGCCGTCCATCGAATCCCTCCTTTCAAAACAATTTTACCACACTCCCATATTATAATCAAGAAGTTTTTACCCGATTTGGATAAATATTTTTTGTTTTTCTCTTGACATTTACCCGAAGTGGAGCTATTATAGATTCAGAGAGTTACCCACGCCGGGTAAACGCTCAAGAATAAAACGAAAGGATGACGAACTATGATGTTCCCCAATATCGAAGCCGAGAGAGCAAGAACCGGCATGACCAAAACCCGCATGGCGCAGGAGATCGGCGTGACCCCCGACACCATGAAAAACTGGCAGAATGGCCGCACCGAAATCCCGGCCAGCAAAATCGTTTCTCTTGCAAACCTTTTCGGCGTAACCACCGACTACCTGCTGGGTCGCACTGCCAACCCGAAAGCCTAAGCGACGGAGGAACCCCATGAAACTCAAGTACATGAGCGTATACGAGGGGCTGGAACACATCGAGGACCTGAAAGCACTTTCCTCGTACCGCCCCGGAACCCGCAAAGGATATATCTACGTTGTCGAGTTCAGGAAAGACGGCGGCGGCCTTTGCAAAATCGGGCAAACAGGGTGTCCTTTCACCAGAATCCATGGGATGTACTACAGTGACTTCATCCCGACCGATATTCTGCGGTTTGCAGTAAGCCCTGCGCACAAGGACCCGCTGAGTACCGAACAGTACCTCCACAAGTCCTTTGATGATGTTCGCATTCCAAATACAGAGCTTTTCAAGGTGGGTTTTGAACAGGCCGTGGAATTTTCTGATCGGACAATTTCCGCAATCCTTGCCCGCCAGCAAGCCGAGTTTACCGATCTTTCTAACAAGGAAACCGCATTTTGCAGAAGCTACAATCCGATGTCAATCATTCATCACATCGCAACCTTTCCCCCGGATAAGCAGGGGCAAGTCGTTCGGATGGTCAACGCCTACCTTGCCGGGATGAAATTTCAGGATCACATCCAAAAAAATCTTCTGTGAGAGGCAAAGCGATGGAAATTGAAGAACTCGAAAAGATGCTCTTTTTCTTCCGCTCCATCGGAGAGGAAGAACAGAAAGTCGCCTTTGCATTCCTGCAAGGTATGGAAACCCAGCGTTTCTCGGACAAACAGTCCGAGCCTTACACCGCGAACCAGTAAGAAAGGAGCCGTGCCAGATGGCCAGCACAAAGAACCTCAAGGCCGTGCCGACCGCCGGCACGATGCCCCGACTTGACACCAAGAAGATACCCAAGGCAGAGCGGGTCAACATCGGCCAGCTGGTCTTTGATGCCATCCAGCGAGAGTTCCAGAACCCGGAGATCCGGGCTGAGTACGAACGCTGGAAAGCAGATCGGGCCGCCAAGGGCATCGCCTGAACCGAAAGGAGGATACATGAGAAACGCAAAAGTCACCGCAGCCATCACCGCAGCAGTCGCAGCAGTCCTCGCCGTTCTTGGCAAGGCGTTCAACTTCGGAGTGGACACCACCACCCAGATCTTGATGCGCTTCGGTTACGACTGGGGCCGGGCAGCAGCAAGGGCACCATTTTATTTTAGCCTCGCCATCGCCCTGATCGGGCTTCTGGCTTGCACCGGCTGGATCGTCTCGGAGGATGCCCGCCGCCAGCTTTGGAAGATGTGGAGCAAGCCGAAAGGCTACGGCAAGATCACCCGGAACCATGCACGAAACCCTGAGTATCCGAAGCAGGAACGGAGGGGTTGACCGTGGCGAAGGCTGAAAGCCTTAAATGGACGCGGACCTGCATCCGCTGCGGAAAGAAGATGGTCGGAGTTGCCAGCAACAAGAAACTCTGCGATTCCTGCCTCCGCATCCGGCAGATCGAGCACGACCGAAAAAAGGCTCAGAACAACAAGCTGGAGGTCGTAGAACGGACCAAGCCGAAACACGCCCCGGAGGATTCCCTCCAGAATGATGTCCGGGAAGCGGATCGGCTGGGCGTGAGCTACGGAAAATACCGGGCTTGGAAAGATGGGAGGATTCACATCCATGGTTAAGTCTTTCTGCAAGGACTGCCCAAACAGACACACGATCTGCCACGACACCTGCCCGCAGTACCAGAAGTACAAGCTGGAGTTGAAAGCCGAGAACGCATACAACCAAGCCATGACCGGGCACGTTGGTGTTTATCACCGCGACCATGAGGACCGGCACCGTGAAAAGGGGCGCAAGCGGTACATGGGAGCGAACGGAGGTGCAGACAGGTGAAACCGAAAACAAAGTCTGAGTTGATGGCAGAATGGGCCAGTCAGCCGGACCAGCTTAAAAAAGAGCGCGAGGTCAAGGCCGTTCGGAAAGCAATGGACGATGCCCGCGCAGCAATCCAAGACGGTTTAACGCGGTACGTCAAGAAAAAGACCAAATCCCGCAGCATGGCAAAGGCCGAATCCGATCCTTTCTCAGAGTTGGCTGGCTGGGAAAGCGTGGAGCAGATTCAGAATGCCTACGGCTACGATGAAATCACCGCCGACAAACGAGACAAATTGCTTGACCTGTGGGAAGCTCGCGAGGCCGCCCAGAACAGCCGCAAGGCTGGCGATAACAAGTATCACGACCTTGTAACGGAGATGCTCGAAACGGCAATCCGGCGTGTCGGAAACGAATATGCGGACTTGCTGTTTGAACATGACCAACAGTGCCGGGAAGCCGAAAAACAATGTGAGCAGCTGGCTGCAGAGAGGATGAGAAAATCTTGAAAATGGCCCTGAAAGAAAACACCCTGCTCATCAAAGAGGCCGACACCGTCCAGTTCGCGGTGATCAAAAGCTGGGGCAAGATGAAGTGGTCGAAAGCCACGCAGACCCTCTCCGGCACAGCAGACATCGAACTTCTGGACAAGCTGTCCAGCATCGTCAAGCTGCCGCCCCACATTGAAGCCCTGCGCCAGATCCTCCACGACACGGCAGCCGCCGTCGATCAGGAGCGCATGAACGACAGCCCGGAGCCGCTTCTGGACTACCCTGTCAAGATGAAACTTTTCCGGCATCAAGTCCGTGGAGCGAACATGGCTGCAATGGTTTTCGGGTGGGTTGACCCGAACGGAGGAAACACAACATGAGCGATATTCACAAAATGAGCCTGTCCTCACTGCTCGGCCAGATCGACAGCATCAAGGACAACAGCGCATCCTTTATCCCCGGCGAGGGGAAGCAGGACCCCGACAAGAAGATCTGGCAGGACGACGTGGACGCTTGCAACGCAGCCACCGAGATCATCAAGAAGCTCTGCGAGGAAAACTGCTTCTCGGTGGACGATGCAATCAGCTACATCGCACAGAGCAAGAAACTCCTGCAGGACTGGGGCAGCCTCCACGCCAAGTACGAGGTGCCATCGCAGCCGGTCAAAAAGGACGGCGTATGGCACTGCCCGGACTGCAATCACAGGGTGAACCCGCACCACTCGCACTGCCACTGGTGCGGTACCCGGATGCTGGGAGGTGCAATCAGATGAGACGAAAGGTAACATTCATGCGGGTCGAAAAGACCAAGCAGCCCCTGCCCGAAAACGGGCACATCTTCGCCACCATGCCCCTGCGCAGAATCGTGCCGAACCCCTGCAACCCGGAATGGAAGCCTGCCACTTGCCCGATCTGCGGGCAGGACTGCTGGCTTCAGACCGGGAATGCCGAACTGGTCAAGCAGGTCTACCCCAGCGCAAAGTTTGTGTGTAGCGAATGCGCGTGGACTGGAAAGGCGGCGGCGAACCAGTGAGCGAATACAGAGCAATGACTAAAGAAATCTGCGAAAGGTGCGGAAAGGCCTATGAAGCCGGTCCGAACACCCACTACTGCAAGGAATGCAGAAAAGAAATCCTAAGCGTGGCAGCAAAGAAGAGAAATCTTTCTGATATGGGACACGCTGCAAGAAAGGAAAAAGCAAATGAGCGAATTCCCCATTGCTGTCACTAAGATTCATTTTCCAGAGAAAGCAGGTGAAAACAATGGGTAAAGGCTTCGGTTTCCTTTTTGAGATGGGCTGCGGCAAGACCCTGACAGCCATCGCCGTCACCGGGGCCGGGTACAAACTCGGCAAGATCAAGCGAGTGCTGATCGTAGCCCCCACCTCCGTCTGCGCCGTCTGGCCGAAAGAATTTGCAGACTATGCCGACTTCAGGTACACAGTCAAGACACTGCTGGGCACAAAGCTCCAACGTCTCAAGGCCCTCGCCGACCTCGAAGCGTTTCCATTCCAGAGCCTCAAGGTGGCCGTCATCAACTACGAATCAACGTGGCGAGACGGCATCTTTGAGAAGCTGATGGAGTACGATGCCGACCTGATCATCGCGGACGAGAGCCAGCGCATCAAGACCCACGATGCGGCCCAGAGCAAGTCAATGCACCAACTGGGCGACAAGGCCCGGTACAAGCTGATTCTCTCAGGCACCCCGGTGCAGAACGAGGCGGTGGACATTTTCAGTCAGTACCGCTTCCTCGACCCGACCATCTTCGGCACCAACTTCTACGCCTTCCGCAACCGCTACGCCGTGATGGGCGGCTTCAACCGCAAGCAGATCGTCCAGTACAAGGACCTCGACGAACTCATCCGCAAAGAGCATTCCATCGCCTACCGGGTGACCAAAGAGGAAGCCCTGGACTTGCCGGAGCAGACGTTCCAGACCCGGAGCATCATCCTCTCGGCCAAAGAGCGGGCCATCTACGACCGTCTGCGGCGGGACAGCTTCACCGAGTTGGACAACGGCGGGAAGATCACCGCCACCACGGTTCTGACCAAACTCCTGCGGCTGCAGCAGTTCACTGGCGGCTTCCTCGTCGCCGACGATGCAGCCAAGCCGGAGCTGGTCAGCACCGGGAAGCTCGATGCCCTCTCGGACATCATCCAAGACTACGTTCTGGAGGGCAAAAAGAAATTGGTGATCTTCGCCCGGTTCATCCCGGAGGTCTTGGAGATCATCAAAAGGTCGGAGAACATCATCGGAAAGAGCGGCATGAAAACGGTGGCCATTTACGGAGCCATCCCGAAAGAGCAGCGGGGAGACATCGTCCAGCAGTTCCAGAAAGACCCCTCCACGATGGTTCTCGTCGGCCAGATCGACACGGCGGGCACCGGCATCACCCTGACCGCAGCCGACACCTGCGTCTACTACAGCGTCACATTCAACTACGCCACTTACTCGCAGAGCCTCGCCCGCATCCACCGTATCGGCCAGCGCAACACCTGCACATACATCCACCTCGTAGCTGAGAACACCGTGGACAGCACCATCCTCAAGTCCCTGAGCAAAAAAGAGGATCTCGCTAAAACGGTGGTCGATGACTGGAGGCAGTTCTTTTGAAAATCTACATCGTGGACGGCACTCCGGTTTTAGACGGCACCCCGAAAGAGCTGGCTCAGTATCAGCGTATGGCGCAGCAGCTGGCGGTGTACGATGCCTACCAAAAATTGCTCAAAGCTATCGCCGAGGGAAAACCTCCCGGCGGGCAGCTTGAGGATAAACCACCTGCCCGGAAGCGGGCACCCACAAAAAAGAAAAGAAAGGATGAGAGCAATGAATAAGAATTTTCCTCCGCCGTATCCCGTCATCGCCGTGGATTTCGATGGCACCATCTGCCAGAACGCCTACCCGGACATCGGCGAACCGAACTGGCACACCATCGAAAAGGCCAAGCAAGAGCAGGAGCATGGCGCAAAGCTGATTTTGTGGACCTGCCGAGAAGGAGGGTCTCTGGCGCGAGCCGTAGCCGCTTGCATGGAATGGGGCCTGACGTTCGACGCAATCAATGAGAACCTCCCGGAGTGGCGCGAGGCCTACGGCACGAACCCCCGGAAGATCGGTGCAACCGAATACTGGGATGACCGCTCGGTCATCGCAGACGGAACCTGCGTCCTCCGCAGTTCCCGGTGCGCAGCCGATCATGCAGAATGGGAGGTCCGCAAATGCTCGGAGCAATCCTGACCATCGCAGTCCTCGTAGCCATCGGAATCTTTGGATACCTTCTCTGCTGGAAAGCTGGCGAAGCTGACGATCGAGCAGAGCAAGAGCAAATAGAACGCCTGAACAGAAAGGAAGAACACAAATGACACTGTTAGACATGGTACGCGATTACCAGAGCCTTCTGGAGCGTAAGGAAGAACTGGCCGATGAGGTCAAGGCCAACAACGCCCTGATTGAGGAAGCCAAAGCGAACATCTCGCAGCAGATGATCGACGATGACTGCCCCTCGATCTCGGTCGGCGGGTTCAAGTTCACCCTGACCCCCAAGACCATCTACAGCAAAAAGTCCGAAGCGGAGCTGGCCAGCGAGGGCATCAATTTCTTTGAGATCCTCCGGGAAGAGGGCCTCGGCGACATCATCGTGGAGAGCGTGAACACCCGCACCCTCCAGTCCACCATCAAGGCATACGTCGAAGAAAACGACGGCCTGAGCGAGGACCTCGCCAAGTGCATCAGCATCTTCGACACCTACGACATCACCCGCCGCCGCGAGAGCAGCCGGGCCACCAAGGGAGGAAAGAAATAATGGCGAACCAGAACTACCAGCAGACCGAGATGGATCTGCGCACCAATCTCCAGCAGGACGTGGACTGCCGGGTGGCCAGCGTGATCGATGATACCTACGATATGCTCAAGGATTACAACCCGCCCGCCGTGCGCAACCGCCACGAGGCATACGGCATCGCCGCCGATAACTTCACCCGGATCAGCGCAAAGGTCAAGTCCGTTCGGAATGACATGGACACCCTTCTCAGCACCTTGGCGAATCCCAACTACCCGGCAGTCGAGGCAGTCAGTTCCCTGCACAACCGGGTCAGCGAGCTGATCTCCCTGTCGATTGTCATGGCAGCCGAGATGAAGCGCACCATGAACGACCTCTATGAAGCCGAGCGCAAAGACGACACCCCCACCCCGCTGGAACAGGCTGCAGCCGAAAATGATGGTTTTGAAGAAGCCGAACCCGCCGACGCTGAAGCCGACGATGAAGAATAAATAGGAGGACACATACCATGGCAACCGCAAAAAAGAGAACCGAACTGGCCCCCGTTGAGAACTTCGCCCTGACCACCGCCTACGACGGTCTCGATCCGGAACTGGCAGCAGAACTCAAGGATCAGATGGACGATCTGGACGATGAATCCGGCATCAACTGCCGAACCATCAAGATCCCCTCTGGCGGCAACCTTGCCTTCACGGTGCAGGGCGACGAGGACGGCGATGAGGACTACCTCAAGGACATCGAGGGCGTGATTGTATTCACGCACCGCATGAACGGCTACTGGCCGAACGCTTTCGGCAGCAGCACCAACCCGGAGGACAAGATCCCGGTCTGCTCCAGCATGGACGGCAAGTCCGGCCTGAACACTCGGACCGGCGAGATTTGCGAATGCGACAAGTGCCCCTGCAACCAGTACGGCAGCGACCCGAATGGCGGTAAGGGCAAGGCTTGCAAGAATATGCGCCGGATTTACCTCATGCGCAGCAACGACCCGAACCTCTACCTCCTGACGGTGCCGCCAACGAGCATCAAAGAGGTGAACAAGGCTCTCACCCGCATCATGGCCTCCAAGGGCATCCCATACACCAACCTGATCGTCGGCTTCAAGCTGGCCAAGGCCACCAACGCCAACGGCATCAATTACGCCACCGTGGTGGTCGACAAGCGTGGCATCCTGCCCCCGGAAGTTGCTCAGACCGCCAAGGCCATGCGGCAGGAGATCAAGGCAAAGTACAAGGAGATTGCCATCACGATGGACGACTACAGCACCTCGGCCTCCAGCAACACCATGACGGCAGACGAAAGCGCACTGGACGTTCAGGTGTCGGATACGGAGTTCACCGACGTGACCGACAAAGACAAGGATCTCCCCTTTGTTTGATCAGGCAGCAGCCCTATAAAATTTCATGCCCGCAGGGGGAACCGCATCGAGGCGGCTCCCCTTAAGGCATAAAGGGGAACAGATATGAAACTCAAGAAAGAATGGCGGTGGAGGCAGCGTGGCGGCAAGAGAGATAGATCTTGATAAGGTGGTGGATTACCGTGCCGAGTACACTGCCGTGGTTCAGAAATACAAGCTCGCCGGGGACAAGCTGACAGGTCTGTGCCCTTTCCATGAGGACAGGAACAACAGCCTCTCGGTCGATCTCAAGACCGGCAAGTGGCACTGCTTCGCAGAGGACCGGGGCGGCAACTTCGTGTCATTCTGGGCAGAACTGCATGGCGTAGACACCAAAGAGGCATACAAGCAGATTTTGGAGAAATACGGCGTTACTGCAGAAACCCCGAAACCCGCCAAAAAGGAAAAGACCACAGTCCTCGAAGATTTCAGCCTTGCCGAGTATGCCTTCGCAAAGCACCTCCCGGAAGAGTGGCTGGCCAAGACCTGCCGCCTCGAAACCCGGAAAGACCGCAACAACGGCACCGCATGGCTCTACATTCCCTACTACAACGCAGCCGGAGAAGAATCCACCTACCGCAAGCGGTACGCCCACAAGGACTTCCGCTGGCGCACCGGCAGCTCCGGCAAAATCTGCCTCTACGGTGAGTGGCGCATCCCTGAATTTGCCAACGCCGGGTACGCGGTCATGGTTGAGGGCGAGAGCGACACACAGAGCCTGTGGTACATGGGCATCCCGGCCATCGGTGTGCCGGGGGCCTCAATGTTCAAGCCGGAACAGTCCTCGGTGCTTCAGGGCCTGAAGCTGTACCTGCACCACGAGCCGGACGGCGGCGGCGACACCTTCATCCACAAGATCTGCACCGGCCTCCGGGATGGAGGCTACGAGGGAGAGGTCTACGAGTGGAGCTGCAAGGCTCTCGGCGAAAAAGACCCTTCCGACCTTTACATCAAGCATGGCCGGGAACAGGCTGCCAAGCTGATCCGGGATGCCCTGAAAACCGCAAAACCTGTGGACTACAAAAAAGAGGACATCCCAGAAGCGATCAGCGGCGCACCGATCAGTCTCCGACAGCCGGAGGGCTGGATTTACTCGGACAAGGGAATCAGCCGGATCGACGAAAAGAAGTTCCAGCCGGTCCTCTGCTGCCGCACCCCGATCATCCTGACCAAGCGTCTCCAGAGCATCGAAACCGGGGAAGAAAAAATAGAGGTAGCCTTTAAGCGAGACGGCGTCTGGCAGAGTGCCATCTACCCCCGGTCTGTGATCTTCCAGAGCCGCAGCATCACCGCCCTTGCAGACCTCGGCTGCACGATTACCAGCGAGAACTCGAAGCAGGTGGTCCGCTTCCTCGGAAGTCTTGAGGCCGAGAACATAGACATCATCCCCAAAGAGGACAGCACCTCCACCTTCGGATGGCAGCCCGGCAACAGGTTTGTGCCCGGACACGCAGACGGAATCACGCTGGACATTGACCCATCCCAAAAGGCAATGGCCACGGCCTACTGCCAGAACGGAACCTTTGAAAAGTGGGTGGAGCACATGGCTCCGCACCGCAGCCGCCAGAAGTTCAGGTTCATCCTCGCGGCCAGCTTCGCCGCCCCGCTCCTGCGGATCGTCAAGCAGCGCATCTTCTTCGTGTACAACTGGGGCGGTTCCAAGGGCGGCAAGACCGCAGCCCTGAAAGCGGCTCTCTCCGCATGGGGTGACCCGGAGCGGTTGATGGTCAACTTTAACGCCACGCAGGTCGGCCTCGAACGGACGGCAGCCTTTTACTGCGACCTCCCCCTCGGCATTGATGAGCGACAGCTTGCTGGCAACAATCAGGCCGGGCTGGAAAAAATCGTTTACATGATCGCATCCGGCACCGGCAAGATCAGAGGCGCAAAGAGCGGTGGCATTCAGGCCACCCAGCAATGGCGCACCGTCGCTCTGGCCACCGGCGAGGAACCCCTCAGCACCGAGACCACACAAACAGGCGTCTCCACCCGTGTGTTGGAACTTTACGGCGGGCCGTTCGACAACGAGCGGGATGCCGGATTGATGCACCAGCAGTCCGTGATGGACTGCGGCTGGGCTGGCCCGGCCTTCGTCAAGAGGATCATCGCCACCCCGGAGCGCACCATTTGTGATGCCTTCGAGTTGATGCAGAGTTACGTCCACGCAATGGCCAACGGCAAAAACGGCTCCCACGTTTCTGGCATTTCCGCAGTTGCGCTGGCCGATGCCATGATCGATAGCTGGTTCTTCAACACGCAGCAGCATGGCGACCCCACCGACGAGGCCGACGTTCTGCAGCAGCTGGGCATCCACCCGGAATCGTGGAAAAAGGCAAAGATCATGGCTGCCAGTATTTTGGAGGAACAGGTAGAGAACAACTCAACCGATGTGAACGAAAACGCTGTGCAGTTCATCGTGGACTGGGTCATGTCGAACAAGGCATACTTCGGAACGCAGGTGATCGGCACCTGCCTCGGTATGATGAACGAGAGCGGCAATACGGTCTATATTTTCCCCTCTATGCTAAATCAGGCCCTCACAAAAGCCGGGTACAGCCCCCGGAAAACAATGAAATATCTGGCCGACAAAGGGCTGATCAGTATGTACCGGGAGAAGAACGGAAAAATCACCTACTCCACCATGCGAAGATTCGGCGACCGTAGCTGCCGCTTTGTCGAGTTCTTCATCGGAAAGCTGGCAGAGAACAAGGACCCGATGGACGATCTCGAAGATCAGATGGACCAAGAGGAACCACCTATGGCTCCGGCAGCGGCTCCGTTCCAGACCTCAGCCACGCAGACCACGATGCAGGACGACTTCACCGTGATTGACGACACGGACGACCTTCCTTTCTAAAATTTGTTTCACCTAAGATTAGGTGAAACGCTAGGTGAAACATTAGGTGAAACAGAAAAAGTCAAGCAGCCAAGCGGCTTTTTAATAGATTGTTTCACCTATTTCACCTAAAATCAAAATACAATATGTTTTTGCGCATTTTTGCATTTTGCAAGATTTTAGTGCAAAATTGCAAAATTCTTAAAAATACGGTGTGTGTTTCAAAATAGGTGAAACAGGTGAAACGGAACCCGGAAAGCCGCACGGCCACAAGGCAAAACGCCGTTTCACCTACTCCCGCCGATTAGGTGAAACAAGCACCCAAAACCACAACAGGAGGAAATACAAATGGACGTAGGATACTACACCGCCCGGCTGGTGATCACAGAGGGATACGAGGACCGGCTGGACATGACGATCACCTGCCAGAACGCACAGCAGCTGCTCCGGGCAAAGGACACCATCGCCGATCAGATGAACACCTACATCGCAGAGTTCGCCGTTCAGAGCGGCCTGACCGGGGTACCGAGCAATGCCGAGCAGAATGCCGCTGCGCTTCAGGCAGTCATTCAGGAGCAGACCGAAAAGGCCAAGCAGCAGGAGCCGGAAGAACTCGCCGAACCGGAGCCGCCCGAAGTTGCACCCGATGAGCCGGAGGAAAGCCTCCCCTTGCACGATGACGCACTCGATGCCGTCTGCTACCGCCCGGATCTCGCATCCTTCAAACTTGAACCCACCGAAACTCCCAAAAAGGCAGCGGCACCTGAAGGAGTAAAAGGCTTGATGCGGCTGAAATGCCCGAAGTGTGGCGATGTATTTGTCGCCTTCACAAAGGACTACCGCACCGAGTGGACCTGCAAAGCGTGTGGCGAAAGACTCTCGCTGGAAAACACCGCGCTGTTTGAATACGACTGTAGCTGCGGTCGGCACACTTACGGACGAACAAACATCGAGGATGCAGATTTCAGCTATCCCTGCGGTGATTGCGGCAAGGCGACCACCCTCAAATGGAACCCCAAAGCCAAAAAATACATGGAGTGATGCAGATGCCCGCCTCGGACGACGACCGGGAAATGATGGCCCGGTTCAACGATACCTTCAGGAAGCTCAAGACCAACCGTGAACAGGTGCCGCTGGAAGTCCTCCAGACGAAGTACGGCAAAGCCTACCAGAAGCTGACCAAAGAAATGGCCGACCTTGCTGACTGGTTCGCCGCCCGGCTTCGGGAGAGGATGCCGTTCCCGATGCACCCAAAGGACATCGCCGGGAATCGGCAGCTATCGCAACAGATTGCCGCCGTCCTCGCCGAGGAAAGTCAGCCGGGTGCCCTCATGGACCAGTACCGAAAGGCCCTGATCGATGACCTCGACTATGACAAGTTCCTCGACCTCGTCTGGCAGCTTTACCACCGCACCGAGGAAGCCTACGAACCCTACTGGCAAAAATACAACTTCTGGCACGTTTACCCGGACGGCCACCGCTGGATCAGGAACCACATCACAGGATTCTTCTGGCAGAACGGCCAGCCGGGAAACGATTCGGATTCATTCACCAACGAGGGAGGCTACTGGATGGACTCCAAAGGAGAGTACCAAGGCGCAGCCTTTCCCCCTCACATCAAAGGAGACAAGATATGGACAAAGAAGAATTGATCGCTCGGTTTGAATCGGAGATGGCCAAGGTCAAGCGGCCCGGCATCGACAAGTTGATGGACTACATCCGCAAGAGCGACTTCTACACAGCACCCGCAAGTACGAAGTTCCACCTCTCCTGCGAGAGCGGCCTCCTGCAGCATAGCATCAATGTGTTGGATGCCCTCCGGGGTCTGCTTCAGGAAGAACAGACCAACGAGGACGGCACGAAAGCATGGTTCTACACGGTAGCCGGAACCTCGGTCGCACAGATCAAGGATGAGAGCGTAATCCTCATCGCCCTGCTCCACGACATCTGCAAGACCTACTTCTACAGCACCAGCACCCGGAACGTCAAAAACGAAAAGACAGGGAAATGGGAAAAGGCACCGTTCTACACGGTCAACGATTTGATGCCCCTCGGCCACGGCCCCAAGAGTGCCATGCTGATCAAGAATTACATCAAGCTCACCTCGGAGGAAATGTACGCCATCTGGTGGCACATGGGCTTCACCGATCAGCACACCGACACCATGAGCCTCGCCGCAGCGATTCAGAAATACCCCATCGTCTGGGCACTCCACACCGCCGACATGATGGCCTCGAATTTCATGGAGGACAAGGACGGCAACAAAAAGGACTTCGAGTGGCAGGAACTCGGTGCCGAGAATTCCAGCAACAGCGCAGGTCAGTACGCCGACAACCCGGCTCTGCCCAGCGATAGCGACGAGCCTGTGTTCATGGAGGCCGCACCATGCTGATGGAAGTCGGGCCTGATGAACAGGTAATCTACGAAGAGGATCTCATTCACGAGGCCAACATGAGAGCCGAAAAGAAAGAGAAGTTGATGAAACCCATCCGGCTGGAAGTTAAAATGGAGCTGGCCTACGACTTGATCTCAGAAGTGAATGCCGACGTTTGCCGGACGTGGCCTCGTTCGCCAGCGAAGGACGAAACGACCGAAGCGGCAATGGACGCTCTGCGAAAAATCATGGAGCTTTCCCGCCGAGTAAGTGAGGCATACAAATGAACATTACCCGGAACCTCCTGCACGAGTGGTACCACGGCGGGGCCAGAACCTCGGCAGATGTGCGGCATCTGGCAGCCGAAAGACTCGGCCTCCAGTTGACCGCAGAAAAAGTGGCCAACATTCTCCGAGACCAGATCCCGCTGGAGCAGTGGTATCAGACCAGAATCATGCAAGCCATCAAAGCGGCGTACCCTGACGCATTCGTTCGGAAAATTTCAGCTGGCGTGTACAGCGAAAAAGGGTTCCCGGATATTCTGGTCATCATTGATGGCAGGTATTACGGCATCGAGGCAAAGCGGCCTTTTGTGGGGAAGCCGTCACCGAATCAGGTCGCAACGATCTTAAAAATCAGAAAGGCCGGGGGCGTTGCAGATTTTGCGTGTCTCCCGGACGAAGCACTGGAGGTCATCAAAAATGGAACAAAACGCGATTGATACCCTGTGGAATGCGGCACAATGCGCCGTGCAGAGGATGGTGGACTTCTTCAGACGCATCAGCGAATTGCTCAAGGAAATCTCGTGGAAGATTGTCCGCTCCTATGCCAGCAACATGGCCTTTTATTTCAATCTGGCCACGGACCTCCAGATCAGACTTATGTACCACAAGCGGGCCAGAACCCGGAAGAAGTGGTACAGAATCATTCTCCGGCGCATTGGCCGATTTATGAAAGAGAGCGTTCTGGTATGAAGAAGCAGCGCAACACTATCCCATTTAAGCCGAAACCTTTCAGCATCAAATCAAAAGCCAAGCAGCGCACGGCAGAGGACGCGCTGGCCGGGATGCGCACCCTCCCGATTCCAGCCCTCGTCACGACCATCAACATGATGATCAGCGTTCTTTCGGAGCGAGGATTCCAGATCTACGACTGGGACAACAAGGACAAGGCGGTCTATAAGCTGGTGTTCAGAGGCGGCAAAATATACGCCCTCATTCCGCACACTGCCAAAAAGGAGGATGCCTCCCATGCAGAAACACCCGTCTCAGATGAGCGAGGATGAGCGCATCTTCCTCAAGCGATACCTGAGCCAATATTACCGGGCAAAGGAGCGGCAGAAGATCCTGCGGGAAAGGCTTGCTGACATTCGGACAGAGCTGGACCTGGCTGGAAAGAACGGTCGGAACACATCCCTCGCCATCAAGATGGCCGAAATTGAGGACAGAATCGCCCGGCAGTCGGAGATCGAAGCGACGGCCATTCTGGACATTATGGATGTCCTCGAATTCCTCCCGCAGGATTCCGTAGAGCGGGAGATCATGGAAATGCGCCACATCGACTGCAAGCCGTGGAACGAGATCATGCGCACCATCCACCTGTCAAGGGCACCGTGCTTCAGGCGGTACAGCACAGGGCTGGAATGGCTATACACCTACAAAAAGGTGCGCACCACGCTGGCCGAATTCAGGGCGAGGGTCGAACGCACAGAAAAGGACGGCCACTAAAAAACAAAGACCGGGGCATAGTTCCTGGGCAGCACACTGGGAATTCCCGCACAGAGAAATCCCGGCCAAAGCTCCCGGCTATGCCCCGGCTTTTTCTTTTCCCATTTTGGATTTTAGGCTCACCCCTCGCACACCCCGGATTCCATGCCCCGGCTGTCGCCCGGAAATTTTGCGCCGTGTTCAGGACTTCAAAAAAGCACAAAACCATACGCCCGGAAACAAAGCACCCCCTGTCTGGCCCTGCTTTTTACCAGCGGTAAAAACAGCCCATGTGTGGCGTGGGAGCAAGGTCATTCGGAACCGTGGACACCCGGCAGAACAGCCACACAGCACAGAGCGGCGCAGGGGCGCAGCTGGGTCGAGGCGGGGCAACCGCAGGGCAGCGAAAGAAGATACCCAAAGAGACCCCAGAAGTCAATACAATGGTCGCATGGACAAGGGCCAGCCCGCCCAAGCCCATCACGAGTAGGCATCGTGTTGTGTTCTCTCCTTCATACCTTTTCACGGGCAAAGGCGCACCCCGCAACCACGCTCGGTGCGCCTTTGTGTTGGAGAGAGGGGCTACCCCCTCCCCGGCCACGGCGTAGGTACTACCCCGATCGGAGAATGATGCGGGGCGAGGAAGGCCCGAAGGTTTTTCGCCTGAAAACTAAAAAATTTTTAGCATTTCGTTACGCAAATCCCATTCAGACCCCACATAGGAGGTGAACGCCATGCAGCAGACCAACCCCATGCGGATGGAGAGACGGCGACTGGCCGACCTCATTCCCGCCGCCTACAACCCCAGAAAAGCCCTGACCCCGGAGGACCCGGAGTATCAGGACATAAAGGCCAGCATTCAGGGGCTGGGATACGCTGATCCCATCGTCATAAATTACGATGGCACCATCATCAAAGGACACCAGCGGCGTACCGTGATGATGGACATGGGCATCGAAGAAGCCGAAGTCGTTGTTCTGGACATCCGGGACAAGGCCAAGGAAAAGATGATCAACGTCGCCCTGAACAAGATCACCGGCAAATGGGACCTTCAGATTTTGAAAGACCTGCTGTCTGATCTTGACCTCAACGGTTACGACTTTTCTGTGACAGGCTTCCATCAGGACGACCTCGAAGATCTGATTCAGCAGTTGGATGTGCCGGACGAAGCCCATGATGATGACTTCGACCAGGACGCAGCCAAGGAAGAAATCGAAACCCCGGTCACCTGCCGGGGCGACATTTGGAAGCTAGGCCGCCACCGTTTGATGTGCGGCGACAGCACCGACCAGAGCGACGTTGCAGAGTTGATGGCCGGGAATGAACTGGACCTGATGATCACCGACCCGCCCTATAACGTCGCCTATGGAGCCAAGACCGAATATATGTCAGATTCCGGCAGGGGCGCAGGGCATGGCAGCATCGCCAACGACGATATGCCGGAGGAAAACTTCTATTCTTTCCTCCGGGATTTTTACGGAAACGCGGTGGAGGCCATGCGGCCAGGCGCAGTGATCTATGTTTTTCACTCCGACACGCACGGCCTGACCTTCAGGCAAGCGTTTCAGGATGTCGGCCTCAAATTGTCCGAGTGCCTGATATGGGAAAAGAACTCTTTTGTCCTTGGCCGCTCGGATTACCAGTGGCGGCACGAACCGATTCTCTACGGATGGAAAGAGGGAGCGGGCCATTACTTCATCAATGACCGCACACAGGACACCGTTCTTCTGGACGACCTGCCCGACTTCCAGTCGATGAAGAAGCAGGAACTTCTGGCCTTTATCGACCAGATGCTCCGGGAATACAAGGATCAGACCACGGTTCACTTTGAGCCGAAACCGACCCGAAACGATATGCACCCGACCATGAAGCCTGTACCTCTGATCGGACGGTTGATGAACAACTCCAGCCGCCCCGGATGGATGGTCGGTGACTTTTTCGCCGGGAGCGGGTCCACCCTGATGGCAGCAGAGCAGCTCGGACGGACGGCATTCTGCATGGAACTGGACGAGAAGAACTGCGACGTAATCATAAAGCGGTGGGAAACCTACACCGGGCAAAAGGCAGAGAAGCTCTAACCGCCGTATGACAGACCACGAATTACAACTAGCTATCAGCGGGGGGGCTCTATTTGAACGATAAAGGCGAAGTTGCAGGCGGCTCCATGTACCGCGTGGAGGTCATCGCCAAACTGTTCGGAGTAACCGTCCGCCGTATTCAGCAACTCACACAGGAGGGCGTTCTTCCCACGACCGAGACCCCGGAGGGCAGACGTTACGATCTGGTTCCCACGATCCAGAAGTACGTCAAATACCTTTCGGACAAAGCCTACGGCAAGAACCGCTCCGAAAAAGAAATGGACCTGAGAGAACAAAAACTTCAGGCCGATATCGCCCTGAAAGAAGCGCAGGGAGAACTCCACAACATGAAGCTGTCCGTTGCATCCGGGCAGCTTGTGGACGTGGAAAAGGTCAAAGAGGACTACAGTCGATTCTTCACGACCTTCAAAAAATTCGCCATGTCGCTCCCCGGACGGCTGACCAGCATGGTGAGCGGCTACGTCGAACCACTAGAAGCCCGGAAGATAGAACGTGACCTGCAGGGGGAGGTCAATCGACAACTCGAAGCGTTCTATCTGGCCGCAGTAACAGAAATCCCGGACAAGGGCAATGGCAGCAAACCGAAAGCCCCGGATTCGTAAATTTCTGGTAACCCCCTACCAAAAAGAGGCCCTGCGCTACCTGCGTCCGCCAGAGGACATCAATGTTTCAGAGTGGGCGGCGAAGTACCGTGTTCTGGAGAGCAAAACTTCCTCCGTGTCCGGCCCTTGGATGAACGACAAGACCCCATACCTCGTGGGTATCATGGACGAACTCCGAAACCCTGAAACAGAGGAAACAATCTTTTGCAAACCTACGCAGGTCGGCGGCACCGAGGTGATCTTAAATTGCATCGGATACATCGTGCAGCAGGACCCATCCCCAACAATGGTCGTTTACCCCATCGACACACTCGGCAAGAGCGTGTCGACAAACCGCATCGAACCGATGCTGCTGGCATCTCCGACACTGAAAGCCCTATACCACCAAGATGAATCCTCGGTGATGGAGCTTCAGTTTGACGGAATGTACCTCTCGCTGGTCGGGTCAAACTCCCCGGCTGGCCTCGCAAGCAAGGCAATCCGCTTCCTTTTTCTGGACGAGGTAGACAAATACCCCGGCGCAAGCAAAAAGGAGGCAAACCCCATCAAGCTGGCAACGGAGCGAACCAAGACGTTCCACAACAGGAAAATCTTCATGACCTCCACCCCGACGCTTCGGACAGGCCCCATCTGGAAAGCCCTCGAAAGCGCGGACGAGGTCCGGCATTACTTCGTGCCCTGCCCGCACTGCGGGAAATTCATCGAACTCAAATGGGCGCAGATGAAATTCCCCGGCGACAAAACCCTCGCCAATGCAGACAGGGCAGCCAAGTGCTACTACGTCTGCCAGAAGTGCGGCGGCATCATTACCGACCGCCACAAGCCGCAGATGCTCCGGGAGGGCCAGTGGAGAGCCGTGGAATCCAAGACCCAGCTGGTCAAAAAGGTGGCGTTCTGGATGAACACCCTCTACTCGCCATTTGTTCGCTTTTCGGAAGTCGTCAATGAATTTCTGGACAGCAAGGACGACCCGGAGAAGCTGCAGAACTTTGTGAACAGCTGGCTGGCAGAGCCGTGGGAGGACACCAAACTCAAAACCAGCGCAGACCTCGTCCTCGAACGGCAGACCGATCTGCCGGAGTACATGGTTCCGACGTGGGCCAAGTTGCTCACAGGCGGCGTGGACGTGCAGGAGAACTGCCTCTACTGGACGATTAGAGCGTGGGGCGATTTCATCACCTCGCAGAACATCGCCCACGGTCAGGCTTTCAGTTTTGCCGAGATAGAACAGGTGATGAACCTGCAATACCCCCGGCAGGACGGCGGCTCTCCGATGGCGGTTGATCTGGCACTGATTGACTCCGGCAACGATTCGGATAGCGTCTACGACTTCTGCGCCAACAACTCCGACTGGGCACTCCCCTGCAAAGGCTCCAGCAATCCGATGATGACCCATTACAAGCTGTCCACCGTAAACAAGGCCACCAGCAAAGCCTACGGCATCCCGCTGGTACTGGTGGACGGCGGTAAGTACAAGGACATGATCGCCGCCCGCATGAAGCGAAAGCTGGAGGAGGCTGGCCGATGGACCGTTTACTCCGGGTGCGACCGGGAGTACGCCGAGATGGTCACCGCCGAACACAAGATAAACGTCAAGGCCAGCAACGGAAGCGTGGTCCAGCGATGGGTGCAGAAAAGCTCACACGCAGACAACCACTATCTGGACTGCGAGGTCTACGCACTGGCCGCAGCCGACATTCAGGGAGTACGCACCCTGCATCTTCAGGCCGTTCCGGAGGAAACAGCACCCGCACCGCAGCCGGAACAGCCAACACCCGAAGAAAGCTGGATCTCTCAAAACGAGGACTGGCTTCAGGAATGAAAGGAATGAGATTCATGGAAGTTATTCGTCAGCCCACCACAGGCGGTACCCCGGTGGAGTTCCAGTTCAGAGCATCTGGCAGCCGCTTTCTGGTCAAGAACTTCACCTCCGGGTACATCACCTGCGGCATCCTCGATGCAGAGGTAACCATCCCGGCAAATACCAGTCAGGTGATCGCCACCCGGCTGATTCCCCGCACCTCCGACATGACCGACAAGGTTGCCGTCACCGCGAATGAAACCAGTGCGATGGGAGTTGAAGTGCAGTGTCTGGATTACTGATCCTTTCGACCTCCGGCTTTATCGGTTTGGAGGTCGGCCTTTACCCGTTCGCCCCGGACGACGGCATGAGGCAGATCCGATCTTCTCTCGGCGGTGGCATCCTCATGGTGGCCACACCGAGCATCACAACCCCGGCTGCAACAGCGGCCACGACACAGGAGGCATGACATGGCAGACATCGCTGCAAGCGGGAACTTCACCCCCGCCGAACTTCTCACAGAAGTCAACAAAGCGATTCAGGCAGTGCTTGTCGGCGGCCAGTCCTACAAAATCGGTTCCCGCAGCCTGACCCGTGCAGACCTGAATCTCCTGCTCACCACCCGGAACGACCTGACGGCGCAGATCGCAGCCGAAGAGGACAATGGCCTCTTCTCGGATACCTACGTCGCATTTTTTGATGGGAGGTGACCGGGATGGGATGGCTTGACAACATCATCGGCTGGATCAGCCCGGAGTGGGGCGCACGGCGCGAGGTCTGGCGGCAGTACATGAACGAGGTCCGGCACTACGACGCCGGAGACTACAGTCGGCTCAACTCCGGCTGGTACGCATCGAACCAGAGCGCAGAGGTTACAGACCGATACAGCCGGGACACCGTCCGGGCAAGAGCAAGAGACCTCGAACGAAACTCTGACATGATGAACTCCGTGGTCGGTCCGTTCGTTCGAAACACAGTCGGCAGTGGCTATGTTCTCCAGTCCTACATGGACGATCAGGACACCGCCCGCGAGATTGAACGGCTCTGGAAACTCTGGTGCAAAAAGCAGAACTGCGACGTAACCGGCACCCAAAGCTTCAACCAGATGCTGCGCATGGCCGTGCGCAGGAAGAAAGTCGACGGCGGCATCCTCTTTGTGAAGCGGTACACCGACGCTGGCATGGTGCCGTTTCAACTGCAGATCTTCGAGGTGGACGAACTGGACTGCAACCAGCTGAACACCAAAGAGAAAGGCAACCGCATTGTCGGCGGTATCGAGTACAACCAGTACAACCGACCGGTCGGTTATTGGTTCCGGCAGTATGCGCTGGACGGCATCACCATGATGGAGCCGATCTACGTCCCCGCCAAGGACGTGATTTTCTACTTCAGCAAGCGGCGGCCCTCCCAGCTGCGGGAAATGTCCGACATGAGTCAGACCATCACCCGCATCCGGGATGCGAACGAATTCATGACCGCCGTCAGCGTGAAGCAGCGCATCGAGGCTTGCCTTTCGGTGTTCATCAAAAAGTCGTTGCCGACCGCCGGTCTTGGCCGCAGCCAGAATGCAGCGACCGGGCCTCGTACCAGCTACGACGGCAAGACTCTGACCCCCGGCATGATCCGGGAACTGAACGCTGGCGACGATGTGTACGCCGTCAACCCGCAGGGTCAGGCGACCGATGCATCCAGCTTCATCAAACTTTTTCAGCGGCTCATTGGAGCGGGTCAGGGTCTGAGCTATGAGGCCACCTCCCGCGATATGTCGCAGAGCAACTACTCCAGCACCCGGCAGGGTCTCATTGAAGATGGCATGACCTACGTCGAGGATGAAGAACTTCTTCTGGAGGTCATGGACGAGATCTATGAAACCTTCGTCATTTCCGTGGTTCTGGCGGGCCTCATTAAAGCCCCCGGCTTTTGGAGCGACAAACAGAAGTTCTTCCAGCACAAATGGGTCAAGGACCCGAAGCCGTGGATTGACCCGGCCAAGGAAGCGACCGCCACAAAGATCGCCCTTCAGACAGGGCAAAAGACCTTCAAGCAGATTGCCGCCGAGAACGGCACTGACTGGAAAACTCAGGTGGACGACATCGCAGAAGTCCTTCAGTACGCCAAAGAAGAACATGGTATCGATTTAGGAGGTGTAATCCTTGGACAGGCTGTGCAACAGCAGACAGCTCCCTCCCAGCAGACCGAGACTCCGGCAGCGGGCAGCGGAGCAGACAGCAGCACCCCCGGAAAAGCGGAGTAATACCCAGCACCGGGAACTTTTCAGCGGAGCCATCCGAGCAATGGACGGCGAGGGCAATGAGCGCAAGTTTACCCTGTCGTTCTCCAGCGAGGAACCCTACGAACGCTGGTGGGGCAATGAAATTCTCGACCATGCAAGCGGGGCCGTCGATCTCTCCCGGTTGAACGAGATCGGCGTGGTGCTTTTCAACCACAATCGGGATTCGGTCATCGGCAGGATCATCCGGGCATGGCTCGGCGACGACCACCGCTGCTACGCAGAGATCGAGTTCGACACCGACGAACAGTCGGAGATCATCTACCAAAAGGTGCGGAGCGGTACGCTCAAGGGTGTATCGGTAGGCTACCGCATCGACACAATCGAAGAAGTCCTGGCAGGAAAGACAACTGCGGATGGCCGCTTCACCGGCCCCGCCGAGGTGGTCCGCAAGTGGTGGCCCTACGAGGTCAGCATCGTGAGCATCCCGGCAGACAGCACGGTGGGCGTTGGCCGTCAGGTCGAGGAAATCGGCCCCGGCACACCGCTGGACATTCTGGAACGCCAGCTTCAGATCAATAAAAATTCCATATAGGAGGTACCCATCTATGGACAAGAAGCAGATCAGAGCGGCCAAGATCAAGCGGCAGCAGGAACTGCTCGATGCCGCAAAAAAGGCTGGCAATCGCAGCCTGACCGACACCGAACAGGCCGAGTTCGACTCGCTGCAGCGTGAGATCGACACCCTGACCGAGGAAATCCGGGCAGCAGAAAACCCGCAGACCCCGGCAGACCCGGCACCCGCTCAGAACCCCACCCCCGCAGCCCCCGCAAACGCAAACCGTTCTACGGACCCCGCCCCCGGCCCCGAAGATAATATCCAGCGGGCCATTGCAGCAGAGCGCACCCGCGTCAACGAGATCACCGCGATGTGCCGTGACTTCGGCGTTTCTGAGTTGGACTATATCCAGAACGGCAGCACCGTGGAGCAGGTCCGTGCAGCCATCATGGATGGCCTGCGCAAGAACGGCGCACCCATCCGCACTGGCATTAAGATCACCGGCTCCGGCGAGGACGACTTCCGCCGTGATGCAGCAGACGGTCTGCTGATCCGTGGCGGCCTGAATCCCGAAAAGGCTACCAATGGCGCACAGCAGATGGCAAACATGACCCTGCGCGACATGGCCATTGAGTGTCTGGAGCGCAGCGGTGTGGCCGATGCCCGCCGCAAGAGTTCGGACGACCTGTTCACCATGCTGATGCAGCGTCAGTTCTACAACCCGACCGCAGCGTTCCCCGCCATTCTGGACAACGCCATCAATAAGTCCTATGTCGAGGGCCACCGCAAGGCCCCGGTCACTTTTGACCGCTGGACCAAAAAGGGCAGCCTTAAGGACTTCAAGGTTCACGACAACAACTATCTGGCTGGCCCCATCGGGGACTTCCTCGAAGTGCCGGAGGGCGGTGAGCTGAAGAACGACAAGCCCACCGATGCCAAGCTGCCGACCCGCCGTCTGCACACCTACGGCAAGCAGTTCACCCTGTCCCGTCAGGCGTTCATCAACGACGACATCGATCTGGTGACCAGCATCCCCGCCCGCCACGCAGCAGCTGCCCGCCGCACCATCAACACCCAGTGCTATCAGATCCTGATGGGAAACCCCGCCATCTACGACGGCAAGAAGCTGTTCTCCGCAGAACACCGCAACCTGCTGAAAACCGGCAGCGGCATCACCAAGGCGGCAGTTCAGAGCATGATCCTGACCCTCTCCACCCAGAAGGACGAGTTCGGCCAGCCCATCATCATCCGCCCCGGCGCATTCATCGTCCCTGTCGGCATGAGTTTTGATGTCTACACCCTGTTCAACAGCCCCACCATCAACACCGATGGCAACACCCAGTCCGTCAACCCGCTGTACCAGTACCGCAATCTGGACGTGATCGAGGACCCCACCATCAACACGCTGGCTGGCGGCTTCGGCAATGTGATGCCGTGGTTTATGACCGCGAACACCACAGACACTGCCTTCATCGAGGTTGACTACCTGAACGGTCAGGAAATCCCGACCATTCGCCGCATGGAGACCCCCGGTCAGCTGGGCTTCGTCTGGGATATCTACCTCGACTGGGGCATCAACGTCATGGATTACCGTGGCGCAATCAAGAACCCTGGCACCAACATCGCAGACCCGCTGGGTTAAAAGAAAGGAGCGCATGAGTTATGGCAAAAGCTGAATTCTGGCAGCGCGGTGAGGCTCTGGACTACACCAACACCACCACCGCCACCATTCCCGCGAACACCATCGTCAAAATCGGCGACCACATCGGCGTGACCGGCACCGACATCGAGCCGAACAAGGTCGGCTCCCTGCACGTCGGCGGCATCTGGGAAATTCCCAAGACCGGCACCAAGAAGATCGAGATGGGAGCAACCGTGTACTTCGACGGCAACGGCATCACCGACACTGCAGCTGGCAATACCGAAGTCGGCTACGCAGCAGCATCCGCAACCGCCGAGGACACCAAGATTCTGGTCAAGCTGGATGGCTGATCGGCTTCTCGCCCTCGCCCACATTCAGGTCGGCTTTGCCCAGTACAAGCCCGGTGATTTCCTCCCGGCAGACCGCCCGGAGGACACCGCTGCATGGATTGAGGCCGGAACTGCCATGTGGGTGCCGGAGGACTACCACCCGCCCAGCGGTGTGGCGGCCCGCCCGGTGACCGCTGAACCCGGTCTCCCCGGAATCGCTGTCGGCGGCGAGTTAACCGGGAACGACCTCGTCGGGAAAATCCCCGAAACGGTGGAAAGGCGGCGCAGAAAATGCAGAGCATGACTTTCAAGCAGGTCATGGACCGCGATGTTGATGAAACCTTTCTCAATGTCGCCGAGTTTGCAGACCTGCACAACATCGACGGCAACAACGTGCCCGCCCTCATTGACGACATGGAGAACATCGAGAGAGAGAAGCGGATGAAGTCTAACATGGACGGCATCCACGCCCGGCAGGTGCTGCTCTACGTCAAAGCATCTGTGTTTCCCAGCGGTCTCCCGGCGCAGAAACGGTTGATCAAGCTGGACGGCAAGATGTACACCGTGGTCGATGCCACCGATGAGGGCGGCGTTTACACCATCACGCTGGAGGCGAACCGCAGCAGATGAATGTATCTTCTTCAGACGGCATCCTTCGGTTTGAGTTCGACGAAGATCTTCTCCGCACCATAGAGGATGCCCTCGGCTCCATGAAAAGTGAGAGCCGCAGAGTTCTGAAGAACGCCGTCAACGACACCGCCAGAGATGCCAAAAAGGACCTCGCAAAAAAAGCGCAAGAAACCTATGCGGTAAAGCAGGGCCGCTTCACCAAGGCCATGAAAACCCAGAACGCCACAGAGAGCAGCCTTACCGCCACGATCAATGTCACCGGGGAACAGCTGGAACTAAAAGATTTCAAAGTGTCACCCGCCACATATCGTACCGGCCAAGGCAAGCCTGACGTTCTGAAAGCCAAGGTCCTGCTTTCCAGCAGCCTGAAAGGATTGATGAAATCCAACAACAAGGCATTTCTGGTGAAGTTCCGCAACGGTCACGTTTCAGTCGCCCAGCGATACCACAAGACCCGCTACCCGATCAAGAAGTTGCTGTCGAACTCCATCCCAACGATGATCGGCAGCAAAGACCGGGTATACGGCGTTATTGAGCCGGAAATCTATGACACACTCATGGACAACATTCTCAAAGAGATCAAGAGGGTGACCAGATGACCGCAAGAGATCTTCAGGTCAGGCTCCAGCAAGACCTGACTGAACTGTTTAAGGACAGACGATACAAGACCCCAGATGGGAAGATGGAACCTGTCCATGTGTTCCGTCAGAATTTGCCCCAACGCAAGAGCGAGGAAGATGAGGACCCGTTTCCTTACATTATCGTTACTCTTGACAGCGGCGGGGTCAAGGATCAGATGACCGCACACAAAATTGCTGTTGTTTTCCGCATCGGCATCTACGATGACGATTTAACCAATCAGGGCCACGCAAGCGTCCTCGCAATCATGGAAACGATGCAGCAGCACTACGAGGAATCCAACACCCTCGGTCCCTTCGTTTTTAATGACGACGGGGACGGCTTTGCATGGGCACTTCAGGATGAACAGAGCTGGCCGTACTTCTTCGGTGCGGTCGGCATGACGTGGGAAGCCCACGCTCCCCGCAGAAAGGCAAACAAGTTCGCATGAAGAAAACGATCTACCTCGGCCCGACCATTATCGGCGTGGCCACCACAAGCACCGTCTTTGACGGCACTGCCCTCCCTGCGACGATCACCGAAGCGGCGCAGGAGGAACCCGCACTCCTGAGCCTGTGCGTTCCCATTGCGAACGCATCCAAGGCGATGCAGGAGATCACGAACGGCAAAGGCCCTGCTGCCGTTTTCTACCGCAAGGCTTTGGCTTATGCAGCCAAGCTGGACAAGAAGCAGGGCAACTAACCTCAGAAAGGAGTGAATCCCTATGGCATATCAGCATGGCATTACCGTTCTCGAACAGGCCACGAGCCTGACCGCCCCCATTAAGGGCGACTCCGCGATTCAGGTCGTATTCGGTACGGCCCCCATCAACCTCGCCGAAGATCCGTACTCTGCCACCAACGTGCCCATCATCGCATACAGCTATGCAGAGGCGGTAAAGCAGCTGGGCTTCAGCTACGATTTCAAGAAGTATACCCTGTGTCAGAGTATTTATGCCAGCTTCCAGTTGTACGCAGTCGCCCCGGTGATCTTCGTGAACGTTCTGGACCCCAAGAAGCACAAGAAGCAGAACGCTGCATCGACTGTCCCGGTGGAAAATATGCAGGCAACCGTTCAGGTTGACGGAATCCTCGCCGACACGGTCAGTGTGAAAAAGGACACCGAGAGCGGCACTGCCCTGGAAGTGAACACCGACTACGTCACCGAGTTTGACAGCAACGGTCATCTGGTTATCACCCTGACCGCAACCGGCGCAGGTAAGGATGCCAAGTCTCTGAGCGTCACTTCTACCAGCATCGACCCGACTGCGGTCACTGCGGCAGATGTGGTCGGCGGCTACAACGCCAGCACCGGCGCAGAGACCGGCATGGAGCTGGTCCGCCAGATCTATCCCAAATTCGGCGTGACCCCCGGTCTGCTGCTGGCCCCCGGCTGGTCGCATGACCCGGACGTCGGTCTGGTTCTCGCTGCCAAGTGCGTCGAGATCAATGGCGTGTTCAAGTGTGAATGCATCGTCGACATCGACAGCACCACAGAGAAGGGCGCAAAGGTCTACACCGAGGTCAAGGCCAAGAAAGAGGGCGCGAGCGTCAGCAGCGAACACGCATATCCGCTCTGGCCCTGCTTCCGAGTTGGTAGCTACATTCTGTGGGCCAGCGCAGTTGCTGCAGCCCGCACCGCATATCTGGATGCAGCCAACGACAATGTTCCCTACCTGTCCACCTCCAACAAGACGATCAGCATCACCGGCACCTGTCTGGCAGACGGAACCGAGGTCGTTCTGGATCAGGTACAGGCCAACGCCCTGAACGGCGTAGGCGTGACCACCGCCATCAACCAGAACGGCTGGCGGCTGTGGGGCAACAACACCGCAGCCTATCCGGGCAGCACAGACCCCAAAGACAGATGGTTCTGCTGCCGCCGCTTCTTTAGTTGGTGGGGCAACAGTTTCATCCTGACCTACAACCAGCACGTCGACGGCCCCATCAGCGTCCAGCTGGTGGAGAACATCGTGGACAGCGAGAACATCCGTGGCAACTCCTACGTCGCACAGAACAAGTGCGCTGGGGCACACATCGAGTTCCGGGCAGAGGAAAACACCGCCACCGACATCATCAGCGGCAAGGTGACGTTCCATCAGAAACTGGCCCCGTTCGTGCCCGCAGAGTACATTACCAACACTCTGGAGTTTGACCCGGATATGCTGTACGCAAGCATCAACGGAGGTAGCAACTAATGGCTATTAACGGTATTCCCGAAGTCCTCAACGACTACAACGCCTACCTGTCCGGCAATCGGCTGGTCGGCACCACCGGCGAAGTCAAGCTGCCTGATCTGGAGGGCCTGACCGAAACGATCAAGGGCTGCGGCATCCTCGGCGAGTTCGAGACCGTGATCACTGGCCGCTACGGTGACATGGAGCAGGAAATCATCTTCAATATGCTTTCGGAGGATGTCTTCAAGATGATCGACACCACGAAAGCGGTTGAACTGGTTCTGCGTGGTTCGCAGCAGTACACAGACCGGGCCACCGGCGACGTAGACCAGATGGGTATGCGTGTCGTTTTCCGTGGCCGTGCAAAGAAGCTGTCCCCCGGCGACATGAAGCAGGGCAAGGCCATGAACGGATCCGTCACCCTCGGCCTGACCTACATCTACATCGAACTGGATGGCAGTCCGAAGTTTGAACTGGACAAGCTCAACAGCGTGTTCAAGGTCAACGGCGTTGACCTTCTGGCGAAAGTGAGGAAGTACACCTGATGGAAGACGAAAAGATTTTGACCAACGCACAGGAGGATGAATCCTCCACCCTCGTGAAGTTCAGCAAAGCCTATCGCTTCGAGGGCAAGGACTACACCGAGGTGGACCTGTCCGGCATGGATGACCTGTCCGCAGAGGACATGATCGCCGCCGACCGCTACCTCACCCGCAGCGGCAGTTTCTCCGTTATGCCGGAGATGACGCTCGAATACGCCTGTTTCATTGCCGCCCGTGCAGCGAAGCAGCCCATCGAGTTCTTCAGGGGTCTGCCGCCCAAGGATGCCCTCAAGGTTAAGAACCGCGTGACCTCTTTTTTCTACAGCGAGGACTGAGCGCAGGGCACAGCGACGACCTGAGAAGCATCTGCATCAATCTTTCGATGTCGCTTCATTCAGACCTCGGCCTTTTTCTCAAAATGCCGTTGTCTGACCTGATAGCGACCACAAAGGAGGTGGCAAAGATAGCCGATGGCAGCCGCAGGAAAAGAGTATAAGCTGGCGGTCAAGATTGCCGGTTCAGTATCCAGCAGCTTCAACAACGCAATGGGGACTGCAGAAACAAAAATGCAGTCCCTTGGTTCCATCGCCGCAAAAGCCGCCAAACTCGCCGCCGCTGCATGGGGTGCCGTTAAAATCGGCCAGTTCGTCAGCGATGCCGTCAGTACATACGCCGACTTTGATCAGGCAATGGCGAACACCGCAGCCATCTGCGGTGCAACCGCTGACGATTACGCCCGCCTCCAGCAAGCGGCACTGGATATGGGCAAGGCCACCACGAAAACTGCCACAGAGAGCGCAGAGGCCCTCGGCTACATGAGCCTCGCCGGGTGGGATGTGAACGAGTCCATCGCAGGACTGGAACCCATCCTCCGGCTTTCGGAGGCCACGCAGATGGACCTCGCTACCTGCTCCGACCTTGTGACGGATTCGCTCTCTGCCCTAGGTCTGCAGGTTGACGACCTCGGCGAATATCTCGACGTGGCAGCGATGGCCAACAACAAGTCCAACCAGACCGCACAGATGCTGATGGAGGCATACATCGCGGTCGGCGGCACGATGAAAAACCTAAACGTTCCGATTCAGGAATCTGCCGCCGCCCTCGGTGTGCTGGCCAACCGAGGCATCAAAGGCTCCGAAGCCGGAACCGCCCTGAACGCCGTGATCAACAACCTCACGACGGGCACAGGAAAGGCCGGCAAAATGATGGACAAGCTCGGCATTTCCGCTTTTGACAGCAACGGAAAGTTCATCGGACTGGCCGAAACCCTCCGGGTCGTAGATGAGGCCACCAAGGACATGACCGAGGAACAGCGAAACGCTGCGCTCGCAGCCCTTGGCGGTAAAGAGCATATCGATGCCCTGAACGACCTGATCTCCGGCCTGAACACCACCACGGCAGATGGCCGCAGCGAGTGGGAGGCCCTGACCGATGACCTCTACAATGCAGACGGCGCACTCAGCACGATGGCCGCTACGGTCACCGACACGCTGCAAGGCGCAATCTCCATCTTCGGCAGCGCAATGGACGACATGAAGATCCGGCTGGCGCAGACTTTCGCACCCGCAGCCAAGGATGCCATCAATGCCGTCTCCGCTGTGATTCCATCAATCACCGACAGGATAGCTGCGGCGGGCAACGCCTTTGTAGAGTATGCCCTGCCCAAGGTTGAGGCATTCGCCCAGAATTGCGTCCCCGCACTCGAAAAGGTCGGCGGCGCATTCGCATCGGTCGGCGCAGTCATCGTGGACCACAAGGATCTGTTCGACAGCCTCGGCAGCCTTGCGATCACGACCATCAACCTGATCGCCGAGGGCATCCAGCGGGTCACGCCGTTCGTCACAGCTCTGGTCGATGGCCTTTTGACCGCGATTCAGGTCTCGGCAGACTTCGCCAACAAGATGCTGTCCTCCCTCGACTCCGTGTCCCGGTTCCGGGATGAGCTGATCGCAGCAGCGGCAGTCCTTGTGGCGTTCAAGGCCGGGCAGGGCATCCAGTCCATCATCAACGGATTTCAGATGGCGCAGGTGCAGCTGCGGCTGTTTACGATGAGTACCAAAAATGCCAACATCGCACAGGCAGCCTTTAATGGCACCCTCAAGCTGAACGAAGTCCTCGTGGCTCTCTTTACGAAGCAGGTCACGGTGTCCCAGCTGGCACAAGCTGGATGGGCAAAGGTCACCGCCGTGGCGACCGGCGCACAGAAAGCACTGAGCGCAGCGATGACCGCAAATCCCATCGGAATCATCATCGCCGCCATTGCAGCAGCCATCGCCATCATCGTTCTGCTCTACACCAAGTGTGAGTGGTTCCGCGACGGCGTGAACGCCATATTCACGGCCATCAAGGGTGCGCTTTCTCAGGTCATCGCAGCGGCACAGAACGCCGTGGCATCTGCCGCAGCGTTCCTGAGCAACGCCCAGTCCTCCATCGCTGAGTTCTTCTCCGCAGCAAGGCAGAGGTTCACCGCAGCGGTCGAATTCCTGTCCGGGGTCTGGCAGGGCATCACAGCGGCGTCCTCCGCAGCGTGGCAGACCATCAAGAGCGTCGTTCAGGTCGGCATCATGCTGATCGGCGAGGTTTTGAGTGCGGCATTCCAGATCATCACCCTGCCGTTCCAGTTCATCTGGCAGAATTGCAGGGACATGGTCCTCGCCGTATGGGAGGCAATCCGCACGGCGATCTCCACCGCACTGACCGCCATCGGTTCCGCGATCTCCGAAAAGTGGACTGCTATCCAGTCCTTCTTCGGACCCATCCTCTCCGCAATCGGATCTGCCGTGAGCGGAGCATGGACGACCGTGGCCGAAAAGACCTCGGCAGCATACGAGGCCGTCAAAGAGTACATCTCCCAAAAACTGACAGCGGCCAAAGAAACCGTAGACGGTATCCTTTCAGCGATGCACTCCGCAGCAGCTACCGCATGGGGAGCAATCTCCAGCGTGGCGAGTTCTGCATTTGAGGCGGCCCGCTCTGCGATCACCGGCAAGATCACAGCCGCCCGCACTGCCGTCAGCAGTGCGGTGGCCGGTATCCGCACGGCGATCTCCACCGCACTGACCGCCGCCCGCACGACCGTGGAGAATATCTTCAGCAGCATCTATAACACCATCATCGGCAAGATGGAGGCTGCCAAGAACGCGGTCGGCTCCGTTATTTCGGCCATCAAGCAGAAATTCAATTTCTCTTGGTCACTGCCGAAGCTGAAGCTGCCCCACGTCAGCATCACTGGAGACTTCTCGCTCTCCCCGCCCAGCGTTCCGCACTTCGGAATCGAGTGGTACAAAGAGGGCGGCATCCTGAACGGTGCGCAGATCTTCGGTGCGATGGGCAACAAGCTGCTGGGCGGCGGCGAGGCCGGAAAAGAAGCCGTTCTCCCGCTCTCGGAACTGTGGACGCAGATGCGCTCTATGCTGGCCGACACCCTGCAGGCAGCCAACGCTGGAAACAGCGACGGCAGCCTCGGAAACATGATCGGCACCGGGCTGGGTTTCCTTGCAGACAAGCTGCAGGGCATCTCCGGCACCGGCTACAGCATCACGGCTCTGCTGGATGCTCTGCGGAGCAACCGCCCTCAGCCCGCACCGGCTGGCGGTGGGCAGCCCGGCCACGCTCCCTCCATCATCTACAGCCCAACCTACCAGTTCTACGGCGGCACCCCGTCCAAAGAGGATCTGGTCGAGGCGGGCAGAATCTCGCAAGAAGAGTTCAACGAGATGGCGGACAAGTGGAAGCGAGACCATGACCGAACAGACTTCTAACAGGAGGGCAGCCGATGGCGATCTACACAACGGTTCAGGGTGACACGTTCGACACCATCGCTCGTGCCACCTACGGCAACGAAACCAAAATACAGGTTCTGATGGAAGCGAGGGAGAACATCCGGCTCCTCGACACAGAGGTCTTCCCCGCAGGGGTTGAAGTCTTTGTGCCGGAGGTTTCGGAGGAAGCATCCTTCGTGGAAGCAGACGACCTGCCCGAATGGAGGCGGTAGCAAGTGGAGCCACGCAAGGCATCCGTCGCACTTCTGTACAACGGCAAAAATGCCACGGCGCAGGTTTCCCCATACCTCGCCTCTTTTACCTACACCGATGTGTCCAGCGGTTCCAGCGACACGATCAGCGTCGAGCTGAACGACCGGGACCGAAAGTGGATCGGGCCATGGTTTCCCAAAACCGGGGACCGCCTGAAGCCAACGATCAGAACACAGAACTGGGACGCGGACAACATCAAAACCTCTTTCCTGTGTGGCGCATTTTGCGTGGATGATTTCTCTTTCAGGGGCAATCCCATCAAAATGTATTTGGACGGCGTGGCGATTCCGGCCACAAGCAGCTTCAAATCGACCAAGCGCACCCAAACCTACGAGAAAACAAACCTCAAGGAGATCGGACAAAAGGTCGCGGAGCGGGCCGGGATTGCGCTGTTCTACGAGGCCAAGGAAATGACCATCGAGAAGGTAGAGCAGAACGATCAGGACGATTGCAGCTTTTACAATTCGCTGGTCACAAAATACGGCTTCGCAATGAAGATCTTCAACGACAAGATCGTGGTCTTTGACGAGGCCACATACGAACAGAAGCCTACCATTGCAATCCTCACAGAAAAGGACTTCGACCCCAACTGGTCATGGAACACCTCCATCGCCGGGACTTACACCGGGGTCAAGTACGAGTACACCAACTCCAAGAAAAACAAGACCTTCACGGTCGAGGCCGGAGATGGAGACCGCATCCTGACCTGCAACGAGGCTGCAGAAAATTTGACCGAGGCGACCGCCATCGCTCTGGCCGCACTGAACAGCGCGAATAAAGGCACCACGACCATGAACCTTACGCTCAAGGGAAGATGGTACATTTTCGCAACGGCTTGCGTCCTGATCGTTGGCCTCGGCAAGTTGAGCGGCAAGTATTACGTCGACAAGGCAATTCACACGCTCGGTGGAGACAGCGGATACAAGACCGCCCTGAAACTCCGAAAGGTGGAGAAGCGCATCACCGATGTAAAAACTCAGTCCAGCACGGTCGCGGAGCGGTCCAAAAGCAAAAAATCGTCGTCCTCTAAAAATAGCGAGAGTTCCTCCAGCGGCACTCCAACTAAGGGCGACACCTACGAACTCAAGACCACGAAAAAGGGATACTACACCGCAGCCGAGGCAGCAGCAGGGCAAGTCAAACCCGGAAACCCGTCCGGGGTACGGCGGCCCGGAACCTACTACGTCTTCAACACGTCGCAAGGTATGCTCAACCTCACGACCGCCAAGAGCGTCCCCGGCTCGTGGATAAACCCCAACTAGGAGGTGATCCAGTGGCCGACAGCAATATCCTCCGCATCGGGAAGATCAGCAGCATCAACTACCCGGAGGGCACGGCCAGAGTTTCCTATGAGGACAAGGACGGCAGCACAACTTCAGAATTGCCGTTCCTCGCATGGGAATACTGGATGCCCAAGATCGGCGATCAGGTTCTCGTGGGGCATCTCTCGAACGGCAGCTGCGCTGGCGTGATCATCGGCCCGGTGTGGCACGGCGACTACCAGCCCGCAGATGGCCGGGAGGGAGTGTACCGCAAGGAGTACTCCAACGAACCGGGCACCGCAAACGAGACCTACGATGCCGGTGCCAAGGCATACAGCCAGACCATAGAGGGAACCGCCGACGTGACCGCCACCGAAAGCTGGACGATTCAGGTCGGAGGCTGCACCATTCAGGCCAACAAGGATGGCACCATGACCATCATGGCCAGCAAGAAGATCACCATCAACGCCCCGGAGGTGGAATTCTTGGAAAAGGTCACGATCAAAAAAGAGACCACCCTCAAAAAGACCTTGCTTGTCGAAAAGCAGATCACCACCCACGATGGAGTTACTGCAACGAACGATGTCAAGGCTGGAACGATCAGCCTGCAGCAGCACAAGCACACTACGCAGGGCTTGACCAGCCCGACAACGCCACCAATACCCTAAAAGCAGCAGGAGGTATCTGCCGTGATAATCGGAAACTGGGGCCTCGGCCTGATTTTCCAGACCTCCGACCGGCGCGTTCTTACGCCGGAGAACCTCAAGCGCACGACCTCTGCAGTGTGGGCCACGCACAGCCGCATGGGGCTGAAAGATCAATCCGAGTTCATGCGCCCCGGCCTCGGACAGATCACATTTGACATCCAACTCAATGCAGAGCTTGGTGTCAGGCCCCGGCTGATGATGGACTACATCAACAACTGCGTCGAGACAGGCGACGTGCAGATGCTGGTCATCGGCTTTCGGAGGGTCGGAAAGCACCGCTGGAAGATCACCAATGCCTCAACCGCCTATGAGGTGGTCTACAGCCGGGGCGAGATCGTCAAGGCAAAGATGACCCTGACGATGGAAGAATATCTTTGATGGGAGGGATACGATGCAGATCTCTGACGTACAAGTCAGCTTCGATGGTGACAGCACCGAGCTGGAGGACATCGCCCGGTGCGTGAGAAACATCATCCTGACCCCTGCGGGCACCTGCCCGCTTTACCGGGATTTCGGAATCAGCTACGATTCCGTATCTCACCCTGTGCAGGTAGCCATGAACGAAGTGGCACTGGAAATCATGGAGAAAATCGAAAAGTACGAGCCGCGAGTTGACTCCTGCGAGGTAAGCTTCGAGGGCACGGACGAAGTCGCCGTGATGAACGGCAGCCTGAAAGCAAAGGTGGTGTGTTCTCTTGCCTGATACCCTGCAATCCGTTTTCGACCTCCCGGAGGTCTCGTTCATCGACAACGACACGGTCGATGCGATGATGAACCGCATGGTCTCCAACTTCGAAAAAAAGTACAAGGAGGTCACCGGGAAGAGCCGCAGCCTTGCACCTGCAGACCCGATGCGCATCCTGATCTACAGCGTCGCTCTGGACCTTTACCAGCTGGAGATGTACACCGACCGGGCTGGCAAGCAGGATCTGCTCAAGTACAGCTACGGCGAATTTCTGGACAACCTCGGCGGCAACCGTGGCGTAATTCGGCAGCAGCCGAAAGCAGCGACCACGACTATCCGCTTCACCCTTTCGGAGCCGAGAAGCTACGCCATCGGTATCCCAGCCGGAACCCGCGTCACCAACGGCGACGGCGTATACTTCGCCACCTCTGAGTATGGCGAGGTCGAGGCCGGGAAAGAGAGCGTAGACATTCGGGCCACCTGCACCGTGGAGGGCATCACCGGAAATGGCTATATGCCCGGTCAGATCTCCACCATCGTGGACCCGGTGGCCTATGTGGAGAGCGTCTCCAATGTGACCGAGAGCGGCGGCGGCGCAAACCTCGAAACAGACGAGAGCCTCGCCGAGCGAATATTCCTCGCCCCGGATTCGGAATCGACTGCCGGGTCTGAGGGGTCTTACATCTACTGGGCAAAGACCTACAGCACCGAGGTGGGTGACGTTGTCCCGTTTTCCCCGGAGCCGTGCAAGGTCGTGATCTACGCCCTGATGAAGGACGGCACTCTTCCCAGCAGCGGATTTCTGAAAGGGCTTCAGGAATCCCTGAACTCCAAGACGATCCGGCCCATCACGGACAACGTCACCTGCTCTGCTCCGGCAGTCCAGACCTTCAACGTAGATGTGACCTACTACATCAACCGCAGCGACATGGCACAGGCGGCCACCATCCAGAACGAGGTGACCGAAGCCGTGAACGCCTACGTCTTGTGGCAGCGCAGCGACATCGGAAAGGACATCAACCCCAGCGAGCTGGAACACCGCATCCGGGCAGCCGGGGCAAAGCGGGCAGTGATCCGCTCCCCGGCATTCACGGTGGTCTCGACCACAGAGGCAGCGCAGCCCGGAACCGTCAACCTCGTATACGGAGGGCTGGAAGATGACTGATCTCTACAACGGCCAGATCACCGACCTGCTCAACAATGCCTACAGGTACGACCCAGAGGTGATCGCTTTCTCCTACGCCATATTGCAGGAGAAGCGGCGCATCATGCAGGAACTGGCCCATACCCGGACCATGTCCGTCATTGATGACCTGCCGGAGAGTATTCTGGACGTTCTGGCCGTGGAACTCCGCACACCTTACTACGTCGACAGTCTGAGCGTCGATGCCAAGCGGGAAATCATCAAAAAGAGCCTCCTGTGGGCAGCGAGAGCCGGAACCGTGTCAGCGGTCGAGGAATTGATTCAGGCAGTCTTCGGAGAGGGATACGTGGTCGAGTGGCCGGACTTCACCGAGGAACCGAGGGAGCCTGGCACGTTCGACATTGTGACCAGCGGCCAGTTGACCCCGGATGCCGCTACATTTTTCACGCGGGTGGTCAAGCGGGTAAAGAACGTCCGCTCCCACATCCGCAGAATCCTGATCGAGCGACACGAGAAGATGCAGATGTACGCTGCAGCCGGGTCTCTTTCGGAACCGCACCGCCCTGTGCTGAATCATCACAAGGCCATGGCCAGCGGCAGCCTTCAGGAATTGACGGCAGCAGCCATCGCCGCTGCACCGTCCGCAGCGATCACCAACCACCCGCAGGGCAGAACCGGGAACGCAGATCTCGTGGAGACCTCCGCTGCAGCAATGGCAGCGGCCCCGGCAGCCCATATCTACAACCACACCCCCGCCCGCACCACAACGGCGCAGGGTGCAGTATTTATCCCCGCTGGCGGCTTTTCGACCCCCAGCACAAACATCCTGAACCACGCTGCATCCCGGCAGCGGGGCAACGAAGCAGCGCAGACCGTCACCTCGGCTTTTTTTGTTGAGAGCCGCACAGTTCGGATTCTCAACAATTTCAACAATGTCGAGTTGAAAGCCCTCGCTGCGCAGAGTGCCCCGGCAGCCGCCGCAGCCAATTCACACACCATCATTCTTTGACAGGAGGTACCACAATGGCCGGAATTTTCAAAGAATCCGTTTTGACGAAAAAGGGCATCGCCCTTCTCGCCAAGGCACAGGCCGGACGCTGCACCATCAAACTGACCAAAGCGGCAGCAGGTGACGGCAGCTACACGAGCGGTGAGGATCTCACCACCCGCACCGCCCTCAAGTCGCAGAAGCAGACCTTCCCCCTGACCACGACCACCGTACAGAACGCCACCAACGTCTTTGTGAAGTTCATCATGTCGAACCATCAGGACGGCGGCGACCTGAAGAACGGCTACTACGTCAAGGAGATTGGCATCTTCGCCACCGACCCGGATGAGGGCGAGATCCTCTATGCACTCGCCATCGCAGAAACGGACCAGTGGGACTATATGCCCGCTTTCAACGACCTGCTGCCGTCCACGATCACCATCGACTTCTTGCTGGAGGTCAGCAACGCTACGGACGTCACGATCCAGATGCCGAACAAGCAGTACGCCTATGATGACACCACCGGCAAGAAGTACATCATCGGCATCGACAACGGCCTTATTTATTTTCAGGAGGTAACGGAATAATGGCAGGAGAAAAAGTCTATATCGCCGACAAGGAAACGCTGGACAAGGTCTACAACATTCTGGCGGTCGATCCGATCTACGGCTTCATCGAACACATGAACATTCTCAGCCCGACGCAGCGCATCGAGTACATCGGTCTGAACAAGAACTTCACCCCGGTGAGCCGCAACACCAATGGCAGCATCTCCCTGAACGACTGGGCTGGCTTTGAGATTCTGGAAGCCAACAAGCCCTACATGGTCCGTTCGGACGGCACCCCGGACTACCGCCTTCAGGACAACGACTACTCCAAGAAGTACAGCGACGGCTCCGCTTCGGACGTGGCCAACACCTCCTACGACGGCGGCGCATTCAGCTGGCTCCAGAAGATCTACAAGAACGAGACCGTCGTCGGCGATGACCGCATCGTGAAGTTCAGTCTGACCAAGCGGGAGGGTTACGAGCCTGTCGGTTTCATTGACCCGGACAACAAGGAGCTGGAGGGCGTATGGCTGCCCATGTTCTACGGCTCCATCGTCGAGGACAAGATGCGCTCCCTGTCCGGCCTCCAGCCTGACTACAGCAAGACCACCGCCGCCCAGAAAACCGCCATCGATGCGGTCGGCAACCGTGCCAAGTTCCTCGGCGGCGCAATCGTCGAGACCATCGCAGACCTGCTGCTCATGTTCGGCAAAAACTCCAACATTCAGGACGTGTTCGGATACGGCAACTGCTCCGGCTACGACCAGAGCCTGACCCCGACCATGGGTGTCAAGCAGAACGCCGTGGTGGGCGGTGGCCAGTTCTACGCTACCACCGACCAGAAGAGCCTGAACAAGATCTTCCACTCCATCGTGCTGGGCAGCTACCAGCAGTGGATGCGCGACCCGTACACCCTGCTGGTGAACGGCGACTACAAGGTCAGCAAGAACTACACCTACGACGTGACCGGGGCGACCTACCACAACACTGGCATCGTCCTGCCGACCACCGATCAGGACAAGTGGGACTACCCTTCCCACTACACCGTGGTGCCCGGTTTCGGAGCCGTGGCAATCGAGCCGTTCAACGGCAGTACCGTCCTCGGCGGCTGCGACGGTGTCTACTACCATGCCGAAGGCACAAAGGTGGGCCTACGGTTCGGTAATTGCGGCGATGGCACCGTTACGGGGCCTCGGTGCGTCATTCTGAGCTTTGACGCTGGCGACGCGACCTGGTACATCGGCTCGGCCATTCTCCTGTTACCACCTGTAGGCGTGGCGGTGTAAACCGCCCCGCAGGGGGGTCTGGGGGTGCGCTGCAAAGCGCAACTCCCCCAGTGGAGCCTAAATCGCTTATTCATTTTTGAAAAATAAATAAGGGGAGTGCGGCGGCGTCACCTTCGGTGGGCCTACGGTTCGGTAATTGCAACAATGGCACCAATACGGGGCCTCGGTGCATCAATCTGAACAATGACGCTGGCAATGCGAACTGGAACATCGGCTCGGCCTGATTCTATCTGCAATCTACATCCTTCGCCAAAGCCGCCGCACTCTGCATTTTATGCACTGCGCCATGATGGGCGCAGCCTACACCGCTGACCGTTGAAATACGGCTTACTCGCCATAATTGGAAAGATGAGTGGAAATAGGTCCGATACAGGGCACCCGGTAAAGCGGTCGCACCTGCCGGGTGCAGGAGATAGAAGAAAAAATATCTTATAGGCGTACAAGTTGAAAGAGTACAAGTATCTGTATCAAGCAATGCTTTCGGAGGAAACAATCCGCAAGGCATACAAGAACCTTCGGAAAGGCAAAACACGCCGAGCGGAGGTAAAGTATATCGATGCCCATCTGGACGATGAAGTCCAGAAGATGCACGATATGATTTTGAACACCAAACCCGATGGAATAGAAGTCCAGAACCCGAAACTCGGATTCAAGCCCCACAAGCACACCCCGAAGATCATCTACGAACACGGTAAGATTCGGAAGATCTTTGAGCCGGAGATCCACGAGCAATGGCTGCACCACATCATCGTGCTGGTGTTAGAGCCGATCATCACCGGCACCGCATACAAGTACAGCTGCGGCAGCTTCCCGAAACGCGGCGCACATTACGCCAAGCGGAGGATTGAGAAGTGGCTCCGTTCAGACCCGAAAGGGACCCGGAACTTCCTGAAAGTTGACATCCGGCATTTTTACGACAGCATCCGGCTGGACGTTTTGATGCGGGAGCTTGCAATCAGGATCAAGGATGAATGGTTTCTCCACGTCATCTGGCTGTGCCTCCGGGAGTTCAAAAAAGGCATCCCGCTGGGGTTCTACATTTCGCAATGGCTGGCCAACTACCTGCTGGAGCCGCTCGACAAGTTGATAACCGAGACCCTCGGCCTCGACAAACTCGTGCGGTACATGGACGACGTGACAATTTATGCAGCGGCCAAGAAAGTCCTGCACAATGCCGACGTTCAGATCCGAGAGATGCTGGGGAGGCGGTTCCGTTTGAAGTTGAAGAAGAACAGGCAGGTCTGCAAGTTCTTCTATCAGGGCAAGCGGAAAGCGATGGGCAGACCTCTGGATTTTATGGGCTTTGTATTTTACCGGGACAAGACCATCATTCGCAAGCGGATCATGCTCAAGGCCACACAGACGGCCCGGCACCTCCACAATGCGAAAGAGGCAGGGCGTAGCTACTGCCGCCACAACATCGCAGCCATGCTGAGCTACATGGGCTGGTTTTCCTGCACCGACACCTACGAGTGCTTCAAGCGCAGAATCAAACCGAACGTGAAGATCGGCAAGCTCAAAGAAATCATCTCAAAATTAGATCGGAGGAAAAAGAACCATGAAACCTTGGGTACCCGAAGTATGCTCCAGCCAGCCTGAAGAACTCCAGATCATCGGCCCGGAGACCTACATCCAGCGGCGCAACATCACCGCCGTGGAGCATCCCGAACAGGACGGCACTCCGGCCTACACCGACTACAAGTGCGAGAGCCGGGAGATCACGTTCTCCGAGTATCAGATGCTGGCATCGATCACCGAGATCGACACCAGCAAGGCCATTGACGACTACACCATGCAGCTGATCGAACAGGGGGTTTTGTAATTATGACTGCTACTACTTTAGTTGAGAGCCTGTCCCGCCTCTATGAACACGGTCGTCTGACCAAGGCTGGCATCGCAGCCCGCGTCAAAAAGGGCACCATCACCGAGGACGACTACAAAACCATCACTGGCGAGGATTACAAGGATGCCTAACTCCTCTGGCGGGCTGGAACTCATCGACTTTTTAGCCGATGCCGTGGCGACCCTTCTCCGCATCGCCAAGGCGCAGAACGAACAGCTTCAGCAGTTGGGTGCCGTTGCAGCCGAGGAAGAATCGCTGCACGACATCGAGTGCGCCTGCTCTGCCGTTCTGCCCAGTCCGGCCAGAGGGGAGGTGGAGGATGATGTACATTGACCTCGACACCGTAATCAGGGCCGCATCGGTGATCTCGTCCATCGGCGTGATCATCGGTGTGATCGTGGCCGTCTACAAGGTCTTTCAGATCAACCGCAAACAGAGCGACTTCATCAAGTCCATCGAGGACGAGCAGACACTGCTCTGCTACGGCCTGAAAGGTGCCCTGCAGGGCTTGATCGAGCAGGGCTGCAACGGCCCGTGCAAGGATGCGCTCGACAAGCTGGAGAAGCACCTGAACAAAAAGGCCCACGAAACGAACGACATCTAACAGGAGGAAAGCTATGAATATCACCGAAATCGCAACCGCCATTCTTCCCAGCGTCATGGAGATCATCGGCACCATTGCAATGCTCATGGCTGCCAAGATCGGCATTCCTTGGCTCCGCGAGCAGCGCATCTTCTCGCTGGTCCGCAAGCTGGTCAAGGGCGCAGAGAAAGCCGCAGAAGCTGGCAAGATTCCCAAGACCGACAAGCACGCTCTGGTCATCAAGTTGCTCAAGATGAAGAACATCGAGGTCACGCCCTTCTTGGACGCTTTCATCGATGCCGCCATCAAGGAGATGGACGAGGTGGCCGAGAACATCGCCGACGAGATCACCAAAGACTAACACATTCAGACCTTCCCCGGCTGGTGCAGCAGCCCGCCGGGGAGAAAGGAGGTCGCTCCCATGAGCAACAGTTCTCTGATCTCCTACACCAAGATCAGCCCGAACAGGACAAGCCCCCGCAAGAAGCCCATCCGCAAGATCACCATCCACCACATGGCTGGCAATCTGACCGTTGAGCAGTGCGGCGCAGTTTTCGCCCCGACCAGCCGAAAGGCAAGCTCCAACTACGGCATCGGCACCGATGGCCGCATCGGGATGTACGTCGAGGAAAAGGACCGGGCATGGACCTCCAGCAGCCCGGACAATGACAATCAGGCTGTCACCATCGAGGTGGCGAACAACACCCTCGGCCCGAACTGGACTGTGAGCGACAAGGCGATGGCCTCGCTCATCGACCTGTGCGTAGACATCTGCAAGCGCAACGGCATCCAGAGGCTCAACTTCACCGGCGACAAGACCGGGAACCTCACGATGCACTGCTACTTCAAGTCCACGCTCTGCCCCGGCCCTTACCTCAAAAGCAAGTTCCCGTACATCGCCAGCGAGGTCAACAAGCGGATGGGTGCAGAGGCCACCCCGGAGCCGTTCATCGTTCAGATCACGGCCAGCAGCCTGAACGTCCGCAAAGGGCCGGGCACGAGCTACGCCGTCGCCCAGACTGTTCGTAAGGGGCAGGTGTTCACCATCGTGCAGCAGCAGGGCGGCTGGGGCAAGTTGAAGAGCGGAGCCGGATGGATCAGCCTGAAGTACACCGCCAGAAAGTGAGGGCACCATGCAAGCAGAAGAACTGAAGTATTTGTCCCACGAAGCGGTCATCAAAAAGGTCGCACCACTGGCCACCTTGGACAACGTCACGTCCGGCATCCCGGCAGCGATCACCCTCGCCCAGTTCATCATCGAAAGTTTCTGGGGCCGGTCTCCGCTGGCCTCGGCTTCCAACAACTGCTTCGGGATGAAGAAGAACCTCTCCGGCAACAACTGGCCCGGCTCCACATGGACCGGGAAAAGCATGACGTGGGTATCTTCAGAGGCCAGCAGCGGAGAGACCGTCCGGCAGCCCTCCGAGTTCCGGGTGTATGCCAGCGTCGAGGACTCCATCGCCGACCACAGCGCATACCTCGCCGGGGCGATGAACGGCACCGACCTGCGGTACAAGGGACTGCGCTGGCAGCTGGACTACCGCACCGCCGCCCAGATCATCAAGGACGGAGGGTACGCCACAGCCCCGGACTACGTCGAGGTTCTCTGCGCCATGATTGAGCGGTACAACCTGACCCAGTACAACGTGGCGCAGCCGCCCTTTCTGGTTCGGGTGACCGTCCCGATGGTCGCCGCCCGGAAAGGCCCCGGCAGTGAATACCCCGCCACCGTGGTCGTCCGTGGCCCGAACGTCTTCACCATCACCGAGGTGCAGGGCAGCTACGGCAGACTCAAGAGCGGAGCCGGGTGGCTCAATCTCCGCTATGCAGAGTGGATCTGCAGCGAGTAAAACCACACGCAAAACAAAGGGCAGATGCACAATAGCACCTGCCCTTTTCTGCGCCCGCACAGAAAGCCCCTGCGTGGCGTTTTATGTATTCAGAATAAAGTTACACCCCAGGAGAGTTTACAAGCTTCTCCGGGGGTGTTTTTTCCGTTGGAAAAATCAAGGCTCAAGGAGCGGCTTTGAATCCCATGCGAGCAAGGTACTTCTCAGCCTGCGGCAGCTGGGTGAATGTGCGGCTCCTGCGCTTCTGGCGGTCACGCCCGATCACAAGCGTTTCGCCGATGCCCTGAACCACCCACGTTTCCTTCCCGTGCTTCCATGCCCGATTGAAATAGACGGCCTCGCCCTTTGCGTTTACCATTTTCATAATTCAGACCCCTTTCGCAATCTCCGCAGCTTCTTCTACGGAGTAATCATCAAAACACCCTTCCAGCTTTCGGAGAACAGCCCGGATCATGTCCGGGCTTGCGCCCGCCCGAAGCATCGCTTTGTAGCAGTAGCCGACACAGGCTGCGTTGCTCCACGGGCCATTCAGAAATTCCAAAAAGTTTATGTCCAGCATTCAGAAGCACCTCCATTACAACTTTCTAAGATTTGCGTATTCCCGGAAAAGGCCCTGCACATATGCACGGTGGATGGTTGAGCAAAACCATGCCTCGGCGTTTCTGCCAGCCCGGATGGGAGGAATCCAGCTCGCCATCTCTACCACGTCCGCATCGTACTCGTTCGGTGATTGCTTGATTGTGGCCGCCAGAACCCGAAGCACACGAGCAACACCGTACTTTGGAACCATATCCCGGACATTCAGCCGGGTCATTTCACCGGCCAGAGCTTCAAGCTTTTCTCGTTCCTCCTTCCATCCAGCCCGGTCTTCGGCCGGAATCGTTGCAAGCTGGCGCATGAGTTCACGATCAAACATCTTCTTGTTTTACCCCCGTCCTTTATTGTGTCTATATATTACCATACATACGCATGGCTATCAAGATGTATACTGCACAAATAACAATGCGTATGTATGGTTATTTCATCAAATTGACAAAGCCATACACACGCAGTATAATAGACGCTGAAAGGGAGTGATCACCGCATGAGAAAACTGACGATGACCGAGAACATGACCCCCATCGACAAAAGGCTGATCGAAAAGGGCATGACCAGATCCGACCTGTCCAAGCAGAGCGGGGTGCCGCTTCGGACCATTGAGTCATGGTGCCGCCGCCTCCGTGTGCCCCGTGACGTTTACCAGTTGCTCAAGCTGGCAAAGGTTCTCGGCTGCCAGATCGAGGACCTGATCGAGCCGGAGGCCGTGGAACGAAAGGAAAGCAGCGAATGAAAATCAAGGTAACAATCACCGGGACTATCGACGTGCCGGATTCATGGGCAGACGGAAACTGCGGCGAGTTGCGCACCGCCGAGTACAGATACAACGACCAACTCACGGCAGAGGATGCCCTCGGCGAGCTGGCAGAAAAGCTGGCAAAGCACCCGGACGATCTGGATGTAACGGCGACATAAAAGAACCCCCGGCATCGCTGCCGGGGGCCTTTTCGTTCTTCAGATCTCAAACCCTGCGTTTTTGACGGTCTCGGCGATAGCGTTATAGGTGCGCTTGCCGAGAGTGGAGTACCACCGCTCCTTGTAGGCATCCCGCCGACCGTCCGAATAGAACCACACCCGGCAGATCCCGGCCTCCAGATTGACGAACAACTTGACCTCCAGCGTGGAGGTCTGCTCTCCGTACCAGCAGGTCTGCACCTGCTTCTCGTACTTCTTGGAGAGCAGCGTGTGTTCACAAGCGAACTCCATGGACTGTGCGGCGGTGAAGCCCTGAGCCTTCAGCATATCAACCAGAACGTTCTTCATTGCGGTGCCCTCCTTAATTCCTGCTGGCGGCCAGTGCCCGGTTTAGGTCGGCCATGACGGTGAATTTGTTATCGACGAAGATCTTCAGTTCAGCGGCCTCATCGCTCCACAGCTTCAGAGCGGTGATCAGGTAGTCGTAGGAGCTGCCATAGTAGGCGAGAGCCTCGGCCTCTTTACGGTTCAGCGTGATCTGATATTTTGCAGAGTTTGCAAAGTATTTAGCGGTCATTTTGTATTTACCCCCGTCCTTTATTGTGTCTGTATATTACCATACACGCGCATTGTTATCAAGGTGTATACTGCACAATTATTGACCGCACTATGTTGTTTATATTGTCAGCAGGGCAAAAAGAAATAGGCACCCGGCTATCAAGGCCGAGTGCCTATTTCTTTACCGCTCAGGGAGCGGCATGGTCAGGACGAAAAAGGGGTTCGCCTGATTCACATTTGGTGGAGGCGATGGGAGTCGAACCCATGTCCGAAAAGAGTTCAGTGCAGGTGTCTCCGGGTGCAGGCGATCTACAACATTCCCGCCGCGTCACGCCGATCGTCAGGCTAACGCTTTGGTAGCTTCATGAGTTCCTGCCGGTCCGCAAAGCTTAGGTCCGTTCAGGTGCTGTGTCTAAAGGACGCCCCGACCCCACACGACACAAGAGTGGGCGGAACGCGCAGCGCTCAGGCTGCGAGCAACTGATAATTGTTGTTGCGGTGTGCAGAAAGCTTTGGGATCTTGCAGGAAGCAAGTCTGATGGAATCAATAATACTTGCCGTTGGACTTGACGGCACGGTCGATGGAACGCTTTGCATCCCGCTGGGCTGCGTCTGCGCGCTTGTCGTAGAGCTTTTTGCCCTTGCACAAGCCCAGTTCCATTTTGACCCGTCCATGCTTGAAATACAGCGAAAGCGGCACCAGAGTGTAGCCCTGCAGCTTGCACTGTTGGTGCAGCCGCCGGATCTCCTTTTTGTGTGCCAGCAGACGCCGGACCCGCATGGGGTCCTGATTGAAGATGTTGCCGTGGTCATAGGGGGTGATGTGCATGCCTTTTACCAGCAGCTCACCGTCCTCGATGTCCACCCAGCTGTCCTTGAGATTGACGCCGCCGGCACGCAGGCTCTTGACCTCGGTGCCCTTCAGCTCCAATCCGGTTTCCAGCGCTTCCAGAACAAAGTATTCGTGGCGCGCTTCACGGTTGGTGGCAATGGTTTTGGTTGCCGGACGCTCTTTGGCGGGTGCCATGGTGCGCGCCTCCTTTCCTTGTTGCTTTGTTGTACAAGTATACCATTTTTTTGTGGATTTGCAAGTACAGGATCTGAAAAAAAGTGTAAATCTTTTCCAGATGTCCTGGGTTTACAGCTCTCCGCGACCGGACAGGGCACGGTACAGGGTGGTCTCGTCGGTGTATTCCAGACTTCCGCCCACCGGCAGACCGTAGGCGAGGCGGGTGGTCTTGATGCCCAGAGGCTTGATGAGCTTGGCAAGATACATTGCCGTTGCCTCACCTTCCACAGTGGGGTTCATTGCCATGATGACCTCTTTTACCTTGTTGTCGCCCAGTCGTGCCAGCAGTTCCTTGACGCTGAGCTGCTCTGCGCCGATGCCGTCCATGGGGCTGATGAGCCCGTGGAGCACATGGTACAGTCCGTGGTATTCCCGGGTGCGCTCAAATGCCTGCACATCCCGGGGGGTCTCCACTACGCAGATGACCGAGGTATCCCGCTTGGAGCTGGCGCAGATGGGGCAGACCTCTGCTTCGGTGTAGTTCTGGCAGATGCGGCAGCGGTGGAGTCTGGTGTGGGCGTTGCGGATGGCGTCGGCAAGAGCGGAGGCGTCCTCATCGGACATGCTCAGCACCTGATACGCCATGCGGGTAGCGCCTTTGCGCCCGATGCCGGGAAACTTGCTGAATTCCTCAACAAGCTTCTCCAGCGGGGCTGCGGTATAGCCCATGTTCCTTCCTCCTGCGGATCAGAGACCCGGAATATTCATGCCGCCGGTGAGCTTGCCCATCTCTGCCTCGGCGGTGTCGTCCACCTGCTTTACCGTTGCGTTCACGGCAGCGGCAACCAGATCTTCCAGCATCTCGATGTCATCGGGGTCCACAGCCTCGGGTTTGATGGAGATGGACAGCACCTCGTGCTTGCCGTTCATCTTTACGGTGACCATCTCGCCGGAGGCGCTGCCGGTGTACTCGGCGGCTTCCAGCTCAGCCTGCTTTGCCTTCATGTCCTCCTGCATCTTCTGAGCCTGACGCATGAGGGCGTTCATATCGGGACGACCGAAACCTGCGGGCATTCTTGCTTTCATAGTATTGGTTCTCCTTTTTATTGTTAGTACCCTGCGGGCAATGCCCCTCGCCTTTGGGACGAGCCGGTGCAGCACCGGAGCGGGTCTTTTTCCTTGTTTAATGTTTTTTGCGGGTGGAATCCTCTATGGATACTTCCAGCCCCAGTTTTTCCAGTGCGTGGAGGGACTGCTCCGCATTGGAGACCGCATTACCGGCGGTCTTGGGTTCATAGGGACCGATGGGCACTGCCACACCGGACACCTGAGCAATGAGCTTTTTGATGAGCCGCTGGCTGTCCTTATTGGTGCGGATAAAATCCCGGAAGGTTTTGCCCCCGTCGATGAGCACCCGGGTGCCATCGAAGTAGGCGCGGGACTTGCGCAGGTAGGTGTAGAGCATGGGGTCCACGTCCTGCAGTTTCTGCACCACCTGTGCCCACTGAGGATAGGGGTTGACTCCCTCCTGTGCCACCACCCGGGGCTTTGCCAGCACCGGGTCTGCAGGGTTTTCCGGCGCTGCGGGCACCGGATCCTGCATCGGCGCCGGGATCTCTTCCGGCAGGGGAACCGGTTGGGGCGGGGGAGTGGGCTGGGCTGCCGGGGCAGGTTCGTCCCAGGGCAGGACGTTTTCTTCCGGCTGCACCGGCGGTTCCTCCGGCAGGGGAGGAAAGTCCTGCGCCGGGGCAGCAGGCTCCTGTAGGGTGGGAGGCTGAGGCGGCTCCTCCGTCACCGGTACGGGGGCGGGGACAGGCTCCGGCGGCGCCTGCTGCACTGCCGGGGCGCTGACAAAGGGCTGTGCCGGAGCACTGGCAAAGGGACGGGGTGCTTCCGGCTGAGGAGTGGCAGGGCGGACGGTCTGCACCGGCTGGATCTGCACCGGCTGAGTCTGAGGCGGCTCCGAAAGGCTGAACAGAGCAAGCTCCAGCTCAATGCGCTGGTCGCTGCCCCGGGTCATGTGTTCCAGCGCGGTGCCCAGTGCCCGGATGGCACGGATGGCTTCCCGCTGCCCCAGTTGAGGACCCTTTTGCAGGTACAGCGCCTCTTCCTCCGGGGAGACCCCGGACAGCAGGGACTGCCCACCGGGCAGGGCTGCCAGCATCAGGGCACGGTAGTGGGCGATCAGCTCCTCCGTGAGACGCTTGACGTCCACCGACTGCTGCCGCAGCTGCGCCAGCTGTGCCAGCGCCGCTGCGCCGTCCTGCGCCTGGATGGCGTCCGAGATCCGGAACAGATAGCTGCGGTCGGTGACGCCTGCCATGCGGCGGACCACATCGGCGTCGATCCTGGCGGTGACACCGGCACAGGTATCCAGAATGGACAAAGCGTCCCGGAGGGCACCGTCTGCCAGACGGGCAATAAGTTCCGCCCCTTCCGGCGTCAGCTCCAGCTTTTCTTCCCCGGCGATGTACTCCACCCGGCGGGCAATGTCCTCCGGACCGATGCGGGTAAAATCGTAACGCTGACAGCGGGAAAGGATGGTGGCAGGCACCTTTTGGATCTCGGTGGTGGCAAGGATAAAGATGACGTGGGCAGGAGGCTCTTCCAGCGTCTTCAGCAGAGCGTTGAAGGCTGCCGTGGACAGCATGTGTACCTCGTCGATGATGTATACCTTGTACCGGCAGGCGCTGGGGGTGTAGGCGGTCTCGTCCCGCAGGTCCCGGATGTCGTCCACGCCGTTGTTGGAGGCGGCATCCATTTCTACCACGTCCAGCAGGCTGCCGTTGTCGATGCCCCTGCAGATCTCACACTCCCCGCAGGGGTCGCCGTTGACCGGATGCAGACAGTTTACCGCCTTGGCAAAGATCTTGGCGCAGGTGGTCTTGCCGGTGCCCCGGACGCCGGTAAAAAGGTAGGCGTGTCCCACCCGGTCTGCGGTGATCTGGTTTTTCAGGGCGGTGACGATGGCACGCTGCCCCACCACATCTTCAAACCGCTGGGGTCTCCACTTGCGGTATAAGGCACGATACATGGGGACACTCTCCTTTCCGGGCAAATAAAAAGGACAGCGCTGTGCGGGGAGTTGTCCCCGCCCTGCGTAGCTCGGCATACGGATGCAGGCGATCTGAAACGCACAGAACACGCCGCTTAAGGCTGCTTGGTTCCCCACCTGACCTGGTTCACTGCGGCTCCATCGTACAGGACCCGCATCCGTATGCCGAACCACGCCGCAGGCGCTGTCCGGTGCACTCTCTGGAGTGCTAGGATATTGTACCACATTTGCCGCCGGATTGCAAGAGGAGGCGGTGGTTTCCATGGTATTTCCTCACAGTAAAAAAACTCCGGGACGATCCGTAGATCATCCCGGAATTTTATCGGTTTAAATGGACTGCTGACAGGTTAGGACTGGCAGGCGGTGATGAGGCTCATCTTGTAGACCTCGTCGGCGTTGCAGCCACGGGACAGGTCGTTGATGGGAGCGTTCAGACCCTGCAGGATGGGGCCGTAGGCAGCGTAGCCGCCCAGACGCTGTGCGATCTTATAGCCGATGTTGCCAGCCTCGATGCAGGGGAAGATAAAGGTGTTTGCCTGACCTGCCACCTTGCTGCCCTTGCACTTGACCTGTGCGACCTCGGGAGCAACGGCTGCGTCAAACTGCAGCTCGCCGTCCACAGCCAGCTCGGGATCCATTTCCTGTGCCTTGATGGTAGCGTCGTGGCTCAGTGCCACGGTGCCGCCCTTGCCGGAGCCCTTGGTGGAGAAGCTCAGCACAGCCACCTTGGGATCGATGCCAAACAGCTTTGCGGTACGGGCAGTTTCCACAGCCACCTCGGCAAGCTTGGAAGCAGCAGAGAGCTTGACCTCGCCGGTAGCCTTGTCCACGGTATCGGTGTAATCGATGTTGACGGCGCAGTCGCCCATGGCAATGCGCTTCAGACCCTCTTCGCCGCAGTCACGGTCCAGAATAAAGCAGGAGCTCACCAGATGTGCGCCCTTCTTGGTCTTGACCAGCTGCAGAGCGGGACGGATGGTGTCAGCGGTGGAGTAGGTGGCGCCGCCCAGCAGGCAGTCAGCCTTGCCCATCTTTACCAGCATGGTGCCAAAGTAGTTGGACTTCTTCAGCAGAGCAGTGCACTCCTCAGCGGACTGCTTGCCCTTGCGCAGCTCCACCATGGTGTTGACCATCTCGTCAAAACCGGCGTAGTTCTCGGGATCCACGATCTCGGCAGCGGAAATATCAAAATTACCGGCGGCGGCAGCAGCCTTGCACTCTGCCTCGTTGCCCACCATGACGACCTTCAGCACGCCCTCGGCAAGCAGCTTGCTGGCTGCCTCCAGAATGCGGGGGTCATTGCCCTCGGTGAAAACGATCGTCTTGGGATTTGCCTTCAGCTGTGCTACCAGCGGTGCAAACATATCAGCCATTGTGATTACCTCCGAAATAACTTTCCAATACTATGTATCCTTCGTCTGTTGGACACAAGGATGCCTTTCTCACCTATTTTAGCACACACGGCAAAAAGTTCAAGACAAAACTATGTTTTTGTGCTATATTTTAAAAGAAAAACGCTTTTTTATTTGTGAATAAATTATCATACTGGATAGAGGAGGAAGACCGGACCATGGATTGGCAAACATTACAGACCGAATGCACCGCCTGCACCCGGTGCGAGCTTTGCACCGGCCGCACCAACGTGGTGTTCGGACAGGGAGCGACGGACGCCGAGGTGCTGTTTGTGGGGGAGGGACCCGGACAGAGCGAGGATGAGCAGGGGCTGCCCTTTGTGGGGCGCAGCGGGCAGCTGCTGGACAAGTACCTGTTTGCCATTGATCTGGACCGGAAAAAGAACTGCTACATCGCCAACATCGTAAAATGCCGTCCGCCCCAGAACCGGGACCCTCTGCCGGCAGAAAGTGAGGCGTGTATGCCTTGGCTCCGGGAGCAGTTCCGGCTGCTGCAGCCCAGGATCGTGGTCTGTCTGGGACGGGTCGCCGCCCAGCGGATGATCCGCCCGGATTTCTCGGTCACCAAGGAGCACGGGCAGTTTGTGGAAAAGAACGGCGTCCTGTTTATGGGCACCTTCCACCCCGCCGCCCTGCTGCGGAGCCCCCGGAACAAGCCCGACGCCTTTGCGGACTTTGCGGCACTGCGGGAGAAGATCGGCGAAGTGTGTCAGCATACCTATAAAGAGTAAGGACCTGTGAACCGCCGCCGCCCCTTTTGCATATGGTAAAGCAAAAGCGAGGTGTTTTGCGGATGAATGCAGCAAATCATGAGCCGGTGGATTTCTTTCTGGGCACCACCATCCCCGCCGGGTTCAAAGGGTATTTCCAGTCCCTGCGCCGGGAGCCGGGGATGCAGATGATCCTGCTCAAAAGCGGTCCCGGCTGCGGCAAATCCACCCTGATGAAGCAGCTGGCGCAGCAGGCGCAGCGGCAGGGAGAGCCGGTGCAGCGGATCCACTGTGCCAGCGACCCGGACAGTCTGGACGGGGTGATCCTGCCCCGGCGGCGGTGTGCCGTGGTGGACGCCACCGCACCCCATGCCATGGAGCCGGAGGCACCCGGGGCAGAGGAACAGGTGGTGAGTCTGTACCACACCATCCGTGCGCCGGAACTGCAGGCGCACCGGCAGGAGATAACCGCCCTCTTTGCCCGCAACGCAGACCTGCGCCGCCGTGCCGCCCGGTACGTTGCCTCCGCCGGCAGCCTTTTGCTGGACAGCCGCCGTGCGGAGGCGTGCAATGCGGATTTTGAAAAGGTGCGTCGGTATGTAAAAAGGCTGTGCGCCCGGCTGCTGCCGCCCACCGGGAACACCGGCACCGAGGAGCTGCGGCTGCTGTCGGCAATGACCCCCAAGGGCGGGGTGTTCTGGCAGGGCACGGTGCAGACGCTGGCAGACCGGTATGTGGTGTTCCGGGACGAATACGGGGCGGTGTCCCGGCTGCTGCTGGAGCTGATCCATGCCGAGGCACTGACCCGGGGCTACCATCTCATCACCTGCCCCTGTGCTATGCACCCGGAGGATAAGATCGACCACATCTTTATCCCGTCCCTCCGGATCGCTTTCCTCACCGACAGCCCCTGGCACCCGGTGCGGCTGCCGGGGACAGCTGCCGTGCGGTGCACCCGGTTTGTGGACCGGGAAAACCTTGCCGCCTACCGTGCCCGGCTGCGGTTTAACCGCCGCGCCGCCGGAGAATTGCTGGAACAGGCAACGGCACTGATGGCGCAGGCAAAAAGCTGCCACGATGAGCTGGAGACCTACTACCGGTCCGCCGTGGATTTTACCGCCGTAGATGCTGCGGCAAAGGACTGTGCCGCCCTGCTGGGGCTGGAATAAAACTGTTTTGCGGAGGTGAAAGAAATGTGCCGGATCCATCTGCCGGTGCGGCAGCTGGTGGAATTTTTGCTGCGCAGCGGCAGCATCGACAGCCGCTTTACCGGGTTTGACCGTGCCAACGAAGGAGCACGGATCCACCGCAGGCTGCAAAAAGCAGCGGGGGAGGGGTACGAGCCGGAGGTGTTCCTCACGGGGGAGTACCGGGCGGCGGGACTCTGCTTTGTGGTGGAGGGACGTGCCGACGGCATTTTTGTGGACGACACCGGCAGGACGGTCATAGACGAGATCAAGACCACCGCCGTGCCCTACGAGGAGATCCGAGAGGATCAGAACCCCTGCCACTGGGCGCAGGGCATGGTGTACGGCGCCATTTACAGCCGGCAGAAGGAGCTGGAAGAGCTGGATGTACGGCTCACCTACTACCAGATCGACACCGACCGGATCCGGCGGTTTGTGCGGCGTTTTTCCCGGCAGGAGCTGGACGCCTTTTTGCAGCAGCTGCTGCAGCAGTATGCTCCCTGGGCACAGGGGCAGCTGGACTGGGAGCGCCGCCGTGCCGACAGCCTGCAGGAGATGCAGTTCCCCTTTGAAAACTACCGCCCGGGGCAGCGTGCCCTTGCGGGGGAGATCTACCGTGCCTGCCGCACCGGCAGACAGACCGACCGGAAGACCGGCACCCGGCTGTTCTGTCAGGCCCCCACCGGCATCGGCAAGACCATCAGCGCCATCTTTCCGGCGCTGAAGGCGATGGGGGAGGGCAGTGGAGAAAAGCTGTTCTACCTCACCGCCCGGAACACCACCCAGACGGCGGCAGAGGATGCCGTGGCACGGCTCCGTGCCGCACAGCCGGGGCTGTGCCTCCGCAGCGTGACCCTTACCGCCAAGGAGAAGGTCTGCCTTCACCCGGACCCGGAGGGACACCCCGCCTGCCTGCCGGAGCTTTGTCCCTACGCCTGCGGCTACTACGACCGGCTGAAGGACGCCCTGTCCGCCCTGCTGGCAAGCTCCGGCTGCTTTGACCGTGCCGCCCTTGCGGCGGCGGCACAGAGGTTTACGGTCTGCCCCTTTGAGCTGGGGCTGGACCTGAGCCAGTGGTGCGATGTGGTGGTGGGGGACTACAATTACCTTTTTGACCCGGTGGTGCACCTGAAACGGTTCTTTGACTCTGCCGGGGACTGGATCTTTCTTATCGATGAGGCGCACAATCTGCCGGACCGGGCACGTGCCATGTACTCGGCGCAGCTGGAAAAGACCAGCCTCACCGAGGCAAAGCGTGGTCTGGGCAGGGGCAAAAGCGCCCTGCGGACCGCCCTGAACCGTGCCGACAAGGCGATGCTGGCGGCACGCCGCAGCTGCGTCCGCCTTGCGCCCTTTTCCGGAAAGGACCCGGACCGGGCGGAAGAACCGGTCCAGACCACCCTGCTGCCGGAAACGGAGCCTGCCCTGAGCCTGCCGCCGCCCCTGTACGCCCGGGAGGGTACTGTCTTTTTTAAAGAGCTGCCTGCCGCCCTCCTTGCCCCTCTGCGGGGCATCCTTGCGCCTTTGCAGGACTGGCTGGAGCAGAACCCGGAGGCGGAGACACACGCCGGGCTGCTGGAGCTTTACTTTGGGCTGCAGGACCTGCTGCGCACCGCCGAGCGGTACGACAGCCATTTTGTCACCCGGCTCACTGCCCGGGGCAGTCAGCTGGAATTGCAGCTGCTCTGTCTGGACCCTGCTCCCTTTGTGTCCGCAAGCCTTGCCACCGGGCGCAGCGCCGCCCTGTTCAGTGCTACCCTGACCCCGCCGGGGTTCTACCGCAGCGTGCTGGGCTGTACCGACGCCCGGGCGGTGGCGCTGGAAAGCCCCTTCCCCCGGCAAAATCTGGGGCTGTTCGGGCTGCCTTTCCTCTCCACCCGCTATCGGGACCGGCAAAGCAGCATCCCCGCCGTGTCGGATGCGCTGGCGCAGATGGCAAGGAGCCGCACCGGCAACTATCTGGCGTTTTTCCCCAGCTATGCCTACCTGCAGCAGGTCCATCAGGACTTTGCCGCCCGGTACCCGGACATCCCCACCCTTGTGCAGGAGACCGGTCTGGACGATGCCGCCCGGGAAGCATTTCTGGCAAAGTTTGCCCCCGACCCGGCGCAGACCCTGCTGGGCTTTGGGGTCATGGGCGGCATTTTTGGAGAAGGGGTGGACCTTGCGGGAGACCGGCTCATCGGCTGCGCCATCGTGGGGGTGGGGCTGCCGCAGGTAAATCCCCGGCAGGAGATGCTGCGGCGGTACTACGATGAGGAGCAGGGTGCAGGCTTTGACTATGCCTATCGCTTCCCCGGCATGAACAAGGTGCTGCAGGCGGCAGGACGGGTCATCCGCACCCCCCAGGACCGGGGGGTGGTGCTGCTGCTGGATGACCGCTTTGCCCTGCCGGAGTACACCAGACTTTTCCCGCCCCACTGGCAGCACATCCGCTATCTGGACAGCACCGCCGCCCTTGGAGCCGCCCTGAAGGAATTCTGGGCAGGATAAGAACACAAAAAGCCCGGGACGGCTGCCGTACAGCGCCGTTCCGGGCTTTGCTTTTACATTTTATTGACAGGTTCCCGGCTCAGAGGGTCTTGCAGAACTCCTTCAGGTAGGCGCGGAATGCCTCGCCGATCTCGGGATGCTGCAGTGCCAGTTCTACCTGTGCCTCAACCACCTTCAGCTTGTTGCCCATGTCGTAGTGCTTGCCGGTAAACTCCACGGCGGTCATGCCGCCCCGGGTGCGGGCGTACTCTGCCATGGCGTCGGTGAGCTGGATCTCGCCGCCGGCACCGGGCTTGGTGTTGGCAAGGATCTGGTAGATCTCCGGGGTCAGCAGCACACGACCCAGAATGGAATAGTTGCTGAACTCCTGTCCTTTTTTGGGCTTTTCGATCATGTCATCCACAAAAAAGTAGTTGTCGTGGATGGGGGTGGTCTTCAGGCTGCAATAGCGGCTCACATCCGCCCAAGGCACCGCAGAGACACCGGCGGCGGGGCGACCAAACTCCTCGTAGGCACGGATCAGCTGGGCGCAGACCGGGTCCTCGCCCCAGATCACATCATCGCCGTAGATCACCACAAAGGGGTCGTCCCCGGTAAAGGACTTTGCCATGCTGACGGCGTGTCCCAGACCAAGGGTCTGCTGCTGGCGCACAAAGTAGATGTTGGCAAGGTTGGCAATGCCAAGGCACTCTTCCAGCATCTTTTCCTTGCCGGGGGCGGCAAGCTTTGCCTCCAGCTCGGGGCTGCGATCAAAGTGGTCCTCGATGATGCTCTGGTTGCGGCTGAGGATGATCAGGATATCGGTGATGCCGGAGCGCACCGCCTCTTCCACCAGATACTGGATGGCAGGCTTGTCCACAATGGGCAGCATACCCTTGGGCATCGCCTTGGTGGCGGGCAGCACCCGGGTGCCCAGACCTGCGGCGGGGATGACAGCTTTGGTAACTTTTTTCATAATGTGGTCTCCTTATTGCTTCTGCCGCCGGTATGCTCCGGCGGCGGAGAATCAGCAGATGCCGCTGCCCGTGCAAGACAGCGGCAGAGATTCGGATACATTACACAAGGGCGTTGACAAGGCTGGAAAGGTCGGGACCCAGCAGCATACTGCAGCAGGCGCCCACCACCATCAGCAGCACCATGGAGCCCATGACGGCAGCCCAGCTTACGCCGCCCTGAGCGTGGAGCACCGCCCGGCGCTGTGCGGCATCGGGAAATTCCTTGCGGATGCGGCGGATCTGGGCGGCGGCGCTTTTGCGGTAGAACCACTTGGCGTAGAGGGTGCGTACCAGCATGATGGCAAAGCTCAGCAGGTACACCGCCCGGGAAAGCACCGTCACGGCGGTGCTGCTGAGCGCCGGGGCAAGGGGACTGCCGCTGAGCTGCATCATCTGCAGCAGGGTGGGCACAAACAGCAGCAGCTCTGCCGCAAGAAAGCCAAAGGCAGGCTTCCATGCCTTGCGGTAGAAGAAGTAAAAGGGTCCGAACAGCAGCGCCGACAGGCTGAAGGAGATCTTGGTGTGCTGCAGCTGCATCCGGCTGTAATCGCTCAGATACACCGGGGCGGCGGCACCGATGTAATCCGCCCAATCCCGGCTGGGGATGCCGTCGATGATCTCGTCCTTGCCAAACGCCGCCTGCATATTCTGGCGCAGGGGATCCATGGTCTGCCGCTCAAACTGGCGGTAGAAGCTGTCGTAGTCAAAGGTGCCGTTTTCCTCTTCCTGAGCAGCACGGCGGTCGTTGGGCTGGTCGGTGACCTCGGTGGGCAGCAGGGCTCCGCAGCAGCGGCAGTTGGGCTCGCTGCGCAGGGTGCGCTCCCCGCACGCCGGACAGGTGCGCAGCTGGGATTCCTGATAAGGAAACTTCCACTCATAGCCCGCAGAATGGGCGGGGGCGTGGATACACCGACCAAGCAGGTCAAAGCAGGTGCGATGATAGGGGGCGCCGCAGTCCGGGCAGACAACGATATCGTCCTGCAGGGTCAGGGGCTTGCCGCAGCCCTCGCAGGGACAACCATAATATTTGGGCATGTTTTCCTCCTGTAATAGGGTTCATACTGGTATTATACTCTCTCGGGCATGAAAAGAAAAGGCAAAAATCTTCAAAATTCCGGCAAGATAGTATTTTCCTCTTTACTTTAACACAGATTCTCGGTATACTAATGAAGTATCTGTGTATAAACTGTATCTTTATCGATCACCAATTATAAATAGGAATCCCGAAACGAGAGGAACAAGAGAATGATTACCATTGACGAACTGAAAGTGCAGCTTGCCGAGTACGACAAGGCGGTCAAGGACCTGGAAGAGGCGCTGGCGATCGAGGCTTCCCGCAAACGTGTGCAGGAGCTGGAGCACACCATGTCCCGCCCCGGCTTTTACGATGACGCAGAGCTGAGCAAGAAGGTCTTTGACGAAGTGGGCGACCTGAAGGGCAAGCTGAGCCGCTTTGAAAAGCTGCAGGGGCTGTACGACGACGCTGAGACCATGATCGAGATGCTGGACGAGGAGTACGACCCCGCCATGATCCCTGAAGCCGAAGAGGCTGTGAACGCCGTAGGCAAGGCTGTGGATGAGCTGCAGCTCATGACCATGCTGAACGGCGAGTACGACCACAGCAACGCCATCCTTACCTTCCACGCCGGTACCGGCGGCACCGAGGCACAGGACTGGGCAGAGATGCTGTACCGTATGTACAACAAGTGGGCACAGGCGCACGGCATGACCGTGGAGGTGCTGGACTACCAGGACGGCGACGAAGCCGGCATGAAGAGCGCTTCTATGATGGTAAAGGGTGCCAACGCCTACGGTCTGCTGAAGAGCGAAAACGGCGTGCACCGTCTGGTGCGTGTGTCTCCTTTTGACGCCAACGCTCGCCGTCAGACCAGCTTTGCCTCTCTGGAAGTGATGCCAGAGCTGGACAACACCATCCAGGTGGACATCCGCCCCGAGGACATTGAGATGCAGGTGTTCCGTTCTTCCGGCGCCGGCGGTCAGCACATCAACAAGACTTCTTCCGCCGTCCGTCTGATTCACAAGCCCACCGGCATCGTGGTCAGCTGCCAGACCCAGCGCAGCCAGTTCCAGAACCGTGACTACGCCATGGAAATGCTGAAGGCTAAGCTGTACCAGATCGCCAAGCAGCAGCACATGGACAAGATCGACGACATCAAGGGCGTGCAGAACGAGATCGCCTGGGGTCACCAGATCCGCAGCTATGTGTTCATGCCCTATACCATGGTCAAGGACCACCGCACCAACTACGAGACCGGCAACGTGGACGCCGTGATGGACGGCGATCTGGACGGGTTCATCTTTGCTTACCTCAAGGCGGCAAGCCGCGGGGAGCTGCAGGATACCTGATCCGGTCTCTGCAATACCTTATAAACAGAAAAGACCGCTGCACGGTTCATGCAGCGGTCTTTTTTGCGCTCAGGCAAGGTCCGGCAGGATATCCGCCCACAGGGCACTCTCCTGCCGCAAAGCGTCAAAGCAGCAGTCCAGATAGATCTTGTTTGCCGCCGACAGAATGGTGCTGCGCAGCAGCAGCTTTTCGTCCGGGTCCGCCGGGTCCGGGTCCGGCAGGGAGGTGCTGCAGCCAAACACAAAGGCAAGGCAGCGCTCCAGCTCGGTGCAAAAATAATCGTAGGCGGCTTCGGTGGAGCCGCAGGCACCGTTGACGGTGTGGAACTCCCGCTGCATTTTAAACAGGGTATCGATGTTTTCCATGGAAAGCACCGTCTTGGTCACCACGATGTACATCAGGTTGGAGATCTGGTCCCGGCTGTATTTTTTGCGCACCGGGTGGCTCAGGATGCCCTTTTTGACGTAGTTGCTCACCATGGAGGGAGTCAATTCTACCCCGCAGAAGGTGCGGAACTGGTCGTTGACATATTGCACGGTCTGGTCCAGATACAGCCCCACCTGGGGGATGTCGCTGTACCGGGGCAGAGAAAAGCCTGCAGCGCAGGCAACGATGCGGATCTTCGTTTCTTTTTTCATACTATATACATCAAAGTCCTCGTTAAGGGGGAAAATAACAGTCTTACAGCTTCCAGTATAATGCAATTCTCTTTCCAAGTCAACGGGAAATAAAAAACTTTTTTAAGAATCTTTAAAATGCCTTGACAGGTTTTTCAAAAACTGATATCATGACCTTGACAGAGCTGTAAGAACTGCGGGCAGACCCCGCCGAAAAATAGAAAGTAATGGAGCAGTGCATATGAAAACCAGAATTGTGGCAGATTCGTCATCCAATGTTTATACCCTCAAGGGGGTGGATTTTATCTCCGCCCCTCTCAAGATCATTACCGACAACGAGGAGTATCTGGATACCCCCCAGCTGGACGCAGTGGAGCTGGCAGAAATGCTGCACACCTACAAGGGCAAGACCACTACCTCCTGCCCCAATGTGTCGGACTGGATGGCGGCATACGAGGGGGCAGACCAGGTGTTCGTGGTGAGCATCACCGGCACCTTGTCCGGCAGCTATAACGCTGCAGTGCTGGCAGCCGAGGAGTACAAGCAGGAGCACCCGGGGGCGCAGGTCTTTGTGCTGGACAGCCTTTCCTCCGGGCCGGAGATGCGGCTGCTGGTGGAGCGTGTTGCCAAGCTGGTAAAGGCAGGGCTGCCCTTTGACGACATCTGCGAAAAGATCCTGGACTACCACAAGCACACCCATCTGCTGTTCTCGCTGGAGTCTCTTGCCAACCTGGCACGGAACGGTCGGGTAAGCCCTGCTGTGGCAGCGGTGGCACGGATGCTGGGCATCCGGGTCATCGGCAAGGCAAGCGATGCCGGTGAGCTGGAAGTATTGTGCAAGACCCGGGGCGAGCACGGCGCACTGGAGCGCATCGTGCTGGAGATGAAGGCAAACGGCTTTACCGACGGCAGAGTTTGCATTGCTCACTGCTGCAACCCCGCCGCCGCCGACCGGCTGAAAAAGATGATCCACGCCGTGTTCAATAAGGCACAGGTGGACGTGGAAAAGTGCGGCGGACTGTGCAGCTACTATGCGGAGCTGGGCGGTCTCATGGTCGGCTACGAGGACGGCGAGGCGCCGAAGCTGTAAAAACTGCAGTAAAAATCTTCCGGCAGCGGTTCGGGTCACAGGTTGACCGGGGCGGCTGCCTTTTTATTTCCCTTGCAAAATCCACTGCTTGGGGGTATACTGCACATATTAAGGAAATATTTACAGATACAGGAGGTGGGTTTTGATGTTCAGACTTCCGGTGGTGCGGTTTTTCAGCCGGATCCTCAACCGGGTCACCATTACGGCGGTGCTGGTGCTGCTGCAGGTGGCATGGCTGCTGTGGGCGTTTCTTTCCTTTACGGCAGGCAAGGTGTGGGTCAACGCTGCCCTGAACCTGCTCAGTGGGCTTATGGTGCTGTATCTGGTGCGCAAGGACGAGAACAGCGCCTACAAGGTGGGCTGGATCGCCCTCATCGGTTTTCTGCCCCTGCTGGGCGGGGCACTGTACCTTGTCTTTGGCAACAAGCGCCCTGCCAAGCAGCTGCGGGTAAAGCTGCAGGCGGTGGAGCAGCGGCACCGGAACGACCTGACCCCGCCGGAATGCCGTACCGGAGACCTTTCGCCCGCAGGGCAGGGCATGAGCAATTATGTGGAAAAATACGGTCCCTACCCGGCGTGGAAGGACACCTCGGCGGAGTACTTTGCCAGCGGCGAGGCGATGTATCCCCGGCTGCTGGCGGATCTGGAGGCGGCGGAGCACAGCATATTTCTGGAATTTTTCATCGTCCATACCGGTGCCATGTGGGGGGGCATCGAAAAGATCCTGCGGCGCAAGGCGGCGCAGGGGGTGGATGTGCGGCTGATCTACGATGATTTTGGCAGTCTGCTGGGTCTGCCCAGTGATTTTGTGGTGCGGATGGAACGTGCTCGTATCCGCTGCATCCCCTTTAACCCGGTGGTGCCCCTGCTGTCGCTGGTGATGAACCACCGGGACCACCGGAAGATCGTGGTCATTGACGGCACGGTGGCATACACCGGCGGGGTGAATCTGGCAGACGAGTATATCAACCTGCAGCAGCGGTTTGGCTACTGGAAGGATGCGGCGATCCGGCTGGAAGGGCAGGGAGCGTGGAACTTTACCGTAATGTTTTTGAATTTCTGGAACGCCTTCCGCCCCAGTGAGGAGGAGTACGACGCCTTCCGCCCCCGCCGCAGTGTCCCCACAGACGGGGTGGTGCAGCCCTATGCCGACAGTCCGCTGGACGAGGAACCCCTTGCGGAGACGGTATACCTGAACATTCTGGCGCAGGCGACCCGGTATGTGTATATCTACACCCCCTACCTTGCGGTAGGCGAGGAGATGCTGGACGCTCTGAAAAACGCCGCCAAGCGGGGAGTGGATGTGCGGCTTGTACTGCCGGGGATCCCGGATAAAAAGCTGGTGTACCGGCTGAGCCGCTCCTACTATCTGCCCCTGCTCCGGGCGGGAGTGCGGATCTACGAGTACACCCCGGGCTTCCTCCACGCCAAGTGCTGGGTCAGCGACGACCATGTTGCCGTGGTGGGCAGCATCAACATGGACTACCGCAGCCTGTTTCTCCACTTTGAATGCGGGGTGCTGCTGCAGCACAACAGTCAGGTGGGCGCCCTGCGGGAGGACGTGCTGAGCACCCTGCCCCGGTGTCGGGAGGTGCAGCAGACCGACTGCCGCACCAGTCTGCCGGGCACGGTGCTGGACAGCGTGCTGCGGCTCCTCAGCCCCCTGATGTGATAAACGCCGACAGTTCCGGGTACACTACCCTCAAAGCCGCACACCGTGCGGTGCAGAAAGGGAGCGTACAAAAATGAACAATACAGGACAGATGATCCTGGGCTGCGTCCTGGCGGCAGCGCTGGCGCTGAATGGCTGCGGGGCGGACAGCTCCGGCTCCTCCGGGGCATCGGAGCCTGCCGGGAGCAGCAGCTCTTTGGCGGAGGCACAGAACAGCGGGCAGCGCACCGGTCTGGGCATCCTTACCGACGCCACAGCGCAGGGGCGGACCGGCAAGGTCCACACCGTCACCGCCGCTGTGGTGCTGGACCGGGAGGGCAGGCTGGAAAAGGTGGTGCTGGACGAGCTGGAAGTGCCGGTGTCCGCAAAGGACGCCGACACTCTGACCCTGCCGGAGGATCACCGCACCAAGCGGCAGAAAGGGGAGGAGTACCCCCTGGCGGAGGTGTCCTCCATCGGGCAGGGCTGGACCCGGCAGGCAGACGCCTTTGGACAGTACCTTACCGGCAAAACCGCCGGGGAGGTGAGGAGCCTTGCCACCGATGGAGAGGGCAAGTCCACAGACCCGGACCTGCTGACCGGCTGCACCATCGCAGTGGACCGGTACCGGGACGCCGTCCTCCTTGCCTGCGAGAATGCGGAGCCGCTGGAACCGTCACCCTCCGATGCCGTGGCGGCGGGGCTGCAAAGGATGATGCAGCGGATGGCAAAAGCAGAATAAAGGACCCGACGGGGACTGTCGTGCAGGATCTTGCGCAGCAGTCCCTTTTGCTTTGTCAAAATTGCGAGAAAAACCGGCGGAGAAAGATGCCTTAAAACAGCAAAGTGCGAAAATTTGCATTTCCCCCTTGCCAAACGGTCCCGTATGCGCTATTCTATAGTCACGGTTTACCAATTTAGCATGGTAAAGCATTAAACCGAGAGGGATCATAACGGGAAAGATCTGAGGGAGGAACTTAAAATGAAACGTATCGTATCTGCAATTCTCGCCGGAGCCATGGCACTGGGGCTTGCCGCCTGCGGCGGCTCCGCTGCCTCCACCTCCACGGCGGCATCCGCTTCGGCAGCCGGCAGCACCGCCGTCTCCCAGACCGAAAGCGATCTGGACTACATCAAGGGCAAGGGCAAGTTGGTCATCGGCTACACCGTCTACGAGCCCATGAACTACACCGACGAGCAGGGCAACTTTACCGGCTTTGATACCGAGCTTGCCACCGCCGTCTGCAAAAAGCTGGGCGTGGAGCCGGATTTTGTGGAGATCAACTGGGACACCAAGGTGGTGGAGCTGGATGCCAAGAGCATCGACTGCATCTGGAACGGCATGACCCTTACCGATGACATCATGGCAAACACCGCCACCACCAAGGCATACGCCAAGAATGCACAGGTAGTGGTGGTGAAGGAGGGCACCGACTACACCTCCACCGCCGATCTGGCAGGCAAGACCGTGGTGGCAGAGGCAGGCTCCGCCGGTGAAACTGCCATTGCGGAGGATGCTGGTCTGGCACAGGCGGACTACATTTCCAAGAGTGTCCAGACTGACTGCCTGATGGAAGTCGCCGCCGGTACCGCCGACGCCGCTGTGCTGGACCTGACCCTTGCCAATGCCATGATCGGACAGGGCACCGACTACGCCGACCTGAAGATCGTGGATGAGCTGAACGCCGAGGAGTACGGCGTGGCGTTCCGCAAGGGCAGCGATGCTGCCGCCGCCGTGGACGCTGCCTTTGACGAGCTGAAGGCAGACGGCACCATGGAGGCGCTGGCAGACAAGTACGACCTTGCTCTTGCCGACTGAGACCGTTCCGGTGTGACCGGCGGGGCGCAATGCCCCGGCAAATAAAAAAGATGGGTGTGTTCTTGTGTCTGTGATCCTTGGGCGTCTTTCCGGCGCATTTCTGCTCAACTGCGAGCTTTTTGCTCTGACCTTGCTGTTTGCCCTGCCCTTGGGGCTGGTGGTCTCCTTTGGCTCCATGAGCCGCTGCAGACTGCTGTCCGGGGCGGTAAAGACCTTTGTGTGGGTCATCCGCGGCACCCCCCTGATGCTGCAGATCATCGTCATCTATCTGGGACCCGGTCTGCTGGGCATGGCAAATCCCTGGCCCTCCGGCTCCGGCGGACGGATGGTGGCGGCGGTGGTGGCGTTTGCCATCAACTACGCCTGCTACTTCTCCGAGATCTACCGGGGCGGCATCGAGGCGGTGCCCAAGGGGCAGACTGAGGCAGGGCAGGTGCTGGGCATGACAAAGACCCAGATCTTTTTCCGGGTGACCCTTTTGCAGGTGGTCAAGCGGATCCTGCCTCCCATGGGCAACGAGATCATCACGCTGGTAAAGGATACTTCGCTGGCAAACACCATTGCCAACAAGGAGATCATCATGATGGCAAAGGAGTACAGCGCAAAGGGTCTGATCTGGCCCCTGTTCTCCACGGCGATCTTCTTTCTGGTGTTCGTGGGGGCGCTGACCCTGCTGTTTGGCTGGCTGGAAAAGAAGCTGGATTATTTCCGCTGCTAAGGAGGAATGAAATTATGGCATTACTGGAAGCCTCCGGCATCGGTAAAAATTTTGGAGAGACCAGGGTCTTAAAGGACATTTCCCTGACCTTGGAACAGGGGGAGGCGCTGGCGATCATCGGCTCCTCCGGTTCCGGCAAGACCACCCTGCTGCGGTGCCTGAACTTTCTGGAGCGACCGGACACCGGCGTCATCCGGGTAAAAGGGGAGACCATGTGGGACGCTGCGGACCCCGCCACCCAGCAGGAAAACGAGATCCGCAAAAAGCGGCTGCACTTTGGGCTGGTGTTTCAGAACTTTAACCTTTTTCCCCAGTACACCGCCCTGCAGAACGTGATGCTGGCAGGGGAGCTGCTGGCAAAGGAGCGCCCGGACTACAAGGCAAACCGCAAAGAGATCCATGCGCAGCTGGAGCAGCAGGCAAAGCAGCTGTTGGCACAGATGGGGCTGTCGGAGCGGGCGGGACACTACCCCCACCAGCTCTCCGGCGGACAGCAACAGCGGGTGGCGATCGCCCGTGCCCTTGCCCTGCAGCCGGATATCCTCTGCTTTGACGAGCCCACCAGCGCACTGGATCCGGAGCTTACCGGCGAGGTGCTGCGGGTGCTGCGGGACCTTGCGGACCGCAAGACCACCATGATCATCGTCACCCACGAGATGCACTTTGCCCGGGACGTGGCGGACCGCATCCTGTTTATGGACGGCGGCGTGGTGGTGGAAGAGGGGGATGCAAAGCAGCTCATCGAACACCCCCGGGAGGAGCGTACCCGGCAGTTTCTGGCACACTATTCCGAATGATCCTGTCCCCCCGGAAGCCTTTCCTTCCGGGGGGATTTTTGTGCCTCCTCGCAAAATCACCAGTTCTTGCGGCAAAAAAAACGAAATGTTGATGCAATGCAAATCTTGTAAATCCTCGCTGTCTCGGCTATAATACCTTTTATGAAAAAGCATGACGTCCTGCCCCTTTTCCGGCAGGACGTTTTTCACGGAAAAACGGGAGAAAGCCCCCTTGGAAAGGGCGGGAGAGGTACGCTATGACAAAGGATATGACACAGGGCAGCCCGCTGAAGCTGATCCTTGCGTTTGCGGTGCCGCTGATGCTGGGCAGTCTGTTCCAGCAGTTCTACAATCTGGCGGACACCATCATTGTGGGACGCTTTGTGGGCGTGGAGGCACTGGCGGCCGTGGGCAGCGTGGGCGGACTCAACTATCTGGTTCTGGGCTTCGTCAACGGCATCGCCTGCGGCTTTTCCATCCCTATCTCATGGACCTTTGGGGCAAAGAACTACAGCGAGATGCGCCGGTACACCGCCAATACGGTGTGGCTGTCCATTGGCTTTGCGGCGGTGCTTACGGTGGTCACTGTGGCGCTGACCCGGTGGGTGCTGGTGTGCACCAACACCCCTGCCAACATCATCGATCTGGCGGACATTTATATCCGCACCATCTTCTGGGGCATCCCCTTCACCCTGCTGTACAACGTCACCAGTGCCCTGATGCGTGCGCTGGGAGACAGCAAGCGTCCCCTGTACTTCCTGCTGGTGGCAAGCTTTTTGAACATCGGGCTGGACCTTTTGTGCATCATCGTGTTCCGCATGGGTGCCTTTGGCGCCGCCTTTGCCACCGTGTTCAGTCAGGCGGTGGCAGGCATCGGCAGCCTGCTGTACATCCTGCGCCACTACCCGGAGCTGCGGTGGAGCAGGGAAGAGGCTCGTCCCAGCCTGTCCCACTGCCTCAAGCTGTGCAACATGGGCATCCCCATGGGTCTGCAGTGCAGCATCACCGCCATTGGCAGCGTGGTACTGCAGGGCGCCGTCAACGGTCTGGGCAGCGACATCGTGGCGGCGCAGACCGCCGGCGGCAAGGCGGCACAGTTCCTGGCAGTGCCGCTGGAGAGCATCGGCACTGCCATGACCACCTACACCAGCCAGAACATGGGCGCCCGCGACCTGCAGCGGGTGGACCGGGGCGTCCGTACCGCTCTGGGCATCGGCTGCGTGTACAGCGTGGCGTCCTTCCTGATCCTCCGGGTGCTGGATAAGGCGCTGATCGGTCTGTTTCTGGACTCCGGCGAGACGGCGATCATGTCCAACGCCCAGAGCTTTATCTTCTGGAACAGCGTGTTCTACATCCCGCTGGCGGTGCTCATCATCTACCGCTACACCATTCAGGGTCTGGGCTACTCCGGACTGGCAATGTTTGCCGGCGTGGCAGAGATGGTCGCCCGTGCCATGGTGGGCTTCTGGTTCGTGCCCCTGTGGGGCTACTTTGCGGCGTGCATCGCAAGTCCGGTGGCGTGGTTCTTTGCCTGCTTTTTCCTGATCCCGGCGTATCTGGTGGTGCGCCGCCGTCTGCAGCGGGAAAAGTCGCTGGACAAGGAGCACAGCGCCGCCATGCAGCAATAAAACATCCTGTGCAGGGACCGGCAGCAGTGCCGGTCCCTTTTTGCGTGCAGACGGAAAGCCGCAATTTACAAAAAGGGCAAAAAGCGCTATACTAATTATAATTATGTCAAAACGGCAGGAGATGAGGGCATGGCAGAGCTGGAACAGATCGAGGGCACGGTAGAGGATATCATCTACGAGAACACGGACAACGGTTATACCGTGTTCGAGATCTCCGGCAACGGGGTCATCACGGTGGTCTGCGGCATCGTAGGGGAGCTGCACGCAGGGGAGAGCGTCATCTGCCGGGGCAGGTACGAGAACCACGCCACCTACGGGCGGCAGTTCCATGCGCAGGAGTGCGAGACCGATATGCCCAAGGATCTGGAAGCGGTGTACGCCTTCCTTGCCAGCCGGTCCCTGCCCTACATCGGGGCACGGACGGCGGACAAGATCCTGGACAAATTTGGCGCAGAGGCGCTGGAAGTCATCGCCAACGACCCCGCCCGGCTGACCCAGATCCCCGGCATCACCCCGGACAAGGCGGACCGGATCCAGCAGGAGTTCAAGCGGATGTTCGGTATGCGGGAGCTCATCGCCTATCTGGCGCAGTTCGAGATCAGTCCCCGCCGTGCCATGGAGGTGTTCCGCACCTTTGGAGTAGGGGCAATGCAGGCGATCGCCGCAAACCCCTATCTGCTGTGCGGGGAGCCGCTGCAGCTGGATTTCCGCCACGCCGACAGCATCGCCCAGTATTACCACATGGAAGGGGACTGCGCCCAGCGGCTGGAGGCGGCTCTGCTGCGGACCCTGCGCCACAACGCCGGCAACGGGCACACCTGCCTGCCCCGGGGTCAGCTGCTGGAAACTGCCTCCAACTTCATCCATCAGTCTCCGGAAAAGCTTGCCCGGACTCTGGACCACTGTCTGGAGACTGGGGAGCTGTGCGTAAAAATGTTCGATGGCACGCCCTATGTGTATCTGCCGGATCTGCTGGCGGCGGAGCAGGACATTGCGGACCGGCTGGCAGTGCTGGTGCAGCGGGGCAAAAACACAGTGCGGGATCTGGATAAGAACATCCGGATCCTGGAGCTGACTCAGGGCTTTGCCTACGCACCGCTGCAGCGGGAGGCGATCCGCAAAGCAATGACCGAAAACTGCCTTGTGCTCACCGGCGGTCCCGGCACCGGAAAGACCACCACCGTCAACGCCATCCTGCAGCTGCTGGAAAATCAGGCGGAGCGGGTGGCGCTGTGCGCCCCCACCGGGAGGGCGGCAAAGCGGCTCAGCGAGCTGACCGGGCGCAAGGCAAGCACCATCCACCGTCTGCTGGAAGTGGATTACACCGGCGGGGTGGTCAGCTTTATCCATAACGACAAGAACCTGCTGAAGTGCGATGTGGTGATCCTGGATGAGATGAGCATGGTGGATGTAAAGCTGTTTCAGGCATTGATCGCCGCTTTGCGGTACAGCTGCCGCATCATCATGGTAGGCGATGCAGATCAGCTGCCCAGCGTGGGACCCGGCAATATTCTGGGGGAGATCGTCCGCTCCGGCTGCGTGCCCACGGTCTGCCTCAACCAGATCTTCCGGCAGGCAGCCCGGAGCCTGATCGTGGAAAACGCCCATCACATCATCTCCAACGAGCCGCTGCAGAAAGGCGGCAGGACCGACGACTTCTTCTTTCTGGAAACGGACGGGGAGGCGGCGCAGAAGCTGGTGTGCGACCTGGTGACCACTCGTCTGCCCCGGAGCTACGGTTTTGACCCGGTGCGGGACATTCAGGTGCTCTGCCCCACCAAACTGGGTCCCACCGGCACTCAGGCACTGAATGTGGAGCTGCAGAACCTGCTGAACCCGGAGCAGAAGGGCAAGCCCCAGATCCAGAGTGCCGCCCGGGTGTTCCGGGTGGGAGACAAAGTGATGCAGGTGCGCAACAATTACGAGATCATCTGGAACCGCATCGGCGGGGAACAGGGGGTGGGAGCATACAACGGAGACATCGGCATCGTGGAGTCCATCAACCTCCGGGACCGCTCTATGGTGGTGCGGATGGACGACCGGCGGCTCATCTATCCGGCGGAGAACCTCAACGAACTGGAAATCGCCTACGCCATAACGGTGCACAAAAGTCAGGGCAGCGAGTTCCCGGCGGTGATCCTGCCGGTGGCGCAGGTGCCCCCCAGACTGTGCTACCGGAACCTGTTCTACACCGGCGTCACCCGTGCCCGGAAGCTCTGCGTGGTGGCGGGGCGGCGGGATGTGGTAAACCGCATGATGGGCAATGTGCGCCAGAACCTGCGGTACAGCGGGCTGGGAACGCTGCTGAAAAACCAGCTGCCGCCCACCCAGCAGCAGCTGGAAGAATCCGGCGGCGAAAGCTGAAAACAGGGCAAACCCTTGTATACTTTTTGCCGCAGATATGCTATACTGTATACTGGTATGAATTCCGGACCCGGTACACGGGGCCCGGCAGACGATAGAGGACCTAAGAGAAAGGATCGAGGAAAGCTATGGCACAAAACGATATCGGTATCGACCTTGGTACCACCACCATCATCATCGCACAGGAAAACAAGGGCGTGGTACTGAACCAGCCCAGCGTGGTGGCGGTGGATACCCGCAAGAATGTGGTGCTGGAAGCCGGCGACAAGGCGCTGGCAATGGTAGGACGCACCCCCAACTACATCTCCGCCATTTTCCCCCTGAAGGACGGCGTCATCAGCGACCACACCATGACCCGGGAGCTGATCTGCCGCTTTGTCAAGCAGGTGTACTCTTCCCACATGGTAAAGCCCCGGGTGGCGGTGTGCGTGCCTGCTGCCATCACCGGCATCGAGAGCGACGCTGTGGTGGAGGCTGTGGTGGCAGCCGGTGCACGGCAGGTGTATCTGATCGACGAGCCCATTGCGGCAGCGCTGGGTTCCGGCATCGACATCACCAAGCCCGATGGACAGATGATCATTGACATTGGCGGCGGCACCACCGATATTGCAGTGCTGAGTCTGGGCGGCAAGGTAAAGGCGACCAGCGTCCGGGTGGCAGGCAACCACTACGACGACGAGATCCTCAAGCATGTGCGCAACAAGTTCAGCATCGCCATCGGTCAGCGCACCGCCGAGGAGCTGAAGAAGCATGTGGCGTGCTGCCCCCAGAAGGCGGACTTCAACGAGACCATGGAGATCAAGGGACGCAGCCTCCTCACCGGTCTGCCGGTGCGGGTCAACGTATCCACCAGCGACCTCTACGAGCCGGTGATGATGCTCAGCGAGCAGATCGGCACCGCCGCTCATCAGGTGCTGGAAAAGACGCCCCCGGAGCTTGCCGGCGATATCTACCGCAACGGCGTCATGCTCACCGGCGGCGGCGCACAGCTCCACGGTCTTACGGAATATCTGGCACAGGAGCTGAAGGTGGAGGTCGCCGTTTCCCCGGATCCGGTAAACTGCGTGGCACTGGGCACCGCCATGAGTCTGGGCATCAACGACAAGTTGGAGACCGGATTTATGGACGCCACCCCCCGCATCGGACGCCGCTGAGCACAATAGTCCATTGATGGCGACAAAGGAGCAAAGTAAAAGTTTGTTCATTTTTGTTGAATTGAATGGGAAAATACGGTATAATAATCCCAAATTGTTTTCGTAGTCGGTGTATGCCGGCGGCGATCTATGAAAAAACAGGAGGAAAACCATGAATTTAGGTTCTGATGTGGTCATTACCATAACCGGTATCGTGCTGGTGTTCCTGATCCTCGTGCTGCTGATGGCAATCATCACGCTGGAGGGCAAGATCTTCACCTCTATCAACGAGAGGAAGAAGGCTGCAAAGGCAGCTCCCAAGGCTCCGGCAGCAAAGCCTGCCGCACCTGTGCAGTCCGCTGCCGCCGCACCTGCCCCGCAGGTGGAGGAGGGCATTCCCGGCGATGTGGTGGCAGCCATCATGGCAGCCATCCACGCAATGGGCAACGGCAAGTACACCCTCAAGGCTGTGCGCCGTGCAAACAATGGCTGGGGCAAGGCTGGCGTCAACGACACCACCGCCCCGTTTTAACACAGGAGGGACAACATGGCACAGTTTATTGATACTCTGGTGGGTATTTTCCAAAGCTCCGGCTTTGCCCGGTTCGGTGAACCCGGCGGCTGGCTGTACGCTGTGATGATCTGCGTGGGCTGCTTTCTGCTGTACCTCGCCATCGTCAAGGAATTTGAGCCTCTGATCCTGCTGCCCATGGCATTTGGCATGATCCTGGCAAACCTTCCCGGCAGCGGCGTCATCCACATGGAATACTTTGTGGGCGATGGTCTGGAGCATCCCATGTGGACCCAGGTCCTCAACAACGGCGGTCTTGCCGATATGCTTTACATGGGCGTCAAGCTGGGCATTTACCCCCCGCTGATCTTCCTGGGCATCGGCACCATGACCGACTTTGCTCCCCTGATCTCCAACCCCAAGAGCCTGCTGCTGGGCGCTGCCGCTCAGTTTGGCATCTTTGGTACTTACATGGGCGCCCGTCTGCTTGCTGCTACCGGTCTGGTGGACTTCAGCCAGAAGCAGTCTGCCGCCATCGCCATCATCGGTGGTGCCGATGGTCCTACCGCTATCTTTGTTACCTCCCGTCTTGCTCCTGAGCTGCTGGGCAGTATCGCCGTGGCGGCGTACAGCTACATGGCTCTGGTGCCGGTGATCCAGCCGCCGATCATGAAGGCGCTGACCAGCCAGAAGGAGCGGGTAGTTGTGATGAAGCAGCTGCGCAGCGTCTCCAAGACCGAGAAGATCATCTTCCCCATCATGGTCACTATCATTGTGTCCCTGATCGTTCCCGATGCAGCTGTCCTGGTTGGTATGCTGATGCTGGGCAACCTGATGAAGGAGTGCGGCGTGGTGGATCGTATCCAGAAGACTGCCGGCAATGAGCTGATGAACATCATCACCATCTTCCTGGCACTGTCCGTTGGCTGCACCACCAGTGCAAACACCTTCCTGAACACCCGCACCCTGTTCATCATCGTGCTGGGTCTCATTGCCTTCTCCTTCGGCACCGCCGCCGGCGTGCTCTGTGGCAAGCTGATGTACCTGCTCACCGGTGGTCAGGTGAACCCCCTCATCGGCTCTGCAGGCGTTTCTGCTGTGCCTATGGCAGCCCGTGTTTCCCAGAAGGTGGGTCAGAGTGAGAACCCCCAGAACTTCCTGCTGATGCACGCTATGGGTCCCAACGTTGCAGGTGTTATCGGTTCTGCTGTTGCAGCCGGTATCCTGATCAACATCTTCAGCTAACCCTTGGTTTTTAAATGATCTGCCCGCCCGTTCTGTCCGGCAAAAGCCGCAGGACGGGCGGTTTTTTGCGCCCGGGGGCAGGGGGGAACCTGTGGGTTTTTTATGTACAAGGCTTTTAAAATGTGCTATACTGTACTGTATGATATTAGATAGGAATAGGTGAAACAATGGCAACGAACCTCAGGCAGGAATTTTGTGCCCTGCGCGATACCTATATTGAAAAACAGTTTGGACGGCTGAACGATATGCAGCGGCAGGCAGTGTTTACCACCGATGGTCCTCTGCTGATCCTGGCAGGTGCCGGCAGCGGCAAGACCACCGTGCTGGTAAACCGCATTGCCAACCTTATCCGGTTTGGCTCTGCCCACGGTTCTCAGGAGACTCCCCGGGAGGTCACCGAGGAGGACGTAAAGGCGCTGCGCACCGCCATTATGACCGGCACCGATGCGCCGGTGTGGCTGGACGGAATGCTGCGCCGCAACGCCGTCCGCAGCTGGAACGTGATGGCGATCACCTTTACCAACAAGGCGGCAGGGGAGCTGAAGGAACGTCTGCGCCGGATGCTGGGTGGCGAGGAAGGGGACGAGGTGTTTGCCTCTACTTTCCACTCTGCCTGCGTGCGGATCCTGCGGCGCTGGGCGGAGGAGATCGGCTACCCCCGCAGTTTTACCATCTACGACACCGACGATTCCCAGCGGGTGATGAAGGCGGTGTACAAGGAACTGAGTATCGATGACAAGTTTTTCCCTATCAAGAGCGCCATCAACCAGATGAGCCGCTGGAAGGATCAGCTGGTAAGCCCCCAGGAGGCACTGAAAACCCCTGCAAGGGACACCAAGGGAGCGCTGGCGGCAAAGATCTACGCCGCCTACGAAAAGAAGCTGAAGGACGCCGGTGCCTTCGATTTTGATGACCTGATCTACCAGACGGTACAGCTGCTGGCAGACCATCAGGAAGTGCGGGAGTTCTACCAGAACAAGTACCGCTACCTGCTGGTGGACGAGTATCAGGACACCAGCGTGGCGCAGTTCCGTCTGGTAAGTCTCCTGACCGGACCGGAGCGGAACATCTGCGTGGTGGGCGATGACGACCAGAGCATCTACCGGTTCCGGGGCGCCACCATCGAGAATATCCTCAACTTTGAGCGGTACTACCCCGGCACCAAGACCATCCGTCTGGAGCAGAACTACCGCTCCACCTCCAACATCCTCAACGCCGCCAACTGTGTCATCCAGCACAACACCGAGCGGAAGGGCAAGACCCTGTGGACCGACAACGGCGAGGGCGACAAGGTGCAGGTGTACACTGCCGAGAACGAGCAGGACGAGGCAAGCCACATTGCGGAGGTCATCGGACAGCACCTGAAAGAGGGTGGGCATCTGGCAGACCATGCGGTGCTCTACCGGATGAACGCCCAGTCTGCCCCCATCGAAAACTACTTTACCCGGGCGGGCATCCCCCACAAGATCGTGGGCGGACAGCGTTTCAACGACCGCAAGGAGGTCAAGGACATCCACTCCTATATGTCCATCGTGGCAAATCCCCGGGACGATGTGCGGCTGCGGCGGATCATCAACGAACCGGCACGGAAGATCGGCAACACCACCATTGAGGTGGTGGCAGATCTGGCAGCGCAGGAAGGGGTGGGGATGCTGGAGATCATCAGCCATGCAGACCAGTACGCCAAGCTCAGCCGTGCCATCATGCCGTTGCTGAAGTTCTGGCAGATCTACCAGAACCTGCAGGATTCGCTGGAGACCAAGCCACTGGACCAGTTTGCCGCCGATGTCATTGAGATCACCGGCTACCGGGCAATGCTGGAAGCAGACGCCGCCAAGGGGCACGAGGATGCCGCCGACCGGCTCCAGAACCTGGGACAGCTGGTGAACAATGTAAAAAACTACTGCGACCAGCACGGCGAGGACGCCACTCTGGAGGGCTATCTGGAGGATATCGCCCTTATCAGCGACATTGACAGCTACAACGAAAGTGCAGATCAGGTGGTGCTGATGACCATTCACTCCGCCAAGGGTCTGGAATTTCCCTATGTATTCCTCATCGGCATGGAGGAGGGGGTGTTCCCCAGCGAGATGAGCCGGTATTCTGAGGCGGATCTGGAAGAGGAGCGCCGCCTTGCCTATGTGGGCATCACCCGTGCCAAAAAGGAGCTGTATATCTCCAACAGCGTCACCCGGATGCTCTATGGACGCACCCAGCGCAACGAGCCCAGCCGGTTCCTCCGGGAGATCGAACCGGAATATCTGGAAGAGACCCGCAGCCCGGTGCTGGAACAGCGCTCCCGGATGGGGGGCTGGGGCAGCGGCTACAGTGATACAGTGCCCGGGGGCGCTTCCGGCTACTCCGGACCCTCCGGCTACAGCCGCAGCAGCTACGGCGGCGGATACGGTTCCGGCTACAGTTCCGGCGGCAGCAGGGGCTACCTGAACCGGGAGTACAACGCCGGGGAGGATCGGGGCTTTGGCTCCGCCTACGCCGGACGGGGCAGAAGCTCCACCGGTTATGGCAGCGGCTACGGCAGCTCTCCCCAGTCTGCCCCCCGGTCCGGCGGCTTCGGTGCCGGATATTCCGGCGGCACATTGCCCAAAACATCTTCCGGTTTTGCATCTCCCGCTCCCAGACCGGCGGCAGATGCTTCCAGACACTACCAGCTGGGAGACGTGGTGGAGCACAAGGTATTTGGTCGGGGCACGGTGTTGAAGGTAAAGCCCGCCGCCGGAGACCAGATCGTAGAGATCAATTTTGAAAAGGTCGGCATCAAAAAGACCATGGCAAACTTCGCCCCGCTGACCAAGATTACGGAGGAATAACAGCAGTATGATGACCGTTCGTTTGATCGCCCACACCCCGGAACCGGAAAAGGTGGTTGCCGCTGCGGCAAAGCTGTGCTACTCCGATGCACACATCACCGACCTGCTGGAGGGACTTACGGAAGAAAAGACCGCCAGATTTCTGACCATGCTCAGCGATCTGGGACATGCCAGCCCCATTGAACATGCCAGCTTTACCTTTGGCATCGAGGGGGTCAGCCGCACCCTGCTGGCACAGATCACCCGCCACCGCATCGCCTCCTTCAGCGTCCAGAGCCAGCGCTATGTGCGGCTGGACGACTTCCACTATGTGATCCCCCCGGAGATCGCCGAGATCCCGGAGGCAAAGGCAGCGTTCCTGGAGAGCATGGAGGAGGACGCAAGGCGGTATCTGGATCTGGCACACAAGCTGGAAGAGGGGCACACCGCCCGGCTCATGGCAGAGGGCATGCCCGAAAAGCAGGCGCGCGCCAAGGCATCCAAGCAGGCAAACGAGGACGCCCGCTTTGTGCTGCCCAACGCCTGCGAGACCAAGATGGTGGTGACCATGAACGCCCGCAGCCTGCAGAACTTTTTCAATCTCCGGTGCTGCAGCCGCGCCCAGTGGGAGATCCGCCAGCTGGCAGAGGAGATGTTCCGTCTGGTGTACCCGGTGGCACCCCATATCTTTGCCAAGGCAGGTCCCGCCTGTGTCAGCGGACCCTGCCCGGAAGGCAAGATGTGCTGCGGCAGGACCGCCGAAGTCCGTGCAAAATACGCAGCGCTGAAAGGGGAGGCGCAGTCATGAAGGACGGAAAACTGATCGTGCTGGAAGGCTTGGACGGCAGCGGCAAGGCGACCCAGGCAAAGCTGCTGGCAGAGCATCTTGCCCGGCAGGGTCTGCCGGTAAAGGAGATCACCTTCCCGGATTACGCCAGCGATTCCAGCGCATTGGTAAAGATGTACCTTGCAGGGCAGTTCGGGGACCGACCCGACGATGTAAACGCCTATGCGGCATCCAGCTTTTATGCGGTGGACCGTTATGCCAGCTACAAGACCAGCTGGGGACGGTTTTATGAGCAGGGCGGGGTGGTCATTGCGGACCGCTACACCACCTCCAACGCCGTGCATCAGTGCTCCAAGCTGCCGCCGGAACAGTGGGAGGAATACCTGCACTGGCTGTTTGACTACGAGTTCCGGCTGCTGGGTCTGCCTGCCCCGGACCGGGTGATCTACCTGCAGGTGGACCCCGCCGTGAGCCAGAAGCTTATGACCGGGCGCTACCACGGGGACGAGAGCAAAAAGGACGTCCACGAAAAAGATACCGAGTATCTGGCGCGGAGCCGCCGTGCTGCAGAGTTCTGCGCCGCCTATCTGGGCTGGCAGACCGTGCACTGCACTAAGGACGGGCAGATGCGCAGTATTCAGGAGATCCAGACCCGGGTGCAGGCGCTGGCGCAGGAGATCCTTGGATAAACAGACAAAAAGGAGGCATCCTGAAAGATGTATCGTTTGATGCAGCCGTCGGATCAGGCGGCAGTGCTGGCACTGTGGCAGAGCCAGCGGGGAGATACCGAAGAATTTGCAAGGAATGCGGTGGAGCGCTTTGCCGGAGAGCAAAACGTCTACGTGGCAGAGGAAAACGATGAGATCGTTGCGGTGGCGCTGGCAGTGCCGGTGACCCTGCAGGGACGCACTGGCAGTTACCTGTACGGTTTGTGCGGACAGGGCAGCCTGATCCTTGCCGGTCTGCTGGACTACCTCTGCGCCCAGCAGAAACTGCGGGGTGCCGGTTTTACCGTGGCGGTGCCCACCGGCGCAGAGCAGGCGGCGCTGCTGCAGGATAAGGGCTTTGCCCGTGCCTTTGCTCTCCGCTGCCTGTCCCGGGAGGTGGACCGCAATCTGTGGAGTCAGGCGGATTTTGACTCGGTCACCGCCAAAAAGCTCTGTGAGCTGCGGCAGCGCTTCTGGAGCGATACGGTGCAGCTGAGCCCGGACCGCATGGCGGTGGTGCTGGGGGACCTGTATTCCCGGGGTGCCACCATCGTTTCCAGCGAGCAGGGCTACGGCATCTATTTCCGCAAGGAGGACACCCTCTATTTCGTGGAGATGATGGCAGAGGACGACCGCAGCGCCGAAAAGCTTATGGAAGCCGCCCGGGAAAAAGAGGTCATCGTGGAAAAGGCTGTCATCACCGTGGGAGCCGCCCAGACCCTGTTTCTGGGGGAGGGCACCCGGCAGGATTACGGCATGATCCGCTTTGACGGCGAACCCTTTGATGTTTCCGAAAGCTATATGCGGCTGATGCTGGAAAGCTGAGAGAAAAGGAGTGCGTATGGCACACAAAAATACCCACACCGCCCGCAAAAAGGGCGGTGTATGGAAGATCTTGCTGGCGCTGCTGCTGGTGATCCTGCTGGCGGCAGGCGGGGCAGTGCTCTGGGCAAAAGGCGAGATCCGGGGCAGCACCCGCAAACAGGAGACCACTGTCACCGTCTCCATCCCTCAGGGCAGCGGGGTTGCCTCCATTGCCAACCGGCTCAAGGAGGCGGGGGTCATCCGCTCTGCCTACCTGTTCCGCTGGTATGTGGGGCAGCAGGGAGCAGCCAAAAAGCTGCAGTACGGGGATTTTACCCTGGAATGCAACGTCTCCTACAGCCAGCTCATCACCCAGCTGTCCCAGTACGCTAAGGCGGAGTCGGTGCGGGTCACCATCCCGGAGGGCACCACCGCCATTGCCATTGCCCGGAAGATGGAAGAAGCAGGGCTGTGCAGCGCACAGGACTTTTTGCAGGAGGCAAACCAAGGGGACTTCAGCCAGTTTGCCTTCTGGCAGTACCTGCCGGAGGACAAAGAGGCACCGGACCGGTTCATGAAGTGCGAGGGCTATCTCTTCCCGGAGACCTACGAGTTCTTAAAGGGCGATACGGTGCACAATTATGTTGCCACCTTCTACGCACAGTTTGATGCCCGGATCACTCCGGAAATGTATAAGGAGCTGGAAGAGCAGGATATGACCCTGCCCCAGCTCATCACCCTTGCCTCCTTTGTACAGGAGGAGGCAGGCAACGCTCAGGACTCCAACGTGGCGCAGGTGTTCCGCAACCGGCTGGCAGAGGGGTCGCCCTATCCCCGGCTCCAGAGCAACACCTCCAGCCACATCCAGAGCGATGCCGACAACAACTACCTGTGGAACTGGGTGGCGCCCTACTACGGCGGCTGGGATAAGATCCCCGCCAACATCCTTGCGGCATACGACACCTACAGCTGTACCGGTCTGCCGGCAGGACCCATCTCCAACCCCGGCATTGCAGCCATCCGTGCCGCACTGGATCCCCAACCCGATGAGGAGGCAAAGGATGCCTATTTCTTTGTCACCGACCGGAAGGGCAACTACTACTATGCTCACACTCTCGGTGAGCACAACGCCAACTGCCGGACGGCGGCAGCGGTGAACCGCAGCATGGATGCAAGTTCAGAATCTGCGACAAAATAACATACTGCCGCCAAAAAGGCGGGAAAGGACTATAGAATTATGCTTCAAATCCCGGAACTGCTTGCTCCGGCAGGCGATCTGGAACGCCTGCGCTACGCCATCAACTATGGGGCGGACGCCGTGTACTGCGGTCTGCCGGAGTTCGGTATGCGCTCTGCACCGGCAAACTTTACCCCGGAGCAGCTGGAAGAGGGGGTCATCTACGCCCATGCCCGTGGACGGAAGGTCTACCTGACCATGAACACCCTGCCCACCAACGAGGAGGCAGACCGTCTGCCGGAGGCGATCCGCACCGCTGCAAAGGCGGGCGTGGATGCCTTTATCGTGGCGGATCTGGGAGTGCTGGATGCCTGCAAGACCTTTGCCCCGGAGATCGAGGTCCACATGTCCACCCAGACCGGCATCACCAACTGGGCAGCGGCAAATGCCGCATACAAGATGGGCGCAAAGCGGGTGGTGCTGGCACGGGAGCTGTCCCTGCAGGACATTGCCGTCATCCGGGACAAGACCCCGCCGGAGCTGGAGATTGAGGCATTTGTCCACGGTGCCATGTGCATGAGCGTCTCCGGACGGTGTCTGCTGTCCACCTACATGACCGGGCGGGACTCCAACCGGGGTCAGTGTGCCCAGCCCTGCCGCTGGAAATATTACCTCAGCGAGGAGACCCGTCCCGGGCAGCTGTACGAAATCGGGGAAAACGAAAACGGCAGCTACATCCTCAACGCCAACGACCTGTGTACCGCCCCCTTCATCGACCTGATCTGCAAGGCAGGCGTAGACAGCCTGAAGATCGAGGGGCGTGCCAAGACCTTCTACTATGTGGCAAGCGTCACGGCGGCATACCGCAAGGCGCTGGACGCCTATCTGGCAGACCCTGCCAACGACAACTTTGAGCTGCCCGCCGCCGTGTACGAGGAGCTGGCACGCACCAGCCACCGCCACTATTCCCCGGGCTTCTACTTTGGCGCCCAGCAGGCACGGCAGACCACCGACAGCGCCACCTACATCCGGGATTGGGAGTTTGTGGGCACGGTGGAAAGCTGGAATGACGGCGTCGCCTCCTGCCAGCAGCGGGGCAAGTGGACGCTGGGGGACCAGCTGGAAGCGCTGTGCCCCGACGGACGCAGCATCCCGCTGACCCCTGCATGGATCAAAAACGAGGCAGGGGAGCAGGTGGAAAGCACCCCCCACGCCATGGAAAAATACACCATCCCCACCCCGGAGCTGCCTCCCATGAGCCTGCTGCGGCGCAAGACGGTGTAAGGACCTCGGCTCGAGAGACCTGATATCTCCTAAAACAAAAACGCATCTGCAACACACTTTTCCGGTTTCTATGGAAGATCCGGAAAAAGCTGCAGATGCGTTTATTTTTTGACTGAGGTCTTGGTTTTACCGTTCCAATGCGTCCAGTGCTGTCCGGGCGGCACGGATGTTTGCCTCATCGGTCTGCCACAGGTCGTATTCCGAGAAGCCCGGCAGACCCATGGGCACCCCCTCCCGGCGGAAGGTCATCCGGCTGTCCAGCACCTTTTTGCCGGAAAGGTGAAAGGCGTGGGCACCGGTCCGGGCGGCAAGGGCAGGGATGTTCTGCGCTGTGACCCCTGCCCCCACAAGGATCTCCAGCCGATCTCCGGCGGCAGCTACCAGCTGCCCCAGCAGCTCTGCCCCGGCAGGGGCGCTTGCCGCCTGCCCGCTGGTGAGGATGGTGGAAAGCCCCAGTGCCCGGGCGGTGTCCAGAGCGGCAAAGGGGTCCCGGCACAGGTCAAAGGCACGGTGCAGGGTGCAGTCCACCGGGCGGTGCGCCTGCTGTGCCGCCTGCCGGGCGGCGGCGTAGAGGGGACGCAGGGCGTCTGCGTCCAGTGCGCCATCGGCGGTCAGCACGCCGGTGACGATGCCGTCTGCCCCGGCTGCCACCAGCTGGGCGGCACACTGCTCCATCTGTGCCAGCTCGTAGTGGTCGTAGCAAAAATCTCCAAACCGGGGACGCAGCAGCACCCGCACCGGCAGACCGGTCTCTGCCTTTACCTGCTGCAAAAGGGCAAGACTGGGGGTGGTGCCCCCGATGATAAGGTCGGCGCAAAGCTCCAACCGGCTTGCACCGCCCCGCTTTGCCGCAAGGGCACTGGCGGTGCTGTCTACGCATACTTCCAAAGTATAAGACATACGGACCCTCCCGAGATCTCTCCGTCGTTTCAACAAAACCCGCCAGCAGGCTCTGCTGACGGGTTTTGTGATAAAACCAGTTTGTTTTCGTTACTTTACGCTCTCCAGGAAGCGGACAAAGCCTGCACGTCCCGCCTCGTCCAGCTTGTAGACGCCGGCATCGGTAAGGACCTGCGCAAACACATGACCCACTTCGTCCTGCAGGATCAGGTGAACGTTGTCGGCGTTCAGCTCCGGGTACTTTGCAAGGATCTCCTCAGCCCACTCGGCGTGCTTCTGCAGGGCTTCGGGGTACTCTGCGGTGGGCAGGTGTGCCACCAGCGCATCTGCAAGGTCGAACAGCTCCTGCTTCAGGCGGCTGGGCAGCACCGCAAGACCCATGACCTCGATAAGACCGATGTTCTCTTTCTTGATGTGGTGGAGCTTTGCGTGGGGGTGGAACACGCCCAGCGGATGCTCCGGGGTGGTGATGTTGTTCCGCAGCACCAGGTCCAGCTGGTACTTGCCATCCCGCATCCGGGCGATGGGGGTGATGGTGTTGTGGGGCTCGCCGTCGGTCTGTGCAAACACAAAGCAGCTCTCGTCGCTGTAGCCCCGCCATGCGGTGAGGATCTTGTCCGCCAGCTCCACCAGACGGTCGTCGTTTTCGCTGGTGAGGCGGATGCAGCTCATGGGCCAGTGGACGATGCCTGCCTCCACATCCTCAAAGCCGGGGAACACCCACTGCTTTTCCACCGGTGCCTTTGCCATGGCGAATTCGTAGTGACCGCCCTGGAAATGGTCGTGGCTCAGGATGCTGCCGCCTACGATGGGCAGATCGGCGTTGCTGCCCACAAAGTAGTGGGGGAACAGACCCACAAAGTCCAGCAGCTTGCGGAAGGTGGCACGCTCGATCTTCATGGGGGTGTGCTGGTTGTTGAACACGATGCAGTGCTCGTTGTAGTACACATAGGGGCTGTACTGCAGGTTCCATGCACTGTCGTTGATGGTCAGGGGGATGATCCGGTGGTTCTCCCGGGCGGGATGGTTCATCCGTCCGGCGTAGCCCTCATTTTCCGGGCAGAGCTGGCACTTTGGGTAGGCGCTCTGGGGGGCAAGCTTTGCGGCGGCGATCGCCTTGGGGTCCTTTTCCGGCTTGGAAAGGTTGATGGTGATATCCAGATCCCCGTAGGCGGTGCGAGTGACCCACTTCAGGTCCCGCTTGATGCGGTAGCGGCGGATGTAGTCGGTATCCTGACTGAACCGGTAGAACCAGTCGGTGGCAGCCTGGGGACCCTCGTTCTCGTAGCGCTCCTCAAAGTTGGCACGGACGATGCTGGGGCGGGGGGTCAGCACGCCCATGAGCTTGGTGTCAAAGAGGTCCCGGGCGGTGGAGTTGTCGTCGCAGACGCCCCGTGCTACGGCATCGTCCACCAGAGTGGTCAGGATGCTTTCCAGATCGGTGTAGCACACCTCCCCCTCCGGGGCGGTAAAATCGTCCAGACCCATGGTCATGAGCAGCTGGTTGCGGATATAGATCTCGTCATCGGGCAGGATCAGACCGGTGTCCAGCCCGTAGTTCACGAGTTGCTGAATGGCAGTAGAGATCACAGGACAGCGCCTCCTTCCGGACGAATGCTGAGCACGTGGCAATGACCCTTGCCCAGGATCGCCTCCATATTTGCCTTGAACTCATCCAGCAGATCCAGCGGCACAAAAGCCTGCACGGTGCCGGCAAAACCGCCGCCGTGGACCCGGACAGCGCCCTTTCCGCCCAGGAAGTGCTTTGCGGCGGCGATGGTCACTGCCACTTCCTGATGCTCCTTGTAGCCGGCGGGGATCACGTTCTGCAGGTATTCCCAGCTGCTGTTGCCGGAATCGTTTACCAGCCGCAGGAAGCTGTCAAAATCCACGTTCCGCAGTGCCGCCACCTGAGCAGGCACCCGGTCGTTGTCGGCGTAGAAGTGGAAGGCACGGAGCACCGCACGGTCGCCGCACTGCTTGCGGCACTCCGGCAGCTTTGCCAGGAAGGTGTCAAAGGGCACCTGCCGCAGCACCTCACCGCCGCAGACAGCAGCAACGGCACGGCAATCTGCCGGAATGGCGGCATATTCGTCGGTAAGGTCTGCATGGTCTGCGCCGGAATCCAGAATGCACAGTGCCAGACCTGCCTTGGAAAAGTCCACCCGCACCGGCTCCACATCGGGGTGGGCGGGGTCGGCAAAATCGATGGTGATGATATTGCCCACGCTGGAAGCCATCTGGTCCATGAGACCGCAGGGCTTGCCAAAGTAGACGTTTTCTGCCCACTGACCGATCTGTGCAATCTCGATGGGGGAGACCTTCTCGGTCATGAAGCAGTCGTTCAGCACAACGCCGATGAGCACCTCAAAGGCGGCAGAAGAGGAAACGCCGCTGCCCTTGGGCACGTTGGAAGAAATATACACATCCAGACCGGACAGCTTTGCGCCCCGCTGACGGAATGCCTCACACTCGCCCCGCAGCAGGGACATGGTGGTGTTCTCCTCCTCCTTGCGGGGGGCAAGGTCTGCAAGGTCGATGACACACAGGTCGTAGCCCTCGCTCTGGACCCGCAGCTGATTCAGGCTGTTGGGAGCTGCTGCAGCGATCATGTCAATGTTTACGCTGCCGGCAATGACCCGTCCGTGCTGATGGTCGGTGTGGTTGCCGCCGATCTCGGTGCGACCCGGTGCGCTGTACAGGGCAGCCTCGGTGTGGGCACCAAAGGTGTTCTCCAGCCCCTCCAGCAGGGCGCTGTAACGTGCTGCCTGTGCTGCAGTCTCGGCAGCGGTGCAGCAGTAAAGGTAGGCGAGTCGGCTGGCGTGGACGCCGTCGGCAAGCTCCTGCTTCCAGACAGAAATGTTTTTCATCATGGGAAAAGCCTCCTCTTGAAGATGGTCGGGATGGTCGTGGACCGGGCGGTGCATCCACAGGAGGACCCACCGCCGCTGCTTATCTCTATAATATAGGATTCCACAGAAAAAAACCATGTGTTATTGTTGCATTGGAATGAAAAGTTGCAAAAAAGCACGGAACAGCCATCCCCGGAGTAAATCAACAAATAAAATAAAAAAGAGAAACAAACGGAAAAACCGTTGTGGAAACCGACAATAAAAGCGGCAAACTCCTGTGCAGAGGCACCAAAACCGGAGATGGAGATTTGCACCCTTGCAGACAAATGCCCCCGCCGGGCGGCATCCGGCGGGGGCGTGCTGCAAAAAAGCAGGGAGGAGAGCGGGGGTCAATCTGCCAGCAGCTGCCCTTCTCTGACAAGGGCAGCTTCCAGCAGGGAGAGGTAGCAGCCGTGGAACAGGGAGTTGTCCTCTGTTTCCAGCAGCACCAGCAGGTTATTGATCAGGGCGGCAAGGACCGCCAGTTTCAGTTTTTTCATCCAGAGATCCTTCTTTCGTTCTATAGTGGAATGGACCGGTTTATCTTGCAAGATCTCGGCTGCAATGCTATTATATAACCGGAATTAGAAAAAAGTTAGGATTATTTCGGGAGAATACTGGGAGAAAATCGCCATGATGGATGAAAACGGAGTCTGGCAGATCGTTGTGGCACCGGACGGGCAGGAGCAGGTGACAGTGGGCACGCCGGAGTTTCCGGTGGAGATCTGGGGCGCCCAGCAACAGACCCGGGCACGGACCAGCCTTTATGTGCCGTGGCACTGGCATCCGGAGTTTGAGATAGACCTGATCGCCCAGGGTGAAGAGGAAATGACGGTGGACGGCAGGACCTTCCGGCTCCACACCGGGCAGGGGGCTTTTGTCAATTCCGGGGTGCCCCATATGTCACAAAAGGCACCGGAGGCGGAGGCAGTCCGGCATATTTCGCTGCTGTTCCATCCCACAGTGGTAGGGGGAGCCAGCGGCAGTGTGTTCTGGCAGAAATATCTGAGCCCTCTGATGGGTGCTCCGGAGTGCCGCTGCATCCTGCTGCCGGGGGAAACCGAGTGGCAGCGGCAGCTGCTGACTGGGGTGGAGCAGGTGGTCCGACTCTGGCAGGAAAAGCAGCCGGGCTACGAATTTGAGGTGAGGACAGAGCTTTCCCGGATCTTGTTCCTGCTGAAGGAGCACTGCGTGGAGCACGCCCAGCCTCCCACAGCGCAGGAGCTGCGGGACGCAGAGCGGATCAAGCAGATGATGGACTTTGTGCGGGGACACCGGCAGGAAGAGATCACCACAGCGCAGATCGCAGCAAGTGCGGCGATCAGTGTCAGCGAGTGTCTGCGGTGCTTCCGCCGGATGCTGGACCTTACCCCCAAGGAATATCTCCAGCAGCATCGGCTCCGCCACGCCGCTACCTTGCTGGGGCAGACCGATAGGAGCATCAGCCGTATCGGGGCAGAGTGCGGCTTTATGGACATGAGTTATTTTGCCCGGGTGTTCCGTGCCCGCTACGGCTGCACCCCCTCACAGTACCGTACACGGAATACAAAATAAACAAGACGCCCTGCCGCCGGATCTGTGCGGCAGGGCGTCTGTGCGTTATGGCGGAACTTATGCGCCGCCAAAAAGAAAGCTGAGAAAGGACATGATGCCGTACATTGCGGCAAGGAGAACGAAGGATCCCACGGAAAATATACTATAAACCGGATGTAAGATCCTCGGATGACTTTTTTAGAAAAACAGTCCTACACCGGTCTCCACATCCATGGTAAGTCCGGTGTCCCGGCTGTACCGGTTCAGGTCGGTGAGGATGGCTCCGCCGCCGGGCAGCTCCTCCAGCGCACCGGCGTCCCGCAGGGCGTTGAACTGGCTGGCGTAGCAGGAGACGCTGTAAACTCCCAGCTGCCGCAGCAGGCTGCGGCTGACAAAACCGCTGCGGAGCTTCTGGCAGAGGGCGTTTCCTTCTTCCAGCGGGATGTAGACGGTGCGGGCGGCATTCTCAATGAGATGGAACCGCTTTGCCACCTCTGCAAAGGGCAGCAGGCTGCCGCCGGTGCCATGGCTCAGAGCGTCCAGAATGCCCTTTTTGTCCAGAGAAGCCTCCCCCCGCAGGGCGGCAAGTTCCACGAAGTATCGCCGGATCGACTCCGGAGTGCTCAGGTCCTTGTTGTGGTCGGCGGTATATTCCAGTGCGTCCCGGCTCTGGTGGAGCATTTCCGGAATGGGTAACCCCTCCAGCTTGAAGCGGCAGACCGGGCTATCCTCCGCCGGGCGCTTTCCCTCCCGGTTGCAGCGTCCGGCGGTCTGCAAAAGGGAATCAAGCCCGCACTGTTCCCGGAATGCGGCGGGAAAATCCACGTCCACCCCCGCCTCGATGAGGGAGGTGGATACCACCCGGCAGGGCAGCCCCTCTGCAAGGCGCTGCCGGATCTGTGCCAGCTTCCGGCGGCGGTCTGCCGGGCACAGCAGGGTGGTCAGGCAGAAACTGCCTTCGGCAGGCAGGGAGGCATAGAGCTGCTGGGCGGTCTTGCGGCGGTTGACCACACACAGTACCTGCGGTAGGGCAGAGAGCCGGGCAGACAGCTGCTCCATGGTCAGGGTGCCCAGATCCTGCAGGGTGGTGCGGCGGAGCACGGCGTAGAGCCGGGCAGTGTCGGTGCCCACCTCCCGCAGCTGCAATTCCGGGGCAAATTCCTTAAATAAAGGCTCCAGCACCGGCTGGGTGGCAGTGCACAGCAGAGCGGTGGCGTGGTAGTGCTGCACCAGCTGGGCAATGGCACTGACGCAGGGGCGCAGGTAGTCCGCAGGCAGGGTCTGCGCCTCGTCAAAGACGATGACGCTGTCAGCAATGTTGTGGAGCTTCCGGCAGCGGCTGCTGCGGTTGGCGTACAGGGATTCAAAAAACTGCACCGCTGTGGTCACTACTACCGGAGCATCCCAGTTTTCGCTGGCAAGGAGCTGGCGGTATTGCTCTGGGGTGAGGCTGTCCTCTTCGGTGGTCTTATACTCGGCGCTGGAGTAGTCTGCCAGAACATTTTCCTCCCCTAACAGCTCCCCAAAGACAGCGGCGGTCTGGTCGATGATGGACATATAGGGGATCACATAGATCACCCGTTTCATGCCCTGTGCCACGGCGTGTTCCAGAGCAAAGGCAAGGGAGGCAAAGGTCTTGCCGCCGCCGGTGGGCACCGTAAGGGTGTAAAGCCCCTGAGGGCAGCTTTTTCCCTTTTCCATGCAGGCACGGAGCACGGCGTTGCGCTGGACGCTTACCGGGCTGGGGTCCCGGTTGGCAAGATAGGCTTTGCCCCGGGCACGGACCTTTGCAAGGAGGGCAGGCAGCTCCTGCCCCTGTCCCCGGGGCTTTTCGCCCCCGTTCATAAAGGTCTCGGTGTCGATAAAATCTGCATCGACCAGACAGGAATAGAGCATCCGGGTAAAAAAGGCAGAGGTCAAAGTGTCCCGGGATGTCCAGTCGGGCGGGGCGGAGGCTGGCAAAGTCACCTCCTCCTGCCAGCGGTCATAGGGCGGCAGATCCTTTTTCTGGCAGCGTCCCAGAAGGGTGGGGGCATCCCCCGGGTCTCCCCGGCTGCCGCCGTCCGGCAGACCGCTGTGGTGTCCGGCAATGGCGAACGCTGCCGGAGCGTGACGGCGGCGGAATGCTTCCTGCGCTCCGGCGGTGGAGTGGTCCACCCGGGCACCGCCCTGCAGCCGCAGCTGGAATTTCTGGCTGTACTTGCCGATGTCGTGGAGCCAGCCGGCAAACTGTGCCTCCCCGGCGGCGCCGAAACACCGGGCAAAGCCCCCCGCAAGGGCGGCGGTGCCGGAAAGATGGTCGTAGACGGTCTGGGTGCGGGTGCCGTCCTCGCTGATATGGGCAAGTGCCTGTGTCATGGGAAATACCTCCTGCAGATGATGGTTGTTTTAACCTTACCGCAGGGGAAACAGGCTGTCAAGAAATGGCAGGAACTTTGGCGGACTGCACAAGCGTCGCCGGGCAAAGACGGTCAGGATGCCCAAGGCACCGGGGTCAGTCCCGGGTCAGGGCGTTGTAGCAGTGATCAAAGGCGTCCAGAAAGCCGGTGATCTCCGCTTCGGTGGTCAGGTGGCTCAGGCTGATGCGCCAGGAGGAGAGGGCGTTGCGGCGGTCGCCGCTGACCGCAAGGACCGCAGGGGAGGGCAGTCCCTGCGAAGAGCAGGCGGACCGCACCGAGACGCAGACCCCTCGGGCGTCCAGCTCTCGCTGAAACAGGGTGCCCTTGACCCCCTCTACGCTGAGGTTCAGGATGTGGGGCACAGCGGTGTCCGGGCTGTTGATGCGGACCTTGGGATAGGGGGCAAGCCCGGCACGGAGCAGGGCGTTCAGGGTGCGGACCTGCTCGGTGCGCCGGGGCAGCTGCTCCACTGCCTTTTCCAGCGCAAGAGCAAGGGAGCACGCCAGTGCCGTGGTGGGGGTGCCGCTGCGGTAGATGGTAGTGCTTCCGCCGCCGTGGATCAGGGGTTCCAGCTCCAGTCCCCGGCGCTTGACCAGCACCCCGATGCCGTTGAGTCCGTAGAACTTGTGGGCGGTAAGGCTCATGGTATCCGCCCATTCAAAGCCCACCGGCAGCTTGCCCACTGCCTGTGTGGCGTCCACGTGGAGGTGGCAGCGGGGGTATTCCTTTAAAAGAGCGGCGATCTGCGCCACCGGCTGCACTGTGCCCAGCTCACTGTCCACGGCAGTGACCGCCACAAGGACTGTGTCCGGACCCAGCAGCCGGCGCAGGTGGTCCAGATCCACAGTGCCGTCCGGGCGCAGGTCCACAAGGTCGATCTGGTATCCCTGCTGCTGCAGGGCGGCAAGACTGCCCTTTACCGAGGCGTGTTCCAGCGGGGTGGAGATAATGCGCCTGCCTGCATTCTGCCCCAGCTTTGCAAGGCTTTTGAGGGCAAAGTTGTTCGCCTCGCTGGCACCGGATGTGTAGATGATCTCCGCCGGCTGTGCCCCGAGACAGGAGGCAATGCTGCAGGTGGCATGTTCCAGCAGTGCCCGGGCGGCGGCACCTGCCTGATGCCGGGAATTGGGGTTGCCGGGGCAGCTGCTTTCCACCTGACAGAACCGCTGCAGGACCTGCGGGTCCACCGGGGTGTTGGCAGAATAATCCAGATAGATCATGGGACCTCCTTGTGATTATATACAGATAATATTGGTGGGTTATATTATAGTGCGCCCCGGGACGGATTGCAAGGAAAATACAGAGAATCCGGCAAAGTGCTTGCGGCAGACGCCGGAGTCTGTTATACTTATCATGGAATTATCCGGGCTTGCCCGGCGGATTCTGCCGGAGCGGTTCCGGCAGTTTGGAACGCACAGGAGAAGGGAGAGGACAGTATGTTCAAGCACCATTACCGGCTGCGCAGCAGCTGTCTGCCGCTTTTGTGCGGGATCATTGTTCCCATTTTTTGAGGCACTGCCGTTTCTGACGACAATGCCTCTTTTTTTGGGGACGGAAAAATGCAGGAGGTCATACAGATCTATGAGCAACGAAAAAATCGATTACTCCAAGGGCATCTATGATGCACGGCGGCTGGGTACCGGCAGAATGCTGGTGCTGGGCGTCCAGCATATGTTTGCCATGTTCGGCGCAACGGTGCTGGTGCCGCTGCTGACCGGACTCAGCGTTTCCACCACCCTGCTGTGCGCAGGTCTGGGCACGCTGCTGTTCCATCTTATCACCAAAAAGAAGGTGCCGGCATTCCTGGGCTCCTCCTTTGCCTATCTGGGCGGCTTTTCCATCGTGGCACCCATGCTTGCTGATGCCAACGGCAACCTGACGGTGCCCAACACCAAAATGCTGCCCTATGCCTGCGCAGCGATCGCATTCTCCGGTCTTGTCTATCTGGTGGCAAGTCTGCTGATCTCCACCTTTGGCATCCGCCGCATCATGAAGTTCTTCCCGCCGGTGGTCACCGGACCCATCATCATCTCCATCGGTCTGATCCTTGCCCCCTCCGCCGTCACCAATTGTCAGGCAAACTGGCTGCTGGCGTTCGTGGCACTGGGTGTGGTCATCGTCTGCAACATCTGGGGCAAGGGCATGGTCAAGATCCTGCCCATCCTCATCGGCGTGCTGGTGTCCTACGCAGTGGCACTGGTCACCGGTGCGGTGGACTTCCAGAAGATCGCTGACGCCGCATGGTTCGGCATCCCCCTCCACAAGAGCGCCATGGGTCTGTTTGCCATTGACGGCAGCCCCGAGTTCATCAGCGCCCTGTTCACTATCATCCCCATCGCCCTTGCTACCATGATGGAGCACGTGGGCGACATCGCCGCCATCAGCGCCACCGTGGGTCACAACTACATCAACGACCCCGGTCTGAATCGCACTCTGCTGGGCGACGGTCTTGCCACCAGTCTGGCAGGTCTGCTGGGCGGTCCCGCCAACACCACCTACGGCGAGAACACCGGCGTTCTTGCCCTGAGCAAGATCTACGACCCGCTGGTGATCCGCATTGCTGCTGCGCTGGCGATCATCCTGAGCTTCAGCCCCAAGTTTGAGGCAGTCATCAACACCATCCCCACCGGCATCATCGGCGGCATCAGCTTTGTGCTCTATGGCATGATCTCCGCCATCGGTGTGCGCAACGTGGTGGAGAACCGGGTGGATTTTACCAACAGCCGCAACCTCATCGTTGCTGCCGTCATTCTGGTGTGCGCTTTGGGCTTCAACTCGGTGGGCGGCGTCAGCTTTGCCATTGCAGGGGTCACCATCAACCTGTCCGGTCTGGCAATTGCTGCCATTGCCGGCATCCTGCTGAACGCCATCCTGCCCGGCAACGACTACGAGTTTGACGCTGCCGACGGCACCGAGGCTTCTGCCAGCGGCAACCTGCAGGTCTGATCCCGGTACCGGCAAAGGCAATGCGCCCAGTTTTGGCAGAAAGATTTTGGGCAGCTTGCCAGATTTCAATAATTGAGAATAATTCTCAATTTAGCTCTTGACTAACTAGGAACTATTCGCTATAATAGAGCCGTGAGAAGGAACGGTGAGTACCAACACCGCAGCCCCCTTCTCGTGGCTCTTTTATCTATAAAATGAATGGAGGTTCATTCTTATGAAGAAATATGTTTGCACCGTTTGTGGTTATATTGCAGAAGGCGAGATCCCGGCACAGTGCCCCGTTTGCAAGGCACCCGCTTCCGCTTTTGTTGAGAAGAAGGGCAACACCTATGTCACCGAGCACGTTGTGGGCATCGGCAAGGCAGAGGGCGTGCCTCAGGAGATCGTAGACGGTCTGCGCGCCAACTTTGAGGGCGAGTGCAGCGAGGTGGGCATGTACCTCGCCATGGCACGGGTTGCAGAGCGTGAGGGCTATCCCGAGATCGCCGAGGCTTACAAGCGCTATGCCTACGAGGAGGCAGACCACGCTTCCCGTTTTGCAGAGCTGCTGGGTGAGGTGGTCACCGACAGCACCAAGAAGAACCTGATGATGCGTGCCGAGGCTGAGTGCGGCGCCTGCGCCGGCAAGATGGACCTTGCCAAGAAGGCTAAGGCACTGAACCTGGACGCCATCCATGACACCGTCCACGAAATGGCTAAGGACGAGGCTCGTCACGGCCGCGGCTTTGAGGGTCTGCTGAAGCGCTACTTCAACACCGAAGTCTGATAAGGGTTCCCCGGTTATCCATTCTGCCCGCTGCAGTGGCTTTGCCCTGCAGCGGGCTTTTTGTTGGGACCCTTGACAGACCCTTACCCCGGGTCTTATACTGTGGAAAAAGAGGGGAGAGGAAACCAATGGAAAATCATCTGGAAAACAAGACCCCGGCGCTGCGGTATGCCCTGCTGGACGAGCTGCGGGGGCTGGATCTTATCAGCATGATGCTGTACCACGCCTGCTGGGACCTGATCTTTTTGTTCGGGATGCGGGCAGACTGGTACTACGACACCCCGGGCAGGCTGTGGCAGCAGTCCATCTGCTGGGTGTTCATCCTGCTGTCCGGCTTCTGCGTGCCGCTGGGACACCGGACCCTGCGGCGGGGCGCAGTGGTGTTTGGGGGCGGTGCTCTGGTCACCACCGTGACCTTGCTGTTCATGCCCGGAGACCGGGTCATCTTTGGGGTGCTGACCCTGCTGGGCAGCGCCATGATGCTGACGGCGCTGGTCCGCCCGGTGCTGGACCGGATCCCGCCGGTGGTGGGCATAGGGGTGTCGGCGGTGCTCTTTGCCTTTACCCGGCAGATCATGTACGGCTGGGTGGGCTTTGGCAGCTGGCTGGTATTTCTGCCTCAGTGGCTGTATGCCAACTATTTTACCGCCTTTTTTGGCTTTATGCCCTGGTGGTTCTATTCCACCGATTATTTCCCGCTGATGCCCTGGATCTTTTTGTTCTGGGTGGGCTTTTTCCTGCATCGCCTGATGGGAAAGCAACGCATGGAACCCCTGCGCCGCTCGGTCTGTCCGCCTCTGGGCTGGATGGGGCGGCATTCTTTGCTGCTTTACCTTCTGCATCAGCCGGTGATCTACGGGGTGCTGTATCTGGTTTTCCGCATTTTGTAAGGGAGACCCCTTGACAGCCACAGGGAACTGTGATATTTTGTGAGTGGTTAGAAGATACTAACTACGAAAAATGCGCCGGTTCTGCCGGACGCATTTTTCCGGATCATGAAGTTAGCCATACCTAACTATAACTATGAAAGAGGTCGATCCTTATGAACAAAGTAGCAATCGTATTCTGGAGCGCAACCGGCAACACCGAGACCATGGCAAACTGCATTGCAGAGGGTGCAAAGGGTACCCTTTTGTCCTGCGGCGAGATGACCCCGGCAAAGCTGGCGGAGTTTGACGTGGTCGCCTTTGGCTGTCCGGCAATGGGGGCAGAGCAATTGGAGGAAAGCGAGTTTGAACCTATGTTTGCCGGACTGGAAGGCAGGCTCAACGGCAAAAAGATCGCCCTGTTCGGCTCCTACGGCTGGGGCGACGGGCAGTGGATGCGAGACTGGGCGGAGCGTGCGCAGGGCGACGGCGCACAGCTGTTCAGTCAGGAGGGTCTGATCTGCAACGAGACCCCGGACGAGGATGTGCAGGCAGCATGCCGTCAGCTGGGGGCAGACCTTGCTGCATGGTGAGCGGAGAAAACTCTTGACAAACAGAGTTTGCTGCGTTAAACTATCAAAGCCGCCAGACGGCTTTCTATCAGCACAAAGAGTTAGTTTTGCTTAACTATTGCGCAGCGTAGTCTGCAAGAAACAGAACGCCGAGGCAGGGGATGACGGCAAAACGCCGCCGCTCCTGCCTCTTTTGGCAAAGAGGTGTGTATGGAAGTGGTGATGGCTGTAGGGATCACGGTGTGCTTTGCGGTGCTGCGCAGCACGGTGCGCCGTGCCGCCATCCGCTCCGGCGGTAGAAAAAGAACCACAAAAGCAGAGGAGGAACCCCCGGATGCAGCAGACCCCCAAAACGACGGAAGAAAAACGTACCGAAGAAAAAGCACTGATCAGCGAGATGATCGTCCTGTACTGCCGCAGGCAGCATAAGAGCCCCAAGGGACAGCTTTGCCCGGAGTGTCGGGATTTGCAGGAGTATGCCCTGGCGCGCATCGACTGCTGACCGTTTATGGAGACAAAGACCTTCTGCTCCGCCTGCAAAGTCCACTGTTACAAGCCCGCCCTGCGGGAAAAGATCCGTGCCGTCATGAGATGGTCCGGTCCCCGGATGCTGACGGTACATCCGGTGCTGGCGCTGCGCCATGCAGCAGTGACCCTGAAGGCAAAGCGGCAGACAAAAAAGAAAAAATGACCGCCCTGCATAGAACACTGGCTCCGGGGGCAGACTAGGAGCAAAGAGGTGATCAATATGGAAAACATGGGCGTTACCTGTGACGTCTGCGCCTGCACCCACAACGTGGGCGGCTGCAAATGTGACCTGCCGGAAATCAAAATCACCGAGCAGTGCAGCTGCACCACCCAGCAGGTGGAGACTCCCCACTACTGCCAGAGTTACGAGGAAAAGTAATCGGGCACAAAACAGCCCCTGCCGGACAAGGTTCCCGGCAGGGGCTGCTTGTTGTTTTACCGCAGGCTCACATTGCAGGTGGCAAGGCTGCGCACCAGAGTGCCCACGCTGTCTTTCATCTGGACACCGGCAAAGCCCATGGAAAAGGCGGTCTGGACATTTTCCGGCCGGTCATCAATAAAGACGCACTCCTCCGCCTTCAGATGGTACTTGTCCAGAAGTGCCTGATAGATCCGGGGGTCCGGCTTGTTGATGTGCACCTCACAGGATGCCACGCCGCCGTCAAACCGGTCCAGCACCCCCCGCTGCCGCAGCAGGTCCAGCACATCCTGAGGGATGTTGCTGAGATAGTAGACGCAGTAGCCGTGGTTCTTCATGCGGCGCACCAGCTCCTGCATACGGTGGCGCACATGGAGGATGTGGATCCAGTCGTCCAGCACTCCCTGCACCTCAAAGCTGCAGCCCTCCTGCTGTGCCCGCTCCAGCATCCGCTTGTTGCCCTCAAACCGGGAGATGAGCCCGGCGTCCATCAGCTTCCATTCCTCGCTGCCAAAGGTCAGTTCGTAGACTTTTTCTTCCATTGCGGCGTTGCACAGCAGATCCACCAGATAGCTTTTGGGATCAAAATCCACCATGACACCGCCCAGATCAAATACGATGCTTTTATACATAGAATAATCCTCGTTCTGTTCAGAGTAGACCGTTTTTTTCCAGTATACCACAATCCGGCAGGAGCTGCCACTGGTTTTTGCATGGAGGAGTCTGCCGGGGCATAGAGTGTGGGGAAAGGGGGAAGGGCTGTGACCATCCGCGAACTGTGTGAAAAGGAGATCGTGCAGCTGGAACAGGGGGTCTGTCTGGGGCGTGCCGATGATCTGGAGCTGGACCCGGAAACGGCACAGCTGAAAAGTCTGGTGCTGCTGGGTCGCCCCCGGCTGTTTGGGCTGCTGGGCAGGGAGGAGAGCCTTGTCATCCCCTGGTCAGAGATCCACACCATCGGCACCGATGCCGTGCTGGTGCACACTGCTCTGCCGGAAGCGCCGCAGCCCCCAAAAGGGCATGGGCTTTGGCAACAACTGCGGGGACGGCTGGGACTGTAAATTTTGTGCAAAATCCAGATGGACATTTTCGGGATAGTGACTATAATAATCGCAGAAGCTTTGTGCAAAAAGCACAGCCGTGGAACGGGTCGGTTCCAGGATGTGGAAAGGAATAAAACATATGAAAACTTCCAAACCGCTTTTGGCTGCGCGGATGGCGTTCCCGCCCCTTGCAGCGCTGCTGGTGCTGCTGATGGGGGAGTGGATCGCCCGGGGCAGGATGGACACAGAGATTCTGTGCACCATGATCCTGCCCCACACCCCTGCCTATCTTCTGGCATGGGTTCTGCTGTTTCTGGTGTGGATGCTGCTGGACTGGGTGTTCCGCTTTCCGCCCCTGTCCACACTGGGCATGGCGGTGCTGGGCTGCGTGCCCTGCGCCGTGAACTTTTATACCCTGCAGCTGCGGGGAGAGCCTTTCCTGCCCTGGGACCTTGCGCAGGTGTCGGAGGCTGCGGGGGTGGCGTCTGCCGCCGGCATCCGGATCCAGACCAGCATGGTGGTGTCCATCGTGGTGGTGCTGGGGCTGATGGTGGCAAGCTTTTTCCTGTACCGCCATCGCCTGAAGCAGCGGTGGCTGCCCCGGGTGGCAGGCACTGCTGCCACCGCCGCAGCCCTCTGCCTGCTGATCGTTGGGGTGTACCTGCAGCCGGCGGTGACCGGGGTACTGGGCATCCTGCCGGACGCCTGGATGCAGGACCGGTATTACCGGTATTACGGGGTCATCACCGGTTTTATGACCAACCTCAGCAATCTGGAGATCAGCAAGCCGGAGGAATACTCGGAAGAGACGGTAAACGACATTCTGGATAAGGTACAGCAGAGCGAAAAGTTCAGCACCGGACCGCTGTACCCCACCAGCTACAGCGCCACTGCCCCCAAGGAGGAGCAGGTAAAGCAGCCCACCATTATCTATGTGATGGACGAGTCCTACTGGGATGTATCGGAGCTGGAACAGTACGGCATCCAGTTTGACACCGATGTTTCCGCCAACCTCCACGCCCTGCAGCAGACCAGCGCCTACGGGCGTGCCTACAGCCCCAGTTTTGGCGGCGGCACCTGTGATGTGGAGTTTGAGGCGTTGACGGGCTACTCGGTGTCCTTCCTGCCCAGCGGCAGCAAGCCTTACCAGCAGCACGTCACAAAGCCCATGTTCGCCCTGCCCAACTATCTCAAGACCAAGGGCTACCAGACGGCGGCGATCCACTGTTTCTGGGCAAAGTACTGGAGTCGGGATACGGCGTATCCCAATCTGGGTCTGGACGATTTTATCAGTCTGGAGGATATGCACGGGGTCAGCAAGGTCCGCAAACACTACTGGACCAGCGGACTGGTCACCGATGATTCCATGGCGGACCAGATCATCCAGCAGTACGAGACCATGAGCGCCGACTCGGACAAGCCCATCTTCCTCCACGCCGTCACCATGCAGAACCATACCAATTATAATAGGGACAACTACCCCGACGACCAGCGGGTAAAGGTGCTGAAGCACCCGGCGGGCATGAAGTACAGCACCGTGGGGGCACTGGAGGACTTTGCCACCGGCATCCGGGACGCCGATGCCATGCTGGGCAGGCTCACGGAGTACTTCTCGCAGGTGGAAGAGCCGGTGATCCTTGTGCTCTGGGGAGACCACTACAACCCCATCGACTCCAACTATGACGTCTACACCACCACTGGCTACGCCAGCGATTCCAGCGCTGACCCCCGGCTGCACCAGACCACCCTGCTGATGTGGTCCAACTACAGTCAGAATGCGGTGGACCTGGGCACCATTGCCGCCTACGACATCTCCCCGGTGATGATGGACCTGTACGGGCTGGACCAGCCGCTGTATTTTCAGTTTCTGGATCGGCAGCTGCGGGTATCCAGCCGCAGCTGCACCCGGGGCGTTACCATGAACCTGGACGGCACCACTACCACTCAGCCCACAGAATTCCAGCAGCGCTGGACAAATGAACAGTGGATGCTGCAATACGACCTGATGTTCGGCAAAGGGTACGCTCTGCAGCGGATGGGCATGGCGGACCTTGCCAAGGAGGACAAATAAGCAAAAAAGGACGCATCTTTTTGTAAAAAACAGAGAAAACTACTTGCAACCACAGGCGGTTTGTGCTATTATAACAAGGCATTACACACGCATCACTATGCCCTTTTGTGCCCAAACGGGTGGAGGGCAGTCCCGTACCGTCCGATACGGCATGGGATCAAGGTGTGCGGAGGCAAAACAATATCTGGAGGTATTTTTACTATGGCAGTCGTTTCTATGAAGCAGCTTCTCGAAGCAGGTGTGCACTTCGGTCACCAGACCCGTCGCTGGAACCCCAAGATGGCTAAGTACATCTTCACCGAGCGCAACGGCATCTACATCATCGATCTGCAGAAGACCGTGAAGAAGCTGGATGAGGCTTACAACTACGTCAAGGAAGTTGCAGCTGAGGGCGGCGACATCCTGTTCGTCGGCACCAAGAAGCAGGCTCAGGAGTCCATCCGTGACGAGGCTCTGCGCTGCGGCATGCACTACGTCAACGCTCGTTGGCTGGGCGGTATGCTGACCAACTTCCGCACCATCCGCAAGCGCATCGACCGCATGGATCAGCTGACTAAGATGAAGGAGAACGGCACCTTCGAGCTGCTGCCCAAGAAGGAAGTTGCAAAGCTGGAGCTGGAGATGGAGAAGCTGGACAAGTACCTGGGCGGCGTCAAGAACATGAAGACCCTGCCGAAGGCTATGTTCATCGTGGATCCTCACAAGGAGCGCATCGCTGTTGCTGAGGCTCGCAAGCTGAACATCCCCATCGTGGCTATCGTTGATACCAACTGCAACCCCGACGAGATCGACTACGTGATCCCCGGCAACGACGACGCTATCCGCGCTGTCAAGCTGATCGCCGGCGCTATGGCTGACGCTGTGCTGGAAGGCAAGCAGGGCAACCAGGAGGCCGCTCCCGCTGAGGACGCAGCAAACGCCTGATTTCCCCATTCCACAACCAAACAAATAACGTGTAAGGGAGAAAACGAAAATGGCTATCAAGCAGACCGACTGCGGCATGATGGAGTGCAAGAAGGCTCTGACCGAGGCTGACGGCAACTTCGAGAAGGCAATCGAGATCCTGCGTGAGCGTGGTCTTGCTACCGCCGCCAAGAAGGCTGGTCGTATCGCTGCCGAGGGCATGGTCTTTGCTGACTACTGCTCCGAGTGCAAGGTGGGCGTTGTCATCGAAGTCAACGCCGAGACCGACTTCGTTGCCAAGAACGACAAGTTCGTTGAGTTCGTCAAGGAGGCAACCAAGGTCATCATGAAGCAAAACCCCGCTGACGTGGAGGCTCTGATGGCATGCAAGACCGAGGCTGGCGAGACCGTTGACGAGGCTCTGAAGAACCTGATCCTGGTCATCAAGGAGAACATCAAGGTCCGTCGTTTCGTCCGTTACGAGGGCGTCTGCTCTGCATACGTCCACGGCGGCGGCACCCACGGCATCCTGGTGAACTTTGAGACCACCAACAACATCGACACCAAGGACGAGTTCGTCGCTTACGGCAAGGACATCGCTATGCAGGTGGCAGCTGCTAACCCCAGCTACGTGGACGAGGCTTCTGTCCCCGCCGAGGTCGTTGCCAAGGAGAAGGAGATCATGCTGGTCCAGATGGCTGGCGATCCCAAGACCGCTAACAAGCCCGAGGCTGTGAAGCAGAAGATGATCGAGGGCAAGATCAAGAAGTTCTTCAAGGAGAACTGCCTGGTGGATCAGGAGTTTGTCAAGGATAGCGACCTGACCGTTGCTCAGTACACCGCTAAGGTCGCTAAGGACCTGGGCGGCGACATCAAGATCGTCAAGTTCGTCCGTTTCCAGAAGGGCGAGGGTCTCGAGAAGCGTGCTGACGACTTCGCATCCGAAGTTGCAAGCATGGTGAAGTGATCTAAGCTTCCGATACGCAGAGGAGCCGCAGTTTCCCGTCAGGGGGCTGCGGCTCCTTTTTTGCGTCACAGCACAAAAAAGCCCCCTCTGCGGTGCCTCGATCAAGGTCCGCAGAGAGGGCTTGCTGTTTTATGGCTTGCGCGCGGGGCAAAGGCTTACTCCGGCTTTACCTGCAGCTCCTGCTCGCAGTAGATGCAGCGGTATCTGCCGTTGGAGCTCAGCTCAAAGATCTGGTCGCACTCTTCCTCAATGGAGGAGATGCACCGGGGGTTGCGGCACCGCACGATGTTTACCAGACGCTTGGGAGGGGTGGGCTTATCCTTCCGCACTGCCTTGCCGTTTTTAATGACGGTGACGCTGATGTTGGGGTCAAGGTATGCCAGCACATCCAGATTCAGCCAGGAGGCGTCTCCCTCCACCTTGATGATGTCCTTGCGACCGCTTGCAGTCTTGTTGCTGCGGGCGTTCTGGATCAGCGCCACACTGACGGTTCGGTTATCTTTGATGCCCAGCAGGTCCATAAGACCAATGGCGGTGCCCGCCTTGATGTGGTCGATGACAATACCGTTCTGGATCTCGTCAATGTTCAGCATTTTAGTTTTCCTCCTTAGGTGCCTTAGGATCTGCAAGACCCAGCAGGGTCATGATCAGTGCCATGCGCACATATACGCCGTTCTGCACCTGCTCAAAGTATGCGGCACGGGGATCCTCGTCCACGTCCAGCGCAATCTCGTTGACACGGGGCAGGGGATGGAGCACCGCCATGTCCGGCTTTGCAAGGTCCATCTTGTCCCGGGTGAGGATGTAGCTGTTCTTCAGCCGGACGTAGTCCTCCTCGTTGAAGAACCGCTCCCGCTGCACACGGGTCATGTACAGGATATCCAGTTCCGGCATGGACTCTTCCAGACTGCGGGTCTCCTTGTACTGGATGCCGTTTGCCTCCAGTACATCGTTGATGATGTAGTCTGGCACCCGCAGTTCCTCCGGGCTGATGAGCACAAAGCGGATGTTTTTGCACCGTGCCATGGTCTTGATGAGGGAGTGGACGGTGCGTCCGAACTTCAGGTCGCCGCACAGACCGATGGTCAGATCGTCCAGCCGACCCTTCCGGCGGCGGATGGTCATCAGGTCGGTAAGGGTCTGGGTGGGGTGCTGGTGTCCGCCGTCACCGGCGTTGATCACCGGTACCCGGGAGTAGCGGCTGGCACGGAGGGGAGCGCCCTCTTTGGGATGGCGCATCGCCACGATGTCGGCATAGCAGGAGATGACCCGGATGGTGTCCGCCACGCTTTCGCCCTTGGAGGCGCTGGACACGTTCTCACTGGGGAAGCCCAGCACATGACCGCCCAGATTCAGCATAGCTGCCTCAAAGGAAAGGCGGGTGCGGGTGGACGGCTCGTAGAACAGGGTGGCGAGCTTTTTGTGCTCTGCCACTGCCTGATAGGCAGCGGGGTCGGCACAGATACGGTCGGCAAGATCAAGCAGGGTAGTGATTTCCTGCTGGGTAAAATCCAGCGGGTCGATCAGATGACGCATGGTTACATTTCCTCCGTTAGATCAAAGCAGTTTGCGCAAAATGGAAAAATCAAAGAAGTTTGTGTAGTAGCTCAGGGAGCGCATCACCGGGCGGCACAAACGATTGAAACAGATCTCGTCCAGCAGCAGCATTGCCTCCCCCGGCGCAAGACGCATGGCGGAGCGGATGGCGTCATCGCCGCAGCTTGCCTTCAGGTGGGCGACATTAGAGGAGATTTGCTGGTGGCATTCCCGCTCCAGAATATCAAACACCCCGCCGGTAAGGTCGATGCGGGTATAATCCCGGGTGCCAAAGAGGTTCCGGGGCAGATAGTCGATGGAGTAGATCACCGGGGTGGTGTCGGCAAGGATCCGCTTTTTGATGCAGATCACCTCATCCCCCGGGGCGATCGCCAGATCCTGCGCCAGCTCCTCCCCGGCGCGGATGGGGAATACCTGAATGCCGTCGGCGTGGGGGTAGCTGCCAAAGCTGCGGATCAGGGGATAATACTCCAGCTTCTGATCCAGACGGCTCCTGAGCCCCAGCACCGTGCGGTTGACCACCGTGCCAATGCCCCGCACCCGTTCCACATAACCGGCACGCTCCATTTCGCTGAGGGCATCCCGGATCACTGTGCGGCTCACCCCCATCTCGGTGGCAAGGTCGACCTCTGCAGGCAGGCGGTCGGCAGCAGCATAGCGTCCGGTGCGCAGTTCCTCCAGCAGGCTTGCAACGACCCGGTCGCTGATGACAGCACCGCCCAGTCGGCTGGAAGAGGCGAGTGTGGATTCCTTCATCTTGGTTCCTCCGTTCACAGGCGGGGAGACCCGCCGGCACTAGGTCGCGGACAGATTCCGACACCTGCCGACAAGACCTTCTCTTTTATTATAACACAGTTTGTCATTTATGAAAGCGGCATTTGTACCGGAATCTGGGGAAAAGTACGATTTTATTTTGGAGCCTCCGTTTCCGGGCAGCAAAAGACCCTGCCCCGCCGGGGTGTCCGGCAGAACAGGGTCCCAAAAGCTTATGCCGCCTGCAGCAGCTGCACCTTCCGGCGCAGTTTCCGGCGCACTACCATGAGGCAGACCAGATGCACCAGAGCGGTGAGGGTCCAGCTGATGGGGTAGCTGATGTAGAGCATAAAGGGGGTACGGTGGAGCTGGAAGACCGTGGCGATCCACAAGATCCGCAGCAGGCAGCTGCCGATGAGGCTCACCACCATGGGCAGCACACTGTAGCCCATGCCCCGCAAAGAGTATGCCAGCACGTCCATAATGCCGCAGAGCAGGTACACCCCGCAGATCACATGGAGCCGCTCCACGCCGGCAGCGATCACCGCTGCATCGGAGGAGTAGAGCCGCAGCAGGCTGCCTCCTGCCAGTGCAGCACCGCCGCCCATGACGATGCCGGTGCACACGGCGCACAGCAGGCAGCCCAGCACTACCCGGTCCAGATTCTCATATTTCCGGGCGCCGATGTTCTGGCTGGCAAAGGTCACTGCCGCCTGCGCAAAGGAGTTCATGCCGGTGTAGACAAAGCCCTCCAGATTGGCGGAGGCAGAGTTGCCTGCCACCACCGTGGAGCCAAAGGAGTTGATAGCAGACTGGATCACCACATTGGACAGGCTGAACACAGTGCTCTGCAAGCCTGCGGGAATGCCGATGAGCAGGATCTGCTTCAGGGCACCGCTGTGGAAGCCCAGCCGCCGCAGGTCCAGATGCAGGGCACCCTTTTCCCGCAGCAGCATGGCGGTGACCAGGCAGGCGGACACTGCCTGACTGATGATGGTGGCAAGCGCCACCCCTGCCACACTCATGGAAAAGCCGATGACAAACACAAGGTTCAGCACCACGTTGATGACACCGGCGGCGGCAAGACAGTACAGGGGACGTTTGGTGTCTCCGGCAGCACGGAGCAGAGCGGAGCTGAAATTGTACAGCATGCTCATGGGCATACCGATAAAATAGATCTTCAGGTACAGGGTGGACAGGTCGATGACGTCTTCCGGGCAGCTCATAAGTTCCAGCAGCCCCCGGGCGGCAAAAAAGCCCACCGCAGCCAGCATCACGCCGCTGACAAGACCCAGGGTCACCGCCGTCTGTACCGTGTCCCGAACGCCCTGCTCGTCCTTAGCACCGAAGCAGCGTGCCGCCACCACATTGGCGCCCAGCGAAAGCCCCACAAAGAGGTTCACCAGCAGGTTGATGAGGGAACCGTTGGAACCTACCGCTGCAAGGGCGGTGCTGCCGGCAAAGCGACCCACCACCACCACATCGGCGGCGTTGAACAGAAGCTGTAAGATGCTGGATGCCGCCAAAGGCAGCGAAAACAGGATGATCTTCTGGAGCAGGGGACCGCTGGTCAGGTCTGCGGTACGGCTGGACTGTGCCATGAAAGAGATGCGCCTCCTTAAAAAATTCTTTAAAACAGGTGTTTTTTTGTCTGAGTAACCGAAAGGATATTATAACGCCGAACATGGTAAAATACAAGGGGGCAGGTCACAAAAATTTTACATTTTCCTTACCTTTGGAGAGGTAGGATGGTCCCGCCCCGCCGGAAACCGGAAAAACGGCAAAAGATGGCGCAACGAATTGCAAAATCGCCGCCGGACTGCTATACTGAATACGTTTGGAATCCAAAAAGAAAGACGGAGGGATCTCTGTGTATCGGAAGTATATCAAGCGTTTTCTTGCCATCGTGTTGTCAGCACTGGGCATGCTGTGCCTGTCCTGGCTTTTTTTGCTGCTGGCAGCGGCGATCAAACTGGACTCCCCGGGTCCGGTGTTTTTCCGGCAGAAGCGGGTAGGGGTGGGCAAAAAGCATTTTGACATCCTCAAGTTCCGCACCATGCGTACCGACACCCCCCACGATATGCCCACCCACCTGCTGCAGGACCCGGACCGGTATATCACCCGCATGGGGCACTTTTTGCGGAAGACCAGTCTGGACGAGCTGCCTCAGATGTGGAACATCTTTGTGGGGGATATGGCGGTCATCGGGCCCCGCCCGGCGCTGTGGAACCAGTACGACCTTATCGACCAGCGGGACAAGTACGGCGCCAACGATGTGCGTCCGGGGCTTACCGGCTGGGCGCAGATCCACGGACGGGACGAGCTGGAGATCTCCGAAAAGGCAAAGCTGGACGGCTGGTATGTGGAGCACCTGAGCTTTGGGCTGGATGTAAAGTGCTTCTTTGGCACCATTGCCGCCGTGCTCCGCCACGACGGGGTGGTGGAAGGGGGCACCGGCACCCTTCACGAAGAAAAGAAATGACCTTGATTTATCCCCTGAAAAGCGTATAATAAAACAGTACACAAGACTTTATAAGGAGGATTCCTATGGAACGCACCTATATCAATGAGGTCCAGAAGGAAATCGGCAGTACAGTGAAGGTGCAGGGCTTTATCGAGAACCTGCGCAACAGCAAGTATATGGCATTCATCGTGCTGAAGGATATTACCGGCAAGCTGCAGATCACGGTGGAGAAGGAAGATCACCCGGATCTGGTGGGTACCATCGATCAGCTGACCCCGGATTCCGTCATTACGGTCACCGGCAAGGTGGTGGAGAACGATTACGTCAAGATGGGCGGCATCGAGATGATCCCCTCCGCCATCGAGATCGAGAGCATCGCAGACCCCCTGCCCATCGTCCGCAAGGAGATCGCTGCCACCAAGAAAAAGAAGGCAGTGGAGCGCTCCAGCATCGACCAGCGCATCGACTACCGCTGGATCGACCTGCGCACCGACGAGAACCAGCTGATGTTCAAGGCACAGAGCTGCTTTGTCAACGCCATGCGCAAGTTCCTGTTGGACCGCAACTTCATCGAGATCCACACCCCCAAGCTCATTGCTGCGGCAAGCGAGAGCGGCTCTGAGGTGTTCAAGGTGGATTACTTCGACCGCAACGCCTATCTGGCACAGAGCCCTCAGTTCTACAAGCAGATGGCAATGGCAGCCGGCTTTGAGCGCATCTTTGAGACCGGTCCTGTGTTCCGTGCCGAGAAGAGCTACACCAACAAACACTCCACCGAGTTCTCCGGCTTCGATCTGGAGTTCAGCTACATCACCTCTTTCAAGGACGTCATGAAGATGGAAGAGGAGCTGCTGGCAGCGGGTCTGCAGGCAGTAAAGGACAGCTACGGCGACCAGATCCAGGAGATGTTCGGGCAGGAAGTCATCGTGCCCACCACCCCCTTCCCGGTGGTGAAGCTGGAGGACCTGTACAAGGGTCTGGAAGAGGAGTTCGGCTACAAGGTGGATGAGAGCGAAAAGGGCGACCTGACCACCGAGGCAGAGCGCCTGAGCTACGAGTGGGTGAAGAAGCACTACAACCACGAGTTCCTGTTCATCACTGACTACTCCGCCGAGAAGCGCGCCTTCTACCACATGCGGGACGAGAACGGTGTGCCTCAGGGCTACGACCTGATCTGGCGCGGTGTGGAGATCACCACCGGTGCCCAGCGTGAGCACCGCTACGAAGTGCTGAAGAAGCAGGCAGAGGAAAAGGGTCTTGCCGAGGACGTCAAGTTCTATCTGGAGTTCTTCCAGTACGGCTGCCCGCCCCACGGCGGTTTCGGTCTGGGCATCGACCGCCTGACCATGCTGCTGTGCGGTTTGAGCATCAAGGACGCCGAGTTCCTGTTCCGTGGTCCCAACCGTCTGACCCCGTAATTTTATAAGAGCTTTTCCGGGAGCTGCTGTGCGTTTTTGCACGGCAGCTCCTTTTTGCTGGACGATTTAAAATGACTCCGCTTCGCTCTGCCATCCATAGCGGAAATCAGATTTTGGATTTTGGTCTATCGGAATGCCTGCGGGCATTCCGATAGACCATTTTCACAAAAGGGGTCGTGACAGAAAACGGCATTTGCCTGCCATTTTTGCAGCAGCGGTTACGTTGGCTGGTTTGCTCTCTCCGTCACCTGCGGTGCCACCTCCCCCTTTCAGGGGGCTACCCCCTCCGTGAAAATGCGATTCGGGAAGATCCGCAGATCTTCCTGAAGTGCTTTTATAAAATATTTTGCGCTGAAGATGCCCAGGGCGTAAACGGAGGGCATTCAAGACCCCCGGCATAATAAGCGCTCCCTTTTCATAGGATACACCGAGCGGACAGGGCGCAGGGTCCGGTGCGCTACGCAAGGGGAAGGGGAGAACTGCCTTGGACAAACAGCAAAACAGCACCATCTGCCGGGCGATCGGCGCACGCACCGGCGGGGATATCTACATCGGCGTGGTGGGACCGGTGCGCAGCGGCAAATCCACCTTTATCAAGCGCTTTATGGAGGAGCTGGTGCTTCCCGCCATCACCGGAGCACAGGCGCGGGTCCGTGCCCGGGACGAACTGCCCCAGTCGGCGGCAGGGCGCACCATCATGACCACCGAGCCAAAGTTCATCCCGGAAACGGCGGTGCCATTGCAGCTGGAAGGCGGCGGCGAGTGCCGGGTACGGCTGGTGGACTGCGTGGGCTACATGGTGGAAGGGGCAATGGGACATGAGGAGGACGCAAGACCCCGCATGGTCAAAAGCCCCTGGTTCCCGGAGGAGGTGCCCTTTGACCTTGCCGCCGAGACCGGCACCCGCAAGGTCATCTGCCAGCACTCCACCATCGGCATCGTGGTCACCACCGACGGCTCCATCAGCGATATCCCCCGGGAGGGCTACGCAAAGACCGAAAAACGGGTGGTGGAGGAGCTGGAGGAACTGGGCAAGCCCTACCTCATCCTGCTCAACAGCACCCACCCGGAGGCGGCGGAGACCAGACAGCTTGCCGCCGGCATGGAGCGGGACTACCGCCACAAGGTGCTGCCGGTGAGCTGTGTGGATCTGGATGCGGCGGCACTGGGAGACATCCTGCGGCAGGTGCTCTACGAATTTCCGGTGCAGGAGCTGGACTTTGCCCTGCCCCGGTGGATCAACCGATTGGAAAACGGGCACTGGCTGCAGGCACAGGTGTACGCCGCCGCCATGGAACTGGCGGAAAACACCGCCCGGATGAAGGACATCCCCGCCGGGGAGAACACCGCCGTGTTGGACTGCGAGGCGGTGCAGCGCTCCCGGGTCACCAGCATGGACCTTTCCGGCGGCAGTGTGCGCATCGGAGTGGAGCTGAAGCCGGAGGTGTTCTACCGGGTCCTCAGCGAGCAGACCGGGCTGGAGATCGGGGACGAGGCGGGGCTGATGCCCTGCATCATGGAGCTGGCGCAGGCAAAGCGGGAATACGAAAAGGTCCGCAGTGCGCTGGAGCAGGTGGAGGCAACCGGCTACGGCATCGTCATGCCCTCCATGGGGGAGCTGCAGCTGGAACAGCCCCGGATCCTGCAGCAGGGGGGACAGTACGGGGTGCGGCTGGCAGCAAGCGCCCCTTCCATCCACATGATGAAGGCGGTGATCCACACCGAGCTGAGCCCCATCGTGGGCACCGAGCGGCAGAGTCAGGAGCTGGTGCAGGGGCTGCTGGCGGATTTTGCGGAGGATCCGGTGCAGCTGTGGCAGTCCAACATCTTTGGCAAAAGCCTACATCAGCTGGTAAACGAGGGGCTGCAGAACAAGCTGCTGCATATCCCGCAGGAGGCACGGACCCAGCTGCAAGGCACGTTGGAACGGGTCATCAACGAGGGCTGTACCGGGCTGATCTGTATTCTGATCTGAGAGAAAAGGGGACCGCCGCACATGCCATGTGCGGCGGTCCCCTGATTTATTTTTCTTCTTCGGTAAGCTTTGTGATCAGCAGCTGGTAGATCTCGTTGCCCTTCAGGATGAACTGCTTTTTTACCAGCTCGGCACTGAGCCGGTCCGGGGTGCCCAGATCCAGACAGAACAGGTCGCTGTCCAGCCCTTTTACGGTGCAGCGGACGGTACAGTGCCCGTCTGCCTTTTCGGTGATACCGGCGCTGTACTTTGCCTCCTTGCGGGTCCAGGTCTGGCACCGCAGCACGGCGGCAACGGCACGCTCCCGGACGCTGCGGGGCAGGTCGTAGGCAAGCTCCTGCGCCACCTTGCGCCCCTTGTCGGTGATGGTGTAGGTGTTGTCCTTTACCGTTACCAGCTGCTGGCGGGCAATATCGTCCAGACAGGAGCCGATCTCGAAATAGTTTACCAGCGCTTCTTCCATAAGCGCATTTTCGATATCCTGCCGGGTAATGGGTCCGGCATTTTTCACCAGATAGCACAGCAGCAGCCGGATCTCGGTGCTGCTGGTGAGCCCGCCGGGACGTACACCGGCAGTAAAAGCATCGTTGGCGGTCATCGTTCCATACATCCCCTTTGCGATCCCGGGCGGCGTGGGCTGCCCGGGGTTCCTGTTCTTTTCCATCTTAGTATAAAGGGTTTTACCGCGGAATGCAAGCTGCTGGGGAAAAATCGGTCTCGATCCGCTTGGGGCTTTCCGGCGTGGAGTAGACCCACCGGTCCAGATGCCCCTCGGTGATAAAGTACCGCAGAGCAAACCGGTGGAGCTGGCTCAGGCTGTGGTTCACAATGACCAGCTTGATCTTCATTTTATCCGGCAGGATGTTCTTGATGTATACGCTCACCGCCTGCCCCGGTACAAGGTCGCTGCAGCTTTCCGCCAGCCCCGCCAGATTGGGGGCGATCTCCACAAAGGTGCCGTACTCCTCCACGCTGCGCACGATGCCCACCACCGTTTCTCCTACGGTAAAGGCGGCGGCATTTTCCGCCCAGGTGCCCAGCAGCTCCCGGATGGTCAGCACGAACCGCCCCTGAGGGTCCCGGTTCCGGATGACGCAGAGGATCTGCTGCCCCACGCTGACCCGGTCCGCCGGGGAGGAGATGCGGCTCACCGACATGCAGTCGATGGGCAGCAGGGCGCTGATGCCGCAGCCTACATCGCAGAACGCCCCAAAAGGCTCGATGTGGGTGACCACACAGGGCAGGATGTCTCCGGGCACAAGCCCATCCAGATACTCTGCCTTGCACATCCGCTGCGCCTCGGCACGGGAGAGCCGGTACACCGGCTGCCCGGTCTCATCGGTGTCCACCCCTTCGATGACAAAACAGGTGGGACGTCCCACCCGGGTCAGCACGGCGATATCCCGCACCGCGCCGGTCTCGGCACCATCGGCGCACTGGGCAAAGGGCATCACTGCCTTTGCCCCGCCGATCTCAAACCGCAGCTGCCGCCGGGTGTCAAAGGCAAGGGCGGTGGCTTGCAGGATCTCCCGGTTGGCGGCGGCGGTGCGGAGCTCGGCGGGGGACAGGCGGGCTGCGGAGCGGTAGTTGCATTCGGTACGGTATGCTTGCATCATCTTTCATTCCTCTTTCTGTGCTATTTTGGGTCTTGTATCTGCCGGGTGCAGATGCTCTGTACGGAAAAACCATATGCGTCCGCCCTTGCAGATATTTGCATTTTGTGTGAGTTTGCATTATACTATATTTGTATGTGCAGTCCGCCGGACTCCGGCGGCTGTGCGGCAGACGCCTGCCCGGCGGCAGGCAGAAGGGAGCGACCAACGCTATGGATATCGCTGTGGGAGATACCATCCTTACCCGCAAAAAGCACCCCTGCGGGGCTTCCAGCTTTGAGGTGCTGCGTGTGGGCATGGATTTTAAGATCCGTTGCACCGGCTGCGGGCGGGAAGTGATGCTGCCCCGTGCCAAGATCGAAAAGAACATCAAAAAGGTGGTCAAACCCGGTACGGTCTAGTGCCGGCGCAGTCCCCTGCCGAAAACTAACCAAGGAGAACTGCCGGATATGCCCGACCTTTTTACCCAATTGAATACCGTTTGCCGCCGGTTTGAAGAACTTTCCGTCCGGCTGAACCAGCCCGGCACCGCCGCCGACCCGGCACTGTTCCGCAAACTGATGCGGGAGTACCACGAGGCGGAACCGGTGGTGCAGACCTACCACGCATGGCAGACCGCCCGGGACCACCTGACCCAGGCAAAGGCACTGCTGGAAGAGCCGGAGGCGCTGGACGGGGACTTCAAGCAGATGATACAGCAGGAGATCGGCGAAAAAAGTCAAGATGTAGCAAGACTGGAAAAAGATCTCAAAATTTTGCTGCTGCCCAAGGATGTGAACGATGGCAAAAACGTCATCGTGGAGATCCGCAGCGGTGCCGGCGGCGAGGAGGCGGCGCTGTTTGCCCACAGCCTGCTGCGGATGTACACCATGTATGTCCAGAGCCGGGGCTGGAAGCTGGAGATGCTGAACCTCAGCGAGACCGAGCTGGGGGGCGTAAAAGAAGCGATCTTCTCGGTGGATGGCGCAGGTGCCTACAACCGCTTTAAGTACGAAAGTGGGGTCCACCGGGTCCAGCGGGTGCCGGAGACCGAGACCCAGGGGCGCATCCACACCTCCACTGCCACCGTGGCGGTGATGCCACAGGCGGAGGAAGTGGACTTTGCCCTGGATATGAAGGACCTGCGCATCGACACCTTCCGTTCCTCCGGCGCAGGAGGACAGCACATCAACAAGACCTCCAGCGCCATCCGGGTGACCCATATCCCCACCGGCACGGTAGTGGAGTGCCAGAACGAACGCAGCCAGTTCCAGAACAAGGATAAGGCGCTGGAGATCCTGCGCAGCCGTCTGCTGGCACAAAAGCAGAAGGAGCAGCAGGACGCCATCAATGCCAACCGGCAGGGGCAGGTGGGCACCGGAGACCGCAGCGAGAAGATCCGCACCTACAACTTCCCGCAGGACCGCTGCACCGACCACCGCATCGGGCTTACGGTCCACAATCTGGCAAAGATCATGGACGGCAATCTGGACGAGGTCATTGACGCCCTTGCTACCCGGGAACAGACCGAAAAACTGCAAAAACTCAACGAACAGGGCACAACGTCCTGAACGGCGGGCTTACTATATAGAGATGGAAAGAGCGATGATACCCATGAAACTTAAAACCGAAGTGCTGCCTGCCAATGAGGCAGAAAGCATTGAAAAAGCCGCTGCTCTGCTGCGGCAGGGCGAGATCGTGGCGCTGCCCACCGAGACGGTGTACGGCATTGCCGCAGACGCCCGGAACGGCGAGGCGGTAAAGCGGATCTTTGCGGCAAAGGGACGTCCGCAGGATAACCCCCTTATCGTCCACGTCACCGGTCCCGAGATGCTGCCGGGTCTGGTCAGCGAGGTGCCGGAGCGTGCCCAGCTGCTGATGGCAGCCTTCTGCCCCGGTCCCCTTACCATCATCATGCCCCGGGGTCCGGAGGTGGCAGCGGAGTGCTGCGCCGGGCTGGATACCGTGGGCATCCGGATGCCCAGCCACCCGGTGGCACGGGCAGTCATCCAAAAAAGCGGCTGCCCCTTTGCGGCACCCAGCGCCAACCTTTCCGGCAAGCCCAGCCCCACCAACGCACAGGATGTGTTTACCGACATGGACGGTCGCCTGCCTCTGATCCTGGACGGCGGCGAGTGCGATGTGGGAGTGGAGAGCACCGTGGTGTCGGTGGTGGGGGAGAAGCCCACTCTGTTCCGCCCCGGACACATCACGTTGGAAGATCTGGAACGGGCACTGGGAGAAGAGGTGGAGATCTCCAAGGCGATCCTGGAAAAACTGCCGGAGGGAGCGGTGGTCCGCAGCCCCGGCATGAAATACAAGCACTATGCCCCCAAGGCAGACGTGACCCTGCTGAACGGCAGCTTTGAACAGTTCAAGGCGTATGTGGACGCCCACCGGGACCAGAACCCCAGCTGCCTGTGCTTTACCGGCGAGGCGGAAAAACTGGGGGTGCCCTGCGTGGAATACGGACGGGAAGGGGACGGCGCCGATCAGGCAAAGCACATCTTCCGCTCCCTCCGGGCGCTGGATGAGCAGGGGGACAGGGTGGTCTACGCCCGCTGCCCCCGGAAGGACGGACTTTCCATGGCGGTGTACAACCGCCTGATCCGGGCGGCGGCGTTCCGGGTGATCGACCTATGATCACACTGGGCATTACCGGACGCAGCGGCTGCGGCAAATCCACCGTTACGGCGGTGTTTGCCGCCAAGGGTGTGCCCCTTGCCGACGCAGACCAGATCAGCCGGGAGATCCTGCTGCCGGGTTCCCCGCTGCTGCCAAGGCTGGCGCAGCGGTTTGGGGCGGATATCCTGCACCCCGACGGCAGTCTGGACCGCCGCCTGCTGGCAGACCGTGCCTTTGCCACCCCGGAGGGCAAGGCGGCATTGGATGGCATGACTCACCCGGAGATCCTGGGGCGGATCCGTGCCGCAAAGCAGCAGGCAGCGCAGGAGGGACACCGCCTCTTTGTGCTGGACGGGGCAGTCATCGTGGGCACGGCGGCACAGCAGGAGTGCGACCGGCTGTGCGTGGTGACAGCACCCTTTGCCACCAGTGTGGCACGGATCGTGGCACGGGACGGCATCTCCCCGGAGATGGCGGCACGGCGGCTCAACGCCCAGACCCCGGAGCAGACCCTGACCCAAAACGCAGACTACATCCTGTGCAACGATGGCGCACTGGAGCAGCTGCAGGCTGCCGCCGCCGCCCTCTGCACCGAACTTCTGACGGAAGGGGTGTGAACACCGGGTTTTGAAAAAGCAAACGGTATACCCCAGACGCCGCAAAGGCTCCCGCCGGCTGCTGGTGCGCCTTGCTGCCCTGCTGCTGGTGTTCGCCCTGCTGTATGCAGGGGTGCCCCGGCTGTGGCGGCAGGGGCAGCGGCTGCTGTACCCCCGCAAATACCAGACACTGGTGGACCAGTGGGCGCAGACCTATGAGCTGGACCCGCTGCTGGTGGACGCCTTTATCCGCACCGAAAGCGGCTTTGACCCCGATGCCACCTCTGCCGTGGAGGCACGGGGGCTGATGCAGATGACCGAGGAGACTTTTTTGTGGCTGCGCAGCAAGATCGCCGGGGCGGAGAATCTGACTTTTGGGGATCTTTACGACCCGGCGGTGAGCATCCGGTTCGGCTGCTACTACCTGCACCTGTGCATGGTGCGCTACAACGGGGACGTTGCCACCGCCGCTGCGGCGTACCACAGCGGGTGGGGCACGGTGGACAATCTGCTGCGGATGGAAGAGCACTCTGCAGATGGGCTGACCCTGAAGGGCTTCCCGTACCGGCAGATGCACCACTATGTAAACAAGATCACCGCCTGCTACGAAGCGTATCAGCGCATCTACGCAGGCAAATGATAAAAACAAGGAGAGAAAAACCATGAGTGAAAAAATGACCGCCAAGCAGTATGCGGAAAAACTGCTGTACACCCCGGAGTATGCCGCCGACAAGCAGGCAGAGGTCAAGGCAGCTGCCGCAGCCTTTGCCGAGGGCTACAAGACATTTCTGGATGCCGCCAAGACCGAGCGGGAGGCGGTCACTGTCAGCGAAAAGATGCTGAAGGAGGCTGGCTACCAGCTGTTTGACCCCAAGAAGGTCTACGCCCCCGGCGACAAGATCTACTTTATCCAGGGTCACAAGGCTGTGGTCGCCGCCACCATCGGCACCAAGAGCTTTGAAGAGGGCTTCCGTCTGGCGATCGCCCACATCGACTGCCCCCGTCTGGACCTGCGTCCCAACCCCCTGTATCAGGACGAGCACTTCAGCTACTTCCGTACCCACTACTACGGCGGTATCCGCAAGTATCAGTGGGCTACCATCCCTCTGGCGATCCACGGCGTGTTCACCCGTGCCGACGGTTCTGTGGTGAACTTTGCGGTGGGCGAGGATGAGCAGGATCCCGTGTTCTGCATCACCGACCTGCTGCCCCATCTGGGTGCCGAGCAGAACGAGCGCAAGCTCAGCGAGGGCATCAAGGCAGAGGAGCTGAACGTGCTCCTGGGTTCCGACCCCGTGGAGGAAGAGGATGTGAAGGAAGCTGTCAAACTGAACACCATGATCCTGCTCCATGAGAAGTACGGCATCACCGAGCGGGACTTCACCCGTGCCGAGATCGAGGTTGTGCCTGCACACAAGGCTCGTGACGTGGGCTTTGACCGCTCTCTGGTGGGCGGCTACGGTCACGACGACCGTGTGGACGCTTACCCCGCACTGATGGCAGAGATCGAGACCAAGAACCCGGTCCGCACCACCATCTGCGTCCTCACCGATAAGGAAGAGATCGGCTCCGACGGCGTTACCGGTATGCAGAGCATGTACGTGTTCCACTTCATGCAGCAGCTGTGCCGTGCTGCCGGACAGGACGACATCATCGCCTTCCAGCACAGCGTCTGCCTGTCTGCCGACGTGACCGCTGCCTACGACCCCACCTGGGCTTCCGCTTTTGAGAAGCAGAACGGTACCTACGCCGGTCGCGGTGTGGCGATCTTCAAGTACACCGGTGCCCGGGGCAAGAGCGCTGCCAGCGACGCCAACGCCGAGCTGGTGGGCGATGTGACCCGTCTGCTGGACGCCAACAAGGTGGCATGGCAGATCGGTGAGTTGGGGCGTCTGGATCTGGGCGGCGGCGGTACCATTGCCAAGTATGTGGCAAACCGCGGCATCCCCGTGCTGGACATCGGTGTGCCGGTGCTGTCCATGCACGCACCCTTTGAGGTCATCCACAAGACCGACCTGTACATGGCATACCGCACCTTCTCTGTGTTCTGCCAGCAGGCAGACTGATCTTTGGATCTGAGAAACTGAGACCATAAAAGCAGAGCCGTTGGCACTTTTTGTGCGGCGGCTCTGCTTTTTTTGCCCAGACCCTTGACCTTCAACCGGCTTTAAGGTGTAATGTAAGGGTGGAGGTGAAGCAAATGAACATCAAACAGGCTTCGGAACAGAGCGGGGTCTCTGCACCCAACATCCGTTTTTACGAAAAAGAAGGGCTTCTCACCCCGGGCAGGAACCCGGACAACGATTACCGGGACTATACGCCGGAGAATATCCGCACCCTCAAGCTCATCCGGATGCTGCGGATGCTGGCGGTGCCCCTGCCCACCATCCGGGCGGTGCTGGAAGGGGAGCAGCCCCTGCAGCAGGCGCTGCAGACCCAGCAGAAGGCATTGGAGCAGCAGGCAGAGCAGCTTGCTGCCGCAGCACGCTTCTGCACGGAACTGGCGCAGCAGGAGCCTCAGGCGGCGACTCTGGACGTGGACGCCTGCCTGAGCCGGATGGAGGAACCGGCACCCTCCGGGACATTCTTTACCGGCTGGCTCCGGGATTACCGCACTCTGGGGCAGGTACAGCACCAGAAGCACTTTTTCTTCATCCCGGAGGGCAGCATCAACACCCCCGGGGAGTTTGCAGCAGCGCTGGAGGCATACGCAGCGGAAAAGGGCATGGAGCTGTGCCTTACCCGGCAGGGAATGTACCCGGAGTTCTCGCTGGACGGCACGGAGTACCGGGCGTACCGCATACAGGGCAAATACCGGGACCAGATCTGCTGCGATGCTTTGCATCCGGAGCGGCTGGGCACCGGACTGCCGCCCCGGCGGGAAAAGCTGCTGCGGGTATTGAGGGTCTTTTTGCCGGCGGCGTGCACCTTTGCTGTTATTCTGGCAGCGGGCTGGGTGGTCACCGGCGGGGCAGACTGGCTCTGGCTGGGGGCACTGGCAGCTGCCGGGGTGCTGGCAGGGCGCTGGTTTGAAAAGTGGCTGTAAGGCCTCTCAGCCCAGAGGCAGCGCCTGTTCTACGGTCAGAAAACGGTGGTCCCTGTCGGCATACCACCGGATGATCTCCGGCAGCGCCTGGGCAGTGGTGCCGGTGGTGGCGGAATCGTGCATCAGCACCAAGCAGTGGGTCTGCTCTCCGGTCTCCCGCACCACGTTGCGGTAGATGGTGTCGGCGTCGGGATGCCCGCCCACAGCGTCCTCGGCGCAGACGTTCCAGTCTACCCACTGCCAGCCTTTCTGCTCCACTTCGGACTTCAGCTGCTGCATCAGCCCCTTGCCCCCGTAGCGGCGGCTCACGGTGTTGGTGCTGCCCCCGGGGAACCGCAGGTACCGGATGGTCTCCGGGTCCACGTAGGGAGCGATCCGCTCCTTCAGCAGCGCAATGTCCTGCCAGTAGGCTTCGGCGCTTCGGTAGATATCGCTGTACTCGTGGGAGGCGGAGTGGAGGGCAATCTGGTGTCCTGCGGCAGCGGCTTGGGTGAGCAGGGGAAGGTACTTCTGGTTGTGCCCGGTGGCGACTACAAAAAAGGTGCCATGGACCCCAGCGGTGTCCAGCGCCTCCAGCACGGCAGGGGTGGTCTTGCTGGGTCCGTCGTCAAAGGTCAGGCAGACCCACTTGTCCCCGGCATCCTCCGCAGCGCCGGAGGCAAAGACCGGCGTAGAAGAAAAGGGGGCAGTGTCGGGGGCGGCTGTAAGGTCGCTGCCGGCACACAGGGAAGCTGTCTGCGCAGGAAACCGGGTCCCCAGCAAAAAGGCAAGGACCCCTGCAAGGAACAGAAAGAAGGGCAGATCCTGCCGCCGTCCGGAATGGGGTGTAGATGATCGCATGAACAAAACCTCCCTGTTATGTTTCTTTTTGAGTTTGTGGCTTTTACTAAAATATGTTTGTCAAAAAAAATCTATGAAAAACCCGAAAAATGCTTGACTATTCCGGCTGGATATGATAATATATTCAAGCAGTCCGCACAACACGGCTTCCCACCTCAGAAGACCGGGATTGCAACAATTGAACAGGTATGCGAGGGTGGCGGAACTGGCAGACGCGCACGTTTGAGGTGCGTGTGGTTTATCCTTGGGGGTTCAAATCCCCTCCCTCGCACCAGCTTGAAAGCCACGAAATATCGATAAAGTTCGATGCTTCGTGGCTTTTTTGTTTTGTGCGGCGGCTTGACGATGCCGGATACTGCCGGGTTTTGCGTGCTTTTGCGAGAAAAAAGTCTGCAAAAAGTCTGCAGGAAAACCCCGGCAAAACGCCTTTATGATCCGTCTGCTCAGGACACAAATAACGCAAAAAACACCCCCTGCTCCGGGGCAAAGACTGAAATGAACCCCAAAAGTTAGACAAAAATTGAATTAAGCAGCTCCAACGGTCTGAATCCTGTACTGTACAGGGCTCAGACCGTTTAGTTTTAATTTGATTCGGCGATTGTTGTAATAGTCGATGTAATCGACAATAGCCTTTTCGAGCAGGTCAATGGAATCAAATTTTTCCAGATAGAACAGCTCCGTCTTGAGCAGTCCGAAGAAGTTCTCGGCAACAGCATTGTCCAGACAAGTGGCTTTCCGAGACATACTTTGCGTAATTCCTTTTGCTTTCAGTAGATTCTGGTAGGACTTCATCTGGTATTGCCAGCCCTGATCCGAATGCAGAATCAGATTGTCAACCTTGTCCGGCAGCTTTTGAAAAGCACCTTCCAGCATATCCGTGATTTGCTTAAAGTTCGGATGGCGGCTCAGATTGTAGCTGACAACTTCGCCATTGAACAAATCAAGAATTGGAGACAGGTAGAGTTTCTGGTCGTTCACTTTGAACTCGGTAACATCTGTGACCCATTTCCGATTCGGCTGGTTTGTCTTGAAATGCCGTTCCAGCAGGTTTGGTATTCTCTGGACGCTCCCTTAAAGCTCAGGTTTTCTCTGTGGATTCGTTTAATGATTTCTACCTTCTGCGTTCCGTTGTACTTTCGTTGTCCCTTTGGCATACAAAAACACCCCATTTCCTAAACAGTATACCATACTGTCTAACAAATGGGGTGCAGTTCACAAGGTCCCCGGGGGTGTTTTTCTATGCTTTATTCTGTTTTACCGCCTACAGATTGTAGCCGTTCCGTCTCAGCGGACGCTGCGCTTGCGGCGCGGGAACGTTCCATTCAGCGGGTCTTCTTGGGGGCGCTTTCGTCCGGGGCGCTGCCGCTGCCGGAGTTCAGGATCGCCACGAACTGCTGCAGCTGCTTGAGGGAGCTTACGCCCAGTTTATTGTAGATATTCTTGTTGTGGAAGCGCAGGGTGCTGTCCTTGATGTCCAGCTGCTGCGTGATCTCCCGGGTGCACAGCCCGGCGGCGTAGCCGTCAAAGATGCGGCGTTCGGTCTTGGTCAGGGTGGGAATGCCCGCTACAAAGGTCTGGAAGGCATCGGGCACCGACTCGTTGCGGCACACGTCCGCCAGCCGGGACAGCTCAGTCTGCATCTGCTGGCGTTCCAGCTGCAGCTCGTCCATCCGCCGCCGGGATTCCCGCCGGTCTTCCTCGAACTGCCGGAACGCCGGCGAGAGGATGTACCGGTGGAAGTTCATGCAGCAGAACACCACGAAAAAGGCGATGAACAGACCGATGAGCAGCATCTGCAGATTGCCGGAAAAGACCAGTCTCCGGTAGTCTGCCATGGGGATGCACACCGCCAGCCGGTAGGACTGGCTCTCGCTCAGGCGGCACAGCTGGGAGATGCCCGCATAGGCGCTGTCGGGACCGGTCAACTGGGTCAGCCCGCCGCCCATGCTGCGCAGCACCAGCGTGTTCCGGGGAGCATGGTAGTAGCCGCCGGTGGTGCCGCTGCTGAGGGCGGCATCGGCGGCAAGACCGTCTCCCGCCGGGGCCAGCAGACAGCTCAGCCGGTCAAAGCCGGTGGGCTGGGCAAAGTTCTGCTTGAAGTAGCTCTCGCTGATCTCAAAGCCGCACAGCCCGTACATCGTGCCGTCCCGCCCCCGCAGGGGCAGCAAAAACAACTGCACCTCCTCCGAGGTGCCGGGCAGCTCGAACCGTTCGGTCAGCGTGTAAGACTGGTACAGCGGGGCGCTGCCGGGGGTCATCCAGCGGTCGTAGTCCGGGAACTGGTCGGTCTGGAACTCCATGCGCCACTTGCGGTGGGGCATCACACTGTGGGTCTTGCCCACCTCCGCACTGCCCCGGTACAGCAGCAGGGGCACGGTGGGAGTGTCGGCACCGCTTTTCTGCACATACAGCCCGGCGCGGGAATGCTCTGCTCCCTCCATGCGGGTGTTGACGGTGGCATCCAGCAGCACAAAAGCGCCGGAACAGCCGGTCTGGCGCAGGCAGCGGCACAGTGGCTCGAGCATTTCCTCCTCCAGTGCGTTCAGCACCTCGGGGGGGTCGTTCAGCTGGGCAAAGGACATCTGCCGCAAAGCAAGCTCCTTGTCCACCTCTGCGCTCATATCCTCGGACAGGTTCACGCCCATGACCGCCAGCTGGTCAAAATAGCGCTCCATATCGTTCTGGAACACCGAAAACTGGATCTGCAGACTGCGGCTGATGTCCTTTTTGGTGTTGTGCAGGCTGGCAAACAGGAACAGCGCCGCACCAAAGGTCAACACCAGCAGCACCACCAGCAGCAGGCAGGCCCACAGCAGCCGGCTGCTCATGGGGCTTTGGCAGATCTTTTCACGGTGCCGGTCAACAAAGTGCATCAAAGTCCCTCCTTTCCGGCTGAGCGGCAGGCTCAGGCATTGTCACACAGCAGCTGCCATGTTTCCTCGGCAAGGGCTTCCAGCGTTTCGCCGTCCGCAAGGCGCTGGGGGTAGTCCTTCTGGCGCTGGCGCAGGCTGTCGTACAAGGTTTTGGCCTTGGCGTGGTACCCCACGATGCCCGGTTCGGACAGGGGGGTGTTCTGGATGCGCATTTCGTTGTAGACGTCGTACAGCCGCTGATAGCTCTGCTGCTCAAAGGGATAGTCCGCAATGGCGTCAAAGGCGGCGCTGGACACCGGCATGTAGCCGGTATCGGCGGCAAATTCCAGATTGCGCTGCTGTTCGGTGAGCCAACGCAGGAACACGGCGGCGGCTTCGGCTTTCTGGTCGGTGGTCTTGAAGGCGCACAGACCCACACCGGCCTGCGGCATCAGGGGCGTGGCGGTGCCTGCGGCGTGAGGCAGGGGAGCCAGCAGCAGATCGGTGGGCTCGGTGGTGTTGTCCGGGTAGGTGACAAAATCGTTGTAATAGAGGATGGCAGCCGAGCTGCCAAGACCCGCCAGCGTCTCGCCGGTCATCACCTGCGTGTTGGAGTACAGGTCCGACACCAGAATATCGCCCTGCACCAGTGCCCGGGCAAACTCCATCCACGAAGCGCGGAAGGTCTCATTGGTCAGATCGTACCAGCTGCCCTTGTACAGCTCGCCGCTGCCCTGCTCCAGCGCATTCAGCTCCACCAGACGCAGGGGGTAATCCAGTGCGCAGAAGGGCTTGCCCTGCGACCACTGCCGGTAGGCACCCGCCATTTCAAAAAAGCCGTCCCATGTGGCAAGGGTGGAAAGCTGCGCCCCGGTGTCCGCCGCAAACCGGGCGTACTGGGAGCCGTTCAAAAAGATGAGCTGGGTGGATTTGGACACCGGGAACACCACCTGCCGCCCGTCAATGATGCCGTCCTGCACAAAGCCGGGCACATAGGTCGCCATGTCCTCGGCGGTGAACCAGTCGTTCCAGTCCACAAGGTTCTCGATGCCCAGAGCGCTGGCGTCCGAGGAATGGGCCGAGAACAGGTCCGGCAGGTCCAGCGCACCAGGCTTGCCGGCCTTGGCATCCTGCAGCTGACCGCCGATGGCGGCACTGTTGGTCATGTTGGTCACATTGAGCAGGATGCCCTTCTCTCTGCCCACCGTGTCGTTGAACTCGGTCAGCAGGCGGTTCATGGGCGAGTCTGCCTGTTCGCCGTACACATGCCAGATGCTGAGCATGGTGGGGTCCTTGGGAGAAAGCAGAGTCTTGCTGCCGCCGCAGCCCGCAAGTGCCAGACCGGGGACGAGCGCCGCAAGCTTTAAAAATGTCCTTCGTTCCATTTTTCATGACTCCTTTTCGCACATTGCAGCCAGAGGGGGAAAACCGGCACAGGCAGGGCTGCAGCTGCCTGTTTTGGTGGAAAAAACCCCAAAAATCCCCCCAATTTTGGGCTTTTGGGGGGGATTTTTTGAGGGGGAAGCCCCAAACCCCCAAAAATTTTTTTGGAATTGCCCCCCAAAAACGGCTTTTCTGAGGGGGCAATTTTTTCCCGGGTATGATACAGTACAAACAGAAGAGGTCTCGCACCGGTGCAGAAAACCTGCTGCTGTGCAAAAATGCGTCAACAGGCATCTGCGGATTCTATCCATAAGGATAGCATAAGATGGAGCGGACTGCAAGTGCAGAGAATACCCAAACCAGAGCCCCCTAAAAAGCAGGGGGGACAAACAGAAAGGAGCATCCCCATGAAAGAGATGAACCGACGCGAATTCCTCACCCTCTCCGGCGCAGCCGTTGTGGCGCTCTCGCTGGCAGGCTGCGGCGGACCCTCCGTACCTCCCGCACCTCCGACCTCTGAGAGCAAAGAGATGACCCTGTTCAGAGCCATCAACGAGGTCTGGTATGAAGTCAACAAAGAAGTAGTCCCCAATCCCAAACTTGATATCTGCAAGTCTGTGGTCTACTGTCAGGAGGCTGCCGACCTCGCAAAGTTTACAGCCAGCCCCTTTGAAACCTATGAACCTGAAGTAGACAAGGAGGATTTCCGCAAATGGAACTTGCCTGATGATGTATTCCACGAGTACCAACTCCGTGAGTCTGAAATGATAGAGGAAATCAGGAAAAAATATGGAGGCGGAAGCTATCGGGGGACTGTGGGAGTTTCTAACTACACCCATGACGGTCTGCAATTAAATCAACTGTATCCTAGTAATCCGAGCGAGGTCAGGGAGTTTGTGCGGCGTCTGGCCGGGCATGGACTGGCGAGTCCGCATCCCGAGCAGTGGATGATCGGGCTCTACTGCCCCACCATTAAGGGCAAGACCTATACGGTGGCGGTAATGGTAAACTTTGCACCGATCTGAAGCGGGGCAGTGATGCACGGACTTCCCGCAAGTTGCGAACCGTAATCTATAATATACTGTATTGAAAGGAGAACCCCCATGAAAGAGATGAACCGACGCGAATTCCTCACCCTTACCGGCGCAGCCGTTGTGGCGCTCTCGCTGGCAGGCTGCGGCGGTGCCCCCGGCGCACCGACGCCCCCCGATGACATCAGAGTCCAGCAGGCACTGGACGCCCTCAATAAGTTCCGCAGGGACAAGGGTCTGACGGAGCTGGTCTATGAGAAGGAGCTGGAAGAACTTACCGACCTTCTCATCAGCCCCTTTGTAAAGGAGGGGAAGCCGGTCGTTGACAAAACAAAGTTCGAAAACGATGTAAATGCAAAGGAAGCGGAGATCAAACAGGCGCTGTTTAACAAGGGGTATCCCATCTATGATCGCCATTTTACTGCGGGTCTTGGACCGGTAGGAACGGACAAATTGGAGACCTTGAAATACCCCACCAACGAGGTGCAGAGACAGAACTGGCTGACTTATATGTCGGGAGGCATCAACATGGAGGTAGACAACCCACACTGCTTTGCCATGTCGGTGCGCAACATCGGCGGTGAGGATTACTTCATCGCACTGGTGGTGGGCGAAAAGTTCCCCCATTGATCTTTGGAAATTTCCCGGCCCCGGGCACTGCCCATCCTCCTGTGTGCCCGGGGCTTTGTAAGTGAAAGGAGACAGCCATGAAACACAAACGTTTTGCTGCTGTGGTTCTGGCTGCGGCGCTGCTGCTGACCGGCTGCGGCGGCGCAGCTGCCCCCGCAGGCTCCGGCGCAGCTTCCCAAAGCGGCGCAGCCGCGGCGGTGCAGCCGGCGCAAAAAGAACGCATCACCGACCAGTGGAGCCTTGAAAAGACGGTGCGGGGCGAGATGATCGGCGTGCAGAAGCTGAGCATCCATGTGCCGCAGCTTGTGTGCGACAGCCCGGATGCCGCCGCTCTCAACGAGGAACTTGCTGCCATGTATGCGGCGGAGTACATGGATTATGAAAGCTATCCGGACGCTGAGGTGTCGCAGGGCGAAGAGTGCTCGCAGACCGAGATCAACTGGGACGCCTACTGGTACGGCGACTGCGTCAGTCTGGTGATGCGCAGCCACGATTACGACGACGCCCCGTGGTATTACAGCGGGTGGTGCTTCGATTTTGCCACCGGCAGGCAGATCACCACAGCCGAGCTGCTGCAGCGCATGGGGCTGGACCCGGACGAGGTGCAGGCACAGGTGCAGCGGCAGGCGATGCAGACCTTTGACCGGGAGATGGCGCAGGGTGCGTATTACGAGGGTCTGCGTCTCGGCGGGAACCTGTCGGAAATGCGGATGGGCACGTTGGAATACAATGCGCTGGAAAACCTGTGTCTGCTGCTGCCCCAGCAGGACCGGCTGGTGCTCCGGGGCAAGTACTGCTCCGAGACCGACTGGGGCTGGCAGCAGCTGGATGTGGAGATCCCGCTGACCTCCGCCGCCCCCGCCGACACCCCGGTGCTGACCGACACCTACGACGGTGTGCAGGTGCAGCTGAAGGGAACGCAGGCCGCCATCACCCTGAGCCCTGCGCCAAAGACCGACCAGTGGGGTACAGACATTGGCATCCGGGTGGAACAGGCGCACACCTATCCCATCCTTGGCTCCTATAATGAGTATATCGACCTGTGCATCGGAGAGCTGGGTGCGTCCTTCCACCCGGTGGTCTATCTGCTGACCAAAGATGGCGTGGTAGAGTACGTGGACGTGCTGCGCTGCCTCATGTTCGGCAATGCCATGATCTGTCAGGACCCCATCTACTTTGCCAACAACGGCGTGTCGCTGGAACGCAGCGGCAGCGAGGTGAACCTGCGCCGGGAGGATGGCTCTGTGCTGGAGCTGGCACCCCTGTCGGCAGAGTGGAGCGCACAGGAGATCCCCTATTCCGTCACCGGCTCCTACAACTACACCGCTGAAAACGGCTGGAACTGGCTGGATCTGGGCAGCGACGGCAGCGTTCAGCTGGGCGTGCAGGACAACAGCCGCATCTATCGGGGCGATGCCTCGTATCTGGGCGTGGTGCCGGAGGGCGTGGTGCTGGGCATCTCTGCCGACGAGACCGAAGCCGGGCAGACGTCCATCGAGTTTGTGGCGGCGGTCAAGACCGACCTGTACAACGAGACCCTGAGCGTTACCATGATCGACGGACAAAACCCCTTTGCCGAGGGCGAGACCCAGCTGCAGATGACCCGCAGCTACGGCTGAGAACACAGGAGAACGACCATGAAACACAAACGCCTTGCTGCTGTGGTTCTGGCTGCGGCGCTGCTGCTGACCGGCTGCGGCGGCGCAGCGGCTCCCGCTGCCCCCGCAGGCTCCGGCGCAGCCGCCCAAAGCTCCGCAGATACGGTGGTGCAGACAGCACAAAAAGACCGCATCACCGAGCAGTTCACGCTGGAAAAGACCGTCCGGGACGAGTACGGCATCACCCAGAAGCTGACTGTCCATGTGCCGCAGCTTGTGTGCGACAGCCCGGACGCTGCCTACATCAACGAGGAGCTTGCCGCCATGTATGCGGCAGACTTCCGACAGTACGAGGACAGCCCGGACGCCGAGCTCCAACAGGACGAGTGGTGCCCGCAGACCTACATCAACTGGGACGCCTACTGGTACGGCGACTGCGTAAGCCTTGTGGTGTTCCGCTACGACGGCGGCTCCGACCCGGGGTATTCCCGGGGCTGGTGCTTCGATTTTGCCACCGACCAGCAGGTCTCGGTGGCTGAAATGCTGCAGCGCATGGGGCTGGACCCGGATGCCGTGCAGCAGCAGGTGCTGCGGCAGGCGATGCAGGTCTTTGACCGGGAGATGGCGCAGGGCGCATATTACGAGGGTCTGCGCAGCGGCGGCAATCTGGCAAGCATGCGGATGAACACGCTGGAAAACAACCAGCTGGATGACCTGTGCCTGCTGCTGCCGGAACCGGACCGGCTGGTGCTCCGGGGCGGGTGCAGCTCCACCGCCGGGTGGGGCTGGCGGCAGCTGGATGTGGAGATCCCGCTGCAGGCTGCTGACCCGCAGCCGCAGACGGTGCTGACCGATACCTACGGCAGCGCTTCGGTGCAGCTGGAAGGAACACAGGGCACCATCACCCTCCGCCGTACGCCGGAGACCGCCGCATGGGACGCGGATTACGGCATCCGGCTGGAACAGGACCGCACCTACCCTATCCTTGGCATCTATAATGAGTATATCGACCTGTGCATCGGAGAGCTGGGTGCGTCCTTCCACCCGGTGGTCTATCTGCTGACCAAAGACGGTGTGGTGGAGTATGTGGATGTGCTGCGCTGCCTCATATTCGGCAGCGCACTGGTCTGTCAGGACCCCATCTACATTGCAAATCAGGGCGTGGCGCTGGAACGCAGCGGCAGCGAGGTGAACCTGCGCCGGGAGGATGGCTCTGTGCTGGAGCTGGCTCCCCTGACGGCAGAGTGGAACGTGCAGGAGATCCCCTCGGAGGCCGTTGGTGCCTTCAACGACATGTCGGACGACCAGTTCGACTGGATGGACGTGGAAAGCAATGGTTCCGTCCAGATGGGCGTGCAGGACAACAGCGTTTTCTATCATGGCTACGCCGATTATCTGGGCGTGGTGCCGGAGGGCATGGTGCTGGGCGTCTGGACCAACGAGACGGCAGACGGGGCACCCGGCGTCACCTTTGTGGCGGCGATGAAGTACGACCTGTACAACGAAATCCTGACCTTGACCATGCTCGACGGTCAAAACCCCTTTGCCGAGGGAAAGACCCAGCTGCAGCTGATCCGCTGCCCGGATACCTGACCCCGGCGGGAGCCGCTGAGAACACAGGAGAACCACCATGAAACACAAAGCATTCCGCTGGATACCGGCAGTTTTGCTGGCAGCACTGCTGGCAGGCTGCGGGGCAAAGACCGCAGCCTCTGCCCGCCCGGCTGGCAGCCGGGAGCTGAAATCGACCCCGCCGGATTCCATGCACGCCACCGCGGCGATCACCGAGCAGTACACCCTTGAAAAGGTGGTGCAGGCAGAGAACGGCGGCACCGTCCGGCTGAACATCCATCTGCCCCGGCTGAAAAGCGACAGCGCCGATGCCGCACGTATCAACGCCGAGATCGCCCAGATCTACGAATACGATGTGCAGGAGTACGCAGACTGCCCGGAGGCAGCCGACCCGGAATCGTGGGACATCTGCATGGAGATGAACTGGGAGGCAAGCTGGTACGGCGACTGCGTCAGCCTTGTGGTCAGCAGCTGCTACGGCGGTACGGATGCGCCCTTCCACAATGGCTGGTGCTTCGACTTTGAAAGTGGAAAACAGCTCACCTCCACCCAGCTGCTGCAGCGCATGGGGGCAGACCCCGCTGCGCTGGAAGAAGCACTGTACCGCGACGTGAAGCGCCGGGATGAGCTGGACCGGCAGACCGCCTGTGAGCGGGGGCTGCTGCCCCCCGGCAGCCTGAAAGAGGGAAACACCCCATGGTGGACCACGCTGGATGAACTGCCGCTTTCGTTTGACGAAACAGGAAACGTTACCTTTTTCGTCCGCCGGTTCAGCGCTTCCCGGGAGGAGTATGTGAACGATGCCCCAACCATCCCGCTGGACGCGCAGCCGCTGCCGCAGGACTGGGAGCAGCAGGTGCTGGCGGAGTGGATGGCAGTCACGGCGGTGACGCAGGAGGGCAGCTATGCCCCCGCCGACCGCAACGAAAGCTGCACCCTGCGGCTGGAAAAGACCGAGATCACCGGCACGGTGACGGTCACCTTTGCCCGGGAAACATACGTCAGCCCGCAGATCCAGTCCGCTGCCCAGACCCGCACCGGAGAGCTGAATGCCGGCGCTGTGACCGGCTGGGACGGGAAAAAAAGTCAGGGCTGGAACCTGACATGCCTCAGCGAGGACGGCAGAAGTCGCTGGATTATCTCCATGATGGAGGACGGTTCTTTGCTGATGCAGTCCACCGGTCTGAAAAAGGGCAGTGAGGTCTGGTACGTTTTTCAACGCACCGAGGCATGGGACGACATCGGCTTCACCGCCATTCCCCGCAGGCTGTGGGGCACTTACCGCGCCGGAGACGAGTCCGCAAAGGGCATCCGCTGGATGACCTTCCTGCCGGACGGCAGCTGCTGCATGAGCGTGGAATGGGTCGGGTGGAACGGCATTCTGACCGGCACCGCAGAGGGAACACAGGGCCGCACCGAGGACGGCACCGAGCTGCACTT
>SFDE01000029.1 GCA_004558805.1 Faecalibacterium prausnitzii | reverse complement strand
CTTGCCGATGACACGGCCCATATCTCCCTCTGCCACGCTCAGGTGGTAGACGATGGTGCCGTCCTCGCGGGGCTCGTCCACCGTGACCTTGACGGCGTCCTTGTCCTCCACGAGACCGCGGGCAACTGCCAGCAACAGCTCCTGCATGAGTCAGCCCTCCCTACTTACAGAATGTTGGACTTCTTCAGCAGGACACGAACGGTATCGGTGGGCTGAGCGCCGTTAGCGATCCACTGCTTTGCCTTCTCAGCGTCGATGTTGACAACAGAGGGCTCCTTGTTGGGATCGTAGGTGCCGATCTCCTCGATGAAGCGACCATCGCGGGGGAAACGGCTGTCAGCAACAACCACACGATAGAAGGGAGCCTTCTTGGCGCCAACGCGGCGCAGACGAATCTTAACTGCCATAATAGATATCCTCCAAAATAAATGTTTTATTCTATGTTACAAACCCGTGGGGGTTGTGTACCTTTGTTATTTCATGCCCCGGAAGGCGTTGGGGTTGCCCATCATGCCGCCCAGACGGCGGGCAAAGCCCTTGGGGCTCTTTTTGAACTGCTTCATCATCTTTTGCATCATCTCAAACTGCTTCAGCAGCTTGTTGACGTCCTCCACCCGGGTACCGCTGCCGGCGGCAATGCGGCGCTTGCGCTTGGGGTTAATGATGGAGGGCTTCTCCCGCTCTTCCTTGGTCATGGAGCGGATGATCGCCTCGATGCGGTCAAATGCCTTCTCGTCCATCTGGCTGGGGTCGATGCCGGCACCGCCGGGCAGCATGCTGAGCATGGCGCCCATGCCGCCCATCTTGCGGATCTGTGCAAACTGGTCCAGCATGTCGTTCATGTCGAACTTGTTTTCCATCATCCGCTTGGCGGTCTCTTCCGCCGCCTTTTCATCGGCGGCGTCCTGTGCACGCTCAATGAGACTCAGCACATCGCCCATGCCCAGAATACGGCTTGCCATCCGGGTGGGATGGAACACCTCCAGGTCGTCCAGCTTCTCGCCTACGCCCTGGAACTTGATGGGCTTGCCGGTGACTGCCAGCACCGACAAAGCTGCACCGCCCCGGGTGTCGCCGTCGGTCTTGGTGAGGATGATGCTGTCCACGCCCACCTTCTCGTTGAAGGTCTTTGCCACGTTTACAGCGTCCTGACCTGCCATGGCGTCCACCACCAGCATGGTCTCGTCCACCGGCACCGCCGCCTTGATGTCCACCAACTCCTGCATCAACACATCGTCGATCTGCAGACGACCGGCGGTATCCAGGATCACGATGTCGTTGCCGTAATCCTTGGCATGTGCCAGCGCCTTGCGGGCGATCTCCGGAGGCTTTGCCCCCGGCAGAACGAACACCGGCGCACCTGCCTGTTTGCCCACCACCTGCAGCTGGTCAATGGCTGCAGGGCGGTAAATGTCGCACGCCACCAGCATGGGACGGCGACCCTGTTTGATAAAGTACTTTGCAAGCTTGGCGGCGTGGGTGGTCTTACCGTTGCCCTGCAGACCGCAAAGCATGATGACCGTCTGCCCCTTGTTTTTGATGTTCAGCCGGACGGCTTCCTCGCCGCCCATAAGAGCCACCAGCTCTTCGTTGACGATCTTGACTACCTGCTGGGCGGGGGTCAGGCTTTCCATGACCTCCTGCCCCATGGCGCGTTCCGACACCTTGGCGCAGAAGTCCTTTGCCACCTTGTAGTTGACGTCTGCTTCCAGCAGCGCCATCCGCACTTCCCGCATGGCGGTCTTGATGTCCGCCTCGGTAAGCTTGCCGTGGTTGCGCAGTTTTTTGAACACACCGGCAAGGCGGTCGGTAAGGGATTCAAAAGCCATGTTCGGTGCTCCTTTCAGCTCTCATTCTCTTCGTCCATGGAACGGATCAGTTCCAGCATGCGGTTCAGGGTATCGGCGTACTGGGTGGTGGTCAGTCTGGGATGGGGTCCGGTGCACTCAAACCGTGCATCAATGACCATCTGCTCCAGCTCTTCCAGCTTCTGCTGCACCCGGCGGTACCGGGCGGCAAAGCCCACCTTTTGTTCCAGCTCCTTCAGGGCGGTCTCTCCATGCTTGATGGCGTCCCGTGCTCCCTGCCTTGTGATGCCAAAATTTTCCCCGATCTCACTGAGAGAGAGATCATCGTTGTAATACTGGCGCAGCATCTCACGCTGTTTCTGGGTGAGCACCTCGCCATAGAAATCCAGCAGATACCCCATTTCCAGATCTTTTGCCATTGCCATCGACCCCCGGTGTTCTGCCAGTGCCTTGCGTTTGTGATGTAAAGGTTTTTTGCTTTACGGATGGAGTATACCAGAACCCATCCTCCTTGTCAAGGGCGTTCCGGCGTTTTTTCTGAAAAATACGGCAAAAATCCGCTGTTTTTCCCAAAAGAGCGCTTGACGGAGCACCGGGTTTGCGTTAGGATATCCTTATGTTGTATCCCAATCGACCCGAAAGGAGGCAGTCCTTTGCCGATCTGCCAAAACTTCTATCAGACCCTTGCACCCTGTCCCGTGGTGGAACTGCGGGGCTACGCTGCGGCAAAGGGACTCAAGGGGCATCTGTACGCCTATCTGGACTTCAACGGTCCCACCGGCACCGCCCGGGACGGTCTGGCAGAGGGGATGCTTGCCCTTGCCATCGAGGAGAAAAAACTCTCCCCGGGGCAGCCCATCATTGAGGCAGGCTCCGGTGCCTTTGCCACGGCGCTGACCCTTGCGGGGCTTACCGCCGGGTACCCGGTGGTGCTGGTGATGCCGGAGGATGCCCCCGCCCTGCGGCAGGAGAACCTGCTGCGGCTGGGCGCACAGATCCTCCACAGCCCCGCCCGCAGCGGGCTGGCGGGGGCACGCACCATGGCGCAGCAGACCGCCGCCCAAAATGGCTGGTACTATATGGACTGGCTTGCCAACGACTACAACCCGGAGTATCACCGCCGGGTCACGGGACCCGGCATCCTCCGTGCCATCGCCCGGGAGAAGGCAAGCCTGGTGGATGCCATCACCATCGGGGTGGGCAGCGCCGGCACCGTCACCGGAGTGGGCGAGACCATCAAGGCGTGGACCAACGATGTGCGGATCGTGGCGGTGGAGCCCTTTGAGTGTCAGGCGCTCACCGGCGGGGTCACCGGGGCGCACAACATCCCGGACATAGGCTACGGCATCGTGCCCAAAAACTTTAACAGCTATGTGGTGGACAACGTTGCCGCCGTCACCAGCCGGGACGCCCAGCGGGCGGCACAGCTGGTGCTGCGCACCGACGCCATCCCCGCCAGCACCAGCGCCGGTGCCGCCCTCCACGCCGCCGCCCGGCTGGTGAGCAATGGCATCAGCCGCTCGGCACTGGCAGTGTTCAGCGGGCGCACCAGCCTGCTGTAAAAGGCACGGAAAGTATAAAAAGTATAGAGGAAAGGAACTTTTGACCACCATGACACAGGACATGACCCGTGGGGCGATCACCCCGCTGCTGATCCGTTTTACCATCCCGCTGGTGCTGGGCAACCTGTTCCAGCTCACCTACAACGCCGCCGACAGCATCATCGTGGGCAAATTTGTGGGAGAGGAGGCGCTTGCCGCCGTAGGCACCGCCAACCCCCTTATGACCCTTGCCATCCTCTTTGTCAACGGCATGTGTCTGGGCGCCGGCATCCTTGTGAGCACCGCCTTTGGTGCCGGGGACACCAAGCTGCTGGAGCGGCAGGTATCCACCACCGCCATTGCCGGCACCGTGTTTTCCCTTGCCTTTTCCGCCGTCTGCGTCCTGCTGGCAAACCCGCTGCTGCGGCTGCTGCAGGTGCCTGCCGACGTGCTGCCCATTGCAGTAACCTACCTGCGCATCGTGTTTGCGGGGCTGATCTTTACCTTTTTCTATAACTTCCTTGCCGCCACCATGCGGGCGCTGGGAGACAGCAAAAGCGCCCTGTATTTCCTGATGGTCAGCTCGGTGCTGAACATCTGCGGCGACCTGTTCTTTGTGGAGGCGCTGGGCTGGGGCAGCGAGGGCTGCGCCCTCTCCACCGTCCTCAGCGAGGCGGTGTGCTGCCTGCTGTGCGTGGTGTACATCCGCTGGAAGGTACCGGTGCTGCAGCTGGGACGCCGCTGGCTGGTGTTTGACCCCTCCCTGCTGAAAAAGACCGTGAGCTACGGCTGGGCAAGCGCCATGCAGCAGGCAACGGTGCAGGCGGGACGCATCGTGGTGCAGGGCATCGTCAACACCATGGGGGTCGGCGCCATGGCAGCGTTCACCGCCGCCTCCCGGGTGGACGACTTTGCCTACACCCCTCAGCAGAACATCGGGCACGCCATGACCACCCTGATGGCACAGAACCGGGGTGCTGGCAAAAAGGACCGGATGGCGCAGGGTTTCCGTGCCGGAATGCGCATCGAGCTGTGCTACGGGATCCTCATTGCCCTGGTCTGCTACTTCTTTGCCGCCCCCATCATGAAGCTCTTTGTGACCGACCCGGAGGTCATCGGGCTGGGAGAGCGCTTTCTGCAGACGGTGTCTCTGTTCTACCTGCTGCCTGCCATGACCAACGGCATTCAGGGCTTTTTCCGGGGCATTGGGGATCTGAAGATCACCCTTGTCAGCAGCATGCTGAATATAGCAGGACGGATCGCCGCCGCCTCTCTCTTTGTGCTGGTGTTCCGGATGGAGATCGAAGCGCTGCCCTACGGCTACGCCATGGGCTGGCTGCTGATGATCGTCTATGAGGTGCCCCTGCTGGTGCGCTACCTCCGCAGCCACGAGATGTGATCCCCGTTTTATACCGCAGCGCTCCCTGCACGGTCCTGTGCAGGGGGCGCTGTTTCTTTTTTGGGACCGCCTCCGTCCGCTCCCCCACGCAAAAAGGGGCTGCTGCGTTTCCGCAGCAGCCCCGGTCAGGGTCTTACAAGCTTATTTTGCAGCGTACCAGTCTGCAGACGGCTGATGCTGTCCTGCAGTCACCGGCGTACCGTCGTAGTACAGGGTGCCATCTGCGCCGCGGCTGTACCGGGAGAAGAACTCCTCCCAGACTGCCACGCTCTCCTCCTGCAGGTAGACGTGGGGAGTGTCCTTTACCACGGTGTACTTCACCAGCGGCACATCGCCTTTGCCCACAAAGCTCTTGGTAACAAAAGCACCGTTGTAGGAGGTGGTCTCCGCCACGGTCTTTTCGTTGGTGCCGTTGTGGGCGTTCCAGCCCTGCAGCGCCTTTACGGTGCCGTTATCCTCCACCAGTTCAGCCACACCGGCGGAGTCATACTCGCCCAGGAATGCCCAGACAGGCAGCAGCAGAGCCGGGTCAAGGTCCTGCGTGGGGGTCGCCATGTAGCCGATGGGTGCAATGGCAGCAAAGCGGCTGGTGTAGCGGCAGCCGGTCGCCCAGGTCATGAGGCTGCCGTTGGAGTGACCGGTGGCGTAGATGCGGGTCTTGTCGATATTAAAGTCCTTTTCCATCCGGTCCAGCAGGGTGTTGATGAACTCCAGGTCCACAGCCGGGTCGGTGTCCTTGCCTGCCAGGGCTGCAAAGGCACCTGCCAGCCACATGGCGGTGGGGATGTTGCCCATCAGGTCCGCCGGACGCACCAGACCCTGCGCAAACACCACGATGAAGCCGTTTTTCTCCGCCACATCGTACCAGCGGGACTCCTCGGCGATGGCGTACATGGAAGCGGTGTAGCCGTGCATCACCAGCACCATAGGCACCTTTTCGCTGCCGGTGTAGGTGGAGGGCACATAGACCATCCAGCGGCGCAGCTCGCCGTTGACCCACTCCTCGTGGATGTCAAAGCCCTTGCGGGTAAAGTCCTCTGCCTTTGCTACACGACCGGGCAGCTGCATTGCCATAAAGCGCTTGAACTGACCGGAGAACTTTTTCCAGATGGAAGCGGGGCACTGTGCCTTTTCGGTGACCCACACCTCAGCGGCGGAGCCTTCCCGGGTGGTGGCGTACACGCCGTTGCCCTTGGCGTCGGCACGGTTTGCCTTCAGGTAGAAGTCCAGAGCTGCCTTGTTGGTGGTGTCGGCACCGGAGCAGATGAACCACACAGGGGTGTCCACGGTACCGGCGGCGATCGCCTCTTCCTCCACGGCACGGGTGCTGTCGCCGGGGAAGGGCAGCACATACTTGCCACCTATGGCCGCCAGAGAAGCGGCGGGCACTTCCGCTGCATCCACGGCGCAGATGGAGCTGAAGTCACTTGCCCAGCGTCCGCCAAACAGCAGTGCCGCTGCGCCGCCTTCCTTGTAGCCCACCAGAGCGGTGTGGGACTTGTCCATGGAGAAAGCGCCGGAGAGCTTGGTGCTCTTTTTGCGCATCAGCTGATACAAAGCGTCCAGCGCCGCTGCATCGTCCCGTGCGCCGCTGTCCAGACCCAGATTCCAGCTGCCGCCGTCCTTGGGTCCAAAGAAAGCAACGCCGATCTTGTTTTTGCCTGCCACAGTGCGCCACTGACGTCCGGTGATGGTGCCGGAGAATGCCTGTGCGGTGGTGTTGTCCGGGGTCAGCACGATGACTGCCGGTGCCCAGGGGTCCATACCGTCGGGCAGATAGTAGGTGGCGGTGCCCACGGTCTCGCCGCCCACGGTCACCTGCACGTCATGGAACAGACCCACGTTCACGTTCAGGTAGGGGTTCTCCGGATCATAGGCAAAGGTCTTGCCGTCTCCCAGCCCCATAGACGCCTTCTTGCGGTCCACGGTGGTGTGCAGGTCCCCGTTGGTCTGGTCCAGATCGGTCGCCAGAGCCGCAGGCGCCACGGCAGCCATGGTGGTGCCCAGAGCAGCAGCAGCGGAAAGCTTCATAAAGTCACGGCGTTTCATATCATCTTCTCCTTTTTGGGGTGCGTTTGCACCGGTCCTGTGTGTCCGGGAGGACTCCCGGACCCGCTTGGTTTTGCCAGACTCTTCCTCGGGGCAGGTGCCTCCCGCCCCCGTTCTGTTAAAAGAATATCATTTTTTTGGCGTTTGTAAATAGATTCTGGTGCTTTTTGTGAGAATTGATATATTAGTACACCAATTTTTGTGAAAGAATACCCGGAACTAAAAAGGACCCCCGCACAAAACTGTGCAGGGGTCCTTGTACAGGCTTATAAGCGCCGGCAGTTTTTTACTCGCGGTTTGCCAGCAGAGACTCGATCTTCTTCAGAGGATCGATGATGCTGGAAACAGACATATCGTGGTTCATAGCCACCACGAAGTATGCGGCGTACTTGGAGACATCTACGTCCACATACCAGTCACGGGTCAGCAGCTCGGGCATACGGTAGGTCAGGTTGGTGCCCACCACGTAGGTCAGGGTGCCTTCGGCAACTGCCTTGTCAAACTTTTCCAGACCGCTGGTAAACAGGGGGAAGGTGGCGTTGGCGATGATCCGTGCAGCGCCCCGCTCCTTCAGGTTGCTGGCGACTTCCAGCATGCTCTCGCCGGAGGCAATGATGTCATCCGCGATAAAGACGGTCTTGCCTTCCACGCTCTCGCCCAGGTACTCGTGTGCCACGATGGGGTTGCGGCCGTTGACCACACGGGTGTAGTCACGGCGCTTGTAGAACATGCCCAGGTTGCAGCCCAGCACGCTGGAGAAGTACATGTTGCGGTTCATGGCGCCTTCGTCGGGGCTGACCACGGTGAACTGGCTCTTATCAAAGGAGATGTGAGGATCCTTCTTCAGCAGGCTCTTCAGGACCTGATAGGTGGGCATGGCGTTGTCAAAGCTCATGAGGGGCACAGCGTTCTGGACCCGGGGATCGTGGGCATCAAAGGTGATGATGTTCCGCACGCCCATGCTCTGGAGCTCCTGCAGTGCCACGGCGCAGTCCAGGCTCTCCCGGACCACACGGCGATGCTGACGGCCGCCGTAGAGGCTGGGCATGATCACGGACACCCGGTGTGCCTTGCCTGCCACTGCCTGAATAAGACGCTTCAGGTTGGCAAAGTGGTCGTCGGGAGACAGGTGGTTCTCGTAGTTGAACAGCTTGTAGGTCACGCTGTAGTTGCCCGGGTCCACCACAATGAAGATATCATCGCCGCGGACAGACTCCTTTACCAGACCCTTGGCGTCACCGCTCTGGAAACGGGGGCAGTCGCAGGGGATGATAAAGGTGTCCTTCTGGATGCCGGCATCGGCGGCCCAGCGGACCAGATGCCGGTCGATGAGACCGGTCAGTTCCTCAGCGCCGGGGCAGGCGATCAGCCGCATGTCCGCCACAGCGGGCTGCTGGAAAAAGGACTTAGGGGAAATTTCAATGGACATAGTCACAACTCCTTATTGCTGCTTTGTCGATCAAAAGGATCCACACACAAAAGTGCATATCTACCTTTATTTTATCACATTTTGTCGTTTGTTCCATATCAATTTGTTTCATGTTACGATTTTCTGCGCCTTGCACATCTGTTTTACTTTTTTAAAAAAGAGTCTGTGTGTTTTTTACAAAAAGGCGACCAATTCTTTCTCGTTTCTGAAATATTGCCGGTTTTTTCAGCAAAAGTACTGCTTTTGCGCCGTTTTTCCTGTGCACTTCCACAAGTGTTTCCCCACAGAAAAGGACCGCCGCACCATGTGCAGCGGTCCTCTGTTTCACCCTACAGGACCCTTGCCGATCCTAATCAGGCGTTCTTCTTCAGTTCCTGTGCCTTCTGCCATGTATGAAGGATCCGGATCCGGCTCACCACATGGTAGGGGAAGAACAGCTTCTCTTCCTCCGTCCGGTCCTCGTCCCGGTTCAGGTCCGGCAGCAGCTCGTTTTCCATTGCCCAGCGGGCGGCGTGCTGCATATCCATGTCCTGCTCTTCCTCTCCCAGATCCGGGTACAGCAGAGAGGACTCCGGCATGGGCTTGCCTGCATCTTCCCACAGCAGCATTGCCAGCTCGCCCCGGTTATAAGGCCAGTAGGGCAGCCCGAACAGCCGCTTGAAGATCGCCGTGCCTGCGTAATAGCCCAGAACCGTAGCTCCTACTCCAAGGATCACAGCAGCGCCTGCGTCCCCATCGTCTGCCGGGGTGTCGGGTCCTTCCGGAGGCTCCGGCTGTTCGGGGACGGTCTCCTTCCACTGTGCGGTCAGGGTGGTGTTGGCAGTCAGGGTAAGCTCCTCCCCGGCGTTCAGCACTGTTTCGGCAGCGTCCTTCCAGCCCGTAAAGGTATAGCCTTCCCGGGTGGGTGCCTTTGCAAGGACCACCTTTGCAGCGATGGTCTCCCCGTAGTTCTCGCCTTCGGCAGCTGCACCGCCGTTCAGATCATAGGTGAGCTTGTAGCCGGTCTCGTTCTCGGTCTTTGTCCAGCCGCAATACTCGCAGGTGCTGGTAATGGTGCGGGTGTAGTGGTCCCCGTCTTCCGTCCAGTCTCCCACCACCGGCTTGACCTTGTTGTCCTTTTCGCCGTCGGTATAGGCGTGGGTCAGCATTTTGCCCTCGCTCCACACCAGCTTGTCGTCCACGTGCACATCGGCTCTGCCGGTGTTGTTTGCCGCCTTGCTGAAGCCGAACATCTGGGTGCAGGTGATATCGCTCCGTGCCGCAGTGATTTTTCCGCCGGAGATCCTCAGGATGTACTTATAGCTGCCCATATTGCTGTCATTGATGTTCAGCGCAGCCTTGCCAACACCGGTGGAATTCACGGTACAGCTGTTGAGATTCACCTCAATATCGTTCTTCCCGGCACAGGCATCGGTGTAAACATTGATCACCTTGCCGGTGGAGTTGAAGGTGCAGCCATTAAAGGTCATCACCGGCGAGGAATAGGTCCAAAGGGCGTAATCCCCGCTGGGAGCGTTGAAGGTGGTATCCTTGAACGTGGCGCTCTCATAGCCCCAGTAGAACGTCTTACCGTTGATGACACAGTTCTCCACCACCGTGTTGTCAGCACGGATGAAGCCCAGATAGTCCGCCTTACCGGAGCGGAGGGTCATATTCCGGAAGGTGACGGTGCCTGCGCCGTCAAAACTGTAGTCGCCGTTGTACTCGGTACCATAGTTGGCAGGGTCCGGGACCTCTGCACCGATATTCCACGCCGTCTTTTCGGTCCCCTGTCCCACAAAGGTCAGGTCCTTTCCTTTGGTCATGCCTTCGCTGGAGGTCTTATACAGGGTATAATTGCCCTCTCCCAGCGTAATGGTATCACCGCTGTTGGCAGCCCGTACTGCCTCCTGGATGGTAGGATAGCCGGTTTCTCCGATCCATGCCACGGCTGCCGTGCCTTCCCCTTCTGCTGCAAAAGCCATCAGCGGAAGCATCTGGAACAGCATGGCTACTGCCAGCAGCATTGCCAGAACACGATTTTTCCTCGTCTGTTTCAAGATTCGTCCTTCCTTTCTCATTTACATTCCTCTGGTTTCCATCCGCACTTTCTTCTATGGAGCACCTCCCCCTTTGCGTTTTCCACCAGAGCCCTTTCTTCTATACTATACCCCCCCCCCGCATTTTTTCAACATTTTTTTGCAATTTCATGTACAATCACAGGGGATGAACTTTTTTCACGGATCCGCTGCCCGCTTTCCTCCCACAGAAAAAGACCGCCGCACCATGTGCAGCGGTCTTTTTCTTCACTTACCTTCTATCTGGGAAAAGCGCTGTTTACAGCGCTGCCACAGCAGCCTTCAGCTCTTCCACCCGGTCGGTGTTCTCCCACTTCACACCCAGGTCCTCACGACCCATGTGACCGTAGGCGGCAAGCTTGCGGTAGATGGGCTTGCGCAGATCCAGATCCCGGATGATGGCGGCGGGGGTCAGGTCAAAGACCTTCTCCACAGCCTGCTCGATCTTCTCGTCTGCCACGACGCCGGTGCCAAAGGTATCCACCATGATGGACACGGGCTTTGCCACGCCGATGGCGTATGCCACCTGCACCTCGCACTGCTTGGCGAGACCGGCAGCAACGATGTTCTTTGCCACCCAGCGGGTAGCGTAGGCAGCGCTGCGGTCCACCTTGCTGGGGTCCTTGCCGGAGAAGGCGCCGCCGCCGTGACGGGCATAGCCGCCGTAGGTGTCCACAATGATCTTACGACCGGTGAGACCGGTGTCGCCCTGAGGACCACCCACCACGAAACGACCGGTGGGGTTGATATAGTACTTGGTGTTCTCGTCCAGCAGCTGAGCGGGGATGGTCGCCTTGATGACCTTTTCCATCACATCGGCACGGAGGGTGTCCATGCTGACGGTGTCGCTGTGCTGGCTGGAGATGACCACGGCGTCCACCCGCAGGGGCTTGTTGTTCTCGTCGTACTCCACGGTGACCTGGCTCTTGCCGTCGGGACGCAGGTAGTCCATCTCGCCGCTCTTGCGGACCTCGGTAAGGCGCAGGGCAAGCTTGTGTGCCAGACTGATGGGCATGGGCATCAGCTCCGGGGTCTCATCGCAGGCATAACCGAACATCATGCCCTGGTCGCCGGCGCCGCCCACCTGGTCGTTGGTGCCAAGGGCGATATCGGGGCTCTGACCGTCGATGTTGGAGATGACGGCGCAGGTGTCGGCGTCAAAGCCGTACTTTGCACGGGTGTAGCCGATGTCAGCCACCACTTCCCGGACGATCTTCTGGAAGTCCACATAGCAGTTGGTGGTGATCTCACCCATGATGTGGACCAGACCGGTGGATGCGCAGGTCTCGCATGCCACACGGGCATCGGGGTCGTGGGTCAGGATCTCGTCCAGGATCGCATCGGAGATCTGGTCGCAGATCTTGTCAGGATGTCCTTCGGTAACGGACTCAGAAGTAAACAGATGTCTAGCCATGGGGTTTGCCTCCTAAATTTTTTACAAAGAATGTGTATCCTTCAGCTTCCTACTCATTCCATCAAGCATTTTGCGAGAAAAATAAAAGCGCCCAGAGCCGAAAGCTCTGAGCGTTGCACTCTTATCTTCCGGTTTCCCGCAGGATTTGGCACCTTATGCTTCCGCACAGGTTGTCGGGCTTCACAGGGCCTGTCCCCTCAGCCGCTCTTGATAAGTGGTATTCAGTTGTTATGCCCATATTCTAGCATTGCTTCGTCAGATTGTCAAGATAAGTCGCACTTATTTTATACATTCTTACGAAATTGATGCAGAAAACCCGGCTTTTCTGTAGGACCCGCTGCCGGAGTGCATTCATCCGCCTGCTTTGCCAAAGGATTCCCTGAAAGAGGAGCCGGCGCACAAAGTGCGTCTGAGGGGTATTATACGGTCAGTGATCAGTCACTATCCACTAGCCACTAAGCCCCTCTTGGGGAACTACCCTCTCCGTCACGGCTGACGCCGTGCCAGCTCCCCCTTTCAGGGGGAGCTTTTTGTCGTACGTGCCACCTACTCCCCCTTTTGTCGCTGTGCGACATCTGCTCCCCACTTTGTCACCTGCGGTGACATTTCTCCCCGGAGCGGGGAGAATCTATCCCCGGACGGGGGAAATCTGTCCCCTTGGGGGAAGGCTTTTGACAAAACCTCCGGGTCACTGCTCCCTCAAGACAGAAAGGGCTGCTGTACCCTGCGGCACAGCAGCCCTTTGGTGTTCAAACGATCAATAGCCCTTTGCCTGTTCGCCGTTGAGGATCTTCACGGCACGGGAGGTGCCCAGACGGTCGGCACCCAGAGCAAGGAAGGTCTCCATATCCTCTACGGTAGAGATGCCGCCGGCAGCCTTTACCTTGCAGCGACCCCGGACCCCCTTGACCATCAGCTCCACGTCGTGGAAGTTGGCACCTGCGGTGGAGAAGCCGGTGCTGGTCTTGATGTAGTCGGCGCCTGCCTCGCAGACGATGTCGCACATCTTTTCCTTTTCTTCCTCGGTAAGCAGGCAGGTCTCGATGATGACCTTCAGGATCTTATCTCCCACTGCCTCCTTGACGGCACGGATGTCCTCACGGACGGCGTCGTACTCTTTGTTCTTCAGCCGACCGATGTTGATGACCATGTCCACCTCGGCAGCGCCGTTGCGGATCGCAGTCTTTGCCTCAAATGCCTTGGACTCGGTGTCCATGGCACCCAGAGGGAAGCCCACCACGCAGCACACCGGGATGCGCCCCGCCATGTACTCCACCGCCTGCTTCACATAGCAGGTGTTGATGCAGACGGATGCAGTGTGATTTTCGATTGCCTCATCGCACAGAGTCTGGATCTGGGGCCAGGTAGCCTCCGGCTTCAGCAGGGTGTGGTCCACATGGGACAGGATCTCTTCACGCTTCATCTTGTTTCCTCCTTACTTACGGTTGGCACGGCGGACCTTCGCCATACCCACTGCACTCAGTGCGATGGCAGTAACAGACGCTGTTGCACCGATAATGCCCAGCACCAGACCGGACACCAGAAAAGCAAAACCCTTCAGACCATGTTTCATAATACCGTACCTCCTAAAAACGTTTCTTATTCCGGAGCACCCTCATCCGGCACTCCGTGCCACCTTCCCCCGACTGGGGGAAGGCTTGCGTCCTACCGTCCGATGCGTCTCAGAATATCTGTACAGACGCCCTCAAAATTCTGCGTGACCTCCAGATTGGAATAGCGCACAACCGTTAAGCCCCTGCTTTTCAGATAATCATCCCTCAACGCATCTGCCTGTCTTCCGTCTGCACTGTAATGCTGCGACCCATCCAGTTCGATCACAAGCATTGCATCAGCGCAGAAGAAGTCTACGATATATCTTCCGATCACCTTCTGACGCTTGAAAACGACAGGCTGACTTTTCAGAAAATCATACCACAGGTGCCGTTCTTCCTTTGTCATGTTCCTGCGCAGCATCTGCGAAATTGCAGTAAGCTCCTGATTTTTGGCGTTTTTCATTTTAGATCCAGGCGAAGCCTGCACTTCTTAAGCCTTCCCCCTTGGGGGAAGGTGTCGAGGAACAAAGTGACGAGACGGATGAGGGGTATCGTTTCCTTTACTTTTTCTTAAAGATGATCAGCTTGCTGAACACATAGTTCAGCACCACCCACGGCGGCATGGCTCCCGGCAAAGCTGTTTGCCATGTAGAGGGTAGTATCCGGACCCAGCCAGCCCGCCACGGCGCCCAGCAGACCCTGCATGGCGGTATCCACCAGCGCCGCCCCCTGTGCGGCAAAAAGGTTGCCCCCCACCATCATGATCACGGCGTCCAGCACCAGTGTACCCAGACGGCAGGTAACAAATGCGCCAAACTCCTTTGCCATTGCCCTGCCGGTGGTCCGGCTGCGGAACACAAAGGCACGGTTGGTGGCGTAGGCAAACAGGATGCACAGGGCATTATCCAGCACATTGCCCCAGCTGTTGGCGGCGGTGTAGCCCAGCAGCCGGGTGAACACAGCGTAGAGCAGGATGTTCAGCAGGGTGGTCAGCACCCCAAAGATCAGGTAGCTCAGTACTTCCCAGTGTTTTTTGAAGAATTTTATCATAGCAAACCAGACCCTTCCGCCCAGTGTACCCCTGCAGAGCGCACCCCCAGCGGCAAGGGTCCCCTCTTAGCAAAAACAGCCCCGCCGCCGTTTTCCCGGCAACGGGGCTGTTTGTTTGCATTGTGGTCCGCAGACTTATGCTTTGGGGCGCTGATTACTCAGCGTCGTTCAGCAGAGCCTTCATGGACAGGCTGATGCGCTTCTTGTCGAAGTCAACATCCAGCAGCTTCACGTCGACCATATCGCCGACCTTCAGTGCGTCGGAGACCTTCTCAACGCGATCATTGCTGATCTCGCTGATGTGGACCAGACCGTCAACACCCGGCAGGATGCGGACGAAAGCACCGAACTTGGTCAGAGAGACAACGGGAGCGTGGAAGGTGCTGCCGATGGGGTAGTTGTTCTTCAGCTGCTCCCAGGGGTTGTCCTCAGCCTTCTTATAGCCCAGAGAAACCTTGTGGTTCTCGGTGTCGATGTCCTTGACATACACTTCGATGGTGTCACCAACGGAGACCACCTCGGAGGGATGCTTGATGCGGTTCCAGCTCAGCTCGCTGATGTGGCACAGACCGTCCACACCGCCGATGTCCACGAAGGCACCGTAAGAGGTCAGGCTCTTGACAACGCCGGTGTAGGTCTTGCCCACCTCAACGTTTGCCCAGAACTCCTCACGCTTTGCCTTATTCTGCTCTGCAGTCACCTTGTTGATGCTGCCCACGATCTTACGACCGGAGCACTCGGTGACAACCAGCTGAACATGCTGTCCAACCAGAGCGGTATAGTCCTCATCCCGGCGCATAGTAGCCTGGGAACGGGGAACGAACACCTTGACGCCCTTGACGTTGACAACAACGCCGCCCTTATTGAACTCGGTGACATCGCCCTCGACGACTTTCCTGATCCATAACCTTCTCGACGATGAGGTCCAGCTCATCGCCAACCTTCACCAGGTCTTCGACCTTGGCGGAGGAATCATCGGTCAGCTCGCTCAGCTTGACAAAGCCGGTCTGCTTCGCTCCGATATCCACCTGGATCTCGTTGGCAGAGATGCTGGTCACGATTCCTTTCACAATACTGCCTGCATGAACCCGTTTTTCTTCAGATGCGTTCAGCATCTCCTCAAAGCTCATGTTGTCATTGATTTCTGCGCTCATACTGTTAAGTACCTCCTCAATAATAGACGATGGCGTTGAAGCCCCGGCTGTCACGCCCGCCACTTTAACATCTGCAAACCATTCCGACCGAAGTTCGCTCGCTGTCTCGACCGTTACGGCACGCGTGTATTTTGCGGCGACCTGTACCAGCTTTTGGGTATTGGAAGAATGATGACCGCCAATGACAACAATGATGTCGCATTGCTGGCTGAGGTCTTCCGCTTCCTGTTGCCTCGCCCACGTCGCATTACATATTGTATCAAAAATTCGGGCGTTTGTATAGGCTTTTTTTAGAAACTCCGAACTTTCTTGCCATTTTGTTACCTGAAATGTGGTCTGTGCAACCACAAAAAGGGGTTTTTGGGGGTCCGAAGGACCCTTCCACGCCTTGAGTTCCTCCAGATTTGCAAAAACGAACACCTCTCCGGCGGTGTGTCCCACGATACCCTGCACCTCCGGATGGTTCTTATCCCCTGCCACCAGAAGCACGGCGCCCTCTTTTTCTGCCTTTTCGGCGATGTGCTGGATCTTCTGCACAAAGGGACAGGTGGCGTCATGGTAGGTCACCTGCTGCGCCTGCAAAGCGTCGTACACCGTCCGGGGCACCCCGTGGCTGCGGATCACAACCTCATAGCCGGCAGGCACCTGCTCCGGGCTGTCCACCACCAGTGCGCCCCTGCGCTTCATATCCTCCACTGCCTGCGGGTTGTGGATCAGGGGTCCCAGTGTTGCCACCCGGTGTCCCTGCTCCAGCAGCCCGTAGGTCAGCTCCACCGCCCGGTTCACCCCAAAGCAGAACCCGGCGGTCTTTGCCACTCTGATCTCCATCTCGTTCTCCTTTACGCCATCCGCTCCCATGCCTCCAGCAGCGCCTGCTTGTTGGCACGGAGCTTTTTGGTATCCCGGCGATTCTCCATGGCAAACTGCTCCGCCGGCATGGGCTCGCCGTAGATCACCCGTACCCGGCAGAACAAATGCATCTTGCCGTCCGGGGTGTCGTAGTGGATGCGGCAGGGCACCACGTCCACTCCCGCCTGTGCGGCGATGACAAAAAGCCCGCTCTTGGGGGGCAGAAGCTTGCCCTCCTTTTCCCGGGTGCCCTCCGGGAAGATCAGCAGGGTCCTGCCCTGTTTGCACGCCTCCACGGTATCCTGGATCACCGCCACCTCGTCCCGGGTGCCCCGGACGCAGACTGCCCCGCAGCTCCGGAAAAACCAGCTCAGCACCGGATTGATCTCAAAGAGTTCCTTTTTGGCAAACACCACCATCCGCCTGCCCCACCGGGTGATCACCACGAACACCGGGTCGATGGCAGAAACATGGGTGGGAGCAAGGATGTAGCCCCCCGTCTGCACTTTTTTCAGGTTTTCACGCCCTTCCACCCGGATGCGGAAACCCAGATGCCACACAAGCCACGCAAGGGGCACCAGAATATAGTACAACACCATATTATCTTCCTGTCCTGTTTGTTTTATCCGCCGATCTTGTCCGCAATGATCTGCTTCATGGCGGCAAGGCTCTGCTCAAAATCCATCTCCGAGGTATCCAGCAGCACGGCGTCCTCCGCCTGCTTGAGGGGGGCGGCGGCACGGTGGGTGTCCTGATAGTCCCGCTGCTTCACATCTGCCAGTACCTCCTCGTAGGGGGTGTCCATGCCCTTCTGCTGGTATTCCTTCCAGCGGCGGGCGGCACGAGCCTCCGGGCTGGCGGTGAGGAAAATCTTTACGGTGGCATCCGGCAGCACCACGGTGCCGATGTCCCGTCCGTCCATAAGCACATCCTGTTTTTTTGCCATGTCCCGCTGCAGGTCCAGCAGGTACGCCCGGACGGCAGGGTTTGCCCCCACGGCAGATGCCGCCATGCCCGCCTCCTCGGTGCGGATGGCACTGCTGACGTCCTCTTCCATCAGATAGATATGCTGCTCCCCCTCAATGGAGGCAAGACGCAGCCGGATCCCCGGCAGCAAAGCGTCCACTGCAGCGTTGTCCCTGGGGTCCTTGCCGGCACGGAGGGCGTACAGACCGATGGTGCGGTACATTGCCCCGGTGTCCACATAGATGTAGCCCAGCTCTGCCGCCAGACGGCGTGCCAGCGTAGATTTTCCTGCTCCTGCAGGACCGTCGATCGCAACTGATACCATAGTTCATTCTCCTTATTCTCACTGCTTTTCAGCTTTCATTCCCGTCTGTTCCCAAAAGAAGCCCCCGCAGAGAGCCGTCACCGCCGGTGACTGAGGGCGTACCGGCAGAGGGTACTGCCGTCCTCGTATGTTGCTGCTACCGGTTTGCACAGAAGCCTTCCCCCAGACGGGGGAAGGTGGCTGCGAACGCAGTGAGCAGACGGATGAGGGTGCGAGCAAGCAGCCTCTGTAGACATTTTTGATCGTTTACAGATTATTGGCAAAGCTCTGGGCGGTGCAGAAGGCGATCTGCAGGTTGTAGCCGCCGGTGTAGGCATCCACGTCCAGCACCTCCCCTGCAAAGTACAGCCCCAGTGCCTTTTTGCTCTCCATGGTCTTGGGGTCCACCTCCCGCACCGACACGCCGCCGCTGGTGATCACGGCGTGCGCCAGATCACCCCGGGCGTCGATGGACACCTGCCAGTGCTTCATGAGCTGCACCAGCTGCCGCTTCTGCTCCCGGGTGATCTGGTTTGCCTTGGTGGCGGGGTCGATGCCCCACCGTGCCACCATCACCGGCTGCATGCTGGCAGGCAGCAGCTTTACCAGCGCTCCCTGGGCTGCATGGTTTGCCAGCAGGGCAAAATCCCGAGTGATTCGGTCGTAGAGCTGCTCCTCGCTGAGGGCAGGCTTCAGGTCGATCTGGGCGTAGTACCGGTGTTTTTTCATGTCGCCCAGATGGCTGGAGGCGCTGAGGGTCAGCGGTCCGCTGATGCCAAAGTGGGTAAACAGCATCTCCCCCTGCTCGGTAAAGATGCCCTTGCCGTCCTCAAAGAGGGTCAGTTCCACATTCTTCAGCGCCAGACCCATCATCTTTTTGCAGTCCGGGTCATGGCTCACCAGACTTACCAGACTGGGCACCGGCTCCACAAGGCTGTGCCCTGCCTGCTGCGCCAGCCGGTAGCCGTCGCCGGTGGAACCGGTGGTGGGGTAGCTGACTCCGCCGGTGGCGATCAGCACGGCGTCTGCCCGATACTCCCTGCCGGAGGTGCCCCGGACGCCCACACAGCGAAAAGCGGGTCCTGCCTTTTTCTTTTTGGGATGCCGGGGATTTTCCGGGGCAGAGTCCGGCTCCTGCTGGGCAGGCAGCGGCTCCAGCAGCAGCTTTTTTGCCCCGTCGTGGACCAGCTCCGCCTGTCCGGCGTACCGCAGCAGCGCCTGCCGGATCTCCTCCGCCTTATCCGACACCGGGAACACCCGGCGACCCCGCTCTACCTTCAGCTCCACCCCAAGGGAGCGGAACAGCTCCATGGTCTTTGCCGGCGGGAACGCCCCCAGCGAGGAGTACAGGAACCGGGGATTGGTGCGCACGTGGTGGAGAAACTCCTCCGCCGGGCAGTCGTTGGTGACGTTGCAGCGACCCTTGCCGGTGACAAGGATCTTCTGCGCCGGTTTGTCCATGTGTTCCAGCACTGTCACCTGATGTCCCCGCTCTGCGGCGGCTCCCGCCGCCATAAGCCCCGCTGCGCCTGCCCCTACGATCAAAACCCTTGCCATCGCTTTTCCTCCCAAAATGCCTGTTGATTCGAGTATATCATACCAGAATCCCCCCGCAAAAGCAACGCATGAAGGGGGAGATGGAACAAACTGGTAAAAAAGGGGGAGCTATTGAGCACAGCAAAAAACTGAGAGGGCAAGAGTGCTGCCCTTACAGCAGCTGCGCCAGAATGCTGTTCTGCACCAGCAGACCTGCGGGGGTAAGCGCAAGGGTCTTGCCGTCAAACTCTGCATAGCCGGTCTTGACACAGTTTTGCACAAAGGCGAGCTGGGCGGTGGAAAACTCCTTGCCGTACAGCCGCCGATACTCCGGCAGGGACAGTCCCCGCCGCAGCCGCAGCTGCAGGATCAGATAATCCTCTGCCCCGCAGTCCCCGTCCATTACCGGGGCGGCGGTGTCCTGCAGGAATGCCGCTGTGTCCGCCGGGTAGTAGAACCGCTTGCCTCCCATGCAGGAGTGTGCTGCCGCACCCAGACCCAGATAGTCCCCGCAATCCCAGTAGATGAGGTTGTGTCTGCCCTCATAACCCGGTTTTGCAAAGTTGGAGATCTCGTACTGGCGGTAGCCGTGATGTTCCAGCTGCTCCACGGCGTACAGGTAGAAGTCCGCTGCCTCGTCGGTGGTGGGCAGCCCCTCCGGAGGCTTTTTGCCAAAGGCGGAGTCCGGCTCTATTTTTAAAAGGTAGGCGGAGATGTGGGTGGCGCCGCCGGTCTCTATAAGCTCCAGCGTCTCGTCAAACTCCGCCTGGGTGTAGTGGGGCAGCGCCAGCATGATGTCCCCGCTGATGTTCTCAAAGCCTGCCTGCCGGGCGGCGGCAAAGGCGGCACGTGCCTGCCGGGCGGTGTGGGGACGCCCCAACGTCCGCAGCTGGCTGTCCCGGGCAGACTGGACCCCAAAGGAGATCCGATTTACCCCGGCGGCACGGAAGCCCCGGAGGCTCTCCCCGGTGACAGTCTCCGGGTTTGCCTCTAAGGTGATCTCCGCCCCGGGCACCGGTGCCGCCGCTTCTATGAGCCGGGACACCTGCCGGGGGGTCAGCAGACTGGGGGTGCCCCCGCCAAAATAGACCGTATCCGGGTGCAGGGAGCCGCCGGGGGCAAATCGGTGCAGCTCCCGCAGCAGCGCCTCCACATACGCCTCCGGCACCCCCCGCTCCCCGGGGCGGGAGTAGAAATCACAGTAGCGGCATTTGGAGAAACAATAGGGAATATGCAGATAAAGTCCAAGGGACATACAATATCACAGCCTTTTTCATGAAACGTTCATTTCTATGCAGTATACTATATTCTGTAGACCGGAGCAAGCCCGGCAGCGCCTGCTCCGATGGAAAAAGACTGGAGGATTTCCACATGGATTACAACAATTATAACCGCGGTTACATCGAAGATTCGATGACGTCGGCAGATTATATGACCCATACCTACGGCTGGATGGCAGCCGGGCTGCTGGTGACCTTTGCCGCAGCCTTTGTCACCGCCGCTACTCCCCTGTTTTATGTAGTCAACTCTCTGTACCTGCTGTTTACCATTGCCGAGCTGGGTCTGGTGCTGATCCTCAGCTCCCGGGTGCAGAACATGTCGGTGGGCGCCGCCCGGGGGGTCTTTCTGGGCTACGCCCTGCTCAACGGCATGGTGCTGAGCTACTACTTTGTCGCCTTCTCGGTGGGCACGCTGGTGCTTGCCTTCCTTGCCACCTCCCTGTACTTCGGCTTGATGGCAGTGTACGGCACCACCACCCACAAAGACCTGTCGGGCTGGGGTCCCAGACTGATGATCGCCCTGATCTCTCTGCTGGTCACCGGCGTGGTGGGTATGTTCTTTGGTTCCGGCTTTGGCGGCACGGTGCTGTACTCCGGCATCGGTCTGGTGGTGTTCATGCTTCTCACCGCCTACGATACCCAGAAACTGAGCCAGCTGTACTCCTACTATGCAGGGGACAGCGAGCTGGCAGAAAAGGCTTCCATCTACGGTGCGCTGACTTTGTATCTGGACTTCATCAACATCTTCCTGTATGTAGTGCGTCTGCTGGGTCTCAACAGCCGCCGCAGCAACAACTGATCTCTTTTATATAATGTAAAGCGTCCCCCGCAGCGGGTCCGGAATTTCTCCGGCAGCTGCGGGGGCTTTTTTGTATAATCCGCCCTGCTTTGTCCCACACTATCCCCAGAACAAGCCCCGAAACCTTGGGACAGATGGGAGTAGACCAAATGGAGCAGATCCGAAAATTTTTGCAGGGCAGAGGTTTTGCCCTCGCCCTCATCGCCTGTCTGCTTGCCGCCGGGGCGGCAGCGGTATGGGCGGTGAACACCCTCCGGGGAGAGCTGGAAAAAGGCATTACGGACCTTGTGCCGGAGAGCACCGCTCCCCCCACCGCATCCCAGCCGGAAATTTATAACAGAGAGGAAGAGGAACTATGGCTGGACCTTACGCAGGAAGCCGCCAACAGCACCGCCGATGTACCGCTGCCCGGGTCCGCTGCGCCGAGCAGCTCTTCTGGTGGGGGGTCTGGCTCTGGTACGGTGTCCGAGCCCTCCGCCTTGGCGTCAGACTCTGCGCCTGCCGCCGGGTCAGCCGCCGCTGTCTTGACGCCGCCTTTCCCCGGCAGGATACTAAAAGGCTACAGCGGCGATGAGCTGGTGTACAGCACCACTCTGGGGGACTGGCGCACCCACAACGGCGTGGATTACGCCTGTGCCGCCGGAGACACCGTCTCCGCCCCGGTGTCCGGCAGGGTCACCGCCGCCGGCAATGAGGACAGCTGGGGCGGCGTGGTGTCTATCGAGGACAGTGCCGGGCGGCTGTGGCGGCTCTGCGGAGTGGCAAAGCCCACGGTTTCCTCCGGGGATACGGTGACCCCCGGGCAGCCTCTGGGCGTGGCGGACACCATCGGCTGCGAATGCGCCGAGGAAAGCCACATCCATCTGGAGGTGCTGCAGGGCAGCGACTATCTGGACCCTGCCGCTGTGCAGTAAAACAAAATACCCCTCCCGCTCCGGCATTTACAGCCGGGACAGGAGGGGTATTTTTGCAGTTTTTCGTTGGTGGGCAATCGCTGGTGTAATACCCCTTTGCAGTGAAAATGTCACCGCAGGTGACAAAGTGGGGAGCAGATGTCGCACAGCGACAAAAGGGGGAGTAGGTGGCACGAAGTGCCGGATGAGGGGTAAGTAACCGTTGGATCCCGTCAGCCGCGACAGAGAGGGTCCGCTCCCCCGGCGGCAAGTGCCAACGCCAGCCCGGCGAGAGCCGGCAGCACCCAGCCAAAACCGGCGGCGGCAAGGGGCACAGCGTTTGCCGCCGCCGTGACCGGACCCAGCGGCAGGGCGGCGGCGATGCTCTGGACCGCCGCAAAGCCGATGCACAGAGGGTAGACCCCCCGGCGCTTTTCCAGCCCCGGCACAAAGGAAAGCAGGATCAGCAGGATCGCCACCGGGTACAGGGCACCCAGCACCGGGGTGGACAGCCGGATGATGCCTGCCAGCCCCAGATTGGAGATGAGCATACTTGCCGCCGCAAAAAAAGCAGCAAGCACCGGGTAGGACAGCCCCGGCAGCAGCCCGTGGAAGTATTGTCCCACGCAGGCGATGAGTCCCACGCAGGTGTTGAAGCAGGCAATGATAAAGATGCCTGCCACCAGCAGCAGCCCCCCTTTGCCAAAGAGATGCTCCGCCAGAGCGGTGAGCACCTGCGCCCCGGTGTCGCAGCCGGGGTAGGCAGCACCGGTAAGGACCCCCGCCCAGCCCAGCATGGCGTACACCACCAGCAGCAGCCCGCCGGCGATCCATCCGGCGTGGACGGTGCCCTTTTCCACCTCTGCTGCCCCGGTGACCCCCCGTCCCCGGATGTTCAGGGCGATAACAGCACCAAAGTTCAGCGCCGCAAGGGCGTCCATGGTCTGGTAGCCATAGAGGATGCCCTGCACCACCGGCAGGGATGCGTACTCCGCAGCGGGGGCACCGGCAGCTGCCGAGGGCGGCGCCGCCAGACAGCCTGCAAACAGCACCAGGATCAGCCCCAACAGGCAGGGGCAGAGGATCCGTCCCAGCCAGTCGGTGAGCCGGTCCGGGCGCAGCGCCACCAGAAACGCCGCCCCAAAGAACAGGGCAGAGTACAAAAGTTGCTGTTCCCTGCCCCCGCCCAGCAAAGGCACCAGCATCTCAAAGGAGGTGCTGGCAGTGCGGGGGATCGCCAGACAGGGTCCGATGGACAGGTAGATCAGGATCATGAACCACCGGGCAAACATCGGGTGCACCCGCCCGGCAAGACGGTCCAGCCCGCCTGCGTGCGCCACCGCCACCACCCCTGCCACCGGCAGCCCCACGGCGCTGATGGCAAGCCCCAGAAATGCAGGCAGAAAGCTGCTGCCTGCCTGCGCCCCCAGATGAGGCGGAAAGATCAGGTTCCCCGCCCCAAAAAACATGGAGAACAGGGTAAAACCCACAAGGGCAAGATTTTTGCCGGATAATTTCTGCATTATTTTCCCCTCCCTTCTGCTCCTGCCCTCAGTGGCAGGATGCAGGACGATTCCAGTGTAGTCCTTTACGCAACTCATGTCAAGGTGTACAAAGATGAATAAAAGTATTTTGTTCCTTGCAGGCTTATGGTATATTATTAAGGTAGTCGTCCTGCTGCCGGGGCACCGCCCCGGGGCAGTGGTATATAGCAAAGGAATGGTTTTATGAGATCTGCAAAGCAGTTTTTCCAGCAGGCGGGGGCGGTAGGCTTCTGGCTGGTGCTCTGGCAGTGTGCTGCCATGGCAGTGGGGCAGGAAGTGTTTCTGGTGTCTCCCCTGCAGGCGCTGCGGACCCTTGCAGGGCTTTTGCCCCGGGCGGACTTCTGGCAGCGGGTGGGCTTCAGCTCCGGGCGCATCCTGCTGGGCTTTGGGCTGGGGGTAGCGGTCAGCGTCCTGCTGGCGGTGGGAGCACAGCGGTGGCAGGGGGTGGAGCGGCTTCTTGCCCCAGTGATGCAGCTGGTAAAGGCGACCCCGGTGGCAAGCTTTATCATCCTTGCGCTGGTGTGGGTGCGGGGGGCAAACCTATCGGTACTCATCAGCTTTCTCATGGTGCTGCCGGTGCTCTACGGGGCGGTGCGTACCGGCATCCGCTCCGCCGACCCCAAACTGCTGGAGATGGCGGCGGTGTTCCGGCTGCCCCTGCGCCGCCGCCTCAAGGCGGTGTGGCTGCCGGCGGTGCTGCCTGCCTTCCGGCAGGGATGCAGCACGGCGCTGGGCATCTGCTGGAAAAGCGGGGTGGCGGCGGAGGTCATCGGTCTGCCCAACGGCAGCATCGGGGACGCCCTGTACCGTGCCAAGATCACCCTTGCCACCGGAGAGCTGTTTGCCTGGACCTTTGTGATCATCCTGCTGAGCGCCGCCTTTGAAAAGCTGTTTCTTGCCCTGCTGGACCGGCTCACCGGCGCTGTGCTGGGAAAGGAGGAGGCATCATGCTGAAGATCCAGCATCTGGAAAAGCGGTTCGGAGACCAGATCCTGTTCCGGGACCTGAATCTGACGGTGGATGCCCCCGCCATCCTTTGCGCCCCCAGCGGCTGGGGCAAGACCACCCTGCTGCGGATCCTCATGGGGCTGGAACGCCCCACCGGGGGCACCGTCACCGGGGCGGGGCGGGTCTGCGCCGTCTTTCAGGAGGACCGATTGTGTCCCCAGCTGACGGCGGTGGAAAACGTGGCGCTGGTGCTGCCCGGGACGGCAAAGCAATACCAGCAGGATATCCTGGATTGTTTTCAACATCTGGGCATGGAAGATGAGGTACTGCAGCTGCCTGCCTGCCGTCTCAGCGGCGGGCAGAAGCGGCGCTGCGCCCTGCTGCGTGCCCTGCTTGCCCCCGGGGATACCCTGCTGCTGGACGAGCCTTTTACCGGCATGGACCCGGACACCCTGCTGCGTGCCGCCGCCCTGCTGAAAAGCCGCTGCGCAGGCAGACCCACCCTTCTTACCACCCACGACCCGGAGGCGATCCGTGCCCTTGGCTGGCAGGTGATCCGGCTGGAAGAGTTGTAAGCTGTCTACATATAGTATAGCGAGGTTATTTTATGATAAAGAGTATCGTCCACGATCCCCTGTTTCTGGCACAGAAGTCCCTGCCCGCCAACCCCGCCGATGCCGCTGTGGCGCAGGATCTGCTGGACACCCTTGCCGCCCACGCCGACGGCTGTGTGGGCATGGCGGCAAACATGATCGGGGTGTCCAAGCGGATCATCGCCGTGGAGGCAGAGGAGGGCTACCTTGTGCTGTTCAACCCGGTGATCCTGAAAAAGACCGGCGCCTACGAGGCAGAGGAGGGTTGCCTTTCGCTGGAAGGGGTCCGCAAAACCAGGCGCTGGCAGATCATCAAAGTCCAGTACCAGACCCCGGAGGGCAAGCCCCGGATCAAAAACTTTACCGGCTGGACCGCCCAGATCATCCAGCATGAGGTGGACCATTGCGATGGCATCCTGATCTGAGAGGGACCCTCTCCGTCACGGCTGACGCCGTGCCACCTCCCCTTTCAAGGGGAGCTGGCGCACGGAGTGCGTCTGAAGGGTATCACACCAGCAAAGCGGAGAGGGTCCAGCATTCCCTCTTGCATTTTTATGGAAGATGGTGTAAAATACCGTTGCAACCAAATACAGGGGAGCTTGTGGAAGCAGGCTGAGAGGAAGTACTCCAACTTCGACCCTTGCGGGCAGGATATGCCCCGTACCTGATGCGGATAATGCCGCCGTAGGAAGTCATCATGATGATTTTTTGCAGGAAGTGCCGCACAGGGCGCTTCCTGTTTTTTGTTGCCCCTCCGGTCCGGAGGGCAAAAGACACCCGCCTTTTGGGGCGGCTCTGCGGGAAGCCGCAGCGGGCTGAGGGGGAGCGCCCTGAGCCTTGATTTCGCAGCGATGGGAAGCCGTGTTCCGGCGTGAGAGGAGACCAGCAAGTCTCGACCGCTTTGGATGAACGCAGTGTACCCTTTTGGGGGCACTGCCTTTGCCGGAGACGCTGCGTGCAGCCGTCTGCGGCAGTATGGTAAAGGAGTCTGTCTTATGAAATCCGTCTCTGTCAAGAAACTCGCCCTCGCCGGTATGTTCTGCGCCCTGTGCGTGGTGGGCAGCGTATTCAGCTTCCCCATGTTCGGCAGCAAGTGCGCTCCGGTGCAGCACATGGTCAACGTGCTCTGCGCCGTACTGCTGGGACCCTGGTGGGGCGTGGGGGTGGCATTTGTTGCCTCCCTGCTGCGGAACCTGCTGGGTCTGGGCAGCCTGATGGCATTCCCCGGCAGCATGTTCGGCGCTCTGCTGTGCGGTCTGGTGTACCACAAGACCAAGAACCTCCTCGCCACCGTGGTGGGCGAGGTCTTTGGTACCAGCATCCTGGGCGGTCTGTGCGCCTACCCTGTGGCGATCTTCCTCATGGGCAAGAGCGCCGGTGACATCGCCTTCTACGCCTATGTGGTGCCTTTCCTGATCTCCACCGCCGTGGGTGCGGTCATTGCCGGTGCGGTGGTGTACAGCCTGCAGCGCTCCGGTGTCCTGCGGTCCATGCAGACCAGCCTGTCTTAAAGGGGGCACATCATGTTCCGGACTGCCTTCGAGAATCTGCGCCAGAAAGCGCCCCTGATCCACAACATCACCAACCACGTCACGGTAAACGACTGCGCCAACATGGTGCTGGCGTGCGGTGCCTCCCCCATCATGGCAGACGACCTTGGGGAGGTGGAGGAGATCACCACCCTCTGTGCCGGGCTGAACATCAACATCGGCACCCTGAACAGCCGTACCATTGATTCCATGCTGCTGGCAGGCAGGACTGCCAACCGGCTGGGTCATCCGGTGGTGCTGGACCCGGTGGGCGCCGGTGCTTCCCGGCTCCGCACCGGCACCGCCCTGCGGCTGCTGGAAGAGGTACACTTTGCGGTGATCCGGGGCAACATCTCGGAGATCCGGACCCTTGCCTCCGGCGCCGGCACCACCAAGGGGGTGGATGCCGACGTGGCAGACCGGGTCACGGAAGAAAATCTGGACGCTGCAGTCCGGTTTGCCAAAGAGTTTGCCTCCCGCACCGGGGCGGTCATCGCCATCACCGGCGCCATCGACATCGTGGCAGACGGGGACACCGCCTACTGCATCCGCAACGGCAATGCCATGATGAGCAGCATTACCGGCACCGGCTGCCAGCTGTCCGCCCTCACCGCCGCCTTTGTTACCGCCAACCCCGGGCACACATTGGAAGCCGCTGCGGCGGCGGTCTGCGCCATGGGTCTGGCAGGCGAGGTGGCACACCGGCGGCTGACCCCGCTGGATGGCAATGCCACCTACCGCAACTACATCATCGATGCCATCTACAACATGACTCCCCAGCAGCTGGAGGAAGGGGCAAACTATGAAGTGCGATAACCATACCATGTTACTATATGCGGTCACCGACCGCAGCTGGGTGGGCAAACAGACCCTGTACCAGCAGGTGGAAAGCGCCCTGAAAGGCGGCGTCACCTGCGTACAGCTGCGGGAAAAGGAGCTGGACGAAGCTGCCTTTTTGCAGGAGGCAGTGGAGATCCACGCCCTGTGCCAGCGGTACGGCGTTCCCTTTTTCATCAACGACAATGTAGACATTGCCCTGCAGTGCCATGCCGAGGGAGTCCATGTGGGGCAGGAGGACATGGCGGCAGCGCAGGTCCGTGCCCGGGTGGGCGACGGCATGATGATCGGCGTTTCGGTCCACAACGTGGCAGAGGCGCTGGAAGCTGTGAAGAACGGCGCCGACTGTCTGGGGGTGGGGGCGGTCTTTGCCACCCACACCAAGACCGATGTGAGCCAGATGTCCCCGGAGACTCTCCGGCAGATCTGCGACGCCGTAGACATCCCGGTGGTCGCCATCGGCGGCATCCACAAGGACAACATCCTGCAGCTGAAAGGCTCCGGCGTAGACGGGGTAGCATTGGTAAGTGCCATCTTCGGCGCCAGCGACATTGAGGCAGAGTGCCGGGAACTGAAGGCACTTTCGGAGCAGATCGTGAAATAAACACCCTGCAATTTCGCTGAAGCCCGCCCCCCATCCGGCACTTCGTGCCAGAAAGGGAACAGGCTTTTGGTATGGTCCGCTTTGCCGCACTGCCAAGGGCTCGCCCTTTGGGAGAGCTGGCATCGAGCAATGCGAGATGACTGAGAGGGCGAGGATACCAGCCACCCGCCCCTGCGGCACACCGGGGACACCACCTTGTGCCGCATTACAAAATTCATGGAGAGAGCAACATGAAAAGCGCATTCTGCGCAGGTGCCGGCATCCAGACCTTTCCGTTTGCTCTGAATGGCGGCAGCCTGCCCAAAGATCGAAGGTTCAGCGCAGTTTGCGCTGTTCAAAGATAAAACGTCATTCGGAGGAAAGCATTATGCAGACGTATACTACCCAGATGGATGCCGCCCGCAAGGGCATCGTCACCCCCCAGATGGAGATCGTGGCAAAAAAGGAGCACCGTACCACCGAGGAGATCCGCCAGTGGGTCGCCGAGGGCAAGGTGGCGATCCCCGCCAACAAGCATCACGAGTGCCTGGACCCGGAAGGTGTGGGCTCTATGCTCCGCACCAAGATCAATGTAAACCTGGGCGTCTCCCGGGACTGCAAGGACTACAACATTGAGATGCAGAAGGTCATGAGCGCCGTGAACATGGGCGCCGAGGCGATCATGGACCTGTCCAGCCACGGCAACACCCAGCCCTTCCGCCAGAAGCTGACCCACGAGTGCCCGGTGATGATCGGCACCGTGCCGGTGTACGACTCTGTCATCCACTACCAGCGGGATCTTGCAGAGCTGACCGCTCAGGACTTTGTGGACGTGGTGCGTCTCCATGCTGAGGACGGCGTGGACTTTGTGACCCTCCACTGCGGCATCACCCGCAAGACCATCGAGCAGATCCGCAAGCACAAGCGGAAGATGAACATTGTCAGCCGGGGCGGCTCTCTGGTGTTTGCATGGATGAGCATGACCGGCAACGAGAACCCCTTCTACGAGCACTTTGACGAAATCTGCGAGATCTGCGCTGAGCACGATGTCACTATTTCTCTGGGCGACGCCTGCCGTCCCGGCTGCCTTGCAGACGCCACCGACGTATGCCAGATCGAAGAGCTGGTGCGTCTGGGCGAGCTGACCAAGCGTGCCTGGGAGCACAATGTTCAGGTTATGGTGGAGGGTCCCGGTCATGTGCCCCTGAATCAGGTAGCTGCCAATATGGAGGTGCAGAAGTCCATCTGCATGGGCGCCCCCTTCTATGTGCTGGGACCCCTGGTCACCGACATCGCCCCCGGCTACGACCACATCACCGCCGCCATCGGCGGTGCCGTTGCCGCCGCCAGCGGTGCAGCCTTCCTGTGCTATGTGACCCCCGCCGAGCATCTGGCACTGCCCAACGTGGAGGATGTAAAGCAGGGCATCGTGGCATCCAAGATCGCCGCCCACGCCGCCGACATCGCCAAGGGCATTCCCCACGCCCGGGATATCGACGACAAGATGGCTGACGCCCGCCGTGCTCTGGACTGGGACGCACAGTTTGACTGCGCTCTGGATCCGGACACTGCCAGGGCGATCCGCAACGACCGTCTGCCTGAGGATGACCACAGCGATACCTGCAGCATGTGCGGCAAGTTCTGCGCCGTCCGCAGCATGAACAAGGCACTTGCCGGTGAGTACATCGACATCCTGTAACTCTGTCTTTCCCCTGCGCTGAAAGGCGCTTCTTCCTCCGGGACTGCTGCACCCCACCGGGTGCGGCGGTCCCTTTTTTGCGGGACGGTTTTCGTCTGCACCCCACCTCCCCCGAGGGGAGAGGTTTTAGTGGGGACCGCCGGGGCAGTGTAAAGGGGCAGCATCCTCGCCCTCTCCGTCTTTGCTGCGCAAATCCACCTTGTTCCCCTTTTTGCCGCCGTTGGCGACATCTGCTCCCCACTTTGTCACCTGCGGTGACATTTCTCCCCGGAGCGGGGAGAATCTATCCCCGACCGGGGGAAGTCTGTCAAAGGGAGAGGCTTTGGCAATACGGCAAAGCCTCTGGTTTTGCCAAGGGTTCTCCCTTTGGGAGATCTGTCACCGCAGGTGACTGAGAGGGCAAGGATGCTATCCAGTGATCAGTGGTCAGTGGTCGGTTACTAGCCACTATCCGCTGGTCACTCGCCACTAGGTCCCCTTTCAGGGGGAGCTATCAGGCGGAGGGGTCTCCCCCTCCAAAAAGGACCCCTGCAGCTTTGTGCAGGGGTCCTTGGTTTATCGTTTTCTTTGTTACGGGGCGGCGGTTCAGCGTACCGACTGATACAGGATACACATACAATAGGTGCCGTTTGTGTTCTCCTGCTCTGCACCCTCGATGGTCACCACCGCAATGGCGATGCTGTCGCAGTCCTTTTTGCTAAAGACGCTCTGCGCCTTTTTGATCTGGTCCATCAGCTCCTGTTCCGTTGCGGGAAGCCGCTTTGAAAGATAGAGGTCCTTACCATTCAGACCCACGTCAAGACCATGAGCGGTGCTCCCCTTACTTCTATGGTGGCATACTCTGCCTTTCTGCCGCAAGGTGATTTCCCTGCTCTTTCTGCCAAAAAAGTTTCCCATTCTTCTGCACCCTGCACAAAAAGCGAAAAACACCCGCTTTTCTCCCTTCTGCATTCTTTTTTCTTGATAGACTCTATCAATATTTTGGATTTTACAATTCTTCTGTGCTGTACTATAATGAAGCAGGCAACTTCATTTATCAAAAGTACAGGAGGACACTTCCTTGGTGGTCAATCTCATCGAATCCTTGTATCGCCTGCTGTGGGGCGACCTGTTCACCCTGCCGGTGGCAGGGGGCATCGGCATTTCCTTTATGGTGGTGCTGCTGTTTTCTGCCGGTATCTGGTTCACCCTCCGTACCCGGCTGCTGCCGGTGCGGCTGTTCCGGGACATGGTCGCCGCCGTGTGCGAAAAGAACCACGCCCGGGAGGGGCTTTCTTCCTTCCAGACCCTGATCATCTCCACCGCCACCCGGGTGGGCATGGGCAACCTGGTAGGGGTAGTGGCGGCGGTCTCCGCCGGCGGCGCCGGTGCGGTGTTCTGGATGTGGGTCACCGCCCTGCTGGGTGCCTCCACCGCCTTTATCGAGTCCACTCTGGCGCAGATGTACCGTCAGCCGGACCCCCTGTACGGCGGCTGGCGGGGCGGTCCCGCCTATTACATCCACGCCCTTGCCCAGCGCCGGGGGCTGCGGCACAAGCGGTCGGTGGTGGCGGCGCTTTTTGCCCTGTCCGGACTCATCTGCTGGTGCGGCATCAGTCAGGTGATCTCCAACTCGGTCAGCTCCGCCTTTGAAAACGCTTTCCAGATCCCGCCCCTTGCCACCACCGTGGTACTCACCGCCCTTGCCGCCCTCATCGTGCTGCGGAAAAACGCCACAGTAAAAAGTCTGGACCTGATGGTGCCGGTGATGGCGGTATGCTACTTTGTCATCACTGTGGGCATCGTGGCGGTAAACTTCCGGCTGCTGCCTGAGGTGTTCCACCGCATCTTTGCCGAGGCGCTGGGTCTGCGGCAGGTCGCCGCCGGCGGCTTTGGTGCGGTGCTCATGAACGGCGTCAAGAGGGGACTGTTCTCCAACGAAGCAGGCAGCGGCTCTGCCCCCTGTGCTGCCGCAGCCGCCCAGTGCGATGACCCTGTAAAGATGGGTCTGGTGCAGGCGCTGGGCGTCCTCATCGACACGGTGGTCATCTGCAGCTGCACCGCCTTTATCATGCTCCTTGCCCCCCAGCAGCTCACCGCCGGGCTTTCCGGTATGGACCTGCTGCAGACCGCCATGGAGTACCATCTGGGCAGCTTTGGCACTGTGTTCATTGCCATCACTCTGGCACTGTTCAGCTTCTCCACCTTTCTGGGGGTGCTGTACTACGCCCGGGGCAACGTGGCATACCTGTGCGGCGACAACTGGTGGAGCCAGACCGTCTACAAAGTCATCGCCCTTGTGATGCTGCTGGTAGGCGGCACCCAGGCATACACCGTGGTGTGGGACCTGGGCGATGTGGGCATCGGGCTCATGACCATCTTCAACATGATCGCCCTGTACCCCCTTTCTTCTCAGGCGCTCCGTGCCCTTGCGGACTACGAAACCCGCAAAAAGCTCCGGTAACTTTTCTGCCTGTGCGCCTCCCGAGGGCTGCGCAGGCTTTTTTGTTTTTTTCGCACTGCGGTCCATCGTGCAGCGTCTTCTCCTTTTCCTGCGCAGCATCGACCAAAGCGTTTCCCTTTTGATTTTCATCCGCAAATCTTTGCAAAAATTGCAAAAAACAGTTGACAAATCCCCACTTCCATGCTAAAATAAACGAGTCGTCCGGCAACGGACACACAAAACAATCAAATATGGGCGTGTTCCCGAGTGGCCAATGGGGACAGACTGTAAATCTGCTGCTTTCAGCTTCGGTGGTTCGAATCCACCCGCGCCCACCAAGAACTCCAGCGTCCTTGTGATGCTGGAGTTTCTGTTTTATCTAAAACCTTGCAAAGCGCACCCAAGGGTGGATTCGAACAACATCGACCCGCCGAAAAGTCCGGCGGGGAAAAAAGCCCCTGCGGGGCTTTTTTAGATGTGCGGCTCGGCGTGATCC
>SFDE01000011.1 GCA_004558805.1 Faecalibacterium prausnitzii | reverse complement strand
TTGTGCCGAAGATAGTTAGCTGGAAACGGCTTGTGAAAATAGGTAGTCGCCGACTTGAACAGAAAGCTCTGAGAGAAATCTCAGGGCTTTTTTGTTGCGTTTTGACGCAGAAAATAGTATCATAAAAGGCAGAACCTTATACTTTCTACAGATTTTCCTGTTACACTGGATGCACAAGGAAAGGAGAGTCTGTATGGACAAATTGACGAAAAAGGGGCTAGACGGTACCCAGCTCAAGACCATTGCCCTGGTGCTGATGGTGCTGGACCACATCCACTATTTCTTTGAGTTCACAGGGTGGGTCCCCACCCTGTTCAGTATGCTAGGGCGGCTCAGCGCACCGCTGTTTCTGTTCTGCACCGTGGAGGGTTTTGCCCACACCCACGACCGCAGGCGGTATTTCTTCCGCATCTGGGGCATCGGTGCTGCCATGGCGGCAGTGGAATTCTTTATGATGTACGCAGGAGCGTTCCGGCGGGGAGATGGTTTTTATCCGCTCAACGCTATTTTTCAGGATCTTGTGCTGCTGTGCATCCTCTGGCAGGGCATGGACTGGCTGCGGGAGAAGAAATGGTTCAAAGGTGCAGGGGCAATTGCCGGGGTGGTGTGCTTTCCCTTTGTGGTGGTGCTTTTCCTCAGTGCTTTTCCGCAGGTACAGGATATGCCTGTTGCCTCTGCAGTGGTGGCGTTTCTTATTACCAGCCCGCTGCCCATGTGGACGGCCATCACGGATGGCGGATGGAGTTTTTTGCTGGGCGGTGTGCTGCTGTATGCATTGCGCGGACGGCGCAAAGTGCAGCTGACAGTATGGGCACTGGTGATTTTCCTGTGTGATTTTGTGCTGGTGTATCTTATGGCGTGCCGGCAGCCGGGCTTTGTCTGGACCCAGATGTTCACCGACTACTACGAGTGGTTCGGCGTAGCGGCAGTGCTGCTGATGCTGCTGTACAACGGGCAGCGTGGCAGCGGACACAAGCGGCTGTTCTACTGGTTCTACCCCGCCCATGTGTATCTGCTGTATGGGGCATCCTGCTTTGTTTATAACGTGTTGAGGTGATTTTTTGGCAAACATTCTGGCAGTGGATGACAATTTAGAGCTCTGCAAGCTGATCCGCGCCACTTTGGAGCGAGACGGCCACCGGGTAGAAATGCGGCAGACAGGCGGGGCGCTGACCGAGGCGCTCTGCCGCTGGGCAGACTGCATCCTGCTGGACGTGATGATGCCCGGGGAGGACGGCTTTGCGGTCTGTCGGCGCATCCGCAGCCTGACCGAAGTGCCCATCCTGTTTCTGAGCGCCCGCACTGATGAGGCCGCTGTGCTGGAAGGGCTGGGCATCGGGGCAGACGACTTTTTGTCCAAGCCCTTCCGGGTGGCAGAGCTGCGGGCGCGGGTGGCAGCGCATCTCCGCAGGCAAAGCCGTGCCCCGGTGCACTGCATGGTGCGGGGCGGGGTCCGGTTCGACCTTTCCGGAAGGTCTGCTGCAGTGGGGGAGACGGCGCTGTCCCTGACCCGGTCGGAGTATGCCATCTGCGAGCATCTCGCCCTTCATGCAGGGCAGACCTTTACCAAGGAACAGATCTATGAGGCGGTGTTCGGGGTGGATGGCACCGGGGACGATACGGCGATCACCCAACACGTCAAGAACATCCGCACCAAGCTCCGGGCGGCGGGAGTGCCGGAACCGGAAAAGCTGCTGCGGACCGTGTGGGGCGTGGGATACCGATGGAAAAGCGAAGACTGATTTCTCTGCGCAGCGTGCTGCTGCAATATCTGGTGCGCACGGCGCTGGCCTGCCTGCTGGTCGCGGTGGGGTGGCTGTTGGTGCTGCTGTTATGGATCCAGAACAGCGGGCTGTTTCTGCCCGCGAATCAAGCTGCACAGACCTGTCAGAAGGCCGCACAGGATGTTTTGCCGGGCATGACCGCCGCCACCTTTGACGAGACGCAGCTGGACTCCTTGTGCCGGTACGCCCTGTTTGCCGCGCCGGACAGCAGCGAGGTGCTGGCCACCAACATGGATGCCGGGCACTTGCAGCGGGCAATGGAGAACCGACGGGGGAAAACCCGCTGGCATTTTGGCTACACGCAGTATTATATGACGTCGAAATTGCAGGACGGAACGGTTTGCCTGCTGCAATTTGACTATGCCGTGCCCTACGCCGACCCTGCACTGCGGGGTGTGCTGCCGGATATCCAGACCGTGCACTGCATTCTGGGCATTCTGCTGCTGGTGGGGGCGGTGGTGTGGAGCACCCATAGAACCGGGCGCTTTCTGACCCGGGAGACCGAAAAGCTGACCGCCGCAGCGCAGGCGGTGGCGCAGAAGGATCTGGACAACGCGGTGTTTTCCGGTGCGAAGGTGCGGGAGTACGAGAGCGCTTTGCAGGCATTGCAGACCATGGGGGATGCACTGACCGGCAGCTTACAGAAGCAGTGGGCGATGGAACAGCGGCAGCGGGAGCAGATCATCCAGCTGTCCCACAAGCTGAAAACCCCCCTGACCATCATCGAAGGCAATGCAGAGCTGCTGGCGGAGGATCGGCTGACCCCGGAACAGAAGGAGCAGGTGGAGGCGATCCTGCAGGGGGCGGAGCAGACCCGGACCTATCTGGGAAAGATCCGTGCCCAGGTGCAGACTCCGCTGAAATACCGGACCAGAAAATAAAAACAGGAGCGGCATCTGCCGCTCCTGTTCTGCGTTATAGGGGAAGGATCACTGGTTATCTGCCACCATCATGCGGCTTGCCTTGTAGACGTCGCCGCAGCCCAGTGTGATCACCAGGTCGCCGGGCTGGGCATTCTTCTTGACCCAGTCGGCTGCCTCTTCCAGGCTGTTCACCAGCACAGAACCGGGGATCTGTGCTGCCAGCTTTGCACTGGTGATGGTGGGGTCGTTGGGCTCACGGCTGCCCATGATGGGGGTCAGCACCGTGATATCGGGGATCTTCAGCACGTCCACAAAGTCGTTGAACAGCATTTTGGTGCGGCTGTATGTAAACGGCTGGTGGACGGCGATGAGACGCTTGTAGCCCATCTCCTTGGCGGTAGTCAGGGTAGCACGGAGCTCGGTGGGATGGTGGGCGTAGTCGTCGATGACCAGCGCCCCGTTGCACTCGCCGTAGACCTCAAAGCGGCGACCGGCACCCTTAAAGCTCAGTGCCGCCTGGGCGCACTGCTCGGTGGTGAGACCCACAAAGCGGCAGACGGCGCACATGGCAAGGGCGTTATAGATGTTGTGGCGACCGGGCACCGACAGGCGGATGCGGCTGGTGGTGGGTTTGTCCCACTCCTTCAGGTCAAACTCAAAGAAGCCGGGCTTGTATTCGTTGATGTTGACAGCCTGATAGTCGCCGCTGTTGGTGATGCCAAAGGTACGCACCCGACGGTCCAGCGTGTACATGACGTCCATGGTGTTCTTGTCGTCCACGTTGGCAAAGATCATGAACTGGGTCATGAGGGCAAACCGCTTGAAGGCAAACTTCAGCTCGCCCATGCTGCCGTAGTAGTCCAGATGATCATTGTCGATGTTCAGCACTACCGACAGGTAGGGGGTCAGCTTTAAGAAGGTCTCGGCAAACTCGCACGCCTCAATGACGATGTCGTCACCCTTGCCTGCTTTGCCGTAGCCGTTGATGAGGGGCAGCTTGCCGCCGATGACAGCAGAGGGGTCCTTGCCTGCCAGTTCCAGCGCGGTGGTGATCATGGAGGTGGTAGTGGTCTTGCCGTGGGTGCCAGAGACGCAGATGCTCTGCTTGTACAGGCGGCTCACATAGCCCAGCAGCACACTGCGCTCAATGGTGGGGATGCCATAGGATGCGGCGGCATTCAGTTCCACATTGTCCTTGGAGATGGCGGCGGAGTAGACTACCATGTCTGCACCCACTACGTTGTCAGCGCTGTGCCCCAGAGTGACATTGACCCCCAGCTCCCGCTCGTAGCGGATGATGCTGCCGTCCAGCACATCGCTGCCGGAGATCTGGTAGCCCTTGGCAGCAAGGATCTGGATCAGCGGATACATGCCGGAACCGCCGCAGCCGATGAAGTGGATCTTTTTTACATTGTCCAGCAGATGCTGGTTGTAGTCGGTGAACATGAACATAGTAAGGCAACCTCCAAAAATAACGGCCGCAGAGCAGACCGATTCCATTCTCTTAATTGGGATACATCTTATTATATAATTTTTGCCCGATAAAATAAACAGGTAAAGACGAATTTTCGGAAAGAACCATAAATCTTTTGGTGATTTTGTGATATCTGTACAAGAAAAAACGGAGGGGAGAGGGAAGATGAAATGCTTTCACAAAAGATTTACAATTCACAAAAGAATTTACCTAACAGATTTGAATCTTTTTGTGGTACAATAGAAAGGTAGCTATAACAAAAAACCAGAAAAAAGGAGAAAAGCTGTGAAGATCAAGATCACTGCGGACAGCACCTGTGACCTGTCCGGGGAACTGCTGGAAAAATGGGACATCTCCCTGATGCCCATGCACATCCTGATGGGCGGGGAAAGCTATCTGGACGGAGTGACCATCCATCCGGCGGACGTGTTTGAATTTGTGGGAGCCGGTGGCGCTGCGCCCAAGTCTGCAGCGGCAAATCTGGTGGAGTATGCAGAGTTTTTTGCCCCCTTTGCGGAGCAGTACGATGCAGTGATCCATATCACGGTCAGCAGCAAACTTTCGTCCTGCTACCAGAACGCCTGTCTGGCGGCAGAAGAGCTGGGAAACGTCTACGTGGTGGACAGCCAGAACATCTGCACCGGGCAGGGCTACCTTGTGCTCCGTGCCGCCAAGTGGGCGGCGGAGGGGCTGCCGCCCCGGAATATCCAGATGCGGCTGCAGAACCTTGCCAAGCGGGTGGAACTGAGCTTTGTGCTGGACCGGCTGGACTTTATGGCAAAGAGCGGGCGCTGCTCCGGCGTGCTTGCCTTTGGGGCAAACCTGCTGGGCATCAAACCGGCGCTGGAGATCATCGACGGGGAGCTGAAGGTGGTCAAAAAATACCGGGGCAGCCTGCCCATCTGCGTGGGCAAGTACATCACCGACCGTCTGGCAGACCGGCAGGACATTGAGGACGGCATGGTGTTTATCTCCGCCTGCCAGCCCAAGCCCGGCTGTATGGAGGCGGTGGAAGCAGGGGTGAAGAAGTACGGCTCCTTTAAGGAGTGCTACCGGACGGACATCGGCACCACCATTGGCGGCTATTCCGGACCCGGTACCATCGGCATCGTTTTTGCCCGGAAGGAAAAATGACAAACGGGGCTGCTGCACGTTATCTGGTGCAGCGGCCCCGTTGTTGTTATCCGCGGCGGCGCAGGATCTCGTCCAGAATGGCATCTGCCACGTCCGCCTTGCTCATGAGAGGCAGCTCCCGGGTGCCGTCAGGTGTGATGAAGGTGACCACATTGGTGTCCACCCCAAAGCCTGCTCCGGCGACCTTGAGGTTGTTGGCGACCACCATGTCCAGATTTTTCCGGGTCAGCTTGGCGGCGGAGTTTTCCACAAGATCTTTGGTCTCCATGGAAAAACCGCAGAGGAACTGGTGGGTCTTTTGGGGTCCGATGGTGCCCAGGATATCCGGGGTCCGCTCCAGCGGAATAGACATATCCCCGTCCTTTTTCTTGATCTTGTTATCTGCCACGGTGGCGGGACGGTAATCCGCCACGGCAGCTGCCATGATCAGCACATCGGTGTCCTCAAAGCGGCTGGTGACAGCCTCGTACATCTGCTGGGCGGTGGTCACCGGCACATCGGTGGTAAACTGCACCGGCGGCAGGGCGGTGGCACCGTGGATCAGGGTCACCTCTGCTCCCCGCATGGCAGCGGCACGGGCAAGGGCGTAGCCCATCTTGCCGGTGGAATGGTTGGTCAGGTACCGCACCGGGTCCAGCGCCTCCTGAGTGGGTCCGGCGGTGACCGCCACCCGGACCCCCGCAAGGTCCTTGGGACGGGCGATGGTGTGGAGGATGTGCTCCAGCAGCACCTCTTCCTTGGGCAGGCGACCGCTGCCCACATCCTTGCAGGCAAGGACCCCGCTTTCGGACGGGATCACCGTAAAGCCGTACCGCTCCAGAGTGGCAAGGTTGTCCTGTGTGATGGGATTTTCCAGCATACCGGTGTTCATGGCGGGAGACACCAGCTTGGGGCAGCCGGCGGCAAGCACCACGGTGGTGAGCATATCGTCGGCAATGCCGTGCGCCATTTTGGCGATGACGTTGGCGGTGGCAGGTGCAACAAGGATTACATCCGCCTTTTTTGCCAGGGAGATGTGGGTGACCTCAAACTTGAAGTCCCGGTCAAAGGTGTCCACCATACACTTGTGCCCGGTGAGGGTCTCGAAGGTGAGAGGGGTGATGAACTGGGTGGCGTTTTGGGTCATGATGACCTCTACATCGGCACCCAGCTTCCGCAGCGCACTTGCTACGTTTGCCATTTTATAGGCGGCAATACCGCCGGTTACGCCCAGAAGGACGCACTTGCCATTTAGATCCATGCAATAAACCTCCTGTAAAAACATACTGTTTCCACATATCTTCCCTAAGTATAATGCAAAAGTTCCGCCAGCACAACAAAATATTTGCACAGACTTGTATCCTGAGCAAAAATGCGGTAAAATACAGCTTGACAAAGAAACGACAGACCCTTGCGATGGGGAAGGCTGTATCTTCCGCCCTACGGCGCACAGCGCTGTTCAAAAGAGGAAACTGAATTATGATCTTAGCCATTGATGTAGGCAACACCACCGTCGCCCTTGGGGGCATCCGGGACGGACGTGTATGCTTTGTGGCGCGCATGGACACCGTGCGCACCCGCACGGCAGCAGAATACCGTGTGGAAATGGACAAAATTTTTTCGCATCGCCGCCATCCGGAGCGTCCGGTGCACTTTGAGGGGGCGGTGCTCACCAGCGTCGTACCCCAGATCACCGGGGCGCTGGCAGAGTGCGCCCGGTACTACACCGGCAAAAAACCGGTGATCATCTCCCCGGAGATCCGCACCGGGCTTACCATGGGGGTGGATGACCCCCGTGCCGTGGGCAAGGACCGGCTGGTGGACGCTGCCTATGCGGCGGCAAATTTCCCTCTGCCGGTGGTCACAGTGGATCTGGGCACCGCCACCACTTTTAATGTGGTGGACGCCGACCGGGTGTTCCGGGGCGGGGTCATCTGCCCGGGGCTTTCCACCGGGCTGCGGGCACTGGGGGACCGCTGCGCCCAGCTGCCCCAGGTGCACCTTGCCTCCCCCAAAGGCGCCATCGGCACCAACACCGAAAGCTGTATGCTGTCGGGGTCGGTGATGGGCACCGCTGTGCTCATTGACGGCATGGTGCAGCGCATTGAAGAGGAGCTGGGGCAGCCGGTGACGCTGGTGGTCACCGGCGGGCTGGCAAAGTACGTCACCCCCCTGTGCCGCCATCCCCTGACCTACGACCCGGAGATGCTCATGAAGGGGCTGGCACTGCTGTACCAGCTCAATGCTCCTTCCCATCACGGCGCAGGGGGCGGCAAAAAGCACGGAACGCGGGAATACCCCCATGCAAAGCGTCCGTATCCCCGAAAGCGCAGCTGCCGGGAACCGGAAGCGCTGGTGGGCTGAGAGGACAGGAAAAGGGAGAATATCACCATGAAACTAGGCATTCTTGGCACGGGCATGATCGTGCAGGAATTTCTGCCATGGCTTGTGGAGCAGGGACCGTTTACGGTGCAGGCGGTGTGCAGCACCGAGCACAGCGCCCCGTTGGCACAGGAGCTGTGCCGGCAGTACGGCGTGCCCCAGCACACCACCAATTATCTGGAACTGCTGCAGTGGGTGGACGTGGTCTACATTGCGGTGCCCAATATGCAGCATACCCGGTTCGTGCGGGTGGCGCTGGAAGCGGGCAGGCACGTGATCGTGGAAAAGCCTATGACCCCCACGGCAGCCCAGACCGAGGAACTTGTGGCGCTGGCACGGCGCAAAAATGTGTTCCTCTTTGAGGCAGTCACCACCCAGTATCTGGAAAATTACGGCAAGATCCGGGAGCTGCTGCCCCGGGTGGGCACCGTAAAGCTGGTGCAGTGCAATTTCAGCCAGTATTCCAGCCGGTACGACGCCTTTTGCGCAGGGCAGGTAGCCCCGTCCTTTGACCCTGCCTGTGCAGGGGGCGCACTGATGGACCTGGGGGTCTACAACATCAGCTATATCGTGGGACTCTTCGGAGAGCCCAATCAGGTGCATTATACCGCCAACATGGAGCGGAACATTGACACCAGCGGCATCCTTACCATGGACTACAGCGGCTTTAAGGCGGTGAGCATCGCCGCCAAGGACTGCGGAGCCCCGGCACGGTATGTCATACAGGGCACCAAGGGGTATATCCTGCAAAAATCCACCGCCAACCGGTGCGGCGGAGTCACCTTCCACCCCAACGAGGGCAAGGAGGAACACTACAACCTCAACGGCGGCAGACCCCGGCAGGCGGCGGAATTTGAAGTCTTTGCCCGGGCGATGGAGACCGGTGATCAGGAACTGTGCACCCGGATGCAGGATACCAGCATTGCGGTGAGCCGGGTACTGACGGTGGCACGCCGTACGGCGGGGGTGCGCTTCCCCGGGGACAGATAAGCGATCTGCGGTTGGACACGCCCTGACAGCGGCTCCAATTGATCCGAATATTGATACAAAACCCGCAAAGAGCGGGCAGGTTTGCGCCGTATCCGACAAACTGGGCGGAACGGCAGCAGGAGGAAAACTGAATATGAAAGATACCAAAACTCTTACCCGTGTGGCTCTTCTGGTTGCCATCGAGATCGTCATGAAGCTGGTGGGTCTGGGCAGTGTGCCCGTGGGTCCCCTGTACATGAGCTTTTTGACCCTTCCCATTGCGGTGGGTGCCATCACCATGGGACCCGCCGTGGGTGCGCTGCTGGGCGGCGTGTTTGGCGCCGTGAGCTTCTACGATGCCATCACCGGTGCTTCTGCCATGACCGGCGCCCTGTTCCAGGTAAGTCCCCTGAACACCTTTATCCTGTGTGTGGGCATGCGTGTGCTCATGGGTCTGTGCTGCGGTCTGATCTTCCGGGGTCTCAAGGGCTTTGACAAGCCCGGCACCTGGAGCTATCTGGTCAGCGCCATGAGCGCCCCCTTCCTGAACACCGTGTTCTTTATGGGCTACATCGTCCTCGCCTTCTACGGCTGCGACTACGTGCAGAATCTGGTGTCCGTCAAGGGCGCCGCAAACCCCTTTATGTTCGTGGTGCTGCTGGTTGGCATTCAGGGCGTGGCAGAGTTCCTTGTTTCCGGCATTCTGGGCGGCATCGTGGCTCGTGCCGTGGATAAGTTCCTGAAGTAAAAAGGTGTGCTACAGTCAGGGCGGCACATCCGTTTGTAAATAAACCAAGATCGACTCCCCCGGCGTCTGCCGGGGGAGTTTTTGCTTTGGTAAAAATTACAAAAATAGAGGAAATGTTCTGTGCGTGTTCACAAACTTATCATAAAATGTTCAAAAAGTTCTTGACGGCACAAAACCAAGGGGTAAAATTGAGTTGAGCAGAAAGGGGTTTCTGCTTTTGGCAGTGAACAAAAAACAAAGGAGGCATTCATTATGCAAAAGATCAAAAAATTGTCTGCACTGCTGCTGGCAGTGGTACTGATGCTGGTGGTCATGACGGGCTGCGGCGGCGGTGGCGGCTATGGTCCTGTGGACGGCAGAACGATGTTTGTAAACCGTGTCAACCAGGCACGCAGTGAAAACTATCGCTCGACGCTGGTCCGTAATGCGGATCTTGACGAAGCGGCAAAATCCGGTGTGGAACTGTACACCATGTACCTGGACGGAAAAATTACATTGTCTGAGCTGCTGGTTGCCAGAAATAAGGTCCTGAATACGTGGGGCAGCGACGGTAAATGCACCTATATGGACTGGTTTAATGTGAGCAGCGACAGTTACTATTCCGGTAATTACAAAATCGCATCCAACAGCGACATCCGCACGGTGAACGGTGACTACATCGGCGTGTATGCGGTCTCGTACAGGGGTCAGATGCGGATCTGCGCTATCATTGTCGATATGTACTGAGCCTAGCAGCCAATAACAACTGTGTCCCCCGGCGTCTGCCGGGGGATTTTTTGCGGTTCCCGGAGGAAAAACCTTGACGGAACTGCGTCAAAAGGGTAAACTGAGAGCAGGGCGGGGCGTATGCCCCAAAGCGGAAAAACCAATACCAGAGGAGGCTTTCAACATGCGGAAATTTAAAAAAGCACTGGCGCTGCTGCTGGCGGCGGCACTGACACTGGTGATGCTGACGGCGTGCAGTGACGGGGAGGGCGGACCCAGCGGCACGGATCTCTTTCTTGAAAAGGTCAATGGGCTGCGTACCGGCGAGTACGGTGCCACCAACCTTATTGTGCGGGACAAGGTGCTGGACCGGCGTGCCAGTGCAGCCCTGAGCACGACCTACCAGAAGCTGCTGGATGACACCCTGACCGCTGCGGACTGGAACAACTACTGCAAGCAGGAGGTAAATAAGGGGATCATCAAGACCGAACACGGCTATGCCAGAGTGGTCTATGTCGACGTCTACAAGGTCCCGGTGATCCGGTACATGAACGGCAACTACGATCTGAGTACATTCCTCAAGACGAGTGCAAAGGATAAGCTTGGCGTGTTGAATGCGGATTATGTGGGCATCGCCACCACCATAAGCGACTTGGAAGTACATGTGGTCACAGTCTTTGCCGTAGCCTGCTGAGTACAGAAAACTGAAAAACGGCTTTATCCCCCGGCAACCGCCGGGGGATTTTTGCGTCTTTGGGGCACATCCGGCGGGGCAGGGGCATAGGATGGCACAAAAGCCGGGGGAGGAATGCAGATGGCGGGCACAAAACAGTTTGCGGTGCTGGGGCAGGACGCCCGGCAGGCGGCGGCAGGGCGGGCGCTGGCAGCTGCCGGCTACGCCGTAGGCGGGGCGGAGCAGGTCCCCCGGGCGGATTACCTGTTGCTGCCCCTGCCGCTGGAGGCTGAGGGCACTGCCCTTGGGGAGCTGCTGGGGGCGGCAAGACCCGGCGCTCTTGCGCTGGGGGGCAAGGTGTCGGCAGCGGCAAAGACCCTTGCCCGGCAGGCAGGGGTGGAGCTGGTGGATTACTTTGCCCGCCCGGAGCTGACGGTGTACAACGCCATCCCCACGGCGGAGGGCTGCATCGCCCTGCTGATGCAGCACCGGCGGAGGACCCTGTGGGGCAGCGGCATCCTGCTGCTGGGTTTTGGCACCGTGGGGCAGGCACTGGGGCTGCGGCTGGCAGGGCTGGGGGCGCAGGTGACGGTGGCGGCACGACGGGCGCAGCAGCGTGCCCTTGCCGAAAGTCTTGGTCTCCGGGCGGTGCCGCTGGATCGGCTGGAGACGGCAGCCACAGACACGGTGGTAAACACTATCCCGGCACCGGTGCTGGACCGGCGGCGGCTGAGCAGCCTGCCGGCAGGGAGCCTGATCGTGGACCTTGCCTCCAAGCCCGGCGGCACCGATTTTGCCGCTGCCGCCTGCCTTGGACACCATGCCATCCACGCTTTGAGCCTGCCGGCAGTGTGTGCGCCGGAGACGGCGGGGGAGGCGGTGGCACGGACGGTGCAGGCGATTTTGCGGGAGCGGGAGGAGATACTATGACAAGGCAGAAAAAGGGTCCGGTGGTCTTTGCGGTGTGCGGCAGCTTCTGCACCCTGCGCCGGGGTCTGGAAGCGGCGCAGGAGCTGGTGGAGCAGGGCTGGGAACTTTTGCCGGTGATGAGCTTTGCCGCCCGGCAGGACAGCCGGTTTGGCACCGGCGACCACTGGCGGCAGAGTCTGCAGGAGGTCACCGGGCATCCGGTGCTGGACAGCTTGCAGGGGGTGGAGCCGCTGGGTCCCCGGCAGCTGGCGCAGGGGCTGGTGGTAGCACCCTGCACCGGCACCACGCTGGCAAAGCTGGCGGCAGGCATCTCGGATACCCCGGTGACCATGGCGGCAAAAAGCCTGCTGCGGGTGGGAAAGCCGGTGGTGCTGGCGGTGTCCACCAACGACGGGCTGGGAGCTTCCGGGGAGAACATCGCCCGGCTGTACCAGCGCAAACACTATTATTTTGTGCCCTACGGGCAGGACGATGCCGCCGCAAAACCCCAGAGCCTGAAAGCGGACTTTGCCCTGCTGCCTGCGGCGCTGGAGGCAGCGCTGCAGGGGCGGCAGCTGCAGCCGGTGCTGCTGGGGCAAAGGGGCGGAATGTCTTTTCAGCCGGAGCAAAATGTGGTATACTGAACTCGATGCTTTGCCGGAGCGGCACGACAGGCAGCAAATAACCAAAGGGAGAAAAACCCCATGAAAAAACTCACAGCGGCGTTTTGTGCCGTGGTGCTGGCGGTGTGTGCCGTGTTCAGCCCCGGGGCGGCTGCGGCGGGACCTGCACTGGCGGCGACCCGCGCCTACTGCATCATAGATGCCGACACGGGACTGGTGCTGGCACAACAGAATATGAACATGGAGCTGCACCCGGCGTCCATCACCAAGGTGATGACGCTGGGTCTTGCCTGTGCCAAAGCGCAGGGGAACTGGGAGGGGGTAAACCTTACCGTGAGCCACGAGGATGTCTACTCGCTGGCAGGCACGGATTCCAGCCACATCGCCCTGCAGGAAGGGGAAGAGGTTCCCCTTGTGGATGCCCTGTATGCCACCCAGATGGCAAGTGCCAACGACGGTGCAAACCTGCTGGCGGAGTATTTTGGCGGCGGAACCATTGCCGGGGGCGTGGAAAAGATGAACCGGCAGGTGCAGCGGCTGGGGCTGCAGCACACCCACTTTGCCAACCCCCACGGCATCAGCGGGGAGGACCACTACACCAGCTGCTACGACATGGCGCAGATCCTGCGGTGGGCGCTGGAGCAGCCGGGTTTTGAAGAAGTGTTCACCCGCAACGAGATGTACACCATGTCCTCCACCAACATCCAGCCGGTGATCCGCTATTTTTCCCAGCAGGACAAGATCCGCATCGGCTCCAGCCGGTATTATATCTCGGACGTCCGGGGCTCCAAGCTGGGTTACACCGACACCGCCCGGTACAGCTACGCCTGTCTCGCAGAGCGCAACGGGGTGCGGCTGATCTGCGTTACCATGGAAAGTCAGCTGAGCACCGACAAATACAACGATGTGCGGACCCTGCTGGACTACGCCTTTGCAAACTTTACCGGCTACACCCAGATCCCGGCAGCCACCGTCACGGCACAGCTGCCGGTGGCAGGCGGCGGGGAGAACATCGGTACCGTCACCGTCACCGACCCGGGCACAAAGCTGCTGCTGGCAGAAGGGCTTACAGCGTCGGACGTTACCGTTTCGCTGGAGCTGCCGGAGCAGTATCTGCTGGGCACCGACCCGGAGGTGTATGCCGTGTATACCGTCCAAGGCTCTGACCGGCAGGAAAGCAGCACCGTAAAGGTGGAAGCCCAGATCCAGGGTCTGGAAGAAGTGCTGCAGCAGTGCGCCGGCACCCGGCTGCCGGCGGCAGGAGACGTGGAACCCAAAAGCAGCGCAGGGCTGCTGGCAGTCATCTCCCTGAGCTGCACGGCGGCAGCAGCGGGGGTCACGATGCTGGTGATGCGGTACAGCAGCCGCAAAAAACGCCGTGCCCGGCAGAAGAGCCGTCGCCGCTGAGATCCATACAGCGTAAAAGCCTGCGTCAAAACAGACTTTTCCAGATAAATTTTTAAATGCTTCACAAAAGAGAGGTAAAAAAGATGGGCAAGTTTACGTTTACTGAGACCGAAATTCCCGGTGTGGTGGTCATTGAACCGCAGGTGTTTGGCGACGACCGGGGCTACTTTATGGAGACCTACCAGAAAGACCAGTTTGTGGCTGCAGGCATCGACAAGGAGTTTGTGCAGGACAACCAGAGCCGTTCCACCCGGGGCGTGCTGCGGGGTCTCCACTTCCAGAAGAACCACACCCAGGGCAAGCTGGTGCGGGTGACCAAGGGCGAAGTCTACGACGTGGCAGTGGATTGCCGTCCTCACAGCGCCACCTTTGGCAAGTGGGTGGGTGTGACCCTGTCCGAGGACAACAAGAAGATGTTCTATATCCCCGAGGGTTTTGCCCACGGCTTCTTGGTGCTCAGCGATGTGGCGGAGTTCTGCTACAAGTGCACCGATGTCTACGACCCCACCAGTGAGGGCGGCATCCCCTACGATGACCCCACCGTTAATGTTCAGTGGCCGGACTGTGGCTGCGAGCACAAGACCAGCGCAAAGGACAAGCTGCACGAGCCCTTTGCAGCACAGAAGTTTGAATACTTTGAAAAGTGGTGATGGTCTGTGGCAAAATGGAAGGCAATGTGGAACGGCTTCTGGCGGTACCGGTACCTGCTGTGGAACCTTGTGAGCCGTGATTTCAAGCTCAAATACCGACGCAGCTTTCTGGGTGTGGTGTGGAGCGTGCTGAACCCGCTGCTCATGTGCCTTGTGTACTGGGCGGTGTTCAGCAGCCTCATGGATATGCGGGGCAGCGGCATCGACAATTTTGCCGTCTTTCTCATGTGCGGTCAGCTGCTGTTCAACTTTTTCAACGAGGCTACTGCCACCGGCATGAGCAGCGTCCTCAGCGCCGCACCCCTGCTGAAAAAGGTGTATATCCCCAAGTATATCTTCCCACTGGAGAAGTGCTGCTTTGCCATGGTGAACTGCGTGTTCAGTTTTGTGGCGCTGTTGCTGGTGATGATCTTTACCGGGGCACCTTTCCATCTGACCCTCATCGAGGCGGTGTATCCGCTGGTTACCCTGTTCTTTTTCAGCTTGGGTGTGGGGCTGTTTCTGGCGGCGGCAACGGTGTTCTTCCGGGATATCATGCACATCTGGAGCGTGTTCATCACGGCGCTGCTGTATTTCTCCGCCATTTTCTACGATCCCACCCAGATGACCTTTTCCATCGGCGGGTTCAATATGCAGCAGATCATTAAACTGAACCCCATGTATTGGTATATCACGGGATTCCGCCGCACGGTGATGTGGGGCATCCCGCTGGACTTTAACATGTTTGCGGTCTGCGGCGGCTGTGCCCTGTTGTCCATGGTGGTGGGCGTGTGGGTGTTCCGCAAAACTCAGGACCGCTTTGTGCTGCACATTTAAGGAGGAAGAACAATGGAACCGATCATCAAAGTGGACAATGTTTCCATGTGCTTCAACCTCTCCACCGAAAAGCACGAGAGTCTGAAGGAATATTTTCTTGCCATGGTGCAGGGGCGGCTGCAATACGACGAATTCTACGCCCTGAAGAACGTGAGCCTGGACATCATGCCCGGGGATTTCTACGGGCTGGTGGGGCTCAACGGCTCCGGCAAATCCACCCTGCTCAAGACCATTGCCGGGGTGTACAAGCCCAGCAAGGGCAAGGTGACGGTAAACGGCACCATTGCCCCCCTCATCGAGCTGGGCGCAGGCTTTGACATGGACCTGACCGCCCGGGAGAATATCTACCTCAACGGCACGGTGCTGGGCTTCTCCCCTAAGTATCTGGACGAAAAGTTTGACGAGATCGTGGAGTTCAGTGAGCTGCAGAATTTTCTGGATGTGCCCCTGAAGAATTACTCCTCCGGCATGGTGGCGCGCATTGGCTTTGCCATTGCCACCATCACAAAGCCGGACATCCTCATTGCCGACGAGGTGCTGTCGGTGGGCGATTTCCTGTTTCAGCAGAAGTGCGAAAAGCGGATGCAGGAGCTGATGGCAGGGGGGACTACTGTGATCTTGGTGTCCCATTCCATTGAGCAGATCGAACGGATGTGCAGCAAGGTGGCATGGCTGAGCCACGGACACCTGAAAATGAACGGGGATACCCAGACGGTCTGCAATGCCTACAAGGCAGTGCAGCGGGGCGAGGCGTGACCATGGATCTGCGATTGAAACGTGCCAGAGAACTTGCTGGCTATGCGGTGCAGCTCACCCGGGAAGAGGGTCTGCCCACCATGCTGCGGCGGGGCGCAGGCTTTGTAAAGCGCCGCTGTTTTGGCAAGCGGGCACGGTACCTGCCCGCCAAAAAGGTGCTGGCGGCACAGCGGGAGGAGATGGCAGGCAAAACAGCAAAAAACTGTGGTCTGCCCACCATCAGCATCCTTACGCCGTTGTATAATACCCCGGAAAAATACCTGCGGGATTTTCTGGATTCCTTTGTGAACCAGACCGCCCCCAACGGGCAGCTCTGCCTTGCAGACGCTTCGGATGACCATCACCCGGAGGTGGGACAGATCGTAAAGGAATATCAGCATAAAAATAAACGAATCGTATATAAAAAGATCGAAAATCAGGGCATCGCCGCCAATACCAACGCCGCCGCAAGCCTTGCCACCGGAGAATATCTGGGGCTGGCGGATCACGATGACATCCTTGCCCCCCATGCGCTGTATGCTATGGGTAGGGGCATCCTGCAGCTGCGGCAGCGGGGGGAGCCGGACGGCTTCCTCTACAGCGACGAGGCACTGTTCACCAAGGACATCCGCCGCCCCACGGCGGCGCACTTCAAGCCGGACTACGCCCCGGATTACCTGCTGTGCTGCAACTACATCTGCCATCTGGCGGTGTTCAAAAAAGCCCTGTGGGACCAGCTGGGGGGCGAGCGTCCGGAGTGTGACGGCAGTCAGGACCACGACCTGTTCCTGCGGCTGGTGGAAAAGACCGGCGGTGCGGCGCACCTGCCCCAGGTGCTGTATTACTGGCGGGTCCACGCCGGTTCTACCTCCGGGGGCACCGGGGCAAAGCCCTATGTGGCGGCAGCGGCAAGAAAGGCGCTGGCGGACCACCTGACCCGTACCGGGCGCACCGGCACCGTGGAGGAGGGGCTGTTCCCCAGCACCTACCGGGTAAAGTGGGACATCGTGGGCAGCCCCAAAGTCAGCATCCTCATCCCCAACAAGGACCACACCGAGGATCTGGAAAAGTGCCTCCGCAGCATCTGGACCAGGACCCTGTGGGAGAACTACGAGGTCATCGTGGTGGAGAACAACTCCACCGACCCCGGAACTGCCGCCTACTACCGGCAGGCGCAGCAGCGCTACGAGGGGCTGCGGGTGGTCACCTACCCCAAAAAGGGCTTCAATTTCTCCGGCATCAATAATTTTGGACGGAAATATGCCAGCGGGGAATATCTGCTGCTGCTGAACAATGATGTGGAGGTCCGCAACGGGGACTGGCTCACCGAGCTGCTGCGGCAGTGCGCCCACCCCGGCGGGGCGGCAGTCTGCGGCGGGATGTTGTGGTATCCCGATGACACCATTCAGCACGCCGGAGTTATTACAGGTCTGGGCGGCTACGCCGGACACAGCCACAAGTACAAAAAGGCAGGGGGCAGCGGTTATATGTTCCGGGCTGCCACCGTGCAGGATTTTTCTGCCGTTACCGGGGCGTGCCTGCTGGTAAAGACCGGCGTGTGGGACAAACTGGGAGGGCTGGACGAGAAGTTTGCCGTTGCCTTCAACGATGTGGACTTCTGCCTGCGGGTGCGGGATGCGGGGTACCGCATTGCGTGGACCCCCTACGCCCAGCTGACCCACTACGAGAGCAAGAGCCGGGGCGGCGACGAAAAAGACCCGGTAAAGGCACGGCGGTTTGCCGCCGAGCAGCAGCGACTGTATCAGGTCCACGGCAGGGAGAGTATTTTGGACGATCCCTACTACAACCCCAGCCTTACCCGGGACCGGGAGGATTTTTCCGAGAGCGACGACCTGCGGAACCTGAAAGAGGGCAGGGTCACGGTGCGATGGAGGCAATGACACCATGAACATCAAAGGGCATTTTGAGACCATTACCCGGCACAAGCTGCTGGTGATGCAGTACTGTTTTGCCTGCGGGCTGTATGAGCAGGGGCTGGCACACGACCTGAGCAAGTACAGCCCCACCGAGTTCATCCCCGGCTGCATCTACTATCAGGGCGACCACAGTCCCAACGAGGCAGAGCGGGCGGCAAAGGGCTATACCTCTGCCTGGCTCCACCACAAGGGGCGCAACAAGCACCATCTGGAATACTGGATCGACTACAGCACCACCAAGGCGGGGCTTACCGGCATGAAGATCCCTCTGCGGTATGTCTGCGAGATGGTCTGCGATCGGGTGGCGGCAAGCCAGATCTATCTGGGAGACAAGTACACCGATGCCTCTGCATGGGAGTACTACCAGCGCAGCCGGGATCATTACCTGCTGCACCCGGACACCCGTGCCCTGCTGGAAAAGCTCCTGAAAATGGTGCGGGATCTGGGACAGGACCGGACCTTTGCCTACATGAAGTTTCTGCTGGGCTGCCAGAAAAATTACTGAGCCCGGAGCCGCTGACGAAATCCAGCGGCTTTTTTTGTGGAAACTGTACATTGACAGAATGTGCCAGAGGGATTTAAACTCTTAAAGTAAAAGCTCCTTAGGGGTATAAGGAGCGCAACAAAAAAGGAGGATATCCATATGAAAATGATCAAGCGAATGGCAGCGGCAGTTCTTGCGGCAGTGATGGCAATGGTGGTGCTGACCGCCTGCTCCAGCATCTCTCCCACTCAGGAAAAGGTGCGCAACGAGCTGAACGAGGCACGTGCTCAGAACGGTGTGGCGGCACTGGAGTGGAGCGAAGAGGCAAATGCCCATGCAAGGGATTTTGCCAATGAGTACCAGAAGCTGTTGAGTTCTGCCCTCAGCGGCAGCAGCCATTTTGATAGCGAGCTGGATCGTGCGGCCTGGGATCTGGTGATGACAACAGCAGACGGCAAGAGCTATAAGACCATGTGCTATCTGGATAACCCGGATTTCTCCACCGTGTCGGATCTGCTGGGTAAGAGTGTCGCACAGGATGGCTCCGCAACCGTAGTGGGCATGGCATTGGCAGTTGTGGGCGACACTAAGACCATGATCATCCTCGTTTACTGATCCGCAGGATACAAGGAACAGAAAGCCGCTGACGAAATTCAGCGGCTTTTTTTGTAAGGTTTGTCCATTGACCTGCCCCGGAGAGGGGAATAGTATAAAACCAGACGGCACCGCCCCCAAGGGCGGAAAAACAACGAGGAGGGTTGAATTATGAAAAAGATCAGACGGTGTATTGCGGTGATGCTGGCGGCAGCGCTGGCACTGGCGGTACTCAGCGGGTGTATGACATTCCAGCCCCCGGAGGACCGTGCACTGGAGATGCTGAATAATGTGCGGACCCAGAATTACGGGCTCCAGCCCCTGACCCGGAATGCCGAGGCGGACAGCTACGCCCAGCAGACCGTGGACTTTATGGAGACCATGCTGTACACCGAAGAACTGGGCACTGTGCTGGCAAACTGGTCCATGAACCTTGCCTGCAGCAGCGTGGAGGGCAGGGGGTACAAGACCTCCATGGTCGTCTTCAACCCGGACCGCATCACCGAGGACAAGTTCTTTGATCAGGAGGTGGCGACGAACGGAGACGCCGCCTATGTGGGCATGGCATGCGGCAGCCTGCTGAAGTTGAAATTTATGATCATCACCATCTACTGAGACGGCAAAGCCCCCCGGCACAGGATGCTGCGCATCCGCTGTGCCGGGGGGGCTTGTTGGTTCTGGAATGATTACTGCTCGTTGTCGTAGATGTGGATATAACGGGGAGCGTTTTTGTCCTGCCAGAGCAGCAGCGCAGCGGTGAAAGCAACGGCAAGAGTGGTGAGCACGGCAAGCAGAGCCTTGAGAAATTTCATGGTAAAAGCCTCCTTGATGGATCTTGCGCGGAGCGGGGGACGTTCCGCAATTTTAGCATGGCATAAGTATACCATATTCAAGGCACAAAGGCAAACCTCTGTAAAGGGGGCGCAGAAGAAAAAATGAAGTTGTTAGTTGTAACTAATCACAACATTTCGCCCAGAAAGTAGAGGAAAATGCATCATTTTTGCCTGCATGTCGTTGACTTCCCACGCCAAAATGATACAATAAGTGTGTTAAGCAGCTGCTGTCCCTGTACCAGTGCGCCTGCATGGGTGCGGGGACGGCAATTCAAGCAGAATGGGGGATTTGAATTCCATGTTGAACAAGCTGAAACGTGCGGCGCTTGGCGCGCATACGCCGCATGACAAAGCAACTGCTGCCAGCAAACCGGTCCCGATGCCTCTGCCCGCGCAGGTACGCATCCTCATGAGCCAGCACATTGGCGCACCCGCCAAGGCTCTGGTTAAAAAAGGCGATGAAGTCTTTGTCGGCACCAAGATCGGTGAGGCAGGCGGCTTTGTTTCCGCAAACATCCACTCTAGTGTTTCCGGCACCGTTGCCGCTGTAGAGCCCTTCCGTCTGTCCAATGGTCGCATGTGCGATTCTGTTGTGATCAAGACCGATGGCAAGCAGACGGTGGACCCTGCCGTGAAGGCACCCGAAGTCACCGATAAGGCAAGTTTCCTTGCCGCTGTGCGGGAGTGCGGTCTGGTCGGTCTGGGCGGCGCAGGCTTCCCCACCGATGTGAAACTGCAGCCCAAGCAGACGGTGGACACCCTGCTGATCAACGCCTCCGAGTGTGAGGTGTGGCTCACCAGCGATACCCAGGAGATGCTGAATTGCAGCGATGACATCATCCGGGGCATCAAGGCTGTGCTGGAGTACACCGGCATTCCCAAGTGCGTCATCGGCATCGAGAACAACAAGCCCGAGTGCATCGACCTGCTGTGCAAAAAGACCAGCGGCGATGCTGCCATTGAGGTAAAGCCCCTGCCCAGCGTCTACGGCACCGGCGCAGAGCTGATCCTCATTGAAAAGTGCCTGGGCCGCGAGGTTCCTCACGGCGGTCTGCCTGCAGATGCAGGTGCCATCGTCATGAACGTTACCAGCGTTTCCACTCTGGGCAAGTACCTTGCCACCGGTATGCCGGTGGTGGAGCGCACCATCACCGTGGACGGCGATGCCTGCGAGAAGCCCCAGAACGTGGTGGTGCCGGTGGGTACCTCCTATCAGGACATCATCGACTTTGCCGGCGTCAAGGGCGGCGTCCAGCTGGGCAAGGTGGTGGCAGGCGGCGCCATGATGGGTCCCGCCGTAAAGGATCTGAGCTATCCTACCACCAAGACCACTTCCGGTCTGATCCTGCTCAGCGAGGCAGCAGCACAGCCTGCTGTGGTAAACCCCTGCATCCGCTGCGGTCGCTGCGTGGAGTACTGCCCCATGGGTCTGGAGCCTGTGGAGGTGGCAAACGCCTACGCTGCCCGTGACGTGCAGGAGCTGGGCAAGCTCCATGCAGACTACTGCTTCAACTGCGGCAGCTGCTCCTTCGTCTGCCCGGCAAAGCGCCCGGTGACCCAGACCATGAGCCTGGCAAAGGCGTTCTACCTTGGTGAAATCAAAAAAGGAGGCAATAAGTAATGGATACGAAGCTTATTGTTTCGGCGTCCCCGCACGTGCGCAGCGAAGAGACCACTGCCGGTCTCATGGCTAATGTCATCGTGGCGCTGTGCCCCTGCGTGGTCGCCTCTGCGATCATTTTTGGTATGCGTGCCCTGCTGGTCACTGCGGTGTCCGTGGCGGCATGTGTGGTGTTTGAGTGGCTGTACTGCAAGCTGCTGAAAAAGCCCAACCCCATCAGCGACCTGTCCGCTGTGGTCACCGGCATCATTCTGGCTATGAACGTGCCTGTGGGCATGCCTCTGGGTCAGCTGATCATCGGCGACCTGGTGGCGATCGTTATCGTCAAGCAGCTGTTTGGCGGCATCGGCATGAACTTTGCCAACCCCGCTCTGGTGGGTCGTATCGTGCTGTTCGTCAGCTTTGCCGGTTCCATGAACAAGTGGGTGTTCCCGGATGCAGCGGTGGACCAGCTGTCCAGCGCTACCCCGCTGGCAGTGGCAGATAAGTCCAAGCTGAGCTTGCTGGATCTGTTCATGGGCATCCACGGCGGTGTTCTGGGCGAGACCTGCGCTCTGGCGATCGTTCTGGGTCTGATCTATCTGGTCGCGACCAAGACCATCAGCATCGCCATCCCCGCTTCCTATGTGGGCAGCATGTTCATCTTCTACCTCATCGCTACCAAGGATCTCCACGCTGCACTGGCAGGCATCCTGTCCGGCGGCTTGCTGTTCGGCGCTGTGTTTATGGCTACCGACTACGTCACCAGCCCCTTCACCCTGAAGGGCAAGCTGGTGTACGGCGTGTGCCTGGGCATCGTGACCTTCGCCATCCGCTTCTGGGGCAGCTACGCCGAGGGCGTGTCCTTCGCACTGCTGTTCATGAACCTGTGGGTCCCCTACATCAACGATCTGACCCGTCAGACCCCGTATGGCTACATCAAGCCTGCAAAAAAAGCAAAGGAGGGTGCTGACAAATGAGTAAGTCTGCAAATTCCAGCTGGGAGACCGCCGGCAAGCCCATCGTGGTGCTGACCGTCATCTCCCTGATCGTCAGCCTGCTGCTGGCTCTGGTGAACGGCATGACCGCTCCGGTCATTGCTGAGAACACCCGGCGCACTACCCTGAAGGCATACGTCAGCGTGATGCCTTCTGTTTCCGACGCAGCTACGCTGGAGGAAGTGACCGACTACACCACCGCCAATGTGACCGGCGTGGTAAAGGCTCCCGACGGCGGCATTGCCATCAAGGCCGAGGAAAAGGGCTTTGACGGCGGCATCCTGACCGTGATCATGGGCTTTGACGCCAACGGTGCCGAGACCGGCATCTGGGTAGACGCTTCTACCCAGACCAAGGGCATCGGCTCCAATGTGTCCACCGATGACTATCTGGCACAGTTCAACGGCATGGACGGCACCAAGAACATTGTGATGAATCAGGATTTCGATGCGTACAGTGGCGCAACCATTTCGTCCACCGCTCTGTTTGCTGCCATCAATGATTGTATCAACTGCTTCAACGAGCTGGCATAAAAGGAGGTTGGTAAGAAATGGCACAAGAAAATAAGTCCAAGGTAAGCATCCTTACCAACGGCATCATCAAAGAGAACCCCGTTCTGCGTCTGGTTCTGGGTACCTGCTCCATTCTGGCAGTTACCACCGCAGTTTCCAGCGCTCTGGGCATGGGCGCCGCCTTCACCTTCGTGCTGGTGTGCTCCAATATCATGATCTCCCTGCTGCGGAAAGTGATCCCCGGCAAGGTGCATCTGCCCTGCTACATCGTGATCATCGCAGGCTTTGTTACCATCGTGCAGATGTTCATGCAGGCCTACATGGAAAGCCTGTACAACGCACTGGGCGTGTTCCTGCCGCTGATCGTTGTCAACTGCATCATCCTGGGTCGTGCCGAGATGTTCGCCTGCAAGAACAGCGTAGTGGATTCTGCACTGGACGGCGTGGGCATGGGCATTGGCTACACCCTCACCGCTACTCTGATGGCTACCCTCCGCGAAGTTCTGGGCAGCGGCACCTGGCTGGGCTTCCAGATCATTCCGGACAGCGTGGCAAAGATCTCCATCATGACCCAGGCTCCCGGCGCCTTCTTCTGCTACGGCATCCTCATGGCAGGCTGTGTGTGGCTGGAGGGCAAGCTGGACGCCCGTATCGAGCGCAAGAGCTGCTGTGATCTTGACAATCTGAAGAAGGAGGCGGAATAAGATGCTCGTCAAACTCGCTGCGATCTTCTTCAGCATGATCCTTGTCAACAACTATGTGCTGGTGAAGTTCTATGGTATCTGCCCGTTCCTGGGCGTTTCCAAAAAGCTGGATTCCGCTGTTGGTATGTCCGGTGCTGTCATCTTCGTCATGTTCATGGCAACGGCCGTTACCTTCCCCATCCAGATCTTCATTCTGGATCCGGCAGAGCTGGGCTACCTGCAGACCATCGTGTTCATTCTGGTCATTGCCGTGCTGGTGCAGTTCATCGAGATCTTCCTCAAGAAGTATGTCGTTGCCCTGTACAACTCTCTGGGCGTGTACCTACCCCTGATCACCACTAACTGCTGCGTGCTGGCTGTCACCATTCTGGTGGTGGGCGACTACGGTGCAGATGTAAAGGCTCTGGGCTTTGGTGCGGCATATCTGGAGGCTCTGATCTGCGCCATCGGCGCAGGCTGCGGCTTTATGCTGGCTATGGTCATGTTCAGCGGCGTGCGCAAGCGTGTGGAGGCATGTGATCCCCCGGCACCCTTCAAGGGCCTGCCCATCACCCTGATCGCAGCAGCCATCACCAGCCTGTCCTTCATGGGCTTCGGCGGCATCGTCGAAAACCTGTTCAATGTCACGCTGTAAGGGAGGAACAGGACTATGAATATTGTATCGGCTGTTATCCTGTGCACCATCGTGGGCGCTGTGGGTGCCATCGTTCTGGTGGCCGCCGCAAAGTTCATGGCGGTGGAGGAAGATCCTCGTATTGAAGAAGTTGCCAACTGCCTCGCCGGCGCAAACTGCGGCGGCTGCGGCTATGCAGGCTGCTCCGACTACGCCAAGGCTGTGGTCATGGACGGCGTCCCCTGCGACAAGTGTGCACCCGGCGGTCCCAAGGCTGCTGCTGCCATCGCCAAGATTATGGGCGGCGAAGCAAGTGTTGTGGAGAAAAAGGCTGTGGTCCAGTGCCAGGGCAGCTCCGAGCACTGCAAGCCCGCCTACGACTACAAGGGTATCCAGAGCTGTGCTGCTGCCGCTGCCCTGTACGGCGGTCCCAAGAGCTGCACCTTCGCCTGCATTGGTCTGGGTGACTGTACCAAGGTGTGTAAGTTTGATGCTATCCACATCGTGGACGGCGTTGCCAAGGTGGACAAGGACAAGTGCACCGGCTGTGGTGCCTGCGCCAACATCTGCCCCAAGCAGGTGATCATGATCGACGCTGCCGGTCCCCGGAAGCCGGTGGTCATGTGCTCCAACAAGGATAAGGGTGCTGTGGCAAACAAGCTGTGCACCACCTCCTGCATTGCCTGCGGCATGTGCGAGCGCACCTGTAAGTTTGACGCCATCCATGTGGTGGACGGTGTGGCACGCATCGACTACGACAAGTGCAAGGGCTGCGGCATGTGTGCCCAGAAGTGCCCCAAGCACATCATCCTCTTCCCGCTGAAGGATGACCCCAATCCTCCCAAGCCCGTGGTGAAGCCCGCCGCTCCCGCCGCTGCTCCTGCAGCAAAGCCGGAAGCTAAGGCTGAGGCAAAGCCCGAGACCAAGGCTGAGTAATCAGTAGACCCAAAGACCGCCGAGCAGCAATGCCCGGCGGTCTTTTTGCGTCAAAATGATTGAGAATGGTCTCCGCTGCGCTCTGACCATGTTCAGCGGAATTGTTATTTTTAATAGAGCAATGCCGGAGCGTCTGCGGACGCTCCGGCATTGCATTTTCACAGGAGAGGTCGTGACCGGAAACAGCATCTGCAGTGCCGCTTCCTTCGGAAGTGCGGCACTGCGGAGTGCGTTGCTGTTTGCCTTTACAGCCCCTCTCGTGAAAAAGCGTTTGCTGCGCTCCGCAGAGCGCAGCAAACGCAAAATCAAAAATAAATTTTCCGCTGAAGATGCCCAAAGCGTAAGCGGAGGGCATTTCAAATCGTCCACCCCAGCTGCGGTCATTGGGGAAACGAACGCTTTCCCTCACATCATAAACAGGTAGAAGATTTCCCCGCCGCGCGGATGTTTCTGCCGGAAGCCAGTGCGGCAGATGCCGGTTGCCTTTGCGTCCCTTCCCGTGAAAACGGGATGCAGAAACGCCCGCAGGCGTTTCTGCATCCCAAACTCAAAAATATTTTCCGCAGAAGATGCCCAAAGCGTAAGCGGAGGGCATTTTAAATCGTCAGCACCCCGGGTGCGGCAGGGGTTTTCTACTGCTTTTTGTAAAAAAATCCGGTTGCAAAGCCGTGAATCTATGGTTAAATAGAGGAAGAATACTTCCGTAAAGAGAGGAACATCATGGAACGACACAACAAGCGCCTGCGGAATGCGGGCTTCCTTACCTTCTTTTTCAGCGGCATCTGCGCCATCAGCGCCGGTGTGGTGGTCAGCCTGCTGCAGGAGCGCTACGGCTTTGCCTACGGCATGACCGGAACCCTGCTGTCTCTGATGAGCGTGGGCAACCTGCTGGCGGGCTTCCTCATTGCCATGCTGCCGGGGGTGCTGGGCATGAAAGCCAGTGTGCTGCTGCTGACCATCGGCTACGCAGTGGGCTACGGGCTTATGGGTGTCACCGGTGCGCTGGCGGTGCTGGCGCTGGGATTTTTCCTGCTGGGCATTGCCAAGGGCAGTGTCATCAACACCTGCACCATTCTGGTCAGCGACAACTCCCCGGACCGCACCCGGGGCATGAACCTGATGCACGCCTGCTACGCCTGCGGCGCCCTGCTGTGTCCTTTTCTCATCACGGCGGCGGCAAAGGTCAGCACCGGGCTGGCGGTGCTGCTGCTGGCAGCTCTGGGCGTGGTGCTGTGGCTGACCTACCTGTTCACCCCTCTGGGGGGCGAAAAAGTCAAGACCGGCAAGAGCAGGCAGGTCACCGACTGGAGCTTCCTGCGCTCCGGACGGTTCTGGCTCCTCACCGGTCTGCTGTTCTTCCAGAATGCCGCTGAGCAGAGCGTCAACGGCTGGATGGTGACCTACTTCAAGGGCAGCGGCATCATCACCGGCACCCTGGCGGCATACACTGTCACGGTGATGTGGGGCGCTACCCTGGTGGCACGGCTCCTCATTGCCTTTGTGTTCCCCTTTAAAAATCCCCGCAAGGCAATGGTGGGCATGAGCGTGCTGTGCTGTGGATTTTATGTTTTGCTGGTCCTTGCTCATTCGCAGGCAACGGCGATCGTGCTGCTGTTTGCCTTTGCTTTTTCCATGGCGGGCTTGAACCCCACCGCCGTGGCAAGCGCCGGCAAGATGACCAGCGTTACCAGCATGGGTATCATGCTGCCGGTGGCGTCCAGCGGTGCCATTTTGATGCCCTGGATCATCGGCATGGTGTCGGAGCGCGCCGGTCTTGCAGTCGGTATGGCAACCAATATCCTGCCCTGCGTGGGACTGATCCTGATCACCCTTCTGGTGGCAAGACTGCCGGAGGAGTAAGAAATAAGGTCCTGCCGGCGCAGAAATGATATGCTGCCGCAATGATAATTTGCACCCTGTGCAAAATGATACGCCGCTGCGCGGCAATACCGGTCAGTTCCGCCGCACGGATGTTTCCGCAGGAAACCAGTGCGGCAGCTGCCGACTCCCTTTGGGACCTCACCTGTGAAAATGGGATAGCGGAGCGTCCGCAGACGCTCCGCTATCCCGAAATAATAGATAATAATTCCGCTATGGATGCCCAGAGCGCAAGCGGAGGGCATTATAAATCGTTTTGCCTTATCCCTCAATGCCTCTTGCCTTTGCGCTGAACTGACAGCCGCAGTAATCCTGCCGGTACAGCCCGTATTCTTCCGAAAGCTGCAGGCTCCGCAGGTAGCCGTTGTGCTTTTTGAAGTCCGAGGGCAGGTGCCGGACCCCGAATTCCGCTTCCAGCTCCTGCCCGATCTCATTGATGCGCTTTGCATCCTTGTGGGGGCTGATGGACAGGGTGGTGGTAAACCAGTCAAAGCCGTGGGCTGCCGCATACTCCGCCGCCCGGCGCATCCGCAGCCGGTAGCAGACGGTGCAGCGGCTGCCCCGCTCCGGCTCTGCTTCCAGCCCCTGCACGGCGTCGTAGAATTCCCGAGGGTCGTAACGGTCCTCCACCACCGTCACACCCAGCGGGTGGGCGGCGGCAACAAACTTTTTCAGTTCCTCGCCCCGGCGGTGATACTCTGCCGCAGGCCAGGTGTTGGGGTTGTAATACAGCACCGTGATCTCAAAATACCGGCACAGCTGCTCCAGCACGGCACTGGAACAGGGACCGCAGCAGGCGTGGAGCAGCAGCCGGGGGCGGCTGCCCTCCAGCTGCTGCAGCACAGCATCCATCTGCTGGGCGTAGTTTAATTGTTTTGACATGGAAAGCATCCTTTGCTATACTGCTCTGTGAGAGCAGAAATGTTCTTGTACAGTACATTATAACACACTTTGTGGGAAAATACAGGAGGACCTATGACCAAGGAAAAGATCGCCCGCATCAACGAGCTGGCACATAAAAGCAAAAACGGCGGGCTCACTGAGGCAGAAAAGGCAGAGCAGCAGGCGCTGCGGCAGGAGTATCTGGAGGACGTGAAGGCAAACTTCCGTGCCCAGATGGAGAACACCTCCATCAAGGAGCCGGACGGCACCATCCACCGGGTGGTGCGCCGTGCCGACCTGAAGTCTCAGGACTGAGACCGGCACCCAAAACACAGGCAAAAGGGAAAAACGCTGCACAAGCGGCGGTTTTCCCGGGCAAGGTGCACGGAAAAGGCTGTCTTTTGAAAAAATGATAAAGAGGTCATTTATTATGCTTACTGCAATTACGGGTATCAACTGGGGCGATGAGGGCAAGGGTCGCATGGTCGACCTGATCAGCCAGGAGTATGACATCGTTGCACGGTATCAGGGCGGCAACAACGCCGGTCACACCGTGAAGAACGAGCGGGGCAAGTTCGTGCTGAACCTGCTGCCCTCCGGCATCCTGCGCCCGAACGTTGTCTGCGTTATGGGCAACGGCATGGTCATCGATCCCCAGCATCTGGATGGCGAGATCAACAAGCTGCGGGAGCAGGGCATCGACATCAGCCCCGCAAACCTGAAGATCTCCGACCGTGCCACCATTACCATGCCTTACCATGTGGAGCAGGATGGTCTGGAAGAGGCACGCCTGTCCAAGACCGGCGCACAGTTTGGCTCTACCAAGCGGGGCATCGCCTACGCTTACGGCGACAAGTACATGAAAAAGACTCTGCGCATGGGGGATCTGCTGCATCTGGACGACGCTGTGAAGAAGCGTCTGGTCACCATGGTGGACTCCAAGAATCTGGTGATGGAGGGCAGCTACAACGCCGCTCCCATCAACGTGGAAGAGATGTGGGCATGGCTGGAAAAGTATGCAGCCATCTTCAAGGACTACATCTGCGATGTGGGTCAGTACCTTGCTGATGCCGACGCAGAGGGTAAGAAGGTGCTGTTTGAGGCACAGCTGGGCGCTCTGCGGGACATCGACTTTGGCATCTACCCCTACACCACCTCCTCTAACGTCATCGGTGCTTATGCTCCCATCGGTGCAGGCATCCCGGGTCATAAGCTCCACAACTCCATCGGCGTCATGAAGGCATATTCTTCCTGCGTGGGTGACGGTCCCTTCACCGCCGAGCTGGCAATGACCGAGGAAGAAAAGCATGACCTGCGGGAGGCGGGTCACGAGTATGGCGCAGCCACCGGTCGTCCCCGCCGTGTGGGTCCCATCGATCTGGTGGCAAGCCGCTACGGTGTGTTCTGTCAGGGCTGCGATGAGGTGGCACTGACCCTGCTGGATGTGCTGGACTACATGGAAAAGATCCCCGTAGTCGCCGCCTACAAGCTTACAGACGGCACCACTACCACTCGTTTCCCCATGGGTGAGGCACTGGATACCGCACAGCCTGTGGTGGAGTACCTGCCCGGCTGGCACTGCGACATCACTGCAGCACGGAAGTGGGAAGATCTGCCCAAGGAAGCACAGGACTACGTGGAGTATCTGGAAAAGGCAGTGGGCTGCAAGATCACCTACATCTCGGTGGGTGCCGAACGTGAGGCTTACGTCCATCGGGTCTGATATTCCCTGACTGCCCCTAAGTTGTAGAAAAGGAAGCGTCACAGATGTTTGATATCATTACCGACAGCGCCTGCGACCTGACGCTGGACACTGCCAAGCAGCTTGGCATCGAGGTCGTGCCCTTCTATGTTTCGCTGGACGGCGAGCACTACCGCAAGGAAGGGGTAGAGATCCCGGTGCGGGATTTCTACCAGTTCATGGTGGATAACCCCGCCGCTTACCCCAAAACCAGCCTTGCTTCCATCGAGGACTTTGAAAAGACCTTCCGTGCCCATGCAGAGGCAGGACGGGATGTGCTGTGCCTTGTGTTCACCGGCAAGATGAGCGGCTGCGTGGGCAGCGCCCGCAATGCTCGGGATCTGGTGCTGGAGGACTACCCCCATGCACGCATCGAGGTCATGGACAGCGCAGCGGCAACGGTCACCGAATCCACCATGGTGGAAAATGCGGTGGCAATGCGGGATGCAGGCTGCTCTCTGGACGAGACGGTCACCTGGCTGGAGGCAGAAAAGGTCACCAACCATATCTTCTTTACCGTGGGCAATCTGGACTACCTGATCAAGGGCGGACGTATCGGCAAGGTGACGGGACGGGCAGCAAATATGCTGGGCATCAAGCCCATGATCCTGTTTAAGGACGGCGAGATCTTTTCCGGCGGTGTGGCGCGTGGGCGTCAGAAGAGCTTTGAAAAGGCGCTGGAACAGCTGATGAACTACCTGGAGGTACACGGCGGCACCCCCGACGACTACCGCATCACGGTGGGCTACGGCTACGATGCCGATGAGGGCAAGCGTCTGTGGATGCAGACCCGGGCGGCACTGCGTGCCAAGTACCCCGGCGCACAGTGCGAGGTAGGGCTGCTGCAGATCGGCTGCACCATTGCGGTGCACACCGGTCCCTATGCGCTGGGCATGGGCGTCATGCGCCGCTGGAAGAAACAGGGCTGATATAATGGTGTGAGGAGCGCATTATGAAGTTTAGATTTTATAAGCATTCTTTTCTGGCAACAATGATGAGCCTTCTTGGCGCAGGCGGTGCGTTGGTAGGCGTTATGCTTCTGCTGAGTTTGATTGCAGAGATTGGCAGCATGACCGCTGCAGATATAATTGGAATTTTGATTACGGTAGCGCTTTTTACTGCAGGTGGCTTTTGGCTGTCTTGTAAGGCCGATGATGTTGCGGAACGCAAAGCAATCAAGCTGCGCCAAAAGGAAATGTCCAGCGATAAGAAATAACAATTTTTAATTACAAAAAGGGGCTGCTGCATTTGCGGTAGCTCCTTTTTTGCATGAAATTTCCAATTGCAAACTTTTTGTGAACCCTATTGACAACGTGGGTAGATTGGAGTATATTTTTAGCAGTCGAACAGATAGAGTGCTAAAGAATGATAAACCGGTTCGGCGGGAGGTGCAGAAAACCATGAAACAACTAAAGATCAGCAAAGGCTTCTGGCTCTGTCGCCTTCCGACAGGGAATTGTTAGCAGATGACCAGCCTGTCCGCTAAAAACGAAACCATCGGTATGAATGGAGGGTTGACTTTATGAATACCAATCAGTATACACAGAAAACACTGGAGGCTCTGCAGGCAGCCCAGCAGCTGGCTGTGGAGTACCAGCATAACGCTCTGGAGCCGGAGCATCTGCTCCATGCTCTGGCAGCGCAGGAGCAGGGACTGATCCCTCAGCTGCTCCAGAAACTCAATGTGGATCCCGGCAGCTTTGCCGCTGCCGTGGCAGAAAAGCTTTCCGCCCTGCCCCGGGTGTCCGGCTCCGGTCGTGACCCGGACAAGGTGTATATCTCGCAGGCAACGGATAAGGCGCTCAGCGCCGCTGCCCGGGAAGCAAAGGCAATGAAGGACGAATACGTCAGCGTGGAGCATCTGTTCCTGGGACTGCTGGATGAGCAGACCCAGAACACCACCGAGCTGTTCCGTGCCTTCAACATCACCAAGGACAGCTTCCTGCAGCAGCTGACGGCAGTCCGGGGCAATCAGCGGGTCACCACCGATAACCCGGAGGACACCTACAACGCCCTGCAGAAATACGGGCAGGATCTGGTGGACCTGGCTCGGAAGCAGAAGCTGGACCCGGTGATCGGGCGTGATCAGGAGATCCGCAACGTGATCCGTATCCTGTCCCGTAAGACCAAGAATAACCCCTGCCTTATCGGTGAGCCCGGCGTCGGCAAGACCGCCATCGCCGAGGGTCTGGCACAGCGGATCGTCCGGGGAGACGTGCCGGAAAACCTGAAGGACCGCACTGTGTTCAGTCTGGACATGGGCGCTCTGGTGGCAGGTGCCAAGTACCGGGGCGAGTTTGAGGAACGCTTAAAGAGCGTGCTCAACGAGGTAAAGAAGAGCGAGGGCAAGATCATCCTCTTCATCGATGAGCTCCACACCATCGTGGGCGCCGGCAAGACCGACGGTGCCATGGACGCAGGCAACCTGCTGAAGCCTATGCTGGCACGGGGCGAGCTGCACTGCATCGGTGCCACTACCCTGGATGAGTACCGCCAGTATATCGAAAAGGATCCCGCTCTGGAGCGCCGGTTCCAGCCGGTGCAGGTGGATGAGCCTACGGTGGAGGATACTATCTCCATCCTTCGCGGCTTGAAGGAGCGGTACGAGGTGTTCCACGGCGTAAAGATCAACGACAGCGCCCTCATTGCTGCCGCTACCCTTTCGGACCGCTACATCACCGACCGGTTCCTGCCGGATAAGGCGATCGACCTGGTGGATGAGGCTTGCGCCATGATCAAGACCGAGATGGACAGTATGCCCAGCGAGATGGATGATCTGGCACACCGTATCACCCAGCTGCAGATCGAGCAGGTGAGCCTGAAAAAGGAGACCGATGCCCTGAGCCAGAGCCGTCTGAAGGATCTGGAAAAGGAGCTGGCAGAGCTGCAGGACAAGTTCCGCAGCATGAAGGCAAAGTGGGAAAACGAGAAGAATGCCATCGGTAAGGTCCAGTCCCTGCGGGAAAAGATCGAGCGGACCAACGCCGACATCGAGAAGGCACAGCGGGAGTATGACCTGAACAAGGCGGCAGAGCTGAAGTACGGCAAGCTGCCTCAGCTGCAGAAACAGCTGGAAGAGGAAGAGAAGGTCGCCGCTGCCAAAAAGGAAGACAGCCTGCTGCGGGACCGGGTCACCGACGAGGAGATCGCCCGCATCGTGGCACGCTGGACCGGCATCCCGGTGGAAAAGCTGGTAGAAGGCGAGCGGGAGAAGCTGCTGCATCTGGACGATGTGCTCCATAAGAGGGTCATCGGACAGGACGAGGCTGTCACCAAGGTCAGCGAGGCGATCCTCCGCAGCCGTGCCGGCATCGCCAACCCCAACCGCCCCATCGGCAGCTTCCTGTTCCTGGGTCCCACCGGCGTGGGCAAGACCGAGCTGGCAAAGGCTCTGGCACAGGCACTGTTTGACGATGAGCGGAACATGGTGCGGATCGACATGACCGAGTATATGGAGAAGTTCAGCGTCAGCCGCCTCATCGGCGCGCCTCCGGGATACGTGGGCTACGAAGAGGGCGGTCAGCTTACCGAGGCTGTGCGCCGCAAACCCTACAGCGTGGTGCTCTTTGATGAGGTAGAGAAGGCACATCCGGATGTGTTCAACATCCTGCTGCAGGTGCTGGATGACGGTCGTATCACCGACAGTCAGGGTCGTACCGTGGACTTTAAGAATACGGTGATCATCCTGACCTCCAACTTGGGCAGCGACATTATCCTGAATGATCTGGAGCAGCGCCGTGCGCAGGGTTCCAACGAGCTCAGCGAGGAGGCAAAGAAGCAGATCGACCTGTTGCTGAAGAGCAAGTTCCGTCCGGAGTTCTTGAACCGTCTGGACGAGATCGTCTACTACAAGAGCCTCACCAAAGAGGAGATGCGCAAGATCGTGGATCTGCAGCTGGAGGACCTGCGCCACCGTATGGAGGAAGGCAAGCACCTGAAGCTGGAGGTTACCACCGCCGCCAAGGACTTCATCATCGATTCTGCCTACGACAGCGTCTATGGTGCACGTCCCATCAAGCGGTTCATCCAGAGCCGTGTGGAGACCCTCATCGCCAAGGCGATCATTCAGGGCAGCTATGCCGAGGGCAATACCCTGACAGTGGACTACGACGGCAGTGCTCTGGTGCTGCGTTAAACAGATTTTACCTGTTTTGTACACCTGCCGTAGGCAGAAAGCTTGCACCACCCTACGGAATATGGTATTATAACAAGTAACATTGATGTGCTTTTCATCGCAGAATGGCAACGATGGAAAGCACATTTTTGTATACTGGAAAGTTTATGGGCAAGACCCTCTCCGGCATCGCACAGCGATGGCGGGGAGGGTGAAAAATTAAAACAGAAAGTTGAGTGTGATTTTCCTTTTTATGGACGATGGCAGTATTACCCTCTTGGTGGCGCTGGTGATCCTGGTGGCATTCTCCGCCTTTTTCTCCGCCTCCGAGACCGCATTTTCTTCCCTGAATCAGATCCGTCTGAAGAGCCGTGCCGAGGACGGTGACGGTTCTGCCGCCCGGGTGCTGGCTATGTCGGAAAAATACGACAAGCTGCTTTCCACCATCCTCATCGGCAACAATATCGTCAACATCGCCGCCGCCTCTATCGGCACCATCCTTTTTACCCATTGGCTGGGTCAGGAGCGTGGTGCCACCATGTCCACCCTGGTGCTGACCGTGGTGGTGCTGATCTTTGGCGAGATCAGCCCCAAGAGCATCGCCAAGGAGATGCCGGAGACCATTGCCACGGCGGTTTCGCCCTTCCTGAACCTGCTGATGATCCTGTTCACCCCCCTGACCTGGCTGTTCAGTCAGTGGAAGAGGCTGCTGGGTCGCTTTGTCCACAGCCGGGAGGAGGACACCATCACCGAGGGTGAGCTGATGACCATGGTCAGCGAGGCGGAAAATGACGGGGAGCTTACCGACCGGGAGAGCCAGCTCATCCGCAGCGCCATCGAGTTCGATGACGTGGAAGTGGAGGAGATCCTGACCCCCCGGGTGGATGTGATCGCAGTGGAGGATGATACCTCGCTGGACGAGGTGGCACGCGCCTTTGCGGAATCCGGGTATTCCCGCCTGCCTGTCTATCACGACACCATCGACAACATCATTGGTGTGGTACATGAAAAGGACTTCTATCTGGCACTGCTGAAAAAGGATGCAAAGCTGGAAGAGCTGGTGACCCCCGCCCTGTACACCACCGGTTCCACCCAGATCTCCCAGTTGCTGCGGACCCTGCGGGAGCAGCACCATCACATGGCTGTGGTGGTGGACGAGTACGGCGGCACCGAGGGCATCATTACTCTGGAGGACATTCTGGAGGAGCTGGTAGGCGAGATCTGGGATGAACACGACGAGGAAACCGAGGACTTCCGCAAACAGTCCGATGGCAGCTGGATCGTGGCAGGCAGCGCCGGTGTGGACGACCTGTATGAGCTGCTGGACCTGCCGGAGGACGAGGACATCGACTCCAACACGGTGAACGGTCTGGTGCAGGAAAAGACCTGCCACCTGCCCAAGGTGGGAGACTGCTTTACACTGGGCAGCTATAACGGCGTGGTGACCCGCACCGCCAAGCGCCGGGTCACCGAGGTGCGGCTGACTCCCACAGAAAAGCCGGAAAGTGACCGGGAAGAAGGGGAAAAGGGGGACAAGACCCACTTCAGCCGCCTTGCACCCCGCAGCGAAAGCCGCAGCTGAGCGGCATCCGGTATAAACAAACATAAATAAACAGGAGCCGTTCCGGCTCCCCGTGGTCTTTGGACCGGGGAACGGAGCGGCTCCTGTTTGCTTGTTTCAGAGAAGGGCGGGAGAGAAGGGAACAGTCACTGTGCCGTCACCGGCACCAGATGGATCAAAGCAGCGCCGTCCCGCAGGTCGATGTGGAAGCGACCGTCGTGGTCCACCTGCTTCATCTCGATCTTTGTTTCGGTGCCGTCTGCCCCCACCAGATACGCCTCGTACCCCTCCAGAGCGGACAGGTCCACATAGGCGATGGTGTCCCGGGTCCGGATGGCACTTTCGTCATCGTTGTAGCACACAAGGATCAGCACCTGCTCGCCGTTGTCCAGTGTGCCGGTGTAAGCATCCCCGGCGTACACCGGGAACACGGCGTCCACCTTGTGCAGGACCCCCTTTTTCCCGTTCACCTCGCCGCCCTCAGCGCAGATGGTGTACTCCCGGACTTTGCCCTCGGCATCCCGGAACTGTGCTACCAGCGCAGCGTCGGTGTGGCGGCTGCCGCAGTCGCTGGTCTTGTGGGAGACCACTGTAAACCCGGCGGCGTCCGTTCCGGCTCCCGGGGTCCGGGCGCAGGCGGAGATGGCACCGCCGGTGAGAAGGCAGGCAGACATGCCCAGCAGGGCAAAGGTTTTCATCCAATGTTTCATACAAATATCCTCTCTATCGTAAAACAGATCTTTCGGCGCTGTGGAATGGATCGCGATCATCTGCAAGGCGCTTCTGCCCTATAATACGAGATACCGGGGACAATGCCTGCAACAAAAACAAAAAAAGACCCTCTGCGGTCTGGCAGAGGGTCACAGGTTCAAAGGATCACAGCAGGGGGATGCCGGCGTTGGCGCAGGCGGTGCGGGTGGCTTCGTCCCAGACGCTTGCCTGCACCTCGCCGATGTGGACGCTGCCCAGCAGCAGCATGCACAGGCGGCTCTGTCCGATACCGCCGCCGATGGAGTAGGGCAGCTCCCCGTTGAGCACTGCCTTGTGGAAGGGCAGGTTACGGCGGTCATCGCAGCCTGCCATGGTCAGCTGCCGGTCCATGCTTTCGGGGCTGACCCGGATGCCCATGCTGCTGAGCTCGTAGCTGCACTGCAGGGGGTCGTTCCAGAACAGCAGGTCACCGTTCAGGTCCCAGTCGTCGTAGTCCGGAGCACGACCGTCGTGGGGCTTGCCGCTCTTTAAGGGGGCACCGATCTTCATCAGGAAGGTGGTGCCGTTCTCCTTGACAAAGGCGTTCTCCCGCTCCTTGGGGGTCAGGTCCGGGTACATGTCCTCCAGCTCCTGGGCGGTGATAAAGATCACATTGGGGGTGTGCAGGGGCAGGTCCTGCAGCTGGGGGAACATGGCGTGGAGGTTCATCTCGGTGGCACACACCGCAGAGACGATGGAGCGCACCACACTCTTCAGGTACGCCTCGTTGCGGTCCTCCACCCGGATGACCTTTTCCCAGTCCCACTGGTCCACATACACCGAGTGGAGGTTGTCCAGCTCCTCGTCCCGGCGGATGGCGTTCATGTCGCAGTAAAGACCCTTGCCCACATGGAAGTCGTAGTCCTTCAGCGCCTTGCGCTTCCACTTTGCCAGAGACTGCACCACCTGCGCCTCGGTGCCGCTGTCCTTGATGTCAAAGCTGACCTTCCGCTCCACACCGTTCAGGTCGTCGTTGAGACCGGTGGATGCCTCCAGAAACAGCGGTGCGGACACCCGGTACAAATTCAGGGTGGCACACAGGGTGTCGGCAAACAGCCGCTTTACGGTGCCGATGGCACGCTGGGTGTCGTACAGGTTCAGTGCAGGCGTGTAGTTTGCCGGGATGATGATCTTGCTCATAGCGTTTTACCCCTCTATTCTGTGTTGTTTCAGGGTCCTGCTTTCCCCACAGGACCTCAGCTTTTGCGGCTGAAAACACTGGATTCATTATGGCACATTTTTTTACGAAAGTAAAGTGAAAGTGGGAAAACCAATGGGGAAGATCTGCAGATCTTCCCCATTGGTAAATCAAAAAGGATCGTTCCGCTGAAGCTGCGCAAAGCGAATGCAGAGCGCATTTTCAATCGTTCCGTTTACCCGCCCAGATAGGCGCTGCGGACCCGCTCGTTGGTCAGCAGCTGGGCACCGGTGCCATCCATGACCACCCGTCCGGTCTCCAGCACGTAGGCACGGTCGGCTACGGACAGAGCCATCTGGGCGTTCTGCTCCACCAGCAGGATGGTCATGCCCTCCTTGTGGATGTTGCGGATGATGTCAAAGATCTCCTGCACCAGCAGGGGAGAAAGACCCATGGAAGGCTCGTCCAGCATCAGCATGGAGGCGTTGCTCATAAGGGCACGCCCCATGGCAAGCATCTGCTGCTCGCCGCCGGACATGGTGCCCGCCAGCTGCTTGCTGCGCTCCTTCAGCCGGGGGAACAGCTCAAAGACCTTTTCCTTGTTGGAGGCAATGGTGGAGGCGGGCTGGGTGTAGGCACCCATATCCAGATTTTCCTCCACGGTCATGTGCAAAAACACATGGCGTCCTTCCGGTACCTGCGCCAGACCTGCTTCCACGATCTTGTGGGCACGGACGCCCTTGATGCTCTTGCCCTTGTACAGCACATCGCCGGTGCGGGGGTGCAGCAGACCGGAAATGGTCTTCAGGGTGGTAGACTTGCCGGCGCCGTTGGCACCGATCAGGGTCACGATCTCGCCTTCCTTGACCTCAAAGGAGATGTCCTTGACGGCGTGGATGTTGCCGTAGAAGACGTTGATGTTATCCACTTTCAGCATGGTATCAGCCATGGGTCAGCCCTCCTTTTTGCCCAGATACGCTTCGATGACCTGAGGGTTGTCCCGGATCTCGTCCGGGGTGCCCTTGGCGATGATGCGTCCGAAGTTCAGCACAGCGATGCCTTCGCAGATGCCCATGACCAGGCTCATGTCGTGCTCGATGAGCAGCACGGCGATGTTGAACTGGTCCCGGATGCGGCGGATGGTCTCGGTCAGCTCGGCGGTCTCCGAGGGGTTCATACCGGCGGCAGGCTCGTCCAGCAGCAGCAGCTTGGGGTTGGTAGCAAGGGCACGCATGATCTCCAGACGGCGCTGGGCACCATAGGGCAGGCTGCCTGCCTGGGTGTAGGCAAGGTCTGCCATGTGGAAGATGTCCAGCAGCTCAAAGGCACGCTGGGTGCATGCCTTCTCTTCCTTCCAGTAATTGGGCAGCCGGATCAGGGAAGAGGCAAGGTTATACTTCATGGACTCGTGGAGACCCACCTTGATATTGTCGATGACGGTGAGCTCCTTGAACAGGCGGATGTTCTGGAAGGTACGTGCCACGCCCATGCGGTTGACCTGATAGGTCTTTTTGCCGGCGGTGGGCATCCCGTCAATGAGGATGGAGCCGCGGGTGGGCTGGTACACGTTGGTAAGCAGGTTGAACACGGTGGTCTTGCCGGCACCGTTGGGTCCGATAAGACCGGTGATCTCGTTGCGACCGATCATCAGGTTGAAGCCGTCCACGGCGGTAAGACCGCCAAAGTCGATGCCCAGCTCCCGGACGTCCAGAATGGGCTTTTTATCCTTGTCCCGGTCGGTAAGGAAGCCGCCGGAGGGCACACTGTGCAGTCTGGTCTGGAACTCACTCATGGTCTGCATCCTCCTTCTGGGTATTTTTGCGGAAGAATTCGCCGTTGATGATCTTTTCCACGATGCGGCTCATGGAAAAGTCGTAGCTGCCCAGCAGTCCGCCGGGACGGAAGATCATCATAAGGATCAGCACCAGCGAGTAGACCACCATGCGATAGCTCTCAAAGCTGCGGGTAGCTTCCGGCAGGATGGTCAGCACGGTGGCGGACAGGATGGAACCCAGCATGGAGCCCATGCCGCCCAGCACCACCATGACCAGGATCTCGATGGACTTCATAAAGCCGAAGGTGGAGGGGGTCAGCACACCGATGTAGCAGGCGTACAGACTACCGGCAAGACCGGCAAAAGCGGCGGAAAAGGCAAATGCCATGACCTTATAATAGGTGGTCTGGATGCCGCAGCTCTCAGCGGCGATCTCGTTGTCCCGGATCGCCAGCACGGCACGACCGTGGCGGCTCTTCATCATGGTGTGGATCAGGAAACAGGTGATGACCACGCAGAGGAACACATTGGTAAAGTTGGAATACTTGGGGATGTTCTTCAGACCCTTGGAACCGTAGAACAGCTTAAAGCCCAGCACATCGTCGATGTTGTTCAGGGTGATGCGGATGATCTCGCCAAAGCCCAGAGTCAGGATCGCCAGATAGTCGCCGGTAAGCCGCAGGGCGGGGATGCCGATGAGGATGCCGAAGATCCCCGCCACGATCCACGCCAGCACCAGACCGACGGCAAAGGCAGCGGCGGAGGGCAGGTTGGAATACTTGGTAAAGAGGGCGCAGGTATAGGCGCCCACAGCCATGAAACCGGCGTGACCCAGAGGCAGCTGCCCCAGATAGCCGGTCGCCACGTTCAGGGAGACCGCAAGGATGATGTTGATGCCCACCGTCAGCAGCACCTTGTTCTGGTAGGTGGAAAGGGTGTTCCGGGTCACATAGGAAAGCACCGTGAACAGCAGCCCCACCAGCACCAGATTCATCAGGTAGCGCAGAGGCATCGTAAAGGCTTTGCGACATTCTTTGTTTTTCATCTTGCTGCCCTCCTTACACCTTTTCCTGCACCTTGCGACCCAGGAAGCCTGTGGGCTTCACCAGCAGCACGATGATCAGGATGGCAAATGTGACGGCGTCCTTCCACGCCGACAGACCGATGGCGGAGACAAAGCACTCGCACAGACCGATGGCGATGCCGCCGATCATGGCACCGGGAATGGAGCCGATGCCGCCCAGAACGGCAGCAACGAATGCCTTCAGACCCAGCATGGAGCCCATGGTGGGGGTAGCCTGAGGATAGGAGCAGCAGTACAGCACGCTGCCGATGCCTGCCAGAGCAGAGCCTACAGCAAAGGTAAAGGAGATGGTGCTGTTGACGTTGATGCCCATGAGACGAGCTGCATCCATGTCCTCCGACACCGCCCGCATTGCCTTGCCCAGCTTGGTCTTCTGCACCAGAAAGGTGAGACCCAGCATGGACAGCACCGTTACCAGCAGGGTGATCACTGAGGTGATGCCCAGAGGCACCTTGCCCAGCATAAAGGTCTTGGATTCATAGTAGGCGGGGATCACCTTTGCACCGGAACCCAGGATCAACTCCGCCGTGTACTCCAGAAAGAAGGAGACGCCAATGGCGGTGATCAGCAGGGAGATGCGGGGAGCATTCCGCAGGGGGGTGTAGGCGATCTTTTCGATGACCACGCCCAGCAGGGTGCAGGTGAGGATGGTGGCGCACACGGCAGTCACGGGACCCAGCCCCAGCTGGTTCATGACAAACCAGGACATGTAAGCGCCTACCATGATGACGTCGCCGTGGGCAAAGTTCAGCAGCAGGATGATGCCGTACACCATGCTGTAACCCAGAGCGATCAGTGCGTAGATGCTGCCAAGGGACAAGCCGTTGATCAGCTGGCTAAAGAACACCGTCATGGACCGATACTTCCTTTCTTTGCGGCGCAGAAGGCGCCGTCTGGATCTTCACACTTTTTTATAAAAAACGGAGACCGCCCAGGGATATCCTGTTCCGGCGGTCTCCGCAAAGAGTCGTGTTGTGTTCTGGTGTCTGCTCAGCGCCCCACACCGGTGGAGAGGCTCCTGGCAGGATCAGAACATTTCCTTCAGCACCGGCTTGTCCTCCTCAAAGCAGAGGATAGCGGTCTGCTTCACGGGGTCGTGGTGCTCATTAAAGGTAAAGGTGCCGGTGATGCCCTCGATGGTGCCGGAAGCGATGGCATCAATGACAGCCTGCTTGTACTCGTCGGTGCCTGCTTCCAGACCGGCATCCTCTGCAGCCTGGATACCATAGACCACGGTCATGGCTGCATCGTAGCCCAGAGGAGCAAAGCCGTTGGGGTATTCCTCGCCGTACTCTGCCTTATAGGCGGACTCAAAGTCGGGGTTGGAGCCCTTGGCGTAGTTGGCGCAGAAGTAAGCGTCCTTCAGCTGGTCGGCAGTGGCGTAGCCCTCCAGACCGTCCCAGCCGTCGCCGCCCAGGAAGGGGCAGGTCATGCCGATATCACGAGCCTGCTTGAGGATCTTGCTCACGTCCTCGTAATAGTTGGGGCAGAAGACCACCTCCGGACCCTTGCCCATGATGGTGGTGAGCTGGGTCTTAAAGTCCACATCGCCGCTGGCGTAGCTTTCGTCGTCCACCACGGTGCCGCCCTTTGCCTCAAACTCCTTGACAAAGTTCTCGGCAAGACCTTCGTTGTAGTCGGCACCCTTCTCAAAGATCACCGCTGCCTTGGTGTAGCCCAGCTTATCGTAGGCGTAGTCTGCCATCTTGATGCCCTGGAAGGGGTCGGTGAAGGTGGCACGGAAGACGTTGGCGTTGACGGTGTCGGTCTCGGCATCGTAGGTGACGGCCTCGGCGGTAGCGGAAGCAGTGACCATGGGCATGTTGTACTCGGCGCTCTCGGCAGCAACTGCCAGAGTGGGGGCGGTGGTGACATCGCCTACCAGAGCAGTGATGCCCTGATCCACCATCTTGGTAAAGCAGGTGACTGCCTGAGTCTCATCGCCCTGCTCGTCCATGGTGATGATCTCCAGCTGCTTGCCGTTGACGCCGCCCTTTTCGTTGACCTGCTTCAGGTACAGGGTGGCACCGTTGACCACAGCCTTACCGTAGACGGAGACCTGACCGGTGAGGGGTCCGAGAACGCCCACCTTGACGGTGTCGCTGGAGGCAGCGGCGGAACCCGCAGCAGCGCCGGAAGAAGCGGTGCTTGCGGAGGAACCACCGCCGCAGGCGGTCAGGACAGAAGCAGCGGCGGCAACGCCTGCGGCTGCAAGGAACTGACGACGGGAGATCATCTTTTTCATAGTATATTTCCTCCTTGGGAGTTTTTTGTTCTAAGAGATTAAAAGGAAGCAAGGTCTGCTTCCCTCAAGCGACCTTGCTTTGATAGTGTTATTATAGTCGTCCCGTCCAAAAACCGCAATTCACAAACCGTCCATACTTTTGGGGACTTTTTATGGACTTTATTGCTAATTTGGCTAAAATTACGAGTGCGTTTTTGTGCACTATTTCAAATCGTTCATTTTGTTTGTTTTTGAGATGAATACAATTCACAAGTTGCAAAAGGGTTACAGGGTATCCATTTCGGCGTCGGCGGCAAATTCTGCCTCGGCGCAGGGAGCGGCGGCATTGCCCTCTGCTTCTACCTGAGCGGGGGTCTGCGCCAGAGCCTTCCGGATCGCCGTAGCGTAGAACACAAGGGACAGCCCGGTACCGATGCCCCAGCCCACAGGCCACGCCAGCCAGATGCCGGTGGAGCCCAGTGCGGTGGCGCTGAGGAGGATGGCGATGGATACCCGGAGGATCAGGTCGCTGAAGGTGGCGATCATAAACCGCACCATAAGCCCGCAGCCCCGCAGGATTCCGTCTGCCACCAGCTTCATCGACACCACAAAGTAGAAGGGGGAAAGGATCCGCAAAAACAGCATACCGGTCTCAATGGCGGGACCCTGAGGATCGTTCATGAACAGCAGCAGCAGGGTGCGCCCAAAGAAGAAGTACAGCAGCACGATGGGCACGCAGATGAGCCATACCAGATTTCGCCCGGCACCAAAGCCTTCCTTTACCCGGTCCATCTTTCCGGCACCCATGTTCTGGGAGGTGTAGTTGGAGATGCCGTTGCCCAGAGTGGTAAAGGAGGTGATGACCATGTTGTTGAGCTTGACGGCGGCGGAGTAGCCGGCGATGACGCTGGCGCCAAAGGTGTTGATGACGCTCTGCAGGATGATGTTGCCCACCGACACAAAGCTCTGCTGCAGGATGCTGGGCACCGCCACCACGGCGATCTTGCCCAGCATATTCCAGGAGAACCACACGGTCTTGCGGGTGGTCTTTACCGCCTTCATCCGGCGGAACACCACCACCATTGCCAGCACGCAGCTGACGCCCTGACACAGAAAGGTCGCCCATGCCACACCGGCAACGCCCATCCGGAAGCCTGCCACAAAGAGGATGTCCACCCCGATGTTGGACAGGGAGGACACTGCAAGGAAGTAGAAGGGGGTCTTGCTGTCACCCAGCGCCGAGAAGATACCGGTGGCGATGTTGTAGAAGAACATAAAGGGCAGACCCAGAACGTAGATGTCCAGATACAGCGCCGAGTCTGCAAAGATCTCCTCCGGGGTGTTGATGAGCTCCAGCAGACCGTTGCAGCCCACCAGACCAAACACCATCAGCACAGCGCAGAGCACGGCGGAGCCGATGAGGGCGGTGTACACAGAGGTCTTCATCTCATCGTATTCCTTGGCACCGAAGTACCGGGACACGATGACCGAGCAGCCGATGTTGCAGCCAAAGGCAAAAGCAATGAAGATCAGGGTGATCTCGTAGCTGTTGCCCACGGCGGCAAGGGCATTTTCGCCAATGAACTTGCCTGCCACAAGGCTGTCTGCGATGTTGTACAGCTGCTGGAAAATGATGCTGCCGAACATGGGCAGACAGAATCTCCACAGCACCTGTGACGGCTTGCCCACCGTCAGATCCTTATTCATAAATAAATCCTCCTCCACAAAAGTACATAATAGGGTCTATCTTTTCGACCATAGCCCAGTATAGGTGCAGAACGACAAAAAGTAAAGATGAATTTTGGTATAACAGCCATACTCAAAATACATATCAGCCATGTGGAATACCCCTGCCCAGCGGGGGGCAGACTGAAAAGAGCAGCCGGAACGAACCGCAGAAAAGCCGGTGTCCGGCAGAAGGAAACAGGGAGGTTCTGGAAATGAACGAACGGAAGATCACGGCGGTGGCAGGACGGGAGATCCTGGACTCCCGGGGCAACCCTACGGTGGAAGCGGAGGTGACACTGGCAGACGGCACCACTGCACGGGGCTGCGCCCCCTCCGGCGCATCCACAGGGGAGTTTGAGGCGCTGGAACTGCGGGACGGCGACGGGGCACGGTACCATGGCAAAGGGGTCATGAGGGCGGTGGAGAGCATCAACGGGGTCCTTGCCAAAGCCGTCACCGGTGTGGATGCTGCAGACCTTTATGACGTAGACGCCGCCATGTGCCGTGCCGACGGCACAAAGGACAAGTCTGCGCTGGGGGCAAACGCCATTCTGGCGGTGTCTGTTGCCGCCTGCCGTGCCGCCGCAGCATCCCTGAGGATGCCGCTGTACCGGTTTCTGGGCGGGGTCAACGGGACCCGGCTGCCGGTGCCCATGATGAACATCCTCAATGGCGGCGCCCACGCAGCCAACACGGTGGATACCCAGGAATTTATGATCCTGCCGGTGGGAGCGCCCTCCTTCCGGGAGGCGCTGCGGTGGTGTGCGGAGGTGTACCACGCCCTTGCCGCCATCCTGAAGGCAAAGGGGCTTGCTGCCGCCGTGGGAGATGAGGGAGGCTTTGCCCCGGACCTTGACGGGGACGAGGAAGCGATCCAGATCCTCCTTACCGCCATGGAAAAGGCAGGCTATCTGCCGGGCAGGGATCTTATGCTTGCCGTGGATGCCGCCGCCTCGGAGTGGAAGAGCCCAAGGGGAAAAGGCTGGTACCGGCTGCCCAAGGCAGGCACCGAGTACAGCTCCCGGGAGCTGATCGCCCACTGGAAGGGTCTGGCGGAAAAATACCCCCTGCTCTCCATCGAGGACGGTCTGGATGAGGAGGACTGGGAGGGCTGGCAGGAAATGACCCGGCAGCTGGGCAGCCGGGTACAGCTGGTGGGAGACGACCTGTTTGTCACCAATACCCAGCGGCTGGAAAAAGGCATCCGGCTGGGGGCGGGCAACGCCGTCCTCATCAAGCCCAACCAGATCGGTTCCCTGTCCGAGACCCTGGAAGCAATCGGGCTGGCGCACCGGGCAGGCTACGCCGCCATCAGCTCCCACCGCTCCGGGGACACCGGAGACACCACCATTGCAGACCTTGCGGTGGGGCTGAACACCTGCCAGATCAAGACCGGCGCACCCTGCCGCAGTGAGCGGGTGGAAAAGTACAACCGGCTGCTGCGCATTGAGGAGCAGCTGGGAAAAAGCGCCGTGTACCCCGGCAGGGAGGCGTTCCGGGTCAGGGGTTGACCCGGCGGAAGGGTGCTGGAAAAACTTTCCTGCAATGATCCGGCGGGCAGGATCGTATCCATAGCAGAACGGTGCGGTACAGCTGCACCGGAATAACCAAAAAGGAGCAAACACCCGATGCTGTCTCTGATGCTCAAACTGCTGGGCGGGGGCGAGTTTTCCAAACTGCTCTGGCTCATCCTGAAGGGGATCTTTGCCTGATACCAGGTGTATTTTTGGAACAGAAAGGAGAGATGTGCCGTGTTTATGATCATGTGCAAGCTGCTGGGTCAGATCAATCTGCCGGGGATCTGGTGGATCGTTTCCGAGCGGTTCCTCTGAGGAGAAGGGGCGTGCCCCTTCCCCGGAGGATCTGGGAATATGAAAAGACCCTCCCGGCAGGGGAGGGTCTGGGAGCGGAGCCGAAAGGCTCCGCTTTTTGTTCAGTTGACCGAATTGCGGCAGAGATTTTTGTGGGTTCTGCCAGAGATCACAGCTTGCTCAGCTGGGGACCCTGAGCGGTGTCCTTGACAGCCCAGCCCATGGCGGTGAGCTGTGCCCGGATGGCGTCGGCGGTTGCCCAGTCCTTTGCCTTTTTGGCGGCGGCACGCTTTTCCACCAGCTCGGTGACCTCGGCGGGCACCTCGTCCTTCTTGCGGTTGTACAGCAGACCCAGCACGCCGGTGATCTCGTCAAAGGCGGCGGCAGCGGTCTCCAGTGCTTCCTTACTGGAAGAAGCGGACAGGGTGTTGATCTCCTTTACCAGATCAAAGATGGAGGCAAGGGCGTCGGGAGTGTTCAGGTCGTCGTCCATTGCCTTGCAGAACTTCTCCTTTGCCTCGGCTGCCTTTGCCTTCAGGGTATCGTCGGTGCCAAAGCTGTCCTTGCCCAGAGCAAAGTCCAGATTCTCCCGGCAGGTGTACAGCCGCTCCAGACTGTTCTTGCAGCTTTCGATGAGGTCTACGGTGTAGTTCAGAGGCATCCGGTACCCGGCGGTGAGCATGAAGTAGCGGATGGGCTCGTAGCCGTAGACATTTGCCACATCCCGGACGGTAAAGAAGTTGTGGAGGCTCTTGGACATCTTCTGGTTGTCCACGTTGATAAAGCCGTTGTGCATCCAGTACCGGGCAAACTGGCAGCCGTTGGCGCACTCGCTCTGGGCAATCTCATTTTCGTGGTGGGGGAAGATCAGGTCCTGACCGCCGCAGTGGAGGTCGATGGTCTTGCCCAGATGGGTGCGGCTCATGGCGCTGCACTCGATGTGCCAGCCCGGGCGACCCATGCCGTAGGGGCTTTCCCATGCAGGCTCACCGGGCTTTGCAGCCTTCCAGACCGCAAAGTCGGCGGGATCTTCCTTCAGGTCGTCCTCCATCTGGCTGCGCAGCTCCCGGTTGCCGCTTTCCAGATCATCCAGCTTCAGGTGGCTCAGCTTGCCGTAGCCCGGGTCGCTCTTGACCCGGAAGTACACGTCCCCGTTCTTGGCAACATAGGCGTGACCGGAATCAATGAGGTCCTTGACGATGTCCAGGATCTGCTGGATGTGCTCGGTGGCACGGGGCTGCACGGTGGGCTTTTCGCAGTTGAGCCCGGCGGCATCCTTGAGGTACTCTGCCTCAAAGCGCTGTGCTACCTCCTTCATGGAGGTGCCCTCTTCCTGTCCCTTCTTGATGAGCTTGTCGTCGATGTCGGTGATATTGGACACATAGAGCACCTTGTTGCCCCGGTATTCCAGATACCGGCGCAGGGTGTCAAACACGATCAGCGGACGGGCGTTGCCGATGTGGATATAGTTGTACACGGTGGGACCGCAGACATAGATGCGGTATTCGCCGGGCACCTGCGGCACGAACTCCTCTTTCTGGCGGGTCAGGGTGTTAAAGATCTGCATGGTCAATTCTCCTTTTTGTGGCAGACAGAAGCCGCAAAACAAAACGCCCCCGGAACGGTGCACAAAGCACAGCTCCGAAGGCGGTTTTTGCTCAAAATCGCGGTTCCACTTCTGTTTGTCGCTCAAAGCCGATAACGGCGGCGCACCGCACAGCGATACTTCCCCGGGGGGTTCCCGCCGTGTGCTGTCCGGGCGCACTTTGCGCAGCGGTCTGCAAACAGGTTTCCAGCCAGTGACCTGTTCTCTCTGCGCAGACGGTGTGCGGCGCTACTCTGCCCGGATAAACGCATTTATCCTTTTACCCCTTTATTATAGCGGTGCTGCACAGGGAAGTCAAGGAGAAAGGGCAGGAGCGCTGCAAAGGCAGCTTTGCCGCAGCGCCCCTGCCCGTGAAAAGGGACCCCCGGAGCGTCCGCAGACGCTCCGGGGGTCCAAGATTCGAAAAAATTTTCCGCTTCAGCCGGGATACCGGCTCACTTCCAGCAGCTCCTCGGCACGCTTTACCTGCTCTGCCGTGGGCGGCACGGCGTCCGGCAGGGGGTAGGGGATGCCAAGCTTCTGCCACTTGAACAGTCCCAGAGTGTGGTAGGGCAGCACCTCTACCCGCTGCACGGTCCTGAGGGTCCGGATAAAGTCTGCTGTCCGGCGCAGCCCGTCTTCGTCATCGGTGAGACCGGGTACCAGCACATGGCGGATCCACAGGGGAATGCCCAGATCCGAGATGTGCCGTGCCATCGCCAGAATATTGGCGTTGTCCTTGCCGGTGAGCTGCCGGTGCCGCTGGGGGTCTATCTCCTTCAGGTCCAGGATCACCAGACTGGTGGACGCCATAAGCCGGTCAAAGGCGGCAAGGTAGGCGGGGTCCTCCGGGCGGAAAGGCTGCCCGGCAGTGTCCAGAGCGGTGTGGACCCCTTTGGAGCGTGCCAGCTCAAAGAAGGCGGTGAGAAACTCCATCTGCCGCAGGGGTTCCCCGCCGCTGACGGTGATGCCTCCTTTTTTGCCCCAGTAGTTGCGGTAGCGCCACACCTTCTGGAACAGCGCCTCCGGGGTCCATTCTTCGCCGCCCTCTGCCCAGGTCTCCGGGTTGTGGCAGTATTTGCACCGGAGGGCGCACCCCTGCAAAAACACCACAAAGCGCACCCCGGGACCGTCCACCGAGCCGAAGGATTCCAGAGAGTGGACGAAGCCCACCGGCTTACAGAACGCCATGGCAGGTACGGGCGAGGACATCCAGCTGCTGCTCACGGGTCAGGTCGATGAACTTGACGGCGTAGCCGGAAACACGGATGGTAAAGTTGGCGTACTCTTCCTTCTCGGGGTGCTCCATGGCGTCCAGCAGCTTCTCCTTGCCAAAGACATTGACGTTCAGGTGGTGGGCACCCTGATCAAAGTAGCCGTCCAGCACCTGCACCAGATTTTCCACCCGCTCGCTCTCGCTGTGACCCAGAGCCTCCGGGTTTACGGTCTGGGTGTTGGAGATGCCGTCCAGTGCCCAGTGGTAGGGCAGCTTTGCCACCGAGTTCAGGGAGGCGAGCAGACCGTTCTGCTCGGCACCGTAGCTGGGGGTAGCGCCGGGGGCAAAGGGAGTAAAGGCGGCACGACCGTCGGGCAGAGCGCCGGTGTACTTGCCGTAGACCACGTTGGAGGTGATGGTGAGGATGGAGGTGGTCGCCTCGGAGTTGCGGTAGGTGTGGCGCTTTTTGATCATCTCCAGGAAGGTCTTGAGCAGCCACACGCCGATCTCATCGGCACGGTCGTCATCGTTGCCGTACTTGGGGAAGTCGCCCTCGGTCTCAAAGCCGGTGGCAAGACCGGTCTCGTCCCGCAGCACCTTGACCTTGGCGTACTTGATGGCACTGAGGGAGTCGATGACGTGGGAGAAGCCCGCAATGCCGGTGGCAAAGGTGCGGCGGACATCGGTGTCGATGAGTGCCATCTCAGCTTCTTCGTAGTAGTACTTGTCGTGCATATACTGGATGAGGTTCAGCACGTTGACGTACAGCCCTGCCAGCCAGTCCAGCATCTGGATATACTTGGGCAGCACCTCGTCATAGGTCAGGTATTCGCTGGTAATGGGAGCGTAGTTGGGACCGCACTGTTCGTGGCTCTTTTCGTCCACGCCGCCGTTGATGGCGTACAGCAGGCATTTGGCAAGGTTGGCACGTGCCCCAAAGAACTGCATCTCCTTGCCGGTCTGGGTGGCGGACACGCAGCAGCAGATGGAGTAGTCATCGCCCCACACCGGCTTCATGACGTCGTCGTTCTCGTACTGGACGCTGCTGGTGTTCACGGACACCTTGGCGGCGTACTTCTTGAACGCCTCCGGCAGGGCGGAGGAGTACAGCACCGTCAGGTTGGGCTCCGGAGCGGGACCCATGTTCTCCAGAGTGTGGAGGAAGCGGTAGCAGTTCTTGGTGACCATGCTGCGACCGTCCACGCCGATGCCGCCCACTTCCAGGGTCGCCCACACCGGGTCGCCGGAGAACAGCTGGTTGTAGCTGGGGATGCGGGCAAACTTGACCATGCGGAACTTCATGACCATGTGGTCGATGAGCTCCTGCGCCTGGGTCTCGGTGAGGATGCCCTTTTCCAGATCCCGCTGGATGTAGATGTCCAGGAAGGTGGAGATACGACCCACACTCATGGCGGCGCCGTTCTGGGTCTTGATGGCGGCAAGGTAGCCAAAGTACAGCCACTGGCATGCTTCCTTGGCATTCTTGGCAGGCTGGGAAATGTCGTATCCGTAAGCCTCTGCCATCTTCTTCATGCCCTTCAGGGCGTTGATCTGCCGGGCGATCTCCTCCCGCAGACGGATGACGTCGTCGGTCATGGTGCCGTCGCCGCAGTTGGCAAGATCCTCCTGCTTGAACTGGATCAGAGCGTCGATGCCGTACAGCGCCACCCGGCGGTAGTCGCCCACGATGCGTCCCCGACCGTAGGTGTCCGGCAGACCGGTGATGATGTGGGTGTGGCGCGCCTTCTTCATCTCGGGGGTGTAGGCGTCAAACACAGCCTGGTTGTGGGTGCGGGTGTAGTCGGTAAAGATCTTGTGGAGCTCCGCAGAGGGCTGGTAGCCGTAGGTGGTGCATGCCTGCTCTGCCATCTTGATGCCGCCGTAGGGCATAAAGGCACGCTTCAGGGGCTTGTCGGTCTGCAGACCCACGATCTGCTCCAGATCCTTCAGGCTCTCGTCGATGTAGCCGGGACCGTAGGAGGTCAGGCTGCTGACCACTTCGGTCTCCATGTCCAGCACGCCGCCCTTGGCACGCTCTGCCTTCTGCAGCTGCTGCAGGGCACCCCACAGCTTATCGGTCGCCTCGGTGGGACCGGCGAGGAAGCTTTCGTCTCCGTCGTAGGGGGTGTAGTTCTTCTGGATAAAGTCACGAACGTTGACTTCCTCTTTCCAGATGCGTCCCTCAAAACCTTCCCACTGTTCAAAATTGATCATTGGAACCTCCTTGCTCCATTTTTCTGAATGGTTAGCACATTCTAACTATCGGACCTTTGAAAAACCGCCTTCTGCAGCGGCTTTCTGGGGGCGGATCGGTGGTGGCTGCCGGGCGCAGGATCCGCAACTGCCTGCATTGACAGCCCGCAACTACAAGTTGTAGAGGGTTTGAAAGCCCTGCCCACAAAATGTTGCGTTATTATAATAGCAAGAACCGCAGCAGAATGCAAGTGGTAACAGATGGATTTTACCGGGGCTTTGCAGCCTTTCTTTGGGCAGAATGCAAAAAACAAAGGGAGAAACTGTCGCAGGCAAAAAAATCTTGGAAAAAAACCGGAAAAAGGATTGACAAGACTAACCGCCTGTGGTATTCTGTTCTCGCAACGGGGTTAGACAAAGCTAACCGCGTTGCACCAGAAAAGGCAGAGGCGTCTGCAAGGTCTCTGTCCGCAGGCTCCGGGCATATGGGGCAAAACTCCATTCCTCCATTCCTTTCTCCTTTTGACGTCGGATGCAGCAAGGTTTGCTCTGCATCCAAAAGCGCGGCGCAGGGTGCGTTTGGTACCGCATCCTGTGCAGCAGAAAGCAAAAACGGGACCTGCAGCTTGACCGCCTGCAGGTCCCGATTTTTGTTATTATGTTAAAAACGCAACATCAATGAGTGAATAACTTTATTCTATGAATATAATTAATTTGCCTTAGTGGGTACCTCAGTCATGTCTAAATAATAGCCTAAAACTTCACCGACATTGGTGATTTTACCCTTGACAATAATTTCATCTCCCAGGGCGAAATCCATGACAGCTTGCTTTTGTTCATCGGTTTTAATAGAACATTGAACGCCAAGAATAGCCCAATCATCTGAACTATCAACAATACTGATATACTTGCCCTCGCTATCAATGACGTTCAAAGTGCCACGCAACTCGACATACTGCCCTTTATATTTATCAGATGCCTTCAAAGCATTTGCATCGAGGTCTTCAGACAGTTCTGTCACAGAGTAAGGAATGTAGTCAATTGCTACTTCAGACGATGCGCTAGCGCTAGTAGTTTTTGACGTTGCCTTACTACTGCTGTTCGTACTATCAGAGCTGCTGCTGGAACCGCCAATTGCAGCAAGAATAATCAGCACGATAATGGCAATAAACCACCAGCGTTTGTAAATGGGAGGTTTGTTCTTGCCGCCGCAATGAGGGCACACTTTTGCACTGGCTGCAATTTCTTGACCGCAATGTTTGCACACAGTCATTTTGTTTTTTTGCATTTTTGATTTCTCCCTTCAAGGATTAATAAAACGGAGGACCTCTTTTTATTTTGGAAAGTAAGCGAAATAAAAGAGGTCTTTTGACAATAATACACCTTATAAGGCGTAAAGTCAATACACCTTATCGGATGTCATGTATAGTTCCCCTGAAGGGGGATGGGAGAATGGAAACCTACAAGAGGCTGCGTGACCTGCGGGAGGATGCAGACTTGACCCAAAAGGCAGTGGGAGCATTGCTGAATACCACCCAGCAGCAGTATGCAAAGTACGAACTGGGCGTGCAGGAGATTCCGACCCGGCACTTGGTCACGCTTGCAAATTACTACGATGTGAGCGTGGATTATATTGTGGGACGTGCGGACTGGACAGATGTGCAGATGTACCGGTTCTGGAAAAATAGAACCGAAAAGGAAAAACAGCAGATTTTCCACAAATTACAAGCAGAATGTGAAAAATGACCCCGGAGCGATATGAACCGCTCCGGGGTCTTAGCTTATAAAACTAATTTCCCCAGCTCTGCCAGCTTTTCATCCGCTTACGCCTCCTTTGGCGGCTCCATTTGGACCAGGTGCCGCTGGGCAAAGAAGAAGCCCACGGCGCTGGCGGCAAAGACCATATAATAACTGGCGATGCGGTAGAGCATCAGTACGCTCATGCCCTCGCCCTGAGGCAGGAAACTGCTGTACAGCAGCAGGAACGCCGTCTCGATGGAGCCCATGCCTGCCACGTTGGGCAGGGCGTTGGAAAGAAAAAGCATCAGGCTGGTGAGCAGCTGCACTTGCTCAAAGCGGAGGGGAGTAAGCCCCATGAACCGGATGCACAGGTAGGGGATGCAGAACAGCAGGAACAGCTTGAGGGCGTGGAGGGCAAAGATGGCAAGGCAGCGCTTTTTGTCCTCCAGCAGGCGGCGGCTTTCGGTGCCCAGCACGTCCAGCTGCTTCAGCCAGTCTCTCCGGCGCTGCTGCCACTTTTCGGTCTTGGGCAGGTACCGCAGCAGCCACCGGGCAAGGCTCTGGACCACCGGGGACACGCACACCAGCACCAGCGCCACGATGATCAATGCCACCACCCCGTAGGCGGCAGGCAGGTACCGCAGCACCCCGGTGGTGTTGGCAAGGAGCCACCGGTGCTGGAGCAGCAGCATCACCGTGGCGTACAGAAGCACGGTGGTTTTATGAAAGACATATTGCAGGGTCATAAGCCCCACTCCGGTGCCCAGAGGCAGACCGCAGCGGTACAGGTACCAGGTCTGGAAGGGCACTGCCCCGGCTCCCAGGGTGACCACGTTGCCAAAGGTGCCGCTCCATGCGTTGTCCATGCCCTGCCGGAGCTTGAAATCCGGCAGGCGACCCCTTACGATGACCCAGGAGACACAACCCTCCAGCAAGGGGTAGCTGATGCCCAGCAGCAGCACCACCGCCACCTGCCATAGGCTGAGTCGCTGCAGCGCCGAGGTGATCTCGGTCCAGTGATCCTTAAAGATAAAAACGATCACGCCGGTAAGTGCCAGCAGCACCAGCAGGGAGATCAGGGTCTTTTTGCGGGACTGGCGGGGAGCGGTGGGTTGACTCATGGGACAGAAAACTCCTTTCGGCAGGGATAAATGTACTGCTACACGCAGTATAACACACCGGAAGTTTTGGTTTGTGAACAGGAAAGGAATTTTCTGCCTCAATCACGGCGGGATGATAAAAAAGAAAAAACTCCGGATCACCGGCAAAACAAAGGCACCTGCCCCTTTCCGGAATGGGTCGAGACCGGAAAATGCGGCAGGTGCCGGGTCTTATTGGGTATCTTGTTCTTTGGAGCGGGTCATCTCTTCCACCAGACGGGTAAGGGTGGCAACATACGCCTCGTTGGAGTAATGCTTCTCGTAGAGGCGGCGGCAGTCGGCGCTCATGGCGGCAAGCTGTCCGGGGTGCAGGATGGCATGTTCCAGCACCCGTGCCAGCTGTTGGGGGTCATCCTCCCGGTAGACGAAGCCGTCCACTCCTTCAGTGACCAGACCGGCGGTGCCGGTGTGCTCCGACACGATGGCAGGCTTGCCAAAGATGAGACCCTCGGTGACAAAGGTGGGCATGGGGTCGTCCCGGGAAGCGCAGACCACGCAGGCGCACTGCTGCATCAGGGACTTGATCTCCGGGCGCTCCAGCCGCTTGCGGTAGAATACGTTCTGGGGGAAGTCCTCTACCAGATCTTCCACGGCGTGCATCATGTCCTTGTCTGCATTCTTGCCTACAATGAGGAAGGAAGCCTTTTCCCGCACTTCGGGCGGCAGCAGACGGACCGCCTGACAGAGGATGTCGGGACCCTTGCGGACCTCCAGCGAACCCACTGACACAAAGAGGGGACGCCCTCCCGCATAGCGCAGGTCGTAGGGCGGGAAGCTTTCCTGTGCGTAGTCCGGCAGACCGTAGATCAGCTGGTCGATGGCAAACTGGGGACGCACCGAGTGCATGGCGGCGGTGGCGTGGGAGCCTACGGCGCAGACCCGCACGTTGTCCTCCAGCGTTTTGGGGATCTTGTGGGAGATAAAGGGGTAGCCCGCAAAGGCATCGTGGAGCCACCACAGCACCGGCACAAAGGCACCGTTGAGAGTGTCCACGGCAGGTGCCTCCACCACCGTGTTGGCAAGGACGAAGTCTGCACTGGTGGCAAGCTCCCACAGGGAGGAGCTGGTCACGCAGTCCCGGCGGGTCACCACGGCGGCACCGGCGTCCAAAAACAGGGGCAGGGAGCCTTCGTCGGAGGGACCCAGCACCACCACCTCGTAGCCCATCTGCCGCAGCACCGGGATGGCGCTTACCAGCACGATAGGGGCACCGGTCATGGTGAGCTCGTGGGTCATCACCACGGCACGCTTGCCGGTGGCGGAGAATACGTCTCCGGCGCACAGCTCCCGGCGGAAATGCAGCAGTGCCTGAGGCACCCGGCAGCAGCGTTCCGCAAGGCGGTTTGCCAGAAGGAGAAGCTCGTTGATGTTGTCTTTGCCCCGTGCCTCGGCACGGCAGCGGTCCAGAAGTGCCCGGGACACCATGGCGCAGCGCATCCCCGGCAGGTGCTGGGTGCTCAGGTACAGGGCGGTGCTGCCCTCAAAGCCGAACACCGCATCGCAGACCACAAGGTCTGCCCCGTCCCGGAGGGCGGCGGCAAAATAGGTCAGGGTGGTGGAGGTGCACTCCACATCTTCACTGACCAGCAGCACCCCCTCCACCGAGTCGCTGAGTTCCCCCTCCAGCCGGTCCACCAGCCGGAACTTGCGGTGGAGCTGATTTTCCAGCGCCCGGGCAAGGGCACTGCGGCGGCGGGGGGCGTACACCAGAAGATAGGTGCTCTGGGTGTCGGTATAGGTTTGTGTTGTCAGCTGTTTGCGCTGCAGACTGCTGTAACTGCTGTACATGATCCTCTGCCTTTCTCTCTCAGCCTCTGCTCCGGAAGATGCTCCGCAGGGCACGCAGGGGGGCGGTGAGCCGCCAGCTGCTGCTGCGGGTCATGTCTTCCAGTGCGGCGTCGTAGGCAAGCCGGTCCTGCTCCCGCTGAGCACGGAGGCTCTGCAGCTCCTCGGCATAGACCCGTTCGAGGTCCTGCTGCTGCTTTTTGAGTACGTCCAGCGCTTCCAGCAGTGCCTTGCCGGGCTGCTCCCGCAGGAAGTTGCCCAGAGGGTAGTACTGGTAGGTGACGGCAAATTTCATGCCCTTGGAAAAGCCGGTGGGGCATTCCAGCAGCAGGTTGGGGTCCGGGTCCAGAAACAGAAGGCAGCCGTCCCGCAGGGGGGTGCCGTTGACAGGGCGGAAACGGATCCGCTCATCGGAGATCTCCAGCCCGGTGAGACAGCATGCCAGCTCCCCGGGGTCCAGCCGCAGCGCCCGGGCGTCGGCAGGCAGCTCGAACACAGCGGAGACCTCGTGACTCAGCTCGTCGTAGACCTCCTCCGGCACCGTAAGGCACTCCCGGGGGGAGAAGCCGGTGCCGGTGTCGCAGAACAACTGCGGCAGGTGCAGTCCGCCGGTCTCGGTGCAGTCGGAGTGCGCCGCCAGCTTTTCTTCACTGCGGAGCACCTGCTGCTCCAGAGCAAGGCAGCGCTCTGCCAGACGGGAAACTCCCTCGTCCGAGAGCCGCAGCTGCTGTTCCAGATCCTCGATACGGCTGCACAGCGCCGCAGGGGTTTGGGAGACTTGGTGATCCATGGCAGGATCCTCCTCTTACGTTTTATAATATTGGCTGCACCGCAGCAGCCGGAAAGACAGGTTCAGTGCCGCGCCGTGTAGCGGGTCCGAGGGCTTTTGCGCCGGGCGGGGAAGAACTTTATCATAAGGTCCCGCCGCAGCTGCAGCAGGGCACACACCAGCCAGATGGAAGCCAGAGAGATCAGGTACTGCAGCAGCAAGCCGGTAACCGGACGATCCACAAAGCGGGCGGCAAAGAGATACCAGGGAATGGCGATGAGCTCCACAGTGTGGATGCAGAAGATGTGCAGGGAGCGGCGTCCCACCGCTTCCAGAAACCGCACGATGACGCCGCCGCCCCGGCTCAGACGCAGAAACAGCCGGATGAACAGATAGCCGACGGCACCGTCCAGCAGGATGCTTACGGGACCCAGAGACCACTCTGCCAGAGAGATGCAGTCGGTGGTGCGGGTCACCAGCGCCGCCCCCAGAATGACGACACAGCAGCCCAGCAGCAGCCCGAGGGTGCGTTGGGACAGGGGGCGCTCCATCCAGCGGTGCTTTTTGGCAAGATAGCCGATGTACAGATAGGGAGTGACCACGGCGCCCTGAATGAGGCAGAAAGGCACTTCCCACACAAGGCTGGCACCCCATCCCAGCAGAGCGGTGCCTAATACGGCGTAGTGTTGGTAATTTTCCGGAAAGATATTCAGAAGGGTATTCAGCAGCACCCAGCCCACCAGCAATGCCAACAGGTACCACATGGGACCGGCAGAGAAGAACTGCTGCCCGAAGTAGGCGGCGGTGTGGGGCAGACCCAGCAGAAAGCCGCCGCCTACCTGAACAGTGGCGGAGACGGAGCCGGGCAGGTAGCCGAAGCACCTGTAATGTACGATGAAATGCAGCAGGGTTGTGAGGACTGCCGTAAAGCAGTAGGGCTTGAGCAGGGTCTTGAGCTGCTGCTGGACGCATTTGCCGATGGATCGCTTGCGGAAGCCGTAGCCGCTGGCAATGTAAAACGCTGCCATCAGGGATTCCCGAAAGATGAAGGGGAAAAAGGCGGTGAGAGACAGCCCGCCGCCGGTCTGCAGAGAATAATTTTCGGCAGTGTGTGCCAGCACGACGGCAAGCATACCGGCACCTTTGAGCATGTCGAACATGCCAATGGAATTTACGGTGCGGGACTTGGTTCCTTGCATGAGAAGGGTTCCTTTCCTTGCGCCGTGTCCGACCGAAAAAACGTTTTGCGCTGGCGCAGATGGTAATAAACTGTCGTAAAAACAGATGTATAGTTAGTATAATGCTTTTTAGGGATACTGTCAATTTTGAAATGCTCCTCCGGCAGCGGCGGCGTTGTCTTTTTGCTATAAAATTTCCGGACGATTTTGAGGAATTTTGCAGCGAATGGTAGAAAAATTGTTCTGCCCACACAAAATGGGCAAGTTTTAATTGCCAATAATGGAAATTAAATGTTGCGAAATGCTTGCATTGACCCGGTGGTTATTGTATACTGAGCACAGCTGGAAAAACCTGCCGCACCCCGCCGGGTGCTGCCGGGCGGCGGCGCATACCATAAAAAGGAAGAAACGACAAAAACTGTGGAGGTAAAAAATGGTCCATTCTCTGTATGAGACTCTGGGTAATCTGGAAACGGTCTACGCAGACCGCATTGGCATCCGCTACTACGATGAAGAAAAGCAGGGCGTGGTGGAAGTGCCCTTCCGCCAGTATGCTGCAGACCTGCGCCGGTTCGTGGCGTTCCTGCGCAGCCGCACTTCGGACCCTGTGGGGCAGCGGGTGGCGATCCTGGCACGGAACAGCTACCACTATGTGATCTGCATGTACGGCACCGTGCTGGCAGGAGCTGTGGCAGTGCCCCTGAATATCGGCAAGAACTGGGACGAGATCCGCTACGAGTTGGATCTGGTGGAGCCGCTGTGCGTGCTGCACGATGGGGAGTATCTGGAATGGGAGAACGCTCTGGGCGAGGTATACGGCGATAAGCTGCAGCCTATGGATGCCTTTACCGCCTTTGAGCCGGCAATGGATGTGACCCAGGTGCCGGACCTCAGTGCTGTGGCGTTCATCATGTTCACCTCCGGCACCACCGGTCGCAGCAAGGGCGTCATGCTGAGCCAGAAGAACCTGTTCGCCGCCATGCCCGCCTTCCTGACTCCCTTTGAGGATGTGCGCAGCCAGACCGGCTGGAATACCGATGAGTTCTCCTCCCTGTCCTGCCTGCCCATGTTCCACATCTCCGCCATGACCAGTCTGGTGTCCTGGAGCGTCACCGGTCACTGTGTGAACCTGTGCAACAACCTGAAGTACTTCTACCGGGACCTTGGCGCAATGCGCAGTGACGTTATGGCGGTGGTGCCGGTGCTGCTGAAGAGCATCTACAACGATGTGAAGAAGGACCGCCGGGACAGGCTGAACGGTCTGCGGGTGCTGACCTGCGGCGCCGCCATGTTTGATCCCCAGATGCTGAAAAACCTGATGGACAAGGGCTTTTTCATTGCCCAGATGTACGGTCTGACCGAGACCTGTGGTGATGGTGCATGGAACTCCTCTCAGGAAGAAAAGTACCTCACCAGTGTAGGTCACGTGGATGACAGCTGCGAGTACAAGCTGGAGGACGGCGAGCTGTGCATGCGGGGAGACCCCATCATGCTGGGCTACTACAAGAACCCGGAAGCAACCGCTGAGGTCCTCGACAAGGAGGGCTGGTTCCACACCGGCGACATTGCCCGGGTGGAAGAGGACGGCTACATGTACCTCACCGGTCGCAAGAAGAATGTGATCATTCTGGACAGCGGAGAGAACGTCAGCCCCGAAGAACTGGAAAAGCTGGTAGGAAAATGCCCCGAAGTGAAAGAATGTATCGTAAAAGAACTGGGCAAAAAGATAGGTGTTGTGGTATACTGTGAGGAAGAGCACCAGCAGGCGGTGCGGGACTTCATCACCGAGACCAACCGCACCCTGCCGCTGTACAAGCGGATGAGCGCTGTGGAGTTCAGCGGGCAGCCCCTGCCCCGGAATGCAGCAGGCAAGCTGGTGCGCCGATAATCCCTCATGGAAAGGAAGAATATTTCTATGGAACGTGCAGAAATCATTTCCCAGATCCTTGCTATCCTCGAGGATGTGGCAGAGGTGTCCCCGGAGGACGTGAACGAAAATAGTGTGCTGATGGACGATCTGGACCTGTCCTCGATGGAGATCCTGACCATCGTGGCAGATCTGGAGGAGACCTTTGGTCTGCGCATCCCCGAAAAGGAACTGCGCAACTTTGTCACCATCAGCGACCTTGCCGATTATCTGGCAGCAAACGCCAGATAAGGGCGGAGAAACAATATGGAACAACGGCAGCGCTCGGCGGAGTATATCTTTCAGGGAGCCATGTATTTCTTCCGCCGGAAAAAGATCCAGTGCCGGTATCAGTATACCCTGAAGGATCCGGTGGACTCCGCTCTGCTGCAAAAGGCAGTGGATGCCGCTCTGGCAGCGGCACCCTACTATGCCGTACAGCTGGTGTGGGAAAAGCGGGATGCATTTCTGGAGCCCAATCCCAACCCCTGCAGGGTGTATACCGGCAGTCGGATGCGGGATATGCCGGAGGAGACCGACGGCTATATGTTCTGCGTCAGCTGTGAGGGAGCGGTGGTCTACTTCGACTGGTACCACTTCCTTATGGACGGACGGGGCGTTTCCCCTTTCCTGACCCGGATCCTGGAACAGTATTGCAACCTGCGCTACGGCACTGCCTTTGCCAACACCCCCATCGTATGCAGCCCTGCCTACGACATTGAGGCGCTGGTGGCACAGTACCCGGAACAGACTGCCACCGGGGAGACCCTGCAGCGGGAAGTAGTGCAGACCTGCGAGGACACCATACACCGCACCCGGGTGCGGCTGCGGAAAAAGTGCCTTGTGGACAAGGCAGTGGCGGCAGAGGTGAAGCCCTTCAGTATGCTGCTGGCGCTGCTGTCCATGGGCGTGGGACAGTATCTGGGCAAGCAGGAGGTGCAGTACTCCTACTCGGCAGACAGCCGGGATGCGGTGAACGCACCCAATGCCCTGTACAACTGCGTGTGTTCCTACCAGAATATCGTTTCTCTGGAACAGGGGAACCACGCAGAGGACTATGCGGCGGCGATCGACGCCTATGTCCGCAGCACGCTGACTCCGGAGGCAAAGCGCTACCAGATGTCCCAGCAGATGGGCTGGGTGCGGAAGGTACATATGCAGAAGGCGCCGCTGCGGATCAAGCAGCGGGTGTTCCAGATGGGCGAGTACATCAGCGGCGTGTCCGCAGATTTCTGGCTCAGTTATCTGGGCAATCCTCTGCTGCCTGCAACTCCGGAACTGGAGGCGTACACAGAGGATTTTGGCGTCTGGGTCCCTCCGGACGGCGGTTCCATGGGAGTGGAAGCATCCAGCCGGAATGGCATCATCACCCTGTGCATCGAGAACAAGGTGCCCAGGGCAGGGCTCAGTGCCGTGCTGCGGCAGGTGCTGGAGGCAGAAGGCATTCAGGTGCTGGAAGCTGTGGAACTGGACGAATTCTGAATCACTGTACATAAAAGGGAGCTGCCCTGCATTTTGCGCAGGGCAGCTCCCTTTGTTATTCCACCTTTGCAGGGCGGGTGCTCACCTCGCCCCACCGCAGCGCCTCCTGCCTGCCGTTTTCCCGCTGCACCACCAGCCGCCCCTCATCGTCAATGGACAGCGCCCGGGCGGCGTAGGTCTCGGCGGCGGTGCACACCGTCACCCAGTGTCCCGGCACAAAGCACCGATCCCGGTATTCCGCCAGACAGCCGGTGCCGTCTCCCGCTGCCAGCAGCTCCCGGGCGATTGCCCCGGCAAGGGCGGCACGGCTCACCGGGGCGGGGGCGCCGGGGTACAGGCTCCCTGCCTTGTCCTGCAGCTCCGGAGGAAAGTCGGCGGTGTCAGCGGTCAGGTTCAGCCCGATGCCCACCACCAGCCAGTCCAGATGTCCGGTCTCAAGGTCGGGGCAGCCCTCGGTGAGGATGCCGCAGACCTTTTTGCCCTGGTAGTACAGGTCGTTGACCCACTTGATGCCAAGGCGGATGCCGCACAGCTTTTCCACTGCCCGGCACACCGCCACGGCGGCGGCAATGGTAAGGGTCTGGGCGCTGGCAGTGTGAAGGTCCGGACGCAGCACCACCGACAGGTAGACCCCCTTGCCGGCGGGGCTTTCAAAGCTGCGCCCCAGCCGCCCCCGTCCGGCGGTCTGGTGGGCGGTGAGCACCAGTGTGCCGTGGACCGCCCCGTCCAACGCCAGCAGCTTGGCGGTGCGGTTGGAGCTTTCCAGCGTGTCGTAGACGTACACCGGGGCAGGGTATTCCCCCACTGCCTCGGGGCAGAAGGGATCGCCGCCGCAGAGCCGGTAGCCTTTGCGGGGGACGGCGTCCAGAGCGTAGCCCTGAGCGGTGAGGGCTGCCGCCGCCTTGTGCACCGCCGCCCGGCTGATGCCCAGCTGCTGTGCCAGCTGCTGACCGGAGATATATCTGCCCTCTGCAGCAGAAAGTGCCTGCAAAAGTGCCTGCCGGGTGGAACAAGCCATGGTCTATCGACTCCTTTTGTGCTATACTGTGGAAAATGCTGTATCTATTGTAGCATGGACCGGGCAAAAGAAAAAGTAAAAAAGTTTTTGCCATTTTGCAGGAAACCGGCTCCGCCTTTCGTATTAAAGAGTGAAGGGCGCAGGGAGCAGCGGTTCCCCGCCGACACGGAGGGAGGTGTGCAGATCTTTGACCACGATGGAATTCAGCGCCATGGTGCAGAAATATCAGGCGCTGGTGTATACGGTCTGCCACCAGCTGGTGCCCGACGAGGGGGAGGCGCAGGACCTGACCCAGGAGACCTTTCTGGCGGCGTGGCGTGCCATCGACCGCTGCCCCCAAGGGTTTGAAAAGCAGTGGCTGGCACGGATCGCCGCCAACAAGGCAAAGGACTATCTCCGCAGCGCATGGGTGCGCCGGGTAAACACCCCCGGAGACCAGGTGCTGGCGCTGGATGCCGCACCTCCCGGCTGTGAGCCGGAACAGCAGGTGCTGGACGCACTGGGAGAAGAGGAGCTGACCGGTATGATCCTTGCGCTGCGGGAGCCTTACCGGACCCCCTGCCGGCTGGTGATGCTGGAACAGTACACCGCCGCCCAGGCGGCAAAGCTCTGCGGCAGACCGGAAAAGACCGTAAGCGCCCAGCTGAGCCGGGCACGGAAGATGCTGGCACAACAGCTCTGTACACAGCAGGAAGGAGGACGGGTACATGGAACTGTTTCGGGATGACGGCTGCTTTACCGAGGAAGGGCTGCACGCCCTGCTTTGCGGGCAGCTGGATGAGATGGGCAGGCTGGAAGCGGCGGAGCACCTTGCTTATTGCGACCGGTGCATGGACCGGTACACCGCCCTGCTGACAGCGGATGCGCTGGAAACACCGCCCCGCTCTGCCCGCAGCGCCGTGATGACCACCATCTGGGTGCGGCTGATGCAGAGCACCCTGGGGCGGGGCGCAGTGGCGGCGGTGGCGGCGGTGCTGGCACTGACCATGTGGCGCAGCGGCAGTCTGATGCAGCTGATGCAGCACCGGCAGCTGACCACATGGCAGCCCTCTGCCAGCCAGAGCCAGACGGAAGAGACGGACCAGCGGCTGGGCAAGCCGGTGGAGGACGACGACCGTCCGGTAAAAGAGAACGAAAACCTTGGCAAGCCGGTGGAGGATACCCCTCACCGGAAGGATAAGCTTACCATGGCAGATGCGGTGAACGGGCTGCTGTTTGGCAGCGATGCCCGCCGACTGCCGTGAGACACCACGGACCACCAGAACAAGTAAGGGAGATCTTGACGATGAAAAATGGAATTCTGACCTTTATCTGTGCCTTCTGCCCCGGTGCGGGACAGATGTATCAGGGCTATATGAAGCGGGGACTTTCCCTCATTACCCTGTTCTGCTGCTTTGCCGGAGCAGGCGCCCTGCTGAACATCCTTCTGATGGGAATGCCCATCGTATGGATGTACAGCTTTTTTGACACCTTCAACCTCCGTGCCCAGCTGGGGGCAGGCAATGCCCCTGCCGATGACTATCTGGTGCACGTCAACTGGAAAGACCGCCGGATGGAGCAGTTCATGATGGACAGCCACAAGCTGGTGGGCTGGGGACTCATCGCTCTGGGTGTGCTGGTGGCGTACCAGAACATCATCATGAACACGCTGGCGGACATCGTGTGGCGGTGGGGACAGTCCAACCCCTTCTTCCGGGCACTGTATCTGGTAATGGATGCCCTGCCGGAAGTGGTGGTCTGTGTGGCGCTCATCGTCTGCGGCGTCTGGCTGGTGCGGGGTCCCAAGGACCGCAGGCATCGCCGGGGCAAAGAGCAGCAGGACGCCGGAGACTTTTCTCCCTACGAGGCGGCAGGTCCTGCCGAAGAGAACGGGGACTGCGATTTTGCCATGCCGGAACTGTCGGCGCTGCTGGGGCAGCCGGTGACTTCTGAGGACCCGCAGCAGCCGGAACAGGAGGAGCAGGATGGAACAGAAGAATAACACCCCTGTGACCCCTGCCCCCGGTGTGCCGGCAATGCCCAAGGCACCGGCAGCAAAGCCCATACAGCGCCGGGTGGGCAGCGTGACGCTGGGCGTCTGTCTGGCTGTCACCGGCATCTGTTTTCTGTGTTACCACTTTGTGCCGGGCTTTGACTGGCAGCTGGTGCTGAAGATCGCCCCGGCGGCAGGATTGATCCTGCTGGGGGGCGAAGTGCTGTACTTTGCCTGCCGCCCCGAGAAATGGAAGTACGATTTTTTGTCGGTGCTGGTCTGCCTGCTTCTCATGGGGGGCTGCTTCGGGCTTTCCATGCTGGGCGCTGTGTGGGAGGAGCTGGACCCCGCCTGCCGCCGGAATGAGCTGAAGCTGGGGCAGGAGTACACCAGCGCCCTGTATACCCGGATCAGCGAGGAGGCTCCGGAGATCCCCCTGTGGGATCTGACCGGGCAGGTACACCTGTACTCCGCCGCCGTGGACAGCCTTGAGGACATCCACAGCGGCACCGGCAGTGTGGAGGTAACGGTGGAGCTGCAGGGACCCTACCAGAGCGCCGCCGACTTTGCCGCCGACTGCCGGACCCTTGCGGATGCCGTGCTGGAGTGCGATGTGGAACCGGAGAGCATCTGCTTTTGCTGGGTGCCGGTGCAGGACCCGGCGCATACGCTGGAGACCGGCAGCCTGCCTCAGACCCAGGCGTACAGCCTGCAGCTTTCCGGTCCGGTGCAGTTGAACTGGACCGCTGCCCAGATGACCGAAGGCACCACCGTGGATGATCTGCGGGAAGAAGAAAATCTGCCGCCGGAAGCAGCGGAGGAATAACAAAAACGCCCGCCGTGGAGACCCACGGCGGGCGTTTGTATTTGGCGGGTCCGGCTCAGATCACATAGTCGTTGCCTGCCTGCCCCGGACGGGCGAGATCTGCAAGGGTGATCTTGCCAAAGTAGTCGGAGATCAGCTCGTTGAGCCCCTTCCACATCTCAAAGGTGCGGCACTCTGCCATGCGGGCGCAGGGGGAGGCACCGGGGATGAGGCAGCTCACCGGCGCAAGACTGCCCTCGGTGAGCATCAGGATCTCACCGACGGTATACTGTTCCGGGCTGCGGGTGAGACGATAGCCGCCGCCCTTGCCCCGCAAGCCTTCCAGAAAGCCGTTCTGCACCAGGACCTTGAGGATATTTTCCAGATATTTTTCCGAGATCTCCTGCCGTGCAGCGACTTCCTTCAGCGGAACATATTTTTCGGACTGATGCTCGGCAAGGTCGATCATCACGCGCAGTGCGTAGCGTCCTTTGGTGGATACGATCATAGCAGCACTTCCTTCTCAGCATAATACTATCACGGGATTTTTAACCTATTATACAACAGGGTAAATAATATTTCAATCCCGCTTTTTTGCAAAAAACCATTGACAACCGCCGGAAGGAGGGCTATAATACCATCAAACCCACAAACTACATCGGTTTATAGTGTTGAACACCGGACTGTGGGTGATCTTGGAAAGTATACCGGGTCTCCCGGCACAGGCGGCGGCGCAGAGACTGCCGCCGGAAAGAATCGTGTATCCGTATCAGGAGGGAATTACCATGAGCAAGATCTTTACCGCTGCAGATCAGTTGATCGGTCACACCCCGCTGCTGGAGCTGACCCATATCGAAAAGGAGCAGCAGCTGCCTGCCCACATCCTTGCCAAGCTGGAGTACTTTAACCCCGCCGGCTCGGTAAAGGACCGCATTGCCAAAAAGATGATCGATGATGCAGAGGAAAAGGGTCTGCTGAAGGAAGGCTCGGTGATCATTGAGCCTACCTCCGGCAACACCGGTATCGGTCTTGCTGCCGTGGCGGCTGCCAAGGGCTACCGCATCATCATCGTCATGCCTGAGACCATGAGCGTGGAGCGTCGGCAGCTGATGAAGGCATACGGCGCAGAGCTGGTGCTCAGCGAGGGCGCCAAGGGCATGAAGGGCGCCATTGCCAAGGCGGATGAGCTGGCAAAAGAGATCCCCGGTGCCTTCATTCCCGGGCAGTTTGTGAACCCTGCCAACCCTCAGGCACACATTGAGACCACCGGTCCCGAGATCTGGGAGGATACCGATGGAAAGGTGGACATCTTTGTGGCAGGCGTAGGTACCGGCGGTACCGTCACCGGCGTGGGCAAGTACCTGAAGAGCAAGAACCCCGGTGTGAAAGTGGTTGCCGTGGAGCCTGCCTCCTCTCCGGTGCTGAGCAAGGGCACCGCCGGGGCACATAAGATCCAGGGCATCGGTGCAGGTTTTGTACCGGAGGTGCTGGACACCAAGGTCTACGATGAGGTCATCGCCGTGGAGAACGATGATGCCTTTGCCACTGGTCGTCTTATCGGACGCAAGGAGGGTGTGCTGGTGGGCATCTCCTCCGGTGCGGCGGTGTGGGCGGCATTGCAGCTGGCAAAGCGCCCGGAGAACGCCGGCAAGAACATTGTGGTGCTGCTGCCGGATACCGGCGACCGCTACCTGTCTACCCCGCTGTTCGCAGACTGAACCCTGTAATACCCATCTTCTTCTCTTCCTTTTGGGGGCTGCTGCATCCTGCGGCGGTCCCTTTTATCGTGTAAAAACCCAGACGCAAAAAATGCCGTGCCCCGGCTCCGGGACACGGCATTCTGCTTTTTAGAGTTCGTCAGGAGATGACGGCGGTGGATTTCAGCCAGTCCATCACCGCATTCTGCAGGGCGGTCTGGTAGATAAAGTTTTCGCCGTAGAGGTCGGCGCTGTAGGAGGCAGCGGCGGTGTCCAGCTGTTCCTGAGTGGGCTGGATGTTCTGGGTCTCGGCAATTGCCTGATACAGCAGATCCTGCTTTGCCAGATGGGTGAACATGCTGTCGGAATCCGCCATCATGGCATCCGCATCGGCATAGCCGTTTGCCTTGGCAAAGGTTTCCAGATCCGTCTGGTAGTAGTTGGAAGCAAGGCTGTAGTAATAGTTCAGATACAGCCGGATGTAATAGCTGGTCACCTCTTTGGGCAGCTCTTTGAACTGGGCACCGTCCAGCAGGGCGTCCATAAGGGCATTTTCCAGATCGCTGTCCTGCAGGGCGGCGGCGTAGTAGCTGCGCAGCGCCTCCACCGTGTGCAGACCGTCGCTGGTGCCAAAGGTGGTGTCTACCCATGCGTCGGTAAGCTCCGGGGTCACCGACTGGGAGATGGAGTTGAGGGTGACGCTGAACACCGCCGCCTTGCCGCTGAGGGTGATGGCGTTGCCCTCGGCATCGGTGGAGTCATTGTATCCGGTGGGGAAGGTGACATTGACGTCAAAGGTATCTCCGATGTTGTGCCCCACGATCTGGTCCTCAAAGCCGTCGATGAAGCTGCCGCTGCCAAGGGTCAGGTCGTAGCCTGCGCAGGTGCCGCCGGTAAAGGCGACCCCATCCACAGTGCCGGCGTAGTCGATGTTTACGGTGTCGCCTTTCTGGGCGGCACGTCCGGTGACGGTCTGGCTGGTGGTGTACTGGGTCAGCAGGCTGTCGATCTGGGACTGGATGTCTGCCTCGGTGGGGGTGATGTCCGCCTTGGCAATGGGCAGGGCGGCAACGTCTGCCGGAAGGGTGACGTAGTCCAGCGCCCGGATGCCGGTGCGGTAGCCCTTGGCATCCAGCCCGTCGCTGTAGTTAAAGTTCTGGTAGTCGTAGTCTGCGGCACTGCCGTAGATGGAAGTGGTGCTGCCGGAAGATGCGGAAGATGCGGGAGAAGCACTGTTCTTGCCCTTGATCAGCGTGAACCCGGCAAAGATCACGCAGACTACGGCAAGGATGGCGCACAGGATGCACAGCAGGGTGCGAGTGTTACGTTTCAAGAAAATACCTCCTGTAAAGGACCCCGGAAAGGGGTCGGAAAATTCTGAGCAGATACCCTTTTATTATATACGTTCTGGCGATAAAAGAAAAGTTTTTTGCAGAATTTCCACAGTTGCCCGGCGGTTTGGGTCACACTTTTGCCCTCCCTGCCGGGGAAAAAGGCAGAAAACCGGTGGAAATGCCCCGGCGGTTCTGCTACAATAAAAAAGTTGAAAGTATGCACGTTCTGCCCCGGCAGACGTAGGGCACCGTAATGGAGGATAAAAATGGATTACAATAAAGCAGCTCTGGAAATGCACGAGACCCACAAGGGAAAGGTGGGCATCGTCAGCAAGGTGGAGGTCAAGACCCGGGAGGATCTGTCCACTGCCTATACCCCCGGCGTGGCAGAGCCCTGCCGCAAGATCAAGGAGAACCCGGAGGACGTGTACAAGTACACCTTTAAGGGCAACATGGTGGCGGTGGTGTCCAACGGCACCGCCGTGCTGGGCTTGGGGGATATCGGTCCCGAGGCAGGTCTGCCGGTGATGGAAGGCAAGGCAGTGCTGTTCAAGGAGTTTGGCGGGGTGGACGCCTTCCCCATCTGCATCGACGCCCACGATGCTGCCAGCGTCATCGCTGCCTGCAAGGCGATCGCCCCCACCTTTGGCGGCATCAATCTGGAGGACATCAAGAGCCCCGAGTGCTTTGAGATCGAGGAGACTCTGGAGCGGGAGCTGGACATCCCCGTCTTCCACGACGACCAGCATGGCACCGCCATCGTGGTCACCGCCGCCCTCATCAACGCTCTGCGGGTGGTGGGCAAGAAGATGGAGGATGTGCACATCGTGCTGAACGGACCCGGCGCAGCCGGTACCGCCATCATCAAGATGCTCATGACCGCCGGTGCAAAGGACATCGTGGCAGTAGACCAGTTCGGCACCCTGTACAAGGGCTGCAACAGCGCCGAGGCGCACAAGAACTGGCTGGGTGAGGTCACCAACCCCCGTCAGATCAAGGGCGGGCTGAAAGAGGCGATGGAGGGCGCTGATGTGTTCATCGGCGTGTCCCGCCCCGGCATCCTGACCACCGAGCTGTGCAAGACCATGAACAAGGACGCCATCGTCTTTGCAATGGCAAATCCCACCCCGGAGATCATGCCGGAGGACGCCAAGGCAGGCGGCGTCCGGGTCATGGCGACCGGTCGCAGCGACTTCCCCAATCAGGTCAACAACGTGCTGTGCTTCCCCGGTCTGTTCAAGGGCGCCCTCAGCGTCCGTGCCCGGGACATCAACAACGAGATGAAGCTTGCTGCCGCCTATGCCATTGCGGACCTCATTACCGACGCCGACCGCAGCGAGGAGAACATTATTCCCGGTGCCTTTGACCCCCGGGTGGCAGAGGCGGTGGCAAACGCCGTGGCAAAGGCGGCACGGGACACCGGCGCGGCACGGCTGTAAGCGGAGGAGGACACCATGAGGACCATTTCCGCACAGGAGATCACCAATACCGTGGCACGGCTGTGCATCGAGGCAAATACCCGGCTGCCGGCGGATGTGGAAGCCGCCCTTGCAAAGGCACGGCAGGAAGAGCCGTGGCAGCTGGCAAGGAATACGCTGGACCTTTTGTGGTCCAACCTGTCCGCCGCAAAGGAGGCGGACTTGCCCATCTGTCAGGATACCGGCATGGCGTGTGTGTTTGTGGAGCTGGGCACCGATGTCCACATTGAGGGCAGCTTTGAAGCCGCCATCCACGAGGGGGTGCGCCGGGGCTATACCGACGGCTACCTGCGCAAGAGCATCGTGACGGATCCGCTGCGCCGGGGCAACACCGGGGACAACACCCCGGCAGCCATCACGGTGCATCTGGTGGACGGCGAGGGCTGCCGCATCACCGTGGCACCCAAGGGCTTTGGCAGCGAGAACATGAGCCGCATCCAGATGCTGAAGCCTGCCGACGGAGTGGAAGGCTTTAAGAAATTTGTGGTGGACACCGTAAAGCTGGCAGGCTCCAACCCCTGCCCTCCCATCGTGCTGGGCATCGGCGTGGGCGGAAGCTTTGACAAGGTGGCGTATCTGGCAAAAAAGGCGCTGCTGCGCCCGCTGGATGTGCCCAACCCGGACCCCTACTACGCACAGCTGGAACAGGAGCTTCTTGCTGCCATCAATCAGCTGGGCATCGGACCCCAGGGCTTTGGCGGCAGGACCACCTGTCTGGGACTTTCCATTGAGCAGATGCCCACCCATGTGGCAGGTCTGCCGGTGGCAGTGAACGTTTCCTGCCATGTGACCCGCCGTGCCTCGGCGGAACTGTGAGGAGGGAGACCATGGAATACAGACTGACTACCCCCTGCACCGCCGCAGACCTTGCCCCCCTCCGGGCGGGAGATACGGTGTTTTTGTCCGGCGTGGTGTACACGGCGCGGGATCAGGCACACCGGCGGATGATGGAGGCACTGGACCGGGGAGAGGCACTGCCTTTCCCGCTGGAAGGCAGCGCTATCTACTATGTGGGACCCACCCCGGAGCGTCCGGGTCGGGTCATCGGCTCCGCCGGACCTACCACCAGCGGGCGCATGGACGCCATGAGCCCCCGGCTGCTGGATCTGGGCAATAAGATCATGATCGGCAAGGGCAAGCGGGACGAGGCGGTAAAGGCTGCCGTGGTGCGCAACGGTGCCGTGTATCTTGCGGCGCTGGGCGGTGCCGGTGCCCTGATGGCAAAGAGCGTAAAGACTTTGGAAGTCATTGCGTGGGAAGATCTGGGCTGCGAAGCGGTGCGCCGCCTTACGGTGCAGGATATGCCCCTGACCGTTGTCCTGGATGCGGTCGGAGGGGATCTGTACCAGTCCGGACCGGCGGCGTATCTGGCAGAGGCAGAATAAGACGGATTTATTCCCTTTGCACAAAATATATCCGGGCAAAAACCGCCAGAACGGCAAAACTGTGCAGGAGAAAATTGGTTTGTTTTAACAAACTTCCTGCAGATTGCTTGCATCGACCTGCAGAATGTGATATCCTATATCATACAAACCGCGGTGCTTTGCATCCCGGCAGAAATCTTCCCCGAGGGCAGGGAACAAGGCAGGAGGCAACCAGACCATGCAGATCCACCAGTCCGCAGAAGACTATCTTGAAACGATCCTGATGCTTACCCAGCGTATGGGCAAAGTGCGCTCCATTGACGTGGTCAATGAGCTGGGCTTTACCAAAGCCAGCGTGAGCATCGCCATGAAGAAGCTGCGGGAAAACGGCTATATCGCGGTGGACGGCGAGGGCAACCTGACCCTGCTGGAACCGGGTCGGGAGATCGCCGAGCGCATCTACAGCCGCCACCGTCTGCTGACCCACTTTTTTATGCAGCTGGGCGTGGACGAAAAGACCGCTGCCGAGGATGCCTGCAAGGCAGAGCACATCCTCAGCGAGCAGACGCTGGAAAAGATCCGCGAAAGCGCCCTGCGGGCAGATGCAGAGCAGAACGACCCCGAATAACTTTCTTGTGCACAGCAGTGCCGTCTCCAGAAACGGAGGCGGCATTTTTTGTGCCCGGAGGAGGGCAAACCCCTTGCATCCGCCGGGGGAACGCGGTATTCTTATAAAATAAGGTTTCCGGCAGATGCCGCAGAGGGAGGGAAAAACTATGGATGCAGAGGAGATCCGGACGCTGCTGGGTGGGTCCATCTTTGAGCGTGCCAAAAAGTACCGCCGCCGTATCCTGCAGCAGGACCAGACCACCAACCCGGAGGGGGTGCGCCACATCACCGCACTGGTGCAGGGCAGCGGGGCGGAGTGCTATTACACCCAGGTGTGGCTGCGGGAAAACGGCAGCTTTGTCAGCGCCTCCTGCGATTGCCCCTACAACCAGAACGGCGACGGCACCTACTGCAAGCACATCGGTGCCTTGCTGCTGGCAGACGCAGAGGAACACGCCCCTGCCCCGGAGCCGGAGAAGATCCCCGGCGTGGTGCGGGGCACGGCGCTGTTGGGGGCAGAGCCTCCCCGGAAGGACAGCTATTCCTCCGGGCTGGAGATGCTGTTTGGCAAAAAGTGGCGGGGAGAGACCCCCACCTCGGACTACGAGGCACAGAAACTGCTGGAGACCTACCAGCAGAGCGCACTGGAGGACCTTGCCCCGGTGCAGCCGCTGCAGCGCACCGGCTTTGCCCAGCTGGAGCCGGAACTGACTATGCTGCCCGGGCAGCAGCCCTGGCTGCGGCTGCGGATCTCGGATGGAGAAAAGGGGCGGCAGTATGTGGTAAAAAGCATCCCCGCTCTGCTGGATGCAGTGGAAAACGGCAGGACCGTCAGCTACGGCAAGGCGCTTGCCTTTGTGCACCGGTGGGATGCTTTTGACGGGGAGGCACAGCAGCTGCTGCGGCTGCTGCGCCGACAGGTGAACGCCAAGCAGAGCATGGAGACCAACGTGGTGCGCAGCTACAGCTACGCAGTGGAAAAGGGTCCTGCCGGAGGGCTGCCCCTTACGGGAGAGATCTTTGACGAGCTGGCGGAGCTGTATGCCCCCACCGGTCTTTTGGGAGGCTATGAGCTGCGGGAGGGGATGCCCTCCATGACCCTGACGGTACAGCGGCACCGGGGCGGCGTGACCATAGCGGTGGAACCGGAGCTGGCGGTGACCCACGGGCTGGACTACGACTATCTGGTGGGGCAGGACACCCTGTGGCGGCTGCAGCGCAGCAGCTGTGCCCGGCTGCTGCCGGCATTGCAGGCGCTGTGCGGCAAGACCCTGTTCTTTACCAGCGCCGATGCCACTGCCTTTTGCAGCTATGTGCTGCCGGAGCTGGGCAGCAAGGTGAACATTGTGGACCCGGAGCGGCTGCTGCTGAACCAGATCCCTCTGGAGCCGGTGGTGCAGTTCTATCTGGACGCCCCGGACCGGATGACCATAGAGGCACATGCGGAGTTTTTGTACGGGGAGGACAAGGTGACCCCCTTTGCCCCCGCCCCGGCGGAGCTGCTGCGGGACCCCCGTGCGGAGAACCGTGCCCGGCGGCTGCTGGGCAGCTACCTGCAGCCGGAGCCGGAAAACCCGGAGCTGTACCGGCAGCAGGAGGAAGAAGAGATCTACCGGCTGCTGGAAGAAGGGGTGCCTGCCCTGCTGGCAGAGGGCGAGGTCTACCTTACCGACGCCTTCCGGAACCTGCAGGCGCAGCCTCCCAGGATCTCGGTGGGGGTGTCGGTGCAGGGCAGCGTGCTGGATCTGGAGGTGGACACCGGGGAGTTCCCGGTGGCGGAGCTGAAGGCGCTGCTGAAGTCCCTGCACCAGAAAAAGCGGTATCACCGGCTGCGGGACGGGCGGCTGCTGCGGCTGGATGACAGCCTGGAAGGGCTGGATGAGCTTAACGACACGCTGGAGCTTTCCGGCGCAAAGCTGAAGGATGGGCACGCCCAGCTGCCCCTTTACCGTGCCCCCACGCTGGACTGGGCACTGAGCGGGCAGAGCGGGCTGCGGTTCAACCGGGACGACGCCTTCCGGCGGATCAGCCGCAGCTTCCACGCAGTCCGGGACAGCGAGTACACCCCGCCCCTGTCCCTGCAAAAGGTGCTGCGGAAGTACCAGCGGGACGGCTACCGCTGGCTGCGGACTCTGGACGGCTACGGCATGGGGGGCATTCTGGCAGACGATATGGGCTTGGGCAAGACGGTGCAGGTGCTGAGCTACCTGCTGGCAAAGAAAGAGGGCGGGCAGACCCTGCCCAGCCTCATCGTCTGCCCTGCATCTTTGGTGCTGAACTGGGAAGAGGAGTGCAGAAAGTTCACCCCTCAGCTTACCTGCGTGGCGGTGGACGGAGACGCCGCCCACCGTGCCGGTCTGACAAAGCAGTGGGGGCAGGCGGACATCGTGGTCACCAGCTACGACCTGCTGCGGCGGGACGAGGAGCTGTATGGGCGGCAGTCCTTCTACGCCTGCATTCTGGACGAGGCGCAGGCGATCAAAAATCACAGTACCCAGAAGTACAAGGCGGTGTGTCAGGTAAAAAGTCAGGTACGGTTTGCCCTTACGGGCACCCCAGTGGAAAACCGTCTGGGAGAATTGTGGAGCATCTTCTCCTTCCTGATGCCGGGGTACCTGCCCTCCTACAAGACCTTCTGCGCCCGGTTTGAAAAACCCATCGTGCAGGAGGAGGACCAGAACGCAGTGCGGCGGCTGAACCAGCTTACGGGACCCTTCATCCTCCGCCGTATGAAGGCGGAAGTGCTGCAGGAGCTGCCCCCCAAGACCGAGAACATCCATCGCATCGAGCTGGAACCCCAGCAGCGGAAGCTGTACCTTGCCGCCGTGGTGGACGCCCGGGAAAAGCTCCGTGCCGCAAAGCCGGAGGACAAGATGGCAGTGTTTGCGGTGCTTATGCGGCTGCGGCAGATCTGCTGCGACCCCCGGCTGGTGGGGGACAACTGGACCGGCGGCAGCGCCAAGCTGGACGCCTGCATGGAGCTGGTGACGGCGGCAGTGGAGGGGGGACACCGGATCCTGCTGTTCAGTCAGTTCACCTCCATGCTGGAGCTGCTGGCAAAGCGGCTGGACGAGGTCGGGGTGAGCCACTTCACCCTGCAGGGCTCCACCCCCAAGCCGGTGCGGGCAGAGCTGGTGCGGCGGTTCAACAACGGGGAGGCAGGGGTGTTCCTGATCTCTCTCCGTGCCGGAGGCACCGGTCTGAACCTGACGGCGGCGGACATCGTCATCCACTACGACCCATGGTGGAACGTGGCGGCACAGAATCAGGCGACTGACCGCGCCTACCGCATCGGGCAGAAAAACCCGGTGCAGGTGTACAAGCTCATTGCACAGGACACCATTGAAGAAAAGATCGTGGAATTGCAGGCGGCAAAGCAGACTCTGGCGGAGACCGTCACCGGCTCCGCAGACGGGGCGATCCTGTCCATGAAGCCGGAAGAGCTGCTGCAGCTGCTGGATGCAGAAGAATAACAGAAAGGAAGCATTCTTTATGAAAGTCTGGGATCTCCATTGCGATACCCTCAGCGCCCTGCGGGACGCAGAAAAGGCAGGCACCCCTAAGAGCTTTGCCCACAACGATCTGCATATTGATCTGGAAAAATTACAGAAAGGCGATTATCTGCTGCAGTGCTTTGCCGCCTATGTGGATCTGGGGGACACTGCCCCCGGAGCAGACCCGCTGGTGACGGCGCTGGAAGAGATCGACTGGTTCAAGCGGATCATGGCGGCGTACCCGGAGCGGATCGCCCCGGTGTACACGGCGGCGGATATCCGCAAAAACGCCGAGGCAGGAAAGATCAGCGGGATGCTCACCGCCGAGGAAGGCGGCTGCTGCAAGGGCAGTCTGGGAGTGCTGCGGCAGCTGTACGGGCTGGGGGTGCGGATGATGACCCTGACCTGGAACTACGAAAACCAGCTTGCCTTCCCCAACGCCAACCCCGGCGGACCGCTGGTGCCCCAGACCGAGAAGGGTCTTACCCAAAAGGGACTGGAATTCCTTGCGGAGATGGAGCGTCTCCATATGATCGTGGACGTGAGCCACCTGTCGGACAAGGGCTTCTGGGACATTGTGGAACACGGCACCCGTCCCTTTGCCGCCAGCCACTCCAACTGCCGTGCCCTTTCTCCCCACAACCGCAACCTCACCGATGAGATGATCCGTGCCCTTGCAGACCGGGGCGGCATTGCAGGGCTGAACTACTGCGCCGCCTTTGTGGATGCAGACTCGGCACATCCCAAGAACTGCCGCAGCACGGTGGAGGGGCTTGCAAAGCACGCAGCGCACTTCCGGCAGGTAGGCGGCATGGAGGTCATTGCGCTGGGCAGCGACTTTGACGGTATCGGCGGGTATCACCAGCTGGAAACGGCAGCGGATATGCCTCTGCTGGCAGAGGCGCTGCGGCGGGAAGGCTTTACTGAAGATCAGGTGGAGGACATCTTCTGGCGCAATGCCCGGCGCTTCTTTGAAGCAAACCTGTAATAACAAGGGAGAATATGCCGCTATGGATAAAAACATGACACTGGAAAAGCGGGTCGCCGCAGAGCTGTACTGCTATCAGGGACAGATGAGCGTTTTTGTGGACGACCTGCAGGGGCACACGCTGGAGATGGGGGCGGAGGAGGAATTTGAGACCGCCTCTACCATCAAGGCGTTCATCCTTGCGGCGCTGTACCTGCAGGCAGAGCGGGGCAAAGCGGACCTGGAGGAGACCATCACCTACCGGCAGAGTCAGTTTGTAGACGGCAGTGGGATGCTGCGGGCACTGGGGGTGGGAGCACAGCTGAAGGTGCGGGACACCGCCACCATGATGATCATATGCTCCGACAATATCGCCACCAATATGATCATCGACTATCTGGGGCTGGATGCTATCAACGATTGCATCCGGGAGTTGGGTTTTGCCCGGACGGTACTGCATAATCCCCTGCACTTTGACCGGTACCGGCAGCTGGGCACCACCACTCCGCGGGACTACGCCGGGCTGTTTGCTCGTATTGCAAAGGGGGAGCTGGTGAGCCGGGAGGCAAGCCGTCAGATGCTGGGCATCCTGCGTCAGCAGCACTATAACACCATGCTGACGGCGGATTTCCCCCAGTACTATCTGGACTGCGAGGAGACCGGTGCCCCGGAACTGATCTGGGTGGCAAGCAAAAGCGGCAGCATGAACGCCTGCCGCAACGACGGCGGCATCGTCCATACCCCCTACGGGGAGTACGTTATCGTGCTGATGAACAAGAATTTCCACGATATCATAGAGTACAGCGACCACCCTGCCATGGTGTACGGGGCAAGGGTGTCACGGATGATCCTGGATCAGATCCTGGCGTGCGAAGGCAGGCTGTGGCTGGACTAAAAAATATACAAAAGGAAGTAAACAATGGAAAGTATCCACATAGGTCTGCCCATGCTGCTGTTTCTGATGCTGATGACCGGCTTTGCCGGCTTCGTGGATTCGGCGGCAGGGGGCGGCGGACTGATCAGCCTGCCCGCCTATCTGTTCAGCGGGCTGCCGGTGCATTTTGCATACGGCACCAACAAATTCAGCGCCGCCTGCGGCACCACCTTTGCCACGGCAAGCTTTTTCCGCAGCGGCGCAATGAACCTGCGGGTGGGGCTTCTGGCAGCGCTGGGCAGCTTTGCAGGCAGTGCTCTTGGCTCCCAGATCATCCTGCACATCAGCGACGAGGCACTGCGGACCATGATGTTCATTATCCTGCCGGTGGCAACGGTACTGATCCTGTGGCGGCGTCAGCTCCCGGACGAGAACCGGGACGACGGCAGCTTTGGGCTGCGGAAGGCGGCGCTGTCGCTGGGCATCGGGCTGGGCATCGGACTCTACGACGGCTTGTTTGGACCGGGCACCGGTACCTTTGCCATCATCGCTTTTACCACCCTTATGGGCTTTGACCTGCGCACTGCCGGGGGCAACGCCAAGGTGCTGAACCTTGCCAGCAACTACGCCAGCCTGATCACCTATCTGTTCGGCGGCATGATCGTGCTGACGGTGGGGATCCCCTGTGCCGCCAGCAACATTGCCGGCAACCTGCTGGGCTCCCACTTTGCATTGAAAAAGGGGGCACGGTTCATCCGCCCCATGATGCTGGTGGTGCTGGTGCTGCTGATGGGCAAATTGCTGTCGGATGCGGTGCTGTAAAAGCTAAAAAGGACCCGCTGCGCACTGGATCTGTGCACAGCGGGTCCTTTGCGGTTGCAGGAAGTCAGTCCAGCACCAGCTCTTTGTCAAAAAAGGCAATGCCAAATGCGCCGGGACCGGCGTGGGTGCCGATGACGCAGCCGATCTGCCGCAGCAGGGGTGCCGGGGCATCGGTGTTCTCCCGCAGGAAGGTCTGGAGAGGCTGCACCTCCCGGGGAGAGACGGTGTAACCGGCGATGGAGGCAAAGGCGGGGTTCACGCCGCCCAGCTCCTCCATCTTTTTAAACAGCGTCACGTAGGCGCCGGGCAGTCCCCGTGCCTTGCCCATCAGGGCGACCTTGCCCTCCTTGATGGTGATCAGGGGCTTGATGCCCAGCATCCCGCCGGCAACTGCCACGGCAGCAGGCAGTCGTCCGCCCTTGCGCAGGTACTTCAGGTCGTCAATGGCGGCAATGAGGTGCAGGTGCTCCTTGGCATTTTCCAGTGCGGCGGCGATCTCCGGCAGGGTCTTGCCGGCGTCCCGCAGATGCAGCGCAAGGCGCACCAGCAGTGCCTCGCCCAGACAGACGTTGTCGGAGTCCACGAACCGGACGTTGTCCACATTTACCAGATCGGCAGCGAGATTTGCGCACTGGAAGGTGCCGGACAGCTCGTGAGAGATGAAGATGCCCAGCACCTCATCCCCGGCGGCGTCTGCCTCCAGATAGAACTGCCTGAACAGCTCCGGGCTGGGCTGGCTGGTGGTGGGCAGCTTGCGGCAGGAAGAAAGGTGGGCGTAGTATTCGCCGGGGGTCAGGTCCATGCCGTCCCGGAGGACGGTGCCGTCCTCCAGTGTTACGTTCAGGGGGATGACGGTGACACCCAGCTGCTGCGCCTCGGCAGGCAGGATGTCGGATGCGGAATCGGTGAGAATGCGGATCATAAAAGTACCTCCGGATTTCCGGTAAAAACAGAGTTAAGAGCAGGATAACCGACTCTTTGTTGTAAAATGTCGGAGAGTATTATACCAGAACCGGAGGGCATATGTCAATTGTTTGAGCAAAATTGGTTCGTCAGAACGCAAAATACTTGCCAGATCACCCCCGGATGTGATAAGATGGCACGGTAGAAAATGCACCGGGAGGAAAGCGGATGGATCAGAGGAAAAAGACAGGGGCGCTGCTGACGGCATTTGGCTGGGCGCTGGGCTACCTTCTGGCAGGCAAGGCGGCGGCGCTGCTGGTACTGCCAACATCTGCCGCAGCTGCTTTCATGCACCACTGTGTGGCGGCACCCCTTGCAGAGGAGCTGATGTTCCGGGGAGTGGTGCAGCGGGCGCTTGCCCCACTGGGCAGCAGCAGGGCAGTGTGGATCCAGGCGGCGCTGTTTGCGCTGCAGCACCGGGGCGCAGCATCTATGGTATATGCCCTGTGCATGGGAGCGGTGCTGGGCTGGCTCCGGGAAAAGACCGGCAGTGTTCTGCCGGGAATGGCGGTGCATACATTGAATAACCTGCTGGTGTTTGCCGCAGGATAAAGGGGAAAAGGCATGACGGATCTGGAACTGATGGCGGTGGCGCTGGAAGAGGCGCAGAAGGCGGCAGCGCTGGGAGAGGTGCCGGTGGGCGCCGTGGTGGCACGGCGGGGCGAGATCGTGGCGGCGGCGCACAACACCCGGGAGACCGGCAAAAATGCCCTGCACCACGCAGAGCTGCTGGCGATCGACGCCGCCTGCAAGGCGCTGGGCGGCTGGCGGCTGTGGGAGTGCGAGCTGTTTGTGACCCTGGAGCCCTGCCCTATGTGCGCCGGGGCGATCATCAACAGCCGACTGCGCCGGGTGGTGTACGGGGCGGCGGATACCAAGGCGGGCTGCTGCGGCAGCGTCACCGACCTCTTTGCCCTGCCTTTCAACCACCACCCGGTGGTGGAAAAGGGACTGTGTGCGCAGCAGGCGCAGGAGCTGCTGCAGGAGTTTTTTGTCTCCCTCCGCAGCCGCCGTGCCGCTCGTCCCAGGTGGAAACCCCCGGTGTCTCCGGAAGGGAATATGAAGAAATCGTAAAAAAGTGGAAGCAGCGTAAAAAAGTCCGCCGCTTCCACTTTCTTTTTTCAGCAAATTGTGCTATATTATTCAATGGTATCTTGTCGAAATCCATCACGCTCCCGGCATGCACGCCGCAGGACCGGACTTGACCGGGAAAATAAAACAGAGCGATGCTCTGCCGGGGCATGGAAACAAAGATACCTCCTGCGGGCTGACGGACAGTGCCGCAGAGAACAAGGACAGGAGGACAAAACTCTTGTACGAAGACGAGTTTGAACTGACTTTTAATATGTCAGAGGATGAGCCGGAACAGCTCCCGGAGCCGGAAGCTCCTGCCGCCCCCGCAAAGGAGCCGCAGGCAGCGCCGGTAGTAGAGGAACCCACCCGTGTAGTGATGCTGGAAAAGCCTCCGGTGGTGGAGGAGCCTACCCGGGTGGTGACTCTGGAAAAGCAGACCCCGGAGCCGCCGGTGCGGCAGCCGGAACCGGCTGCCCCTGCTCCGGCAAAGGAGCGCTGTGTGCTGATCTCCGGCGGAGACCGGGGGATCGGCGCTGCAGCGGCACATGCCTTTTATGAGGCGGGATACCGGGTGGCGGTGCTGTACCACAGCAATGCAGAAGCTGCCGCCGGGTTGGAAAAGCGGCTGCCGGGGGTACTGGCAGTGCAGTGCGACGTGGCAAGCCGTGCCAGCTGTGAGCTGGCGTTCCGCACGGTGGAGCAGACGCTGGGCAGGGTGGATGTGCTGGTGAGCAATGCCGGCATCGCCCAGCAGAAGCTGTTTACGGATATTACACCGGAAGAGTGGCAGCATATGCTGGACGTGAACCTTTCCGGTGCGTTCCACCTGTGCCAGCTGGCACTGCCGGGGATGATCCGCCGCAAGACAGGACGGATCCTGACCGTGAGCAGCATGTGGGGACAGACCGGCGGCAGCTGCGAAGTCCACTACTCCGCCGCCAAGGCAGGTCTTATCGGCTTGACCAAGGCATTGGCAAAAGAAGAGGGACCCAGCGGCATCACGGTGAACTGCGTGGCGCCGGGGGTCATTGATACGGATATGATGGCGGCATTTACCGCCGAGGACAAGGCGGCACTTGCCGAGGAGACTCCTGTGGGGCGTCTGGGAAATGCGGACGAGGTGGCAAAGCTGCTGGTGTTCCTTGCCGGCGAGGATGCAGGCTACATCACCGGACAGGTGTTCGGCGTAAACGGGGGTCTTGTGATCTGATGCGCTGGAACACATTATTACAGGATTTTTCCCGGAGCGAGAAGGAGAGAGCGAAATGGGCATGACTTTAAAGGAACTGTTGACGAAAGGCGAAGGCACCCTGTCTGCGCAGGAGGCAAGGGCGCTTGCTGCACAGTGCAGGATGGATGTGGACACGCTCTACACACTTCTGGAGGAACGGGGCATCAAAATCGTAGAGGAAGAGACCGAGTCCGGGCTGGATGTGGAAGGCATCATGGCAGAGGTGGAAAATGCCGAGAACAGCAACGAGGATCTGGGCATTTCCGGCGATGAGGATGAGGACCAGAACGAGGAGAACCCGGCGGACCTGAAGGCGGCAATGGATGAGCTGCTGGATGATCCGGTGAAGAACTACCTGAAGCAGATCGGTCAGATCCCCCTGCTGAGCGCAGAGCAGGAGGTGGAACTGAGCCGCCGCATCCATGCCGGCGCAGAGGCTGCACACATCCTGCAGGCAGACCGCCAGAAGTACGGTGCCCCGGAGTACATCAAGAAGAACAGCGCCCGTTTCTCCTTTGAGGAGGACGAGAACAGCCGCAGCTACAACGAGGATCTGGACGAGGACGGCAGCGAGAAGTCCAGCGAGGACGACGAGGAAAAGGCAGCGGAAGAAGAGGCAATGGAGGCTGTGGAGAACGGTCCCCTCACCGAGGAGCGGCGGCAGGATCTGCTGAAGACCCGCCGGGACGGTCTTAACGCCCGCCGGAGCCTCAGTGAGGCAAACCTGCGTCTGGTGGTGTCCATTGCCAAAAAGCATGTGGGTCACAATCTGGCGTTCCTGGACTTGATCCAGGAGGGCAACATCGGTCTGATCAAGGCGGCAGAGAAGTTTGACTGCGACCGTGGTTTCCGCTTCTCCACCTATGCCACCTGGTGGATCCGTCAGGCGATCACCCGTGCCATTGCAGATCAGGCGCGTACCATCCGTATTCCGGTGCATATGGTGGAGACCATCAACCGGATGCGGCAGGCAACCAACCAGCTGGTGTACCAGAACGGTCACGAGCCCACCCCGGAAGAGCTCGCCAAGGCAATGGATATGAGCGTGGAGCGTGTGCGGGAGATCCAGCGCATGGCGCAGGAGCCTGCAAGTCTGGAAAGCCCGGTGGGTGAGGAAGAGGATTCCTCTCTGGGCGATTTCGTGGCAGACGAGAATGCCGAGGCACCTGGCAAGGCGGCAGACCGTGCCATGGTGGCACAGCAGATCAATCTGGCACTGAAGAGCCTGACTCCCCGGGAGGAAAAGGTCATCCGCCTGCGGTTTGGTCTGGACGATGGTCGTCCCCGGACCCTGGAAGAGGTGGGTCGGGACTTTGGCGTCACCCGTGAGCGTGTCCGTCAGATCGAGGCTAAGGCGATCCGGAAGCTCCACAGCCGCAAGTGCCTGTCCCTGCTGAACGGTCTTATTGAGTAACAGAGTTTTCAACCATCCAAGCGCCCTGCAGTGGAAAACTGCGGGGCGCTTTTGCGTCCGGGAAAACTTTTTGCGGGATCCCGGAACTTTTTTGTAAAAACCCCTTGCCAAAGCGGGAAAACTGTGGTAATATAATTGAGCTGTCACCGTGCTGCTATAGCTCAGTTGGTAGAGCGCATCCTTGGTAAGGATGAGGTCTCCAGTTCGAATCTGGATAGCAGCTCCAGCGCAAACACCTCGAGGCATTTTCGCTTCGGGGTGTTTTTTTGCGTTGCAGAGGGTCCCGGCGCAGCAAAAAGCCCCGCAGGGCATACGGCTCTGCGGGGTTTCTGGTTATTTGGGAAGGACCGGGATCAGAAATCCACCTCGGTGTCGTAGTAGCAGCACTTCAGCAGCTTTTCCATCTCTTCCTGGCTGGGCTGACGGGGGTTGGAACCGGTGCAGGCGTCGCCGATGGCATTCTTGGCGATCTCCGGCAGACGCTCCAGGAACACTTCCTCCGGCACAAAGCCCTGCTCGGTGGGATAGGAGTCGGCACCGTAGTTCTTGATGCAGTGAGGGATGTTCAGGGCGTCGTTCATGCCGCGGAGGTACTCGATGAGCAGCTTGACCTTTTCATCATCGTTGGCACCGCCCAGCTTCATCTCGTCAGCGATGACGCCATAGCGCTTCTTTGCTTCGGGGTCCTTGGCGTTGAAGGCGATGACCTTGGGCAGGTACATGGCGTTTGCTGCACCGTGGATGATGTGTGCGCCGTAGTCTGCAAAGGCAGCGCCGGTCTTGTGTGCCATGGAGTGGACGATGCCCAACAGAGCGTTGGAGAATGCCATACCGGCAAGGCACTGGGCATTGTGCATGGAGTCACGCTTGGACATATCGCCGTTGTAGCTGTCCACCAGATCGCCCTGGATCATGCGGATGGCAAAGATGGCAAGAGGATCGGTGTAGTCGCAGTGAGCGGTGGAAACGTATGCCTCCACAGCGTGGGTCATGGCGTCCATACCGGTGTGTGCCACCAGCTTCTTGGGCATGGTCTCGGCAAGATCCGGGTCCACGATGGCAACGTCGGGGGTGATCTCAAAGTCAGCGATGGGGTACTTGATGCCCTTCTGGTAATCGGTGATGATGGAGAAGGCAGTCACCTCGGTAGCGGTGCCGGAGGTGGAGGAAATGGCGCAGAAGTGTGCCTTGCGGCGCAGCGGCGGGATGCCAAAGACCTTGCACATCTCCTCAAAGGTGATCTCGGGATACTCGTACTTGATCCACATTGCCTTGGCAGCGTCAATGGGAGAGCCGCCGCCCATGGCGATGATCCAGTCCGGCTCAAACTTCAGCATGGCTTCTGCGCCCCGCATGACGGTCTCCACAGAAGGATCGGGCTCGATGCCCTCAAACAGCTCCACTTCCATGCCTGCTTCCTTCAGGTATTCCACGGCACGGTCCAAAAAACCAAAGCGCTTCATGGAGCCGCCGCCCACACAGATCATAGCCTTTTTGCCGGTGAAGGACTTCAGGGCTTCCAGAGCGCCCTTGCCGTGGTACAGGTCACGGGGAAGAGTAAAACGAGCCATAATGCAATTACCTCCAGATATTCAGATACTCTCTTGATGCGGCGGACCGCCGCTTTTTCTTTATTATGTTAATTATATAACAAACTGGAAGGGATATCCATTGACGTTCCGGAAGAAAAAGTTTTTTATTTTTGTGCAGAATATACAAACAGAAGGATGCAACCAGCAAATGGCGACCCGGATCGGGCTCGAACCGACGACCCCCAGCGTGACAGGCTGGTGCTCTAACCAACTGAGCTACCGGGCCATGATCGCTCAAGTTCATCGTTCGCAAGGCGGCTGACCGCCGGAACGTGTCTTATTATATCGAAAGAATAGTCTCTTGTCAAGCATGAATTTGCAAAAAGCCAGAAAAAACCGAAAAAGCCTGCTGCGGGTGCAGCAGGCTTTGGGATCCTTACCTATGTTTATAGGGGCAGTACTCAGTCCAGATCGGCGCCGTTGGAGGCGATGACCTTTTTATACCAGTAGAAGCTGTCCTTCCGCTCCCGGCTCAGGTCACCGGTGCCGTCGTCAAACTTGTTGACGTAGATAAAGCCGTAACGCTTTGCCATCTCGCCGGTGGAGGCGGACACCAGGTCAATGCAGCCCCAAGGAGTGTAGCCCATCAGGTCCACACCGTCCTTGACTGCCTCTGCCATCTGCTCGATGTGCTGGCGCAGGTAGTCGATGCGGTAGCTGTCGTGGATCTTGCCGTCCTCGCTCTTGACGTCGTAGGCACCCAGACCGTTCTCCACCACCATCAGAGGGATGTGGTAGCGGTCGTAGATCTCGTTGAGGGTGTAGCGCAGACCAATGGGGTCGATCTGCCAGCCCCAGTCGGAAGCCTTCAGGTAGGGGTTCTTTTTGCCGGTGGAGATGTTGCCGCCGATGTCTGCAGCATCCTTATGGGTGGTGACGCAGTTGGACATGTAGTAGCTGAAGGTGTAGAAGTCCACCGTGCCCTCCTTCAGGATGGCAGCGTCCTCCGGCTGCTGGAGAATGGTGATATCGTTCTCGGCAAAGTACCGCTTCATATAATAGGGATACTCGCCCCGCACATGCATATCGGAGGAGAACCAGTTCAGGATCTGCATCTGCTTCTGGGTCGCCACCACATCGGCAGGGTCGCAGGTCATGGGATAGCTGGTAATAAAGCAGATCATGCAGCCCATCTTGAACTGGGGGTAGTGTGCGTGGGCGTAGCGGATCGCCTCGGCACTTGCCACGAACATATGGTGCAATGCCTGAAAACGCTCCTGCTTGTTGTCCGGCACATCGGCGGTGGAGCCTTCAAAGCCACGCACGGTGCCGGTGTTCAGCAGAGCACCCAGAGGCATAGTGCCGGTGTTGATCTCGTTGAAGGTGAGCCAGTACTTTACCTTGTCCTTGTACCGCTCAAAGATCACTTTGCAGTAGTTCATGTAAAGCTCGATGAGCTCCCGGGATGCCCAGCCGTTGTACTTTTCCACCAGAGCATAGGGCAGCTCGTAGTGGCTGATGGTCACCAGCGGCTCGATGCCGTGCTTCTTGCAGCAGTCAAAGACCCGGTCGTAGAACTCCAGACCCTTTTCGTTGGGCTGGGTCTCCATGCCGGTGGGGAAGATACGGGTCCAGTTGATGGAGGTGCGGAAGGTCTTGAAGCCCATCTCGGCAAAGAGGGCAATGTCCTCCTCGTAGTGGTGGTAGAAGTCGATCGCCTCATGGCTGGGGTACAGCCGGTCCGGGCGGATGGTGGTGGTGATCCACTTGGGCACCGAATGGGAACCGTTGGTGCACATATCCGGCACGCTGGCACCCTTGCCGTCCACATCCCATGCACCCTCGAACTGGTTGGCGGCACAGGCGCCGCCCCACAGAAAGTCATCGCGGAAAACGCTCATGTCTTTTCTCCTTTGCTCTGCTTATCATTTTTTGTCTTGCGGAAACAGGCAAAAAAATGCCCGGAAAATAAAAAAACACCCAAACCGTGAAAAGCGCTTTGCGGCTTTATGCCGCAGAGCTCTTACGGATCGGGTGACGCCCCGCATACTGCGTGCGGGTAACGCTCTTATTCCAAGTTTATGTTACCGCATCCCTGCAAAAAAGTCCAGTCTGCGTTCTCTACAAAAAATTGCAGATGATTTTGTGAAGAACGTACATAAAACGAAAAAACACAGATCCCGAAGGACCTGTGTTTTCTGGCAGGGGTAGTAAGTTTCGAACTCACGGCACGCGGTTTTGGAGACCGCTGCTCTACCAGCTGAGCTATACCCCTATAGGCATTCGCTGAATGCTTGATTATTATAGCCGATGTGCGGGCAGATGTCAAGCCTTATTTTTCATTTTTTGTGCTGCAGCTGCAGCAGCCCTCTTTTTTGCCGGAGCCGTCCACAGAAGGCAGCTGGCTGGCAAGCTGTTCCAGCGTCACGCTGTCGATGTACTGGTTGATCACCTCATCCAGTCCCGCCCAGAAAGGCAGGGTGAAGCACTGCTCGGACATGGGGCACTCGTTGGTCTCGCTGCCAAGGCAGGGGATGGGTGCCACACTGCCCTCGATGGCACGGAGGATCTCCCCGGCGGTGTAGTCTGCCGGGGTCTTGGTCAGGCGGTAGCCTCCCTGACTGCCCCGCTCGCTTTTGACCAGACCCACCCGTGCCAGCGGGGTAACGATCTGCTCCAGATATTTCAGGCTCAGATTCTGCCGGTCGCTGATCTCCTTGAGGGAAACGGTGGTGCCGGGGGCATAGCGTGCCAGCTCTGCCATAAGGCGCAGGGCGTAGCGGCTTTTGGTGGAAAATTTCATGGCGGTTCTCTCTCCTTATGTTCCCTAGTATAGCACGCAGAAAGCTCTTGTGCAAACAAAAAAGGTCTGCTATCATAGGATGGATAGAAAGATGATCACAAGGAGCTGAGAAACCATGAGTGAGAAGATCAACGCCGCCGCCGCCATCCGGCTGCTGGACGCCGGCAAGGCATGTGCCGTGGATGTGCGGGAGCCGGATGAGTTTGCCATCGGGCACATCCCCGGGGCAAAGCTGCTGCCGCTGGGAGAGGTGGTGTCCCGTGCCGGAGAGGTGATGCCGGACAAGGACGCTGTATGGCTCATCTACTGCCGCACCGGACGCCGCAGCGCCGACGCCGTGCAGAAGCTGGAAAAGCTGGGCTATACGAACCTTTACGATCTGGGAGGCATCCTGAGCTGGCCCTATGAGATCGAAGGGGATTTTGAGGGAAGCTTCTGAAAACGCCTTGCCGCCGAATGGAGCAGAAAGGAAAAAGACCATGGAATTCCATGCAAAAGACTTTGCCGGCACCCACTGCGGCTGCCGCTATCAGCAGGACTACCGCCCCACTCTGGGCAGGGACGGCAAAAAGGAGTCCGGCACGTTGGAAGTAATCAAGTTCTACTACGATGGGGCGATCCGCTTTGAGCAGCACTGCTACGGTGAGGCTGCCACCTTTGTGTTCGGGGTATGGGCGGACCATATGGACCCGGACGGCACCCTCCACTGGGTGCTGCCGGACCGCCGCAAGAGCTACTACGACGAGGACTATCTGCCCAAAAAGCTGGACCGGGTGGACGAGGCGGGGAACCTCTATTTTGACGGGGGCGTGTTCCCTTGGAAGCTGGCAGACGATTTTGCCGAGGATAAGCGCTGGGGCTACCCCAAATGGAAGGTCCTGCTGGGAAAACTCACCGGAAAAGGTCGCTGATCGCAACAGAATCATGAATTTCCTGTATTCCTATTGACATACTAGGAGATAGTATGGTATAACTTATCCGTTAAAAGGAACCTGCGGGCGCAGGCGGGGGTCACTCCCTCCGGCACCCGCCTTCAATAAGAAAGGATAATTCCCATGGAAAACACGGAGAAAGTGGTCTATCTGGACAACGCTGCCACCACCGCCTGCGCACCGGAGGTGCTTGCCGTTATGGTGGAAGCACTGAGCGGAGCATGCGGCAACCCCAGCAGCCATTACAGCGTGGGTTATGAGGCAAAAGAGTTTGTGGATGCCGGTCGTGCACAGGTGGCAAAGGCGATCAATGCCGCCCCGGCAGAGATCTTCTTTACCGGCTGCGGTTCCGAGGCAGACAACTGGGCAGTAAAGGGCACCGCCTTTACCAAGGCACGCCAGAACAAAAAGCACCTGATCACCAGTGCCTTTGAGCACCACGCCATCATGCACAGCATGGCGGCACTGGAGCGCATGGGCTTTGAGATCACCTATGTGCGCCCCACCGCAGAGGGCTATATCCGCCCCGAGGATGTGGAGGCTGCCATCCGTCCGGATACGGCGCTGATCAGCATCATGATGGCTAACAACGAGATCGGCACCATCCAGCCCATCAAGGAGATCGCAGAGATCGCCCACAAGCACGGTGTGTGGATGCACACCGATGCAGTGCAGGCAGTGGGTACCATCCCGGTGGACGTCAAGGAGCTGGGCGTGGATATGCTGTCCATGAGCGCCCACAAGTTCAACGGTCCCAAGGGCGTGGGCGCTCTGTACTGCCGCAAGGGCATCTGGCCCCAGAACCTTATTGACGGCGGCAGCCAGGAGGCGCGTCACCGTGCCGGTACCGAGAACGTGGCAGGCATCGCCGGCATGGGCAAGGCACTGGAGCTTGCTACCTCCCATCTGGAAGAGCGGATGGCACAGGAGCGCAAGCTGCGGGACTACGTCATCGACCGGGTGCTGAAGAACATCCCGGAGGCACGGCTCAACGGCGGTGTGGAGCATCGCCTGCCCGGCAATGTGAACATCAGCTTCCCGGGTCTGGAAGGTGAGACCATCCTGCTGGATCTGGATATGCACGGCATCTGCGCCTCCACCGGTTCCGCCTGCAACTCCGACAGTCTGGACCCCAGCCATGTGCTGCTGAGCATCGGCGTGCCGGAGGAGATCGGTCATGGCTCCATGCGGTTCAGCTTTGGACCCCAGAATACCATGGAAGAAGCAAAATATCTGTGCGATGTGCTGGAGGATGTGATCCCCCGCCGCCGTGCAATGAGTTGTATGTGGCTGCAGGGTCAGAACATGGCTCGTCAGTTCAGCATGAAGGGAGAACAGTAAGATGGCAAGTATGTATAGCGCAAAGGTCATGGAGCATTTTGCAAACCCCCACAACGTGGGCGAGCTCCCCGATGCCAACGGCGTAGGTGAAGTGGGCAACCCCAAGTGCGGCGACATCATGCGCATGTACCTGAAGATCGAGAACAATGTGATCGTGGACGTAAAGTTCCTGACCTTTGGCTGCGGTGCAGCAATTGCCACCAGCAGCATGGCAACCGACCTCATCAAGGGCAAGACCATCGATCAGGCACTGAAGCTCACCAACAAGGCTGTGGTGGAGGCTCTGGACGGTCTGCCCCCCATCAAGGTCCACTGCTCCGTCCTTGCCGAGCAGGCAGTAAAGGCGGCTCTGTCCGACTACTACCGCCGTCTGGGCATCGACCCGGAACCCATCGTGGGCAAGCTGGAAGAGGACTGCGAACACTGCGAGAGCTGCGGTCACTGAGCCGGTAAAAGCATTTTTGGGAGGCTGCTGCACAGGTCTTGTGCGGCAGCCTCTTTTTGCAGGAAAGTCTCTCCGGCGGAAAAGATGTTGTATCCTATCCGGATTGTAATAAAACGACATGAAAATATCAAACGTTATCAAAAACAGGACATTGGTGGGGCTGTTCACGAAATGTTAATAATATATTAACATTCAGTACACCACTTTTCGGTATAAGTAGGGCAACAGAGGCGCACAGAGCGCCAACCCACGCAAGCTCCGGCACAACAGCGGCTGCGGCGTCTGCCGAGTCCGGGCAAAATGCCTTTGCAGGATAGGGGCATTCCCCACAGCCGGGGCGGGCACAGGAAAGGAATTGGATCGTTATGAAAATTGGTTTTTGGGAACTTGTGGTCGTTGTGATCGTGGCATTTGTGTTCATCGGTCCCGACCAGCTGCCCGTCTACGCAAAGAAGCTGGGCAAGATGCTCCGGGAGCTGAAGAAGTACACCGGCGCTGCATCGGAGGAGATCCAGAAGAACGTGGTGGAGCCGCTGAATGAGATCCAGGCTCCCCTGAAGGAAGCGGTGGCACCGCTTACCGACATCAAGAAGGATCTGGACAACAGCGTCAAGGATGTGACCAAGAGCTTTACCGGCATTGGCAAGACCAGCAAGGAAGAAGCTGCAAAGAAGATCGAAGAGGAAGAGGTCACCGACCTGACCGCCGAGGAGGCTGTGGAGGAGCTGCCGGAGGAGGCAGCCGCTGGCGCAGCTGCCGAGGAGCAGACTGCAGAGCCTGCCGCCCAGCCGGAGACCGAAAAGCCGGAAGCTGCTGCAGAAGCTGCCCCCGCTGAGGAGGCTGCCCCTGCTGCAGAGGCACCGGCTGAGGCTGAGGAAGCCGAAAAGGCAGAGTAAGATGCGGATCGGTGTACAAGAGCTGGTGATCCTGCTGGTGATCCTGTTGCTGCTGTTTGGACCCAGAGGTCTGCTGTAAAGACAGCGGCAGAAATTATTCCGTATGCACCCGCGCCTGCGGTTGCTTGATAGATGTATTACGCCCGCCCACAGGCGCGGCAAAGTAAAAAGGAGAATTTTATTATGCGTATTGGTACTAACGAACTGCTGATCATCCTGGTCGTGGCACTGCTGATCTTTGGACCCAAGAACCTGCCGAAGCTGGGCAAGATGTTTGGCAAGACCATCAACGGCTTCAAGAAGGGCATGGAGGACGAGGAGTCCGCCGATGGTTCCGAGGAGAAGGTCGAGAAGAAGGCTGAGAAGAAGGACGACGAAGACGAGGAGTAATTGTGGCTACGAACATTAAGCGCAAAAAGAAAGCCGAAGTCATGGAGGATGACGGCAGCATGACGCTGACCGGTCATCTGAAGGAACTGCGGAACCGGCTCATCATCTGCGCGGTGGTGTTTGTGGTGGGCGTGGTGGTCTCTCTGGCATATGCGGATCGTTTCATCGACCTGCTTACCGCCATGGGCAGAGACTACTACCAGTTCGTTTCCATTGCCCCGCAGGAAAAACTGATGCAGTATTTCCGGGTGTCCATTCTGGCAGGTGTCGTCGTCACCGTACCGGTGGCGATGTACAACATCTATGCCTTTGCAAAGCCGGGTCTGAAAAAGAACGAGAGCTTTTTCTTCAAGCTGGTCATGCTGCTGGGTCTTATCCTGTTCTGCGTGGGCGTGCTGTTTGCCTACACGCTCATGATGCCCTTTATGCTGCGATTCCTCAGCACCGGCATCACGGGCGCAGAGTACATCCAGACCACCACCAGTATCGAGAGCTATGTCAACCTCTGTCTGACCATGTTCCTGATCTTTGGCTGCGTGTTTGAGATGCCGCTGGTCACTATTATTCTGTCCAAGATGGGCATCATCAATCCCACCCTGCTGAAAAAGGCAAAGGGTGTGGCGATCGTGCTGATCTTCCTCGTGGCTGCTGTGGTCACCCCGCCGGACATCGTGTCTCAGTGCATGGTGGCAGGTCCCATGGTGCTGCTGTACTTCATCAGCATCGTCCTCAGCAGCGTGTTCTACAAGCCCAAGTCTGAGGAGGACGACGAGGACGAAGAGGACGAAGAGGACGAGTGATCCTCCTGTCGGTTATCTGAATCAACGGTAAAAGCTGCTGCACCGCCCGGTGCAGCGGCTTTTTTGTTGGGCAGTATACAAACGCAGCGGTCTGTGCTAGAATGAAGAAAAAAGACAGGCGGTGAGCGTTATGCATCCTCTTCCGGAATATCCCCGCCCGGCGATGCGCCGTGACAGTTATGAGAACCTGAATGGTCTGTGGAAGTATGCCATTACCTCGTCGGCGGAGCACCCGGCGGCGTGGGATGGCAGCATTCTGGTGCCCTACTCCCCGGAAACGGCGGCGTCAGGGGTGGGGCGCACCCTGCGCCCGGGGCAGTGGCTCCACTACCACCGCACCTTTGCCCCGCCTCCGGGAGAAGGGGGACGGGTGCTGCTGCATTTTGGGGCGGTGGACTATGCCTGTGCCGTACAGGTAAACGGACACCTTGCCGGAGAGCACCGGGGCGGCTACTGGGGTTTTGATCTGGATATCACCGATCTGCTCAACGGCACCGACCGCAACAGCCTGTGGGTGGCGGTGCAGGACCCCACCGGGCAGGGCACTCAGGCAAGGGGCAAGCAGACCCTGAAGCCCGGGGGCATGTTCTATCCGGCGCAAAGCGGCATCTGGCAGACCGTATGGCTGGAGCGGGTGCCGGACCACTACATCCGGACCCTGACCGTCACCCCGGACTACGATGCCCGTACCGTCACTGTAAAGGCGGACACCGCCTGTCCGGTGGGAGGGCTGTGGGCGGCGGTCCGTGCCGGAGGGGTGACCATCGCACAGGGAACGGGCGGCGGGGAGCTGACCCTGCCGATCCCGGCGGAGCACTTTTTTCCATGGAGCCCGGACACACCCTTCCTCTACGATCTTACGGTGGGCACCACCCGGGGGAAGGCGGAGCAGCAGGATCGGGTCCACAGCTACTTTGCCCTGCGGAAATGGAGCTGTGCCCCGGACGCAAAGGGCGTGCTGCGGTTCTGCCTGAACGGAAAGCCCCTCCTTCTCAACGGGCTGCTGGATCAAGGCTACTGGAAGGATGGACTTTACACCCCGCCCTCCGATGGAGCGGTGGTCCGGGAGCTTAGCCAGGTAAAGGAGCTGGGCTTCAACTTGCTGCGCAAGCACGCCAAGATCGAACCTCAGCGGTGGTACTACCACTGCGACCGGCTGGGTTTGGTAGTCTGGCAGGACATGGTCAACGGAGGTGCCCCCTACAAGCTGGGCTTTGTGACCTATCTCACCAACGTTTTGCAGCCGCTGCTGCGGAGGTTCCCAGATGGGAAGCCCTGCTACGGACTGCTGAGCCGGCAGAGCGAAGAAAGCCGGCAGGAATACCGCCGGGAGCTGGAAGCCACGGTGCAGGCGCTGCGCTGCCATCCCTCCATCGGCTGCTGGGTGCCCTTTAATGAGGGCTGGGGGCAGTTTGATGCGGCGGCGGCGGTGGAGGCGGTGCGGCAGCTGGACCTCACCCGCCTTGTGGACGAGGCAAGCGGCTGGTACGATCAGGGAGGCGGAGATGTGCACTCTTTGCACAACTACTTCTACCCTCTGCGGGTGCGCCCCTGCCGCCGCACCGTGGCACTTACCGAGTACGGCGGCATTGCGTGGGTCTGCCCCGGGCACGAGGCACCCCGCAAAAGCTACGGCTACGGCACCGCCAAGACCCGGCAGGAGCTTACTGCCCGGTACAAAAAGCTGCAGCTGGGCACTGTGCTGCCCCAGCTGCAAAAGGGGCTTTCGGCGCTGGTATACACCCAGCTCACCGATGTGGAGGACGAGGTAAATGGACTGTTCACCTATGACCGTGCGGTGGTAAAGCCGGATCCCAACGGGGTGCGGTCGGTGAACGCTGCCCTTGCCGCCGAGTTTGCCCGGGTGACCGGATAACAAAAAAATGCGCTGCAGTTGTAATGAACTGCGGCGCATTTTTATGCAGGAAAGATCAGCGGTTTACGATCCTGGTGGCGGGGAGCTTCTTCATGGCGGAATCGCTGAGGCTGGAATCCAGCTGGGAACCGTACTGGGTCAGGCTCTCGTCCAGCTCATCCCCCTTCAGGTCGCTGAGGATCTGGCTCCGCAGGTCCTCCAGCGGAGACACGGCGAGGGGGTCGATGCGCATCAGCAGCATCATGGCAACGTTGTTGTACTGGGTGGCGGCAGCCTCTCCGCAGGCAAGGCTGCGGACGGTGTCGGCGGAATCTCCCTGCGTAAAGGCGGAATCCAGAGTGCTGTCGGTGAGCAGCTCGGTCTGGACGTTGGCACTGTCGGAGGTGTAGTCGTTGTCCAGCACGGCGTAGATCTCCGGCAGGCTGGCAGCAGCGGCGTCATAGAGGGCACTGACCTGTGCAGAAACATCCTGAGCATCCTTGGCGGCGGCGTTGCAGCTCTGGGCGGCAGACTGTGCCAGCTTTAGCATCTGAGCGGACTGGTCCTCATCGGCAAAGGCGTAGGTGGAGGTGTTGTACAGGGGGATGCTCACATAGGCGAGCTCGTACATATCGTTGACCAGATGTTCGGTAAGCTGGCTGTCGCTGACCGGGGTCTCGCCCTCTGCGCCGTAGATCATCTCCAGCAGGGCGGTGTGCTTCAGCTGGGTCCGCTGGAAGCTCTTGAGGGTATCCAGACCGATGCCGTTGGCGGTGTAGGTATCGCCGTACTGGTCCATGAGCTGCTGGGCGTAGCTGTCGGCGGAGGCAAGCTGCTCCTCGGTGAGCTTGCCGCCCAGAGCGTCAAAGCGGCTCTCCACGGCGGCGTAGAACTCCAGAGTCTCCCGGGTCTTGTCTGCCACAAAGTCCCGGACCACGGCGGTCTCCCCGGTGTCAGCGTCGGTGGTGATGGTCGCCTTCAGGAATGCCTTTACGTCGGAGGTGTCCTGATCGGTGTCCGCCAGCTGGCACGCCTGCTGATAGGCGCTGTACTGTGCCAGCAGGTAGGTGCCGGAGCTGACCTCGTAATCCCCGATCTTACCCACGGTGTCCGGGGTGGAAAGGGTGCAGCCCACAAGACCGGCTGCAAGGGCAAGTGCGCATACCAGCGCAAGCAGTTTTGTTTTCATCTGTGTTACTCCTTGTTGTTCAAAATGGCATCCATGGCTTTCAGGATGCTTTGCAGCAGCTCCAGAGGCTTTTCCTCCGGATGCAGGGTCACCGAGAGATAGGGCTTTGTGCCTGCCCCGGCGGTGACTCTGCCGTCAAAGGCGACCAGCAGCCCCCGGATCATGGGCAGTTCCAGCGACTCCAGCTGCAGGATCAGGGTATCCTTTTTCTGGGTCACCTCGTACACGCCTACGGCGGATGCCTGTACCCGCACCAGGGACACATTGACCAGATCGCTTACCGAGGGCGGCGGGTCGCCGTAGCGGTCGATGAGCTCATCCAGCACATCGGCGGCGTCCTCAGCGGTCTGGATGGCGGCGATGCGCTTGTACGCCTCGATGCGTCCGGGTCCATCAGCAATGTACTTCTCCGGGATAAAGGCGTCCACCCGCAGGTCCACAAGGCAGTCGCTCTTGTCCCGCTGGACGGGTTCTCCCCGGGCGCGGGCGATCGCCTGGCTCAGCATCTTGACGTAGAGGTCGTAGCCCACCGCCTCCATATGCCCGTGCTGGCTGTGTCCCAGCAGGCTGCCGGCACCCCGGATCTGCAGGTCCCGCATGGCGATGCGGAAGCCGGAGCCAAAGGCGGTGAACTCCCGGATGGCGGACAGCCGCTTTTGGGCGATGTCGGTAAGGGTCTTGTCCCGGCGGAAGGTAAAGTAGGCGTACGCCTTGCGCCCGGAGCGTCCCACCCGTCCCCGGATCTGGTACAGCTGTGCCAGACCCATGCGGTCTGCGTCCTCAATGATCAGGGTGTTGCAGTTGCGCACGTCGATGCCGGTCTCAATGAGGGTAGTGCACACCAGAATATCGATCTCCCCGTTCAGCAGATGCTGCCACACCGGGTTCAGTTCTTCCTCGGTCATCTTGCCGTGGGCGATGCCTACCCGTGCCCCCGGCACCATCTGGCTCACATGGGCGGCGCAGGCTTCGATGTTGTCCACCCGGTTGTGGAGGTAGTACACCTGTCCGCCCCGTGCCAGCTCCTTTTTCATAGCCTCGGCAAGGATCACGTCGTTGTACTCCAGCACAAAGGTCTCCACCGGCTGCCGCTCAATGGGGGGCTGCTCGATGGTGGACAGGTCCCGGATGCCGCTCATTGCCATGTTCAGGGTCCGGGGGATGGGGGTGGCGGAGAGGGTCAGCATATCCACCCCGATAAAGTTCTCCTTCAGCTTTTCTTTATGCTTGACCCCAAACCGCTGCTCCTCGTCGATGATCACCAGTCCCAGATCGTGGAACTTTACATCCTTGGACAGCAGCCGGTGGGTGCCCACCACAATGTCCACGCTGCCGGACTGCAGACCCCGCAGGGTCTCCTTCTGCTGCTTGGCGGTGCGGAACCGGGACATCATCTCCACCCGCACCGGAAACGCCTCCATGCGGGAGAGGATGGTGTTGTAGTGCTGCCACGCCAGCAGGGTGGTGGGAGCAAGGAGGGCGCACTGCTTGCCTCCCATGACGCACTTGAAGGCGGCACGCAGCGCCACCTCGGTCTTGCCTACCCCTACATCGCCGCAGAGCAGCCGGTCCATGGGATAGCCTTTTTCCATGTCCTGCTTGATCTCGGCGGTGGCGTTGAGCTGGTCATCGGTCTCGTCGTAGTCAAAGCGGGTCTCAAAATCCCGCTGCCAGTCCCCGTCCGGGGGGAAGGCGTAGCCCGTTGCCTGCCGGCGGCGGGCGTAGAGCTGGATCAGCTCCTGCGCCATCTCCTCTGTTGCCTTTTTTACCTTGGCACGGGTGCGCTGCCACTCGGCACCGCCCAGCTTTGCCAGCTTTACTTTTTCCTCGTCCCCGGGGGCGGTGTAGCGGCTCAGCAGGTCCAGCTGGGTCACCGGCACATACAGCACATCGGAGCCGGAATACTGGACCTTTAAATAGTCCTTGGTGGCACCCTGCACTTCCAGCCGCTGGATGCCGGCATACATGCCGATGCCGTGGCTCTGGTGCACCACATAGTCTCCAGGCTTGATGTCCGAGAGGCTGGACAGGGCGTTTTTGTTCTTTTTGCGCTTCTTTGTCTCGGCAGCGTCCTCTTCCAGACCGTGGCGGCGGGAGGACAGCACGGCGGCGTGGGCAAAGGGAAAGGTGCAGCCGGCGTTGAGATGTCCTGGCAGCACCTGCACCACACCCTTGGAGGGGCGCAGGTCCCGGCTCATGCTGACGGAGTAGCCCTTGTCCGCCAGATCCCGGGTAAGGGCGGCGGCGCCCTTGGGGGTGCCGGCAAAGAGAGTGACGGCGTAGCCCTGCTCCACCAGCGGGTCCAGATCCTCCCGCAGGGAGGCAAGGTCTCCGTTCCAGTTGGGTGCGGCAAAGCCTTCGGCGTTGATCAGGTCCTTCAGCCTGAACTCGTTCATCCCCCGCAGAAAGTTCTCGCACAGCAGGCTGCTGCGGTTCTGGGCGGCAATGACCAGATCCTCCATGGTCTGGTACAGCACGTCCAGCCCGGGGCACAGCACCCCTTCTTCCAGCAGCCCGGTGATCTCCTCGCTGCGGCGGAACTCGGTCGCCTTCTGGGCGTCCCGGATGCCGCCCACCTCATCCAGTACGAACAGGGGGTCGGTCAGGTGGTCCAGCACCGTGGCGGGGGTGGGGTACCGCAGCCCGTAGTACTTATCCATCGCCTCCGGCATCATCCCGGCGTCCAGCTGTGCCAGATCCGCCTCCATTGCCTTTTCCATGGCGGTGCGGCGCTTGCCCCGTGCCTTTTTGTGGGCGTCCCGGAGCGCCTCGGCGGTGCGGGCGGTGTCTCCGAACAGCACCTCCCGGGCGGGGGAAAGATAGATCTTTTCCAGTGCCCCGTCCCGGCGCTGGGTCAGCAGGTCAAAGGAGGACAGGGAGTCGATCTCATCGTCCCAGTACTCGATACGGGCGGGCTGCCGCATATCCGGGGCGTAGACGTCCACGATGTCTCCCCGGACGCTGAACTGTCCCGGACCGTCTACCTGACTGCGGCGGACGTACCCGGCGGCAAAGAGCCGTGCCACCAGCGTTTCCCGGTTGTACACCGTGCCGGGTTTCAGGGTCAGGGTGTTTTTCAAAAACTCCTCCCGGGGCACCGTGTATTGCAGCAGTGCCTCGGCGGGGACGCACACCGCCTGCAGCCGTCCCCCCGCAAGGGAGCCCAGCACCGACAGGCGGCGGTATTCGTATTCCCGTCCGGCGCCCTCCACCGGGCGCAGCATGAAGTCCCGGGGCGGGAACACCGCTGCCGTGAGCCCCAGCGCCTTCAGGTCCTCCGCAAAGCGGGTCGCCTCGGCTTCGCCGGGGGTCACGATGCACAGCACCCGCCCCAGATCCTTCTGCAGGGCGGCGTACAGCAGGGCACGCCCCGCTGGGGGCAGCCCGAAAAGGGCAGCGGGACCGGGGGTGGCAAACCCGGCGGCGACCTTCTGGTATTCCGGTGTGGCTTTTAAAAGTGCTTCGTACATGGTGGACCTCCTTTCTCAAAACCCTCTCAGTCATCGCTGGCGCGATGCCAGCTCCCCCGAAAGGGGGAGCTTTTGACAAAGAGATTTTGTTTATCGTTTAAGGGAAAGTTTATGGGGTGATGCGGAAAAGCTCCCCCCTCTGGGGAGCTGTCGCCGTCAGGCGACTGAGAGGGTCCGCCCCTCTTACCCGTTATACTTGCTCTGTGCCAGACCCAGCTTGCCCTCCATGATGAGCAGGGCGGCGGCTTCCAGATCCGGGTAGCGATCGGCGATCGCTTTGGCGTCGGCGGCGGGGAACTTGCCCAGCACCCAGTCCGCCAGATCGTAGTCCGGGTGAGGCTTTGCCCCTACCCCAATGCGGATCCGGGGAAAGCCCTCACCCCCCAGCCGGGCGATGATGCTTTTCAGTCCGTTGTGTCCCCCGGCGGAGCCAGAGGGGCGGATCCGCAGCTTGCCGGGGTTCTGGGTGATGTCGTCGCAGAGCACCACCACATGGTCGGCAGGGATCTTGAAGAAGGCTGCCAGCGGTGCGATGGAGTCTCCGGAAAGGTTCATGTAGGTCAGGGGCTTCAGCAGCACCACCTTGTGCCCGCTGACCTCGCCCTGTCCCCACAGACCCTGAAATTTGGTCTTGCTCACCGAGATGCCCCACTTGCCGGCAAGATAGTCCAATGCGGCAAAGCCTGCGTTGTGACGGGAGCCGTCGTATTTGGATTCCGGATTGCCCAGACCGGCAATAAGCCAGATGTCATTAGAGTTCATAATATTTGCTGCCTTTTCTTTTTTGATGATTGTTGGATGCAATTACTCAGTATAACATACCTCCGGGCAAAAAGATACACATTCCAAGGGAAAAAATGCCCCCGGACCCGCAGGACCGGAGGCAAAAAACAGCTTATGAGATAGTAAGGGTGATGCGGGACGCCTTCCAGACGCCGTCCTCCTTTACCATGGTGATGGTGCCGGATGCCTGCCCGGCGGCGGTGCTGTCCGCAGCGGTCAGCAGGGCGGCGGAAAAGTCGTAGCAGTTTTCTGCCCCGGCGCGCTTTTTCAGGGTGAGGTCAGTGGGCATCAGCTGATCGCCGGACTGGGCGGCAAGGGCAGTGATGCGGGTGGGCAGGCGGTTTGCCATGACTTTGTCAAGGCAGTCAGCGGTTATTGCGTCTCCCAGCTGCGCCCGGACAAAGCTTTCCAGCCCGGCGCTGTCTGCGGACACCAGCCCCGGCTGGGAAGCAGCGGCACCGGCGGCATCGGCGTCCACGGCGTCCTCCACGGCGGAGGAACAGGACAGCAGCTGCTGCACCACAAATTCCGCCTTCTTCCCGGCGGGGTCGGAGCGTAGCCGGGTCAGGGCGAACACCGCCGCCACCGCCAGAACAAAGACGGCAAGGCTCAGTGCCTGCTTGCGGAAACTTTCGGTCTTCATGGGCGGCTCCTTCCCGGCAGAGAGTTACTTGTTCTGGTCTGCCTCCAGCTTCTGCTTTTTGGCAATGTATGCTTCCATCTTGGGTTCTGCCCAGCCCTCCAGATTGGTCTGGCGCTGCCGGGCGATGCCCAGTGCCTGAGCAGGCACATCCTGGGTGATGGTGCTGCCGGCGGCGGTGTAGGCACCGTCTCCCACGGAGACCGGTGCCACCAGATTGGTGTTGCAGCCGATAAAGCAGTAGTCCCCGATGTGGGTGCGGAACTTGTCCTTGCCGTCGTAGTTGCAGGTGACGGTGCCGCAGCCGAAGTTGCAGTATTTGCCCACGTCGCTGTCTCCGATGTAGGTCAGGTGGCTCACGGTGTTGCCCCGGGCAAGGTTGGAGTTTTTGGTCTCCACGTATGCACCCAGATGGACGCCGTAGTCGGTGACGGTGTTTACCCGCACATGGGTAAAGGGTCCGATGTTGTTGCCCTGCCCGATGTGAGAACCGTAGATCTGGCTGGCGTTGACGGTGGTGTCCTCCCCGATGATGCTGTCCTGAATGAGGCTGTTGGGTCCGATGACGCAGCCTGCGCCGATGACCGTGTCTCCCCGCAGGATGGTGCCGGCAAGAATGGTGGCACCGGGGGCGATCTGTACCGTGTCGTCGATCTCTACGGTGCGGCTGGTAATGATGACGCCGTTGGCAATGTGGCGCAGCAGGGTGGTCTCCCGGTGTTCCTCGGCGGCATCCAGACGGCTCCGTGCTGCATCCAGTGCGGCGGCAGAAATGTTCTTTTCCATAATAAACTCTCCCTTCCGGCTTGGCTGCCCGGCAGCAGAACAGCGGGACATACCGGAAAGAATGTTGCTGTCCGGCAGGGCAGCGGCTACTGCACAGGAGTTTTGTGCCGATAAAAGAATTGGTTGAAATTTCAGGGATAGAAAGTTGTATCCAACAGAACGATAAACGGCGCTGTAAAAAGAAAAACCTCTCGAACTTTCTCCCATTCTATACTACAGGAAAACTTGGTAAATTTCAAGTGATTTGCATAAAAAACAGCAAACAAATTCGGGATTTTGCATGGTGGAAGGAGATGGATTTTCTGGTATTTTTCTGGTATAATAATTTAGCATTCATAAAATAATGTTCATCGTCTACGAGACAAGGCAAACGATGAGACGGCGGCACATTCTGTGCGGCGGTCAACAATGGGAGGTAAACAACGCATGAGCAAAAAGTATCTGTACTACTTCAGCGAAGGCAATGATGCTTTCGGTGGCGACAAGGTCACCATGAAGAACACCCTGGGCGGCAAGGGTGCCGGTCTGGCAGAGATGACTGCTGCCGGTATGCCGGTTCCTCAGGGCTTCACCATCACCACCGACGCCTGCACCCAGTACTATGCAGACGGTCGTCAGATCAACGACGATATCACCGCTGACATTTTTGAGCACCTCAAGGGTCTGGAAGAGATCACCGGCAAGAAGTTCGGTGACAACACCAACCCCCTGCTGGTCTCTGTCCGTTCCGGCGCACGTCAGTCCATGCCCGGCATGATGGACACCATCCTGAACCTGGGTCTGAACGACGAGGCTGTTGAGGGTCTGGCAAAGAAGACCGGCAACGCCCGCTTTGCATACGACTGCTACCGCCGTTTTGTGCAGATGTTCGCTGACGTCGTCATGATGGTCCCCAAGAGCCTGTTCGAGGTGGAGATCGACAAGATGAAGGAAGCCAAGGGCGTCAAGAACGACGTGGACCTGACTGCTGACGACCTGAAGGAACTGGTCGGCATCTTCAAGAAGATCTACGAGGACAACGAAGGTCGTCCCTTCCCCCAGGATCCCCGTGATCAGCTGATCGAGGCTGTCAAGGCTGTGTTCCGCAGCTGGGACAACCCCCGTGCCAACGTTTATCGTAAGATGAACGAGATCCCCTACGAGTGGGGCACCGCTGTCAACGTGCAGCAGATGGCATTTGGTAACTCCGGCGACCGTTCCGGCACCGGCGTTGCATTTACCCGTGACCCCGCCACCGGCGCTAAGAAGCTGATGGGCGAGTACCTGATCAATGCACAGGGCGAGGACGTTGTTGCCGGCGTGCGCACTCCTTCTCCCATCAGCCACCTGAAGGATCAGATGCCTGAGGTGTACGATCAGTTCGTCGAGATCGCAACCCGTCTGGAGAACTACTTCCGCGATATGCAGGATATGGAGTTCACCATTGAGGACGGTCACCTGTACATGCTGCAGACCCGTAACGGCAAGCGTACCGCTCAGGCTGCTCTGCAGATCGCCTGCGACCTGGTGGACGAGGGCATGATCACCGAGCGCGAGGCTGTGCTGCGCGTGGAGCCCAAGCAGCTGGATACCCTGCTGCATCCCCAGTTCGACGCTGCTGCCCTGAAGGCTGCAGAGGTCGTCGGCAAGGGTCTGGCAGCTTCTCCCGGTTCTGCCTGCGGTCAGATCGTCTTTTCTGCTGAGGAAGCAGAGGAGATGGTCAAGTCCGGCAAGATGAAGAAGGTCGTTCTGGTCCGTCTGGAGACCTCTCCTGAGGATATCGTGGGCATGCAGGTGTCTCAGGGCATCCTGACTGTCCGCGGCGGCATGACCAGCCATGCAGCCGTTGTGGCACGTGGCATGGGCACCTGCTGTGTTTCCGGCTGCGGCAACGACAACGAGGTCAAGATCGACGAAGAGGCAAAGACCTTTGAGATCAACGGTCACAAGTTTGTCGAGGGCGACTGGATCTCCATCGACGGCTCCACCGGCAACATCTACGGTGAGCAGGTGGCTACCGTTGCAGCTACCGGTAACAAGAACTTCAACCGCTTCATGGGCTGGGCAGATGCCGCTCGTGAGCTGAAGGTCATGACCAACGCCGATAACCCCCGTGATGCACAGCAGGCTGTGGATCTGGGCGCTGAGGGCATCGGTCTGTGCCGTACCGAGCACATGTTCTTTGCTGAGGACCGCATCAAGGCTGTCCGTGAGATGATCTGCGCCCGTACCGTTGAGGAGCGTGAGGCCGCTCTGGCAAAGGTCGAGCCGTTCCAGCAGGGTGACTTCGAGGCTATGTACCGCATCATGGGCGAGCGTCCCATGACCATCCGTTATCTGGATCCGCCGCTGCACGAGTTCCTGCCCACCAAGGACGAGGACATCAAGGAGCTGGCTGCCGATATGGGCATGACCTACGACGACCTGAAGAACGTGGTTGCTTCTCTGCACGAGTTCAACCCCATGATGGGTCACCGTGGCTGCCGTCTGGCTGTTACCTACCCTGAGATCGCTGCTATGCAGACCCGCGCTGTGATCAAGGCTGCTCTGAACGTCTCTGCTGAGACCGGTCATGTGATCACCCCGCACATCATGATCCCGCTGGTTGGCGAGGTCAAGGAGCTGAAGTTCGTCAAGGACGTTGTGGTCAAGGTTGCTGACGAGCTGATCGCTGCTGCTGGCGTTGCCATGAAGTATCAGGTCGGTACCATGATCGAGATCCCCCGTGCAGCTCTGACTGCCGGCGAGATCGCCAAGGAGGCTGAGTTCTTCAGCTTCGGCACCAACGACCTGACCCAGATGACCTTCGGCTTCAGCCGTGATGACGCTGCCAAGTTCCTGGGCGCATACTACGAGAACAAGATCTACGAGAGCGATCCGTTCCAGCATCTGGATCAGATCGGTGTCGGCAAGCTGGTCAAGATGGCTGCCCACGACGGTCGTGAGACCCGCCCCGATCTGGGTCTGGGCATCTGCGGCGAGCACGGCGGCGACCCCACGAGCGTGGAGTTCTGCCACAACGTTGGTCTGGACTACGTCAGCTGCTCTCCCTTCCGTGTGCCTATCGCACGCCTGGCTGCCGCTCAGGCTGCTATCAAGAACCCCCGCAAGTAATGGCGTGAGGGCTTGAAAAAGCACAAGTAAAGCATCAACTCCCCCTGATTTCCGCAACAGGAGATCAGGGGGAGTTTTTTCTTATGTAAGATGTGAAGCAGGTTGAAAACAATGCAGACTATAAGATACTGGAAGATGGAAAATGATAAGTGATAGAAAGGATAGGGTAAGCAACAAATTTTATTCATGGATTTTCATGATAGCCGGATTGAGATTTCCTCCGATTTATGATATTCTTACATTTGGGTTTTTGCACCCAAAATACACATAGAAAGTCAGGGGCGCGAAACTATGGCAAAGAAAGAAGCAAATTTTGACTTATACATATATGATTTGTTGGTTGAAGCTGGCATTCAGGCAGACACACAAGGCAGTAACATTGTTCCTATCAATGACGCACTGAAAACAGCGTCAAAGCACCAGACAGGCAAGGCAGGATTTCCAGAATACACGGCGGTTGTAGATGATTTTGTGCTTGTCATGGAAGATAAAGCGGACCGTGCGAACCTCTGCTTAAAAGACGCAGACGGCACTATTTCTATGACTGTACAGGCAACAACAGATTATGCCGTCAACGGTGCGTTGCACTATGCACAGCACATCTTGCAGAAAACCACTTACAAAAAGGTTTTTGCGTTCGGCAATGCTGGTGATAGCAAGCACCATACTCTACAGCCGCTATTTGTAGATAAGAACGGTTATAAGTGGCTGCCGGAAGTTCAGACATTTGAAAACTTTTCAGCAGCTCATATTGTGGAATATTACAAGCAGCTTGTACTTGAAGAAACGCCGCCGGAAGATATTGAACTTGCTGACATTCTGAAGAAGGCAAAGGAACTGCACGAATTTTTGCGGAATTACGGCGGACTTGGAGAAGATGAAAAGCCGCTTGTTGTATCTGCAATTCTTCTTGCATTGCGGGAAAAAGAATACGGCTTTAATTTGAATCAGTTGACGGGTGACACACTGGAGAGCAACACGGACGGCGCTATTTTGTATCAGTATCTTGAAAAGAATCTGCAACGCGCAAAAGTTGCCCCGGAAGTAAAAAAACAGCGTGTTTTGAACCAATTCACACTGATAAAGGATAGACCGCAGTTAAACACAAAGCGTCAGGATCTGGGCGACAAAACACCTCTGAAATACTTCACGGAGTATATCAACGACAATATTTTTCAGGCGATTGTTTCAAATGGGCGTGAAGATTATCTGGGGCGCTTTTACGGTGAATTTGTTTCCTATTCAGGCGGTGACGGGCAGGCTTTGGGCGTTGTACTTACGCCCCGTCATATTACAGAATTGTTCTGTGAATTGGTGGATTTGAAACCTACCGATGTTATATTTGACCCGTGCTGCGGCACAGGGGGATTTTTGATTTCCGGAATGCACAAAATGCTCCGGGCTGCGAAGAATGAAACAGAGCGTAAGCACATCAAGCAACAGCAAATTCACGGAATAGAAATTCGTGACGATATGTTTTCAATCGCTACGACGAATATGATTCTGCGCGGTGACGGGCAAAGCAACCTGATTTGTGAAGATTTTCTGGCACAAGACCCCGGCGAATTACAGCTAAAGGGCGGCGGCATTACCGTAGGTTTTATGAATCCGCCGTATTCACAGGCAAAAGGTAAAGATACGGCAAACCTTTCGGAACTGTGCTTTATCCGTCATTTGCTCAATTCAATCACAACAGGCGGGCGCGCTGCTGTGATTGTCCCCGTGTCCGCTATGATTGGAAAGACAAAAGAGGACAAAGCGGTCAAGCAGGATATTTTGAAAAAGCATACCTTAGAGGGTGTTATCAGTCTGAACAAGGACACTTTCTATCGGGTCGGCACCGTTCCCTGCATTGCTGTTTTCACGGCAGGCGAACCGCACCCGGCAGATAAGATTGCAAAGTTCATCAATTTTGAAGATGATGGCTTTGAAGTCAAAAAGCATTTGGGGCTTGTGGAAACCGAACGCGCAAAGGATAAACGGCAGTATCTTCTTGATTGCTGGCGTGGCAAGGTTGCGAATTTTCCGTCAAGTTTCATGGTGGAAACTACTGTTGAAGATACAGACGAATGGCTGCATTCCTTTTACTACTACAACGATGAAATACCAACAGAAGCGGACTTTATGAACAGTATTGCCGATTATCTGACGTTTGAGTTTAATATGGTTACGCACGGAAAAGGGTATCTGTTCGGACAGAAAGGTGGTGACAGCAATGCTTGATTTGCACGATAGAGAATGGAAAGAGTTTTATTTGCGTGATATTTTTCCAGATATTCAGCGTGGCAAAAGATTGAAAACAGCTGACCATATACAGGGAAGCATTCCCTATGTGTCATCTTCTGCGATAAATAACGGTGTTGACGCATTTATAGGAAATGGCGGTAAAGTTAGAAAGTTTGAAGAATGCTTAACTTTAGCAAATAGCGGCAGTGTTGGAAAAACTTTTTACCATAGCTATGAGTTTATTGCAAGTGACCATGTGACATCATTAAAATCGGATAAGTTAAATAAATACAGCTACTTGTTTATAGCAACCATTGTACAGCGGTTGGAAGAAAAATATAGCTTTAACCGTGAAATCAACGATGTACGAATAAACAAGGAAAAAATAGTCTTACCTGTTGATGAATCCGGCAACCCTGATTATGCCTTTATGGAACAGTACATTAAGGAACGAGAGCGGCAAATCATACAAAATTATATTGGATACATTAGGCATGATGCACAAATCGGGGGGGGGAAAATAACACCCCTTAATCAAAAGGAATGGAAAGAATTTTATCTGTGTGATATTTTCACTATTCGCCCCGGAAAGCGACTGACAAAAAGTAATATGAAATCTGGCACAACACCTTTTATAGGCGCATCCGATTCTAATAATGGTGTGACGGCCTTTGTCAGCAACACGAATGTATCAAAAGACAGCAATGTTCTCGGCGTGAATTACAATGGTAGTGTAGTCGAAAATTTCTATCATCCATATACCTGCATTTTTTCGGACGATGTAAAGCGCTTCGCTCTGCGTGAGCATAACGGGAACGAATATGTTTACCTGTTTATGAAAACTGTAATTCTTCAGCAAAAAAGCAAGTATGCCTACGGCTATAAATTCAATGAAGAGCGTATGCAGAAGCAGATGATACTCTTGCCAACCACAGCAAACGGTCAGCCGGATTATGATTATATGGAGCAATATGTAAAACGGTTGTTCAGTGCCCTGAAATTACAATACTTGCAAGAAAAAGTGACGGTCGCTATTTGACCGCCATTTTTTTTGCCCAAAATCAGAAAAATAGCGGAAATATGTATAAGAGCTGCGATGTATGCGCGTGTTTCAACAGAACACGAGGTACAGATCAATGCCCTGGAAAACCAGTTGGAGTGGTATAAAATCGAATGTTCCCAGCATTCGGACTGGGAAATCGTGGAGGTCTACGTAGACCAAGGCATCACCGGAACACAAGCACAGAAGAGGCCAGAGTTTTTGCGTATGATGGAGAATGCAAAGAAAGGTAAATTTGACCTTGTCATTACCCGTGAGGTGAGCCGATTTGCACGAAATACAGTTGATACGTTGTCCTATATCCGTGAGTTGAAGGCTGTGGGCGTGAATCTATTTTTCATCAACGATGGTATCAACACGGCCACCGATTATGGTGAGCTTCGGTTGACGATTATGTCTTCCTTGGCACAGGACGAAAGCCGAAAAATTTCAGAGCGCGTCAAGGCGGGGCAAGAAATCAGTCGGGAGAAGCACGTTTTGTATGGAAACGGAAATATCTTGGGATACCGCAGGGAGAATGGAACCTATGTTCCAAACCAAGATCAGGCACAGACCGTAAAACTGATTTACCAGATGTATTCGACTGGAAAGGTTGGGCTTCAAAAGGTGGCAGCAGAATTATACAGGCTAGGCAGATTGGACGCAAGCGGTCATGTTTCGTGGGACGCTTCCAAGGTGAGCCGGGTGCTACATAATGCAACCTATAAAGGCTGCATCTGCTACAATAAATCCCACAGTGACGGCTATTTGACGCAAAAACGTGTCAAAAATCTGGATGAGAGCAGTTACGTCTATGTGAAAGGCGATTTTGAGCCGCTTGTATCAGAGGAAATGTGGGACAGGTGCCAGCAGATCTTGTTATCGAAGTCGGCACGAGTGATCGATGAAAACGGAAAGAAGCACAAGTATATGCGGAATACGCCTAAATCCATCTGGACAGCAAAGCTGCGGTGCAACTGTGGTGCCGGATTTATCCAGTTCAAGTGGCGCGTAAATCGTGACGGTGCTGTAATTCACGGCTTCCAGTGCTACCGCCGCACCCGAAAACCCAGCATCAGCTACTTGCAGGAACATGGGCTTGATTTGAACATCAGCTGCCAGATCAAAGCAATCTGTGAGTGGAAACTGGATTTGATGGCAGAGAAGGTGCTCCAGCATCTTACCTTTGACAAAGGCAAGACTGTCAAAGAAGTCTATAAAATCCTGAACCGCTGTATGGCAGAGGAGAAAAGCGTCCGCATTTCCAAGAAGGCAATGCTGAAAAACAGCATTGCCCGGCAGAAGGAGAGGCTGGCTAAATACATCGACCTGTGCGCGGATGGCATTATCACCAAACAGGAACTTGTGGAGCGCCGAAAGGGGTTGGACGAGCAGATCGCAGAATTGCAGTCCCAGTATGAGAGCGTAGAACAGGAGGATGAACGCAGCGGAGCGCTGGACATGAACCTGATTTCTCAGAAGCTGGATGAGTGGCAGCAGGCATCGGAGAACGATGTCAACCGGGAACTTATCAACAGCTGTGTGGCGCAGATCACTCCGGTGACGAACGAAGAGTTTCGCTGGGTGCTTGATTTCCAGCTGTCAGAGTTGCAGGGGAGAAATACCGCTGTATATACGATGGATGGCTTTATCGAAATGGCTCGCTTTTCGGTTTCATTCGAGGAGGCAAAAGCATTCAAGGCCTCCCGGAATCAGGGGATCCGTAAAAATGAATGGCACGATCTCACAGTAGTTGTGGGTATCCGGTCGAAAATTCAAAGGTAAGAGGGCGTGTCAGTTGTGCCGGTTGTGTCAGAAATTTTCAAAAGAAACCCCGTATGTGCTTATATTTTCAACCCTAAAGTGCCCAGAAAACACGAAAATATAAGGCTGATTTGCAAAAACACTGACACATCTGACACACTTGGCACAAGCTAAGCGTATCTGATTCAGATATAATTATATATTATAATCTTGGATAGAAAGACCTGTAAGCAAATTTTGAAGCTTACAGGTCTTTACTTTTTACAGAAAAACGGAGGAAAAATCAATGACTGAAATTTTGGAAAAAGTGTTGGTGGAGGTGGTAAAAGCAGTTGGAAAGGGTGCTGCGAAAATCATTGTCTGGATGGCTCATCAAATCGAAAAGAAATAAGACAATCAAAAATTTTGGATGTAAAGATTATGTCTGCAAATGTTGAAACCATGTTCTCTGTCCGTGAAACCCCTTGGCATGGCCTTGGCCGCATTGTGATGGATGCCCCTGCAAGCCGTGAGGCATTGGAACTGGCTGGTCTGGATTGGCTGATGCTGTTCTGGGTGTGGTATCCGACCGCTACCGCATTGTGCAGAACGAAGAAGCATTTCAGTTCACCGATGACCTGCTGGGTGAGGGCGTTACTTATGAAACTGCCGGTTCTTTGCAGGGCGGCAAGAAGGTCTGGATGCTGGCAAAGCTGCCGGAGAAGTACATCATCGCCGGAGATGAAGTGACCCCATATCTTGTGTTCTTTAACAGTCATGATGGCAGCTCTGGTGTAAAAGTTGCCATGACCCCGGTTCGTGTGGTCTGCCAGAACACCCTGAACCTGGCTCTGGGCACGGCAAAGCGCATCTGGACTGCTCGCCACACTGAAAATGTTCTGCTCCGGGTGCAGGATGCCCGTGAAACCTTGCAGCTTGCCAACGGCTATATGGCAGAGCTTGGCAAGGGTATCCATGAGCTGACCACCATCAAGCTGTCTGACCGCAAGGTGCAGGAGTTCATCAATGAGTTTTTCCCTGTCACGGAAGATTTGACTGATGGCCAGCGGAAGAACAACCTGCGCTTGCAGGAAGATTTGAAGGCCCGCTATTATAATGCACCCGATCTGGAGTGGGTCGGAAAGAACGGCTGGCGGTTCGTGAATGCTGTTTCGGATTTTGCTACCCATGCAGACCCCATCCGTAAAACTCGCAACTACAACGAAAATCTGTTTCTGCGCACCGCAGAGGGCAACCCGATGATCGACAAAGCCTACAAAATGGTGCTGGATGCAGCATAAAGGAGGACTTATGAACGATGTAAACAACCGCATCTTCCGGGAATTTACTATGTTCCTTGGAGATACTGGGAAGAAATCTCCTGAACTTAGCGTTTCCTTGGCCTATGAGATCACAATCAAGAGCACGATTTGCACTGCCCTTATGACCTTGGATTCCGAGGGGAGATTAAAGGGGCGTTACTGGAACCATCTGCGGGTACAGGGCAATATTCTGGAGTTTCTCTATCAACTGTGGCTCAGATCCGGTCATTCGCTGGTTGACGACTTTTCCACCATTATGAAAAATCTGGTGGAATACGACTTCACAATTACCGAATCTATGATGAAAGAGAGGATGAAAAGCGCATGAAGCGGCTTGTATCTACGCTGAACTTATCCAAAGAAGAGTGGCTACGCTATCGCAAGTGCGGCATTACTGGCACTGACGCTGGTGCCATCCTTGGCCTGAATCCGTACCGTTCTGCATTTCAGGTTTATCACGATAAAATCAGCGATACCGTTGAAAACATCGACAACGAGGCCATGCGGCAGGGTCGCGATCTGGAAGAGTATGTGGCGCAGCGATTTACCGAAGCAACTGGCCTGAAGGTACGCCGTGCAAATGCCATCTACCAGAGCGAGGAACACCCTCTGCTTCTGGCAGACTTTGACCGTCTGATCGTTGGGCAGAAGGCGGGACTGGAATGCAAGACAGTCTCGCCCTTCTCCGCAGATAAGTGGGCAGATGGCAAAATCCCTGCACATTACATGACTCAGGTCAATCACTATCTGGCTGTCAGTGGTTTTGACTGCTGGTATATTGCGGCTCTGATTTTTGGAAAAGAGCTGGTAATTCATAAAATCATCAGCGACAAGGCCGTTTTGGACAACCTCATTGCCGAAGAAGAGCACTTCTGGAAGTACAATGTGATGCCTGAGATTCCGCCTGCACCTACCGGAAGCGAGGGTGATACGCAGCAGATCAACCAGATGTACGCGGATGTCGACAAGAACAAAACAGCTGATCTGAATCCTGTCCGTGGCCTGCTGGATAAGCGACAGGAACTTTCTGACCAAATCGAACAGTTGGAGCAGGAAAAGACCGCCATTGAGCAGCAGGTAAAATTGAAAATGCAGGATGCAGCCTATGGTACAGCCCCCGGTTACAAAGTATCGTGGGTATCCTCCGAAAGCAAGCGTGTGGATTCCCAGCGTTTGAAAAAGGAACAGCCTGATATTTTCAATCGCTACAGCAAAAATGTAAGCAGCCGCAGGTTCACCATCATTCATGCGGCATAATTGTATGGCGGCAGGGAGTAAATTCTCTGCCGCCTTTTTTCTTGGAGGTTTGATTATGGCTACGGAAAATCCATTCGTAAAATTATTTGCTATCGACTTCAAAGATCATCTGGAAGTCAAGAAGTCTGGCACTACGGAATTAAAATATGTAAGTTGGGCGTATGCCTGGGCAGAGGTGAAGAAGCTGTATCCCTCTGCCAGCTATGAGGTCAAGAAATTCAACGGCCTGCCCTATGTTTATGACCCCATAACCGGCTTCATGGTGTATACCACTGTCACGATTGAGGGCGTTTCGCACGAAATGTGGCTGCCTGTACTGGATGGCGCAAACAAAGCCATGAAAGCCACGCCTTATACCTACACCACCCCGAAATGGGATTACAACCCGCAGACCCGCCGCCGTGAAAAAATCGGCATGGAAGAACGCACCGTAGAAGCAGCATCCATGTTCGATGTGAATAAGGCTATCATGCGGTGCTTGGTAAAGAACCTTGCTATGTTTGGCCTTGGCCTGTACGTTTATGCCGGAGAGGATTTGCCGGAAGATGCCGCACCGCAGCCGGATGCAGAACCGCAACAGCAGCCGAAACCGAAATCCACCAGCCAGAAGCAGGAACAGCCGCCAGTGCCCTGCATCTGTGCACGGTGCAACCAGCCCATCAAGAGGGTCAAGCTGAAGGATGGCTCCATCATGCAGGCGGCAGAATTTGCAGCAACGCATGAGGGAATGTGCGCGGACTGCTATAGGGCTACCCGATTTAATGCAGCATAAAGGAGAGAAATTATATGTCTTGCAACGCGATGACCGAACGCTATGAAGAAATCACTGTCTGCGGAAAGCCTGCGTTATTCACCAGCTTCCGTATCAAAAGGGATACCGTCCCGGATGGTTTATATGCCTACGATGTGCGGCATGATGATGAATGCCGTGGTATTCCATGCGAGATTGCACCCTTTATCATGGTCACCCATTGGGGAACGATTATCCTTGCAGCACCTTTGGAACTGCCTGACGATGGGCGGCGCTACATCGACGAAGAAAGTGACTGGAACTATGATCCGTTTGGAGGAGCAGAGAAAAATCAAAAGCCCTGTGTGACGGTGGAAGAATTTATAAAGACATACGGGAATCAGAAATAAGAGTGAGCTGTGTCATGACGAATAAATTTTTGAAAGCTAGCGTAGGGGACGGACGGTGTGAACCGTTCGTCAACAAGATGAGCTTTCAAAAATTTACGAGGAATGACATAAGGTTTGTTCTGAAAAAGTATAAAAAATGACGTAGGAGCAGAAAAGTATCAATTACAGCGAGATTGGACGATTTATTTTAGTAAATTGATAACGCTAAAATGACGAACGGCATTTTTGATACAGAAAGAAGAACTATGAGTATTTATGGCTATTGCAGAATCTCCACTGCAAAACAAAGCATTGATCGCCAGATTCGGAATATAAAAGCTGAATACCCGACTGCCCACATTGTGCAGGAAGCCTATACGGGAACTTCCATCCTCCGGCCAGAATGGAGTAAGCTATATCGGATTCTGAAAAATGGGGACACTGTGGTGTTCGATTCTCTTTCCCGAATGTCCAGAAATGCGGAAGAGGGATTTTCACTGTATGAGGATCTCTATAATAAAGGTATCCGGCTGGTATTCCTGAAAGAGCATCATATTGATACCGAAACTTACAAAAAGGCCCTGTCCGGCAACGTTGCTATGACAGGAACCAATGTGGATTTTATCTTAAAGGGTATCAACGAATATCTGATGGCCTTGGCAGAGGAGCAAATCAAGTTGGCCTTTGAGCAATCCGAAAAAGAGGTGGCAGACCTGCACCAGCGCACCCGTGAAGGATTGGTGACAGCAAAGCTGAACGGAAAGCAGGTTGGCCGTAAGAAAGGCGCTGGATTTGAAACCAAGAAGTCCAGAGCAGCTAAAGAGAAAATTCGTATCCATTGTAAGGCGTTTGGAGGTACATTGGACGATGTGGAGTGTATGAAGCTGACTGGACTTGCCCGGAATACCTATTATAAGTATAAGCGGCAGATTCGGGAAGAAAAAGCAGAGTAGGTGTTTTGCAGTCTGCCGGAGATGCAGACTGCAGCAAAAAGAACAGGATGACTTTCTAAAAAGAAGGCGTCTTGTTCTTTTTTGATTTGGCAATGAAAATGGACAGCCATGCTGTCCAACTCAATCGCTATAATAAGGCTATGAAAGAGAAAAAGCTATTAGGAGGAAGAATGCGATGAAAAAGATGTTGGTGTTCCTGTTAGGGATGGTATTTGCGTTGAACTTGCTGATGGTGATTTACATGGTAAGCGGATGCATGTCTCCGCGTCAGGTGATGTACACCTTCACGGACAGTGTGCGCGATACAGTTTACAGCCTAAATCGCGGCTGGAATTTTTGAAAAATAACTTGACTTTTTGTGAGATGGACAGACGAGTTGTCCATCTCTTTTTGTAGAATGAAATTGTGCAAGAAAAACAAAAAACTTTTTGGATTTCCGTGAAATGGTGGAACTTCACACAAGGAATTGCGGGAGCTTTGCCGCTGTGCTACAATGAAAAGAGAAGGAGAAATACTATGCTCAATAGTAGATTAGACCGCATACTCTATATCCAGCAGGTGCTGGTGCAGGGCGGTGTGCTGAACAAGCAGCAGACGGCTGACCACTTCGGCGTCAGCGAGAAAACTATTCAGCGTGACCTTGACACTCTGCGCAATCATTTTGCTGACAGCGAACCACGTCGGGAAATTCTGTATAACTCGGCCAAAGGTGGCTATCTGCTGGATGATACGCTGTCCCGCTTCCTGACCAGCAGCGAGATTTTAGCTGTTTGCAAAATCTTGCTGGAAAGTCGCTCCATGGTAAAAGAGGAAATGTTCCCCATTCTGGATAAGCTCATTCTGGCCTGCACGCCGCTGGACAGGCTGAATCAGGTCAAAGACCTTATCAGCAACGAGCGTTTCCACTACGTTGAACCGCAGCATGGCCGGAAGTTCATTGAGAGTTTGTGGGATATTGGCACGGCAGTAGAAAACCACAACCTGATGGAAATCACATACTGCCGTACTCACGATGGCGAGACTCGGTTGCGTACCATTGAGCCGGTGGGCATCCTGTTCAGCGAGTACTATTTCTATCTGGCGGCGTTCATTGAGGGAATCGACAAGGATAAGCACTTCAAGAACCCGCAGGATAACTCCCCGACCATTTACCGTATCGACCGCATCCAGAGCTATAAGACCCTCGACCGGCATTTTGCCCAGCGGTATGCAGATCGTTTTCAGGAAGGCGAGATGCGCAAGCGTATCCAGTTTATGTACGGTGGCGAATTGCAGACCATCCGGTTTGAGTATACTGGGCCGAGTCTGGAATCGGTGCTGGATAGACTGCCCACTGCAAAGGTGTTGCAGGTGACAGAGAATGGCTGGATTGTGGAAGCGGAGGTGTTTGGGACGGGTATTCAGATGTGGGTGCGGAGCCAGGGAAACTATATAAGAATCATAGAACCATAAGGAGGAATTTTTGATATGGGTAAGATCCAAGTGGAAGTGTGCTATCAGGATGGTGAACTGAAATCAATCCTTGTTGATACGCGGCCAATGCGCATCCCCAGTATGATCAAGACCGCGCCGGTAGCGGCGTGGTTTGAGCCTGCTTCGACAGACCGCGTCAGCTGGGACGGCTTGGGTACAGAGATCCGGGACAAGAGCAACAGTGGCGACGAGAATGTAGAATACAGCTTCCTGTTCCAAGGGCCGGAAAAGGAAAAACAGGAATTTTTGGACAAGGTGGAAGAATACCAGCTGGGCAGTGCTGCCACGCAGGAGAATATGGCGGAGTCTGCGCAGAACTATAAAGAGTCTGCCCAGAATGCCAGTCGTCTGGGCAACGAAACGCTGGCCTTCAACCTGTGGCGTACTGCGGCGGAGACCCTCGAAGACCCCGAAGCGCAGCTTGAGGTGGCCCGCCGGTATCACGACGGCAATGGCGTGGAAAAGAACGAAGAGGAAGCAACCAAATGGTACCGCAAAGCTGGGCAGAATGGCTGTCTGGAAGCACAGCTGGAAATGATCCGGCGTTGTGGAAAAGGCATCGGCATGGAGCAGAGCCGTACAGAAGCCGTTGTGTGGTGCCGTGAAGCCGCAAAGCAAGGAGATGTGGATGCACAGTACGATTTGGCGGTGTGCTATTTTGAAGGTGATGGTGTAGAACAGAATAAGGAGGAAGCCGTCAAATGGTATCGGGCTGCTGCCGAACAAGGCGACGTGGACGCACAGTACGATTTGGCAGTGTGCTATTTTGAAGGTGATGGTGTAGAACAAAATAGAGAGGAAGCCGCACGGTGGTTCCAAAAGGCGGCAAAGCAGGGAAATATGCATGCACAGTACTGGACGGGTAAGTGCTATTTCAGAGGTTTGGGCGTAGAAGAAAATGGAACCGAAGCCGTTAAGTGGTACCGAAAAGCCGCAGATCAGGGCGATGCCAAAGCGCAGTATCAACTGGGCGACTGCTACTACATGGGCTGGGGAATAGAAGAAAATGAAACAGAAGCTGCCAAGTGGTACCGAAAGGCTGCAGAGCAGGGTCATGCAGAGGCACAGCGTCAGATGGGCACGCTTTGCTTTTATGGCTGGGGCGTAGAAGAAAACAAAGCGGAAGCGGTCTGGTGGTATCGCAAAGCAGCAGATCAAGGCAATGTGGATGCGCAGAATAAACTGGCCGGTTGTTACCGTTTTGGCACGGGCGTAAAAAAGGATGAATTAGAAGCGGCCAAATGGTACCGGAAAGCTGCAGACCAGGGCGATGCAAGTGCACAGAATGAACTGGGAAAGTGCTTCCTTTACGGAAACGGCGTAGAAACAGACAAGGCAGAAGCATTCCGATGGTTCCGGAAAGCAGCAGAACAAAACTATCCAAAAGCGCAAAATAACATCGGAATATGTTACGCACAAGGTGATGGTGCAGAAAGAAATCAGGAAAAAGCGATTGAATGGTATCAAAAAGCAGCAGAGCAGGATTGTGCAGAAGCACAGATGAACCTTGGTAATTGCTACAAGAATGGGAAAGGTGTGACAAAAAATGCTGCAAAAGCGGCAGAATGGTACCATAAGGCTGCAGAGCAAAATTACGCACCAGCACAGAACCAACTTGGCACTTGGTATGAGATCGGAATTGGTGTGCCAAAGGACCTTGCACAGGCAGTGGAGTGGTACCGGAAAGCCGTAGAACAAGGCAATGCAGATGCGCAGTACAACCTTGGCAGATACTACTTTCATGGAAAGCACGTGGCAAAAGATCAGGCCAAAGCCGCAGAATTGTATTGGCATGCTGCACTGCAGGGACATAAGGCGGCGCAGAATGCTCTTGGTGACTGCTATTATTACGGGGAAGGAGAAGAAAAAAATCCTGCGCAGGCGGTGGAATGGTACCGCAAAGCGGCCGAGCAGGGTTATGTACAGGCGCAGTATAATCTTGGATATTGTTATTACTTTGGAGAAGGCGTAGCAAAGTCTGTATCGCTTGCAGCAGACTGGTTCAAAAAAGCAGCGGAGCAGGGTCATGCAGGGGCGCAGAATGCTCTTGGTGATTGCTATCGCACGGGCGAAGGTGTGACAAAAAGCAGTGCGGTGGCGGTAGGATGGTACCAGAAAGCGGCAGAACAGGGACATGCAGAGGCTCAGTATGCCCTAGGCGATTGCTACCGTACTGGTGATGGGGTGACAAAAAATGGGACAGTGGCGGTAGGATGGTACCGAAGAGCAGCAGAGCAGGAGCATGCAGACGCACAGAATATGCTGGGCATCTGTTACCATAATGGTGATGGTGTAGCACAAAATAATCAGGAAGCCGTGAAATGGTGTCGTCAGGCCGCCGAAAACGGTTTGGCAGTAGCACAGTATAACATGGGCTTTTTCTGTGAGCATGGCGTTGGTGGAGCCAGCAAGGAAAACGCACTGGAGTGGTACCAGAAAGCTGCAAATCAGGGGTATGAAGATGCCAAAAAGGCGGTTAAACGGATGGAAAGTGGAGGCATGGGCTCTGCCGCTGCTGCCGCCGCGGCGTTGGCCGGTGTGGGTCTTGTCTGGACATTCCTGAAGAAATAACGGCAGAAAGGAAAACGAGATGGCAGAAAATACGACCGAAGAGATGGCGGTACAAAGTCCGCAAAGCCTTGCCGACCAGCAGCCGATGCAGGCGCTGGCAGATCAGCTGACCCTTGCCGACCACATGGTGTACAAAAAATATCTGACCGAGCTGCAAAACTACGGCATGGTGACCCTCTCGGAGGAGATGCTGGAGGCCCAGAAGCCCAAGGAGATCATCCGCCTGTTCCAGCTGCACCGGCTGACGCTGAAAAAGGGCGAGGATATGTTCCAAAAGCTCTCTACGGTGTACTATTCCAGCATGGCGCAGGGGTGCAGCCTTGCAGTGATGATTGACGTAAAGCGTGCGGGAGCGCCGGCCAGCATTTACCTTGGCGTGCGGGAGGACCCTACCAAGCGCAATATGGAAGAACCGATTCTGGAAACAGCCAGCGAAGCGCTGAAAAACGGCCTGACCTCCAATTTCCCGGGTTCCAGAGCGGAAAGCATTGCGAACGACCCAACGGAAACGCTGCTGGATGGAGCCTTTGGCGAAATGCAGGAAGCGGTGGCGTCGGTGTCCTGTGTGGCTGCGCTGCGGGATAAATCCAAAACCGAAGACAAGGCTTTTGTGCAGGGCATCGAGCGCTTTATGGATGCCATGCGCAACGAGCCCTACACGGCGCTGTTTCTGGCAGAGCCGGTAGCGACCAACGCACAGGCAGCGATCCGCAGCGAATACGAGAACCTTTACAGCTCGCTTTCGCCGTTCCGCAAGACCACATGGTCTTACACAGAAAACCAGAGCAAGGCGGTGATGGAGAGCCTGTGCACGGGCGTCAGCCACACCACCAGCACCACCCAAAGCACCACCACGACACAGACCAAGAGCCAGTCTACCTCGGAAACAGAGGGCACGCAGAACAATGTTGGGGTTAACGTTATGCTGGGCGGCGGTGTGAGCCGAGAAAAGGGAACATCGGTCGCGCGTAAATCGCTGAAATCTGTGGGCTTGTCGTCGCTTCTGACGCTGGGTGGCGCAGCAGCTGGCGTTGCAGCTGCGGTGCTGCTGCCGGGCGTGGGGACCGTGGCGAGTCAGGTGATCCCTGCCCTGCTGGGAAGGGCAGGAAGAATGGCCGGTGGCATTGTGGGTGAGACCGCCCCGGTGACCACCATCGTAAACAATGTGAGCCGGAGCATCAGCGGTTCCGTAGGGCTGAATGCATCCCACGGCAGCAGCCAGTCGAAAACGGTGCAGAGCGGCACCTCCACAAGCGAAGCCAAGGGAAGGTCGGAAACGCTTGCAGAGGGCACGACCTGGCAGGAAAGCCATGGCAGCACCGATACTTACGGCACTGGGCGCACCCGGCAGATTGATCTGTGCAATAAATCGGTGGAAGAGCTGCTGACCCGCATCGATGACCAGCTCAAGCGCACCAAGGAAAGCGAGGATTATGGCTGCTACAGCTGCGCGGCCTATTTCCTGTCGTCGAATCCGGATGCAGCCGTCCTTGCGGCCAACACTTACCGTGCACTGATGGTGGGCGAGGGCTCCTCGGTGGAAAGCGGCGCAGTCAATGTCTGGCGTGGTCCGCAGGAGGTGGCCTGCATCCGGGAATATCTCAAGCGGTTCATGCACCCGGTGTTTGCGCGCAGGCTGTGGGAAAATTCGCAGGAGAGCCTGTTCTATACGCCGGCCACGCTGGTAAGCGGCCGGGAACTGCCCATCCACCTTGGTCTGCCCACCCGCTCGGTGCACGGCCTGCCGGTGATCGAGCACGCAGAGTTTGGCCGCAATGTGCCGGAGCGCAGTATCCTACAGGAAGATCAGATGGATCTAGGCTGCATTTATCATATGGGCGAACGGCAGAAAAGAGCTGAACTGATTTTGAACCGGCAGGCAATGGCGTCCCATACCTTCATCACCGGTTCCACTGGCACCGGCAAGTCCAACGCGGTCTACAGCCTGCTGGACGAGATCACCAAAGATGGCAAAACGACCTTCCTTGTGGTGGAACCGGCCAAGGGCGAGTATAAGCACGTGTTCGGCGCAAAAGAAGCAAAGACCAGAGCGGATGTGTATGGCACAAACCCGCTGCTGACCCCGCTGCTGCGCATCAATCCCTTTGCGTTCCCGGCACAGATCCATATTCTGGAACACATCGATCGTCTGGTAGAGATCTTCAACGCCTGCTGGCCCATGTATGCGGCCATGCCTGCAGTGCTGAAGGACGCCATTGAGCGCAGCTATCAGAAAGTGGGCTGGAATCTGCGCAATTCGGAGAGTGAAAAGGGCGTTTTCCCGACCTTCTTTGACCTGCTGGATATTCTGCCGGGCGTTATTGAGGAATCACACTACTCCAAGGATACTCAGAGCGATTATGTGGGCGCGCTGTATACCCGCATAAAGTCGCTGACCAATGGCATTTACGGCAGCGTGTTCTGCGCAGAGGACGCGTTGAGCGATGTTGAGCTGTTCGATCGGAATGCGATCGTTGATTTGAGTCGTGTGGGCTCCATGGAAACAAAAGCGCTGCTGATGGGCATTCTGGTGATGAAGCTACAGGAATATCGGATGTGCAGCAGCGGAATGAACAGCAGGCTGCGTCATGTCACCGTGCTGGAAGAAGCACACAATCTGCTGCGTAAGACATCGGCAGAGCAGTCCCAAGAAGGCGCAAACCTGCAGGGCAAGTCGGTGGAAATGCTGGCAAATGCCATTGCGGAAATGCGTACTTATGGTGAGGGCTTCATCATTGCGGATCAGGCACCGGGCCTGCTGGATATGTCGGTCATTCGCAACACTAACACCAAGATCATCCTGCGCCTGCCGGACGAGGAAGATCGCAAGCTGGTGGGTACATCAGCCGGCCTGAAAGAGGACCAGATCAACGAGCTGGCAAAGCTAGAACTGGGCGTGGCCGCAGTCTACCAGAACGAGTGGCCCGAAGCGGTGCTCTGTCAGGTAAAACACTATCCGCTTCCGGAGAATGCCGTTTATTGCAAACCGGCAGAGCAGATCCCGGTCAACACGGAGTTCGTGCTCAGCCGCTTGGCCGCAGGGCAAAAACTGGAGCCGCTGGGCGTCTCGGAGATGGAGCAGGTGAAGCGCTGGCTGAAGCACAGGGAGCTTGTTCTTGGAACAAATGGCTGCCGGACGGTCGAACAAGCGCTGGAAGGCGCACCGGTCGAGAAGAATGCGCTGGAAGATGTGCTGGAAAAGCTGTTTGACAGCAGGCGGGTCGTGACGCTCTACGCCAGAGCGGACGCCAACGGCAGCAAGCCCCGCACGGAAACGCTGGATCGGCTGCAAGACCAGTATGAGCTGAAGCAGCAGACCGCCGAATGGCTGCTGAACCACCTGATGACCATGTACATCGACCATTGCCAGAAGCCGGAAAATGCCAAAGAACTGCGAAGGAGTTTCCTGAACCACGGAGGAAAGCTGCTATGAGTGGAATGAGCGAGATCGGCAGACGCCCGGAAGGGCTGACCGGGCCGGAAAGCAATATTGTAAAAAATGCAGTGGAGCAGGGCACCGAACGAATGAACCCAGCGGTGCTGGCTGATCTGGAAGGCTACGGGAAAAAGATGAAACCTTCCGTTCTGGCCGATCTGGAAGGACGGACAAAGAAACCGGAGCTCACAATGCAGGATTCGCTGGCGGAGGGAAGAGAAAAAATCAAGGACATAGTGATAAATGCTGCGGAAAATATTCCAATCAAAGCGCTTCGACCAGAGGTTATCCAAACATACAATCAAAATTTGGAGGGGCAAGTTCATCCAAACGCGGATGTGCGCTATGGAAAAAGCATCTTTATGTTCAATGGAAAAATAATGGAAGGTGTTTTCCCAAGATTTCACGCCGTTTATGAAGTTACCCTTCCGAAGGAATTAATGCAGGCGGGTGATAAGGCGGTATTCAAGGCATGTGCCGAAAAATTGTCGTATGAGGTTCTTCGCAATCTGGATTTGGCAGAACGCTTTGATAGAGAAGGACAGCTTGAAAATGTCCTTATGGGAAGAACACCAGACGGCTATACGTGGCATCATTCGGAATATCCCGGAAAAATGCAGCTGGTAAGCAGCAAAGAACATAACGCTTGTGCGCATACCGGTGGAAAGTATATCTGGGGTGGCGGTACCGGTTGCAGATAAGGAGAGCAGACAATGGATAATGTATGGAACTATAAACAGCCGCTAATAGATTCTGCGTCTTTTGAAAAGTTTGAGCAACAATACAACGTTAGAATTCCGGAGGAGCTGAAGACTTTCGTAGTAGAACACAACGAAGCCAGCCCGGAAAAAGATGCGTTTGATTCGGAAAGCGGAGAACATCTGTTCAGTGATGTACTGCGATTTGACAGCGGAGAAACACGTAAGGTAACAGCGTATGATGCAATGGAAGAAATCCAAAATAAGGAATTGATTCCCTTTGCAAAGGACCCGTTTGGAAATTATATTTGTTTGTCGCTGAAAGATGGAACGGTCCGTTTCTGGGATCATGAAGACCATGAAACGGGTACAACGGCAATGGCTGGAAGAAACTTGCAGGACTTTATCGAAAGTCTGCACGAATAATGGACAGACCATAAAACCGTTGCCAGAACATGAAATAAGAAGTCCACTGCACTTTCAGGTTATTACAATCCCGGTCGATTGCACATACAATACAAGTATCACTTCACAAAACGGAGGGTACTTGTATTATGGTGGACTACGCCGACATCGGAAAACGCATCCGTGCCTGCCGCCTCGCAAAGGGCATGACGCAGGAGCAGCTGGCCAATGAGGTCGGCGTGGTGGTCACGCACATCAGCCATATTGAGACGGGAAACTCCGTGCCCAGCCTGAAAACGCTGATCGACATCATCAACGCGCTGGACTGCTCGGCGGACGAACTGCTGTGCATTGAGATCAAAAAAGCAAAGCCGGTGTTCGACAGCTGGATGAGCGAACAGCTTGCAGATTGCTCTGCCGATGAGGCAAAGATCATCAAAGAAACAGTGGTCAGCCTGAAAAAATCGCTCCGGAAGGTGTACGGAAAGTCCTCTAAATACAGATATGACTAAAATTTCAAAAACTGAATGCCAGTTGATCGGTGTTGATCGCCTGAAAAAAGAACCCATAAAGTAAACGAACCGCCTCGGTTTCCGTTACAGGAAGCCGGGGCGGTTTTTCTATGTAAGGCTATATAGAAAAATCCCAATGGAAGTTTGCCGGATGGACAATATTGGTGTCCAATCAACGCTTTATAATAAAAGCATCAAAATGATTCATTGGAATCATTCCGAACGGAATAGGTTATGCATCCATTGAGATGGGAGGAAACATCATGAAAGAACGATTTGAAATCTATGATGGCAGTGCAGAAGCTAAAAAAGCCAAAGGAAAATCCAAAAATCTGAGCGGCTTTCATCCGCTGTTTACCGCAGCTGCCCGCAGAAGCATTGCGCTGGATTCCTTAAAGATCTGGCTGCTGCTGGGGTTCGTTGTGGGCGTGGTGACAGGTGTTGCAACCGGTGCCGGAGCAGTGTCGGTCCTTTTGGGGCTTCTGATCGCCGCAGTGATCTACTTCGGCTTCCGGGATGATGTCTACAAAAAAGTATACGGCCCGGAGCATGACAGAGGCCAGCTGCCCTTGCCGGAAGGAATGAGCTGGGAAGAAGCCGTAGATCGCATCCGCCGCGGATTTGCCAACCCGGACGTTGAACAGGTTACGGATACTGCGGATGCCATGACCTTTTACAGCAAAAAGCGTGGCACCTATCAGCTGAAAAACACAGCCGATGGCCTGAAAATGACCATCCTGACCAAACCGTCCAAAAGCAGTAAGAAGGAATATCTGTATGCAGTTTTCAGCAGCGTTCTGCTGTCGCAGGTGATCGCCATCCTGTATCCTGAAAAAATTTCTGCGGAGCAGGTGGAAGAAGAAAAGGCGGCAGTCCGAAAGCTGTTCGGCGCACATAAGATGCCGCTGGTCATTGAACTGGCGATTACAGTGGCGTTTGTCGCGTTTGCGGTATATATGTTATATCCTGTGATTTACTCAGACAATGCCCGCTCCAAAGGAGTTTCGGACGGATACCTGAGTGTTTTCCCGGCAGGGGCAACGGTTGGCGAGGTGTTGGACGATTTCTTTGCAAACGGCAAGTGGGAAAACTATGAACAGGACGGCGTGACTTTTGTCCACTACAGCGGTGAGTGCGTCAGCACACAAACGGGAGAAAAAGCCACCGTTGGCATCTATTTCAAGTTGAATAATGACAGCTCTTTTGAAATCGACCGGATGACCATGGACGGTGAAACGATGAACCTGTTAATGCAGAACATCGCGCTTTCCGAGATCAGTGACAGCTATTGCAAAGATCATGGTATTGCCAGCAGCAATGCGCTGGATGATGCATTTGACGAGCTGGAAAACGCTTTGGATGACGCACTTGCGGATTCTTCCAGTGTCAGCAGCACCAGTACGGCAGAATCTGTAAGGGAACCGGAGAGTGAAACATACGCGGATGATACGGCTTCCAACTCTTCGGCCCAGACGGCTACCAGATCGGATCGTATACTTATTGGTACGAATGGAGTAGATACCTATTCGGAACTTTCTGGCGACATCTCCGTAGACATCAATCACTATGAAATTGGAGAAATGCCGGAGAGTACAAAAGAATATTATCTCAGCTATGGCAATGATTTTGATACTGCATGGCTAAATGCAATGTATACGGACGTATACGTATACAGCGGAAAGTATAGTAATCTGGACGCATGGGATCAGTTTACGCGGTATATTGCATTTTATGATGAGGTAGTGGACTACGACACTGAGCGAGCACCAGCACCAGAGCTCTATGACGTATATTACGCATACGATCCAGATACAGAGGAAGAGGCGGGTCAATGCGTGGATGAAGTGATTCAGATCGCAGAGGAAAGCGGTGCCGAAATTCAGTTCTACTAAAAGATAATCATAAGCGACCATGAGGCGGAGCTTTTGCGCAGATAAAATGCTGTGGGAAGCTCCGCTTTTTGTATAAATAAAAACTTTTTACTCTTTGGCTTCGCTCTATAAAATCGATATGAGAATGAAATTTTCTGAAATACTGGAATAAAAATTGAAAACGAGGTATACTAATAGCAGAAAGGAGTTGAAAGAATGCTTTGCCAGTTTTCTTTTCAGAATTTTAAGTCTTATAAGGATGAAACTACATTCGATTTCCGCGCAATGGCGATTCCAGAGTTTCAGGATGCCTTGATTCGGCGGGAGAAAGCGGAAGATTTGCTTCCAGTCAGCGCGGTCTATGGCCCTAATGGTGGCGGCAAGACAAATCTGCTTCAGGCATTCTTTTGCCTGATTAACCTTGTTGTAAAGCCGATCCATGCATTGGAGAAGAACCGACAGCCGATGATCTTCCAGCAGGGCAGCAGTGTGGCTCCCTTTATGCTGGATGAAAGCTCTGCAAATGAACCTACGATTTTTCAGGTGTTCTTCCGTGTCGGCAAGAAGGAGTACCAGTATTACATTTCACTCAAGGAAGAAATTGTTTTTGAGTCTCTGCTGTGGCGTACTCTTGGGGGCAAGAAGACGGGTCTGATTTTTGAGCGAGATGGTCAGAAGATTGAATTGGGTGCGAGTATCAGTAAGGCGAGCATCAATCTGGATGTCAACCCGAAGATGCCGTATCTTTCTTTTTTGGCGATCAATTACAATATCCCTGTGATTGCAGAAGTGCAAAATTGGTTTGAATCCTGTATTACGCAGAGCTATGCGAACCCCAGAGCGGAAAATATTGTGCTGGTGTCCAAGAATGAAGCAACCAAGGAAAGCCTGATTCATGCACTGAATGATGTAGGCATTGATTTGTCCGGCTATCGCTATGATGAGGACAGCAAGCATTTGTTTACGCAAAGAACGATCAATGGCAAGGTCTATGAGCTTCCCTTTGAAGCAGAGTCGGATGGAACTAAGAAAATGATTGCAGCCCTGCCGGTTCTGATGGTAGCATTGCAGGAAGGACGCACAGTGGTTGTGGACGAGCTGGATGCCAAGCTGCATCCGAAGCTGCTTCGGTATGTGATTCAGATGTTCAAGAACCCGGAACTGAACAAGAAGGGCGCACAGCTGCTGTTCAGTTCTCACGACCTGACCACGATGAAGAATACCGTTTTCCGCCGCGATGAAATTTGGTTTGCCGCGATGAATGACAATCATGAGAGCGAGATTTATTCGCTTTATGAGTTCCGGCAGGAGGACAACACCCGCGTCAAGAGCACGGCTGCCTTTGATAAGCAGTATCTGGAAGGCCGATATGGTGCAGATCCCTATCTTTCCAATATGCTGGCAGGGAGGGATTGGGCATGAGTCTGAAACCTCCAAAGAAAAGTGACCTTGGGAAAAGCTGGATGAAGAATCGCCGCGATAAAGCGAGGATGATTCAGCCGGAGTACCATTTGATTGCATCCGAGGGTACAGAAACAGAACCGCAGTATTTTGGCGCAATTCAGAAAATTATCAATACTAAGTACCGTGATAGAATCCAGCTAAAGGTAGAGGGTATTGGCGACAATACAGTGAACCTACTGATGAAAGTACGTCAATACGTTCAGAACTACGGCATTGTGTTTAAGCACGTCTGGATTATCTATGACACAGATGATTTTCCGGCAGAAAATATCGACATGGTGGCACAGTTGTGCAAAGAATACAGTGTGCAGGGTGAAACAATTTACCACGCTGTATGGTCAAACCAGTGCGTAGAACTGTGGTATTTGCTACATTTTATGTATATGGACACTGATATTGATAGATCTCGTTACTGGCCGAAGCTAAGCGATTGGCTGAAAAACATTGGTGCAGGGAGTTACGAGAAGAACCGCCCGGATATGTATGAAGTGCTGCGACCTTACATGGACATTGCGATTGCCAATGCAAAGCGATTGGACAAGCAAAATGAAGGACGGAAGCCCTCTGAGTCAGCACCCGGAACGAAAGTTTACGAACTGGTTGAGATGCTGAAACCTTATCTTTCGGACATACAGTGACCATTATTATAGTAGAAGGGTGATTATGCCTTCTCGAAAATAAGTTTTTAAATGCCTATGGATTTCCCAATGTAATCCATAGGCATTTTTCTGTGGAGGAGGGGAGGTTCTTGTTTTATGAGTGGTGGGACGGTATAATTGAGTTACAGCTATAAAGATGAAAGGCAGGATCTTTGTGAAGAAGATATTCGCAAAATATAAATGGTTACTGATTGCGTTGCTTACGATCTCAATGATCGCTGTTCCAATCGTGGTTAATACCCTCTTTAAATTTTCCAGTGCTTTTTCGGCTGAATGGTCGGCAGGAGATGCGCTTTCCTATGTTTCTGGCTTTCAAGCTTTGTTTGGGACTGTTATACTTGGCATTATCACTGTTGAGCAGGGGCAAGACGCACAGAAAGTCAATGAGCGCTTGAGCGAAGAAAATAATAAGCTTCAAAAAATAATGGCGCAAAAATTGTTGCCGGTTGTGAAGATGACAAATCCATCTTGCAAACCAACAGAGCCTTACTGTACAAAACTTTTTTACATGCCACAATGCAAATGTTTTAGGATTGCTAGGTCGTATCGTGGCAATTCTGCACAACATGAAATCAATGATGTTCTCGTGAATATTGATTCTTCAGTTGAGAAAATAAAGCATATTAAAACAGTAGAATTTTCCCTGCAAAATATTTCCGAATCAATCATTCGGCATATTCAGATTGATAGCGTTGATATCGTTGGATTTGAGGGGAAAACAGAGTTGGTGACATGTCAAAATTCTGGGCAGGGAGGAATAGGAGCACTGCTTGCAATGGGTGATTCAGTAGATGTAAGCCTGAAATTGTATGCCAATAATGCCATTTATAAGGAAATTTGGGATAATGATTTGGCAGGAGTAGACGTTGTGATGCATTTGACGAATACTACGATTTCTGGAACGACATTTTCGGAATATATTGAAGTTAGGATGCAGAATAACGGCCATTACCATATTAACTATGGAGAGTCTCTCAAGCAGACAGGGCAAGCGAAGGTGGATTGAACTAAACGCTCTGTAATTTTGGCACCCGCTCAGGCTGCGATTAAGTCTCCCCGGAAATAAAATCTGATAGGACAAAGAAGAAAAAAGCTCTTGGCTTCTGTAACGGAGGCCAAGAGCTTTTTTCTTCTTGTTTTGTAAGCGGAAAGAGGTTACAATAATAGAAAAGAAAGCGTATATCAGTCGAATAAGGTGGTAGGCCTATGAAGTTTTTCGAAGTGGTTCCCAGTGAACTTTTCTCGCCGTTGGCTTCGCCCAACCGTATTTTATATGCGGATGCACTGGACGTACTGTACGCAGCATACCAAGAAAACTTGAAAATACGGGAAGATGTCTTGTATTCAATGCTGCGCGGCAGGCTGGAGCAGGAACTGGCGGATGCTACGTTTGAAGATGAAGACATTGACGAAGAGGAACTGAGGGATATCTCTGGCCGCGCCCGTTTTTTGATCCGCAAGCTGTGTAGTAAGGGGTGGTTTGAGAAGGAACGTGGGGATGATTTTGAAGAGTATATCACGATTCCTAATTACAGCAGCCGCTTGCTGGAATTATTCCACCAACTCCGCGATGATAGCCCGGCTCGTGGATATTCCTATGTGTTCGGAACGTTCTCTGCATTAAAGGTCGCTGACGATAGCGACAATGCTTACGAAAAAATGACGGCGCTTTACAGTGCCTACGATAACACAACGGCACTGATTAGTTTGTTGCAAATGGTCTATCATAACGTAAAGCATTACTTTCAGATGCAGATCGATATGCAGGATGTCAACCAAGTGCTGGCTGCACACTTCAATGACTTCGGACAAAAAGTTGTGGAGGCATACATCCGTCCGCTGAAAATCAAAGACTCAGTGCCGAAGTATCGTGTCCCAATTCAATCTATACTGAGACGGTGGGGAGAAGATGACGCACTGCTGATGACGATGGCAAATGAAGCATTGCGTGATAAGCGGGGCAAGACATTGGAAGACTGCCGTGCCGATCTGCTGAGGAAAATTTTCTGGATCGAAGAACGCTATGACAATTTAGAGAAGGACTATCTTGAAGAAATTGATACGCAGGTCCGGCGCTATACCAGAGCAGCAACACAGAAAATCGAGAACCTGACGAACCGAGATCAAAGCGTGCGCGGCAATTTGAATGTTTTGCTGACGGCACTGTCCAGAAACCGCAGAGCGTCTGAGCTGGTGGACCAGATACAACCGGCATTTCAATTGTATGAGCAGTCTTTTTTGTCAGAAAAAAGTCTGTGGTACCGTAAGCGCCCCGAAAAACGGATAAAAACCGCGTCGGTGCTGATACAAGATGATCAGTCACCGAATACGGAAGAACAGGTCAGAGCGGCACAGTTACTGCAATCGAAATATGGCCGGGCAGCAGTAAATGCTTACGTGCAGGGATGGCTGGGAGACGCTGACATTCGTTGCTCGGAGGAGCTCTCACTTGAAGAGGACAAGGATTATATCATGAGTTTGCTGGCAATCCTTGGAAGCAAGGATGCATCTGCCGGTTATGTGGTCCAGGAACTCGATGGCATTTTTTGCAAAAATGGCTATTCGATCCCGCAAATGCAGATCCGGAGGAAGGAGAAGAAGCCGTGAATTTTGATTTTGTTACCAATGCAACGGCAAAAGAACTGGAACAATTCAAATCTGTCTGCAATCAGCTGCTCAGCCGCACATACATTGTGCGAACCATCTATCAGCCGGGAAAAGGCAGGGTGGATAACCCAGACTATCTTTTTCTATCACGGCACTATGAGGCTGTACAGGAGTACCTGAGCCTGCTGGACTGGGATTTGCGCAGGGATGAACTGAACGGATATTTTTATGTGTTGAACACAGACGAGGCTAATCGTTGCAACCTCAATAAAAAAGAAACGGCGATTTTGCTGGCATTACGGCTGATCTACGAAGAAAATATGGAGCGTTTGGGTTTGGAGCAGGATGCCGTGTGTACTGTGCGGGATGTGCTGGAAAAAGTGGTGACCGACTATCCTGTTTTTCCAGCTAAGCCGAATATGGAAGAGGTGAAACGAGCCTTTACGGTACTGGAAAACCATTCCGTGATCCAGCGGCTGGAAGGTAAATTCAACCAGAGCAGCTGCAGGATCGCAATATTGCCCACCATTCTCTCTGTGGTCTCCAGCGAAAAGCTGAACTTGGTGGTGTCTGTTTTGAAAAAGGAGGAAACAGATGAAGAAGCTGAAGAAGATCCTGCTGATCAACTGGCTCTATTTCAGTAAGGAACTGATTGAAGTGGGCGACATCAATTTTCTGACAGGCAAGAACGGCGCCGGAAAGTCAACGGTCATCGATGCACTGCAGATCGTGCTGCTGGGCGAGACAAATTCCCGCAATTTTAATCAGGCAGCCAACGAAAAGTCGCAGCGCACATTGGAAGGTTATCTGCGCGCCGACATGGATGATAACAGCCCGTATTCCCGCCGTGGTAAGGACTTTTCTACCTATATTGTCTGCGAATTTCAGGATGAGATGGAGGGCAGCAGCTTTGTGACGGGCGTTACCTTTGACTGCCGCAGCGATGGAAGTTACCGTGATACATTCTTTATTTACACGGGGACACTGCCGGAAAATTGCTTTATTGAACAGGGCGAGGCAATGGAGATTTCTGCACTTCGCCGTTTTTTGAAGCAGAACTATGCACGGGCAGAATTTTACGATACCCAAAAAGAGTATCGCCGCAACATGCTTGCAAAGTGGAACGTCCACAACGAGCAGGTCTTACGGATGATGAAGAAGGCTGTTTCGTTCCGGCCAATTGTGGATATCCAAAAATTCATCACGGAAAACATCTGCGATATTCCGGATAAACCCAATATTGAGCTGATGCAGCAAAACATCCGGGATTATAAACGGCACGAATTGCTGGCGCAGCGTCAGCAGGAAAAGTTGGATGCGCTGCAGCAAATCAGCAGGCTGTATCAGGAGATGAACCAAGCCATAGACCGCTGCCAGATCCAGAAGTTTCTGGTACGGTGGGCCGAAAAAGAAGCTGCGCAGACAGAAATCGACCAGAGGGAATTGGAACGAACTGAATGCAAGGAGAACCTTGCAAATGTGAATGAGCAACGGGAGAAGCTTGAGCGGCAGATCGAACAGAAAGAAACGCGCCGCAGTGAGCTGGAGCTGGCCTGCAGGCAGAGCAATGTTTTCCAGGAGGAAGAGCGTCTGCTCAACATGGAAAAGGCTCTGAGAGATGAGCAGAAAAAGCTGGAACAGGGTCTGCAAAATCTTGAAGTGGAGATCAAGCAGGAAGCACGGCGTTTGCAGAGATTCTGTGGGGAGATACAAGAACTGGAACCGGAAGAACTTCTCATACCGGTGCAGGAAGCGGCGAACACGGCGCAGAAAGCATATGCTGTATTTACTGGTGACGAGAAGGGATTGTTTGCCCGGCCTATGGAGTTGTTTGAAACGGGGCAGCAGGCAGCGGCCGAATTGTCGGATGCTGTCCGCAGTGCGGCTCATAAAACAGAGGATCGTATTGCAGAGCTGAAGAAGCAAGCCGACCAGAAAGGTGCGGTGCTTGCAAATCTGCGCAGGAACATCAAAGATTATCCCCATGGGCTTCTGCTGTTCAAAGATCAGCTGGAAAAGGATCTGGCGGATAAAACGGGGCATGCGGTTCCCGTTTATATTCTGGCTGATGTGCTGGAAATGGCAGATGAGCGCTGGCGTGGAGCGGTAGAAGGCTACCTAAATAACCAGAAATATTATCTGCTGGTGGAGCCGGGACGTTATCAGGATGCACTTAACATTTACGACCGGCTGAAGCAGGAAGCAGAGTACCGTGCGTTTGGTCTGGTAGATATCGGAAAACTGCGGGAAAAAGAAACACTTCGACCGCTGCCCGGCAGTCTGGCAGAAAAGGTGGAGACAGAAAACAAGCTGGCACGCAGCTATGTGGACTATCTTCTGGGTCGGGTGATATGCTGCGACACGGCAGAACAGTTGCGCTGCTATAAGACGGCAATCACGGCGGAAGGAATGCTGTATCAGGGCTATGTGGCCCGCGCACTTCGGAAGGGCTGGATGGAAGACGCCTTCATCGGGCGGCGTGCGGTGCAGCTCCGCATCGACCATCTGGAAAAGGAACTGGTCTGTCTGCAGGAAGAGCTGCGGCATTGGCAGCCGCTCCAGAAGCAGCTGACCGGCCTGAAGGAGCCGCTTTTTACCCAAAGATTCGTCCGAATCGATGTGGCGCAAAAGCAGGAGGACTACCAGCGCGTCCAGACGATCACCAAGGAAATCGCAGAAGTCAAAAATCAGCTTTCCCAGCTGAATCTGTTCTGGTTGGATGAGCAGAGGCGCATCATTGAACAGTTGAAAGAAGAGATCCTTGCATCCAATAAGGAAAAAGATGCGAAAAATGTGCAAAAAGGGAAGCTGGAAGGCCGTATCCATCAGCTGGAATATGAGATCTTGCCGGAAAAATACCAACGGTATGAGGCCATCGAAGATGTTTTGAACGAGGAGTTCACGAAGGAATACCGAGAAACCATCGGCGTTCCCCGCTATCGGCAGGAGCTTGTCCGCTTGAAAAAGGCAGATGTCATCCGCAAGAACTTCGGCGACAGTTTGGCGCAGAGCACAAAGGCGATGGACGGGGCTCAGAAGAAACTGTTTGCAGCACGCAGAGAATATGCAGAACGGTTCAAACCCTGTGCATTCCAGATCGAGGTGATGGATAACACCGAATACGAGGAAGAACGGCGTACTCTGCAGGAAAGCGAGCTGCCCCCGATACAAAGAAAAGATCCGGGCGGCACGGGAAAGCGCAATGGAGCAATTCCAGAACGATTTCCTTGCCAAACTGAAATCCAGCATCGACCAGGTGCAAGAACAGGTGCACAATCTGAACAAGGCCCTGCGCCAGGCACAATTTGGCACAGACAAGTACCAATTCCGCGTAGGGCCAAACCCGGATTATCTGGATTACTATAACATGATCACGGCAGATGAACTGATGGAAGGCGAATCCGGTCTATTCGCACTGCCCTTTCAGCAAAAATACGGCCCATTGATCGAAAAACTGTTCAGCCAGATCACAATGGCAGACGATACGCAGCTCAATGCCCGCAAACAGAGCGAACTGCAGGAGAATATCGTCCGCTATACAGACTTCCGGACATATCTGAAGTTTGATTTGGAAACGACCGATCAGAACGGTTCCAAGCAGCTGCTTTCTCAAACACTGAATATGAAGTCCGGTGGCGAAACACAAACGCCATTCTATATTGCGGTGCTGGCCTCGTTTGCCCAGCTGTACCGCGTCAACGATGCTACCCGTTTTGGTAATACGGTGCGTCTGGTGGTGTTCGATGAAGCTTTCAATAAAATGGATAGTGACCGGATCACGGAGAGTGTACTCCTTCTCCGAAAGATGGGGCTGCAGGCGATCATCTGTACGCCGCCGGATAAGGTCTCGGACATTATGCCCATTGCAGACCGTACATTATTAGTGGACAAATCCGGATACCGGATGCATATCATTCCATTTGGAAAGGAGATGCAGAATGAAGGAAGCACAGGTGATCCTGAATCGTCTGCTGGATAAGTTTGAAAACAGTAAGCATCTTTCTGAACCCAATACATCCAGACGTCGGGTAATGCTGCGCATTGATAAAAGGGAGTTGCCGGAGTATCAATACGAAGATGCGGTGGTTCGGGATGCTTACAATATTGCAGCGCGGGAGCTGGAGCAGCAGGCTTTGGTGCGTCTGGAATGGGCGAGAAAGCAGAGCGTTCTCTCCTGCATTGTGCTGGATCTGGAACGGGTCGCACAGTGCTATGAATGCGCCGACAGAGTGCATCCGCGAAAAAAGGCAGAAGAGGTTGCAAACATCATCATGCAGAAGCTGGCAGACAATCCCGTTCCATGGATCGCGGCATGGAGGGATGCTGTATGTGCTCAGGTGCGGAACAGCATGAAAGTGCCGACGTATTGCAGAGAAAACGACGGTCTGCTGCAGGAGCTTTTGCTCGCGTTTCAACGGTATGCGGAGCTGTCCGGCAGTGTGACGATGCGTGCATTCAGCAGCCAGTGTTTTCACGATACCAAGTATTTTGAGCGAAATGTACGGGAGCTGTTTCTTACCATTGCACGAAAGTACAATACCCAACTGGCGGCGGCTTGTACAGAAGCGGAACTTGGTGAGCGGGATCAGCTTGCATTTCTGGGAATCTATGCCCGCCCGGAGCTTTACGAACTCTCGGGCGATTGCGCAATCTGCTTGAAGAAGGGAGAACTACAGCTCAGCGCAGCAGAACCTTATGGATTGGCTTTGCCCAGTACACTTGTGTCAGAGATTGTGGGCATTGAACTGAAAAACATCTGCTGCATTACCTTTATCGAAAATAAAACGAACTATGATGAATATTTGCTGGCGGAAAAACAGCCGGAAGAACTTGTTGTTTATCACGGCGGCTTTCTGAGCCCGCGGAAGAAAAAACTTTTTGAAAAACTGGCTGCTGCGGCAGGGGAAACTATGCAAATTCGATTCTGGGCAGATATTGATCTGGGCGGTTTTTGTATGTTTGAAAACCTGCAAACGGTGTTCCCACAGCTTGAACCCATGCGTATGGAAGGGCGCTTTGTGGAACAGTACCACAAAAATGGCCTGAAGCGGCCGGAGCAGTATCTGAAGAAGCTGATGGAAGAGCGGAATGCGGGAAGACATACGCTGTTTGTTGATGCAATTGATAAGATTTTGCAATATGGGGTCACAATCGAACAAGAAACATTTCTGGAGTAGAATTCGTGCGAAGATAAAAACGTACGATCATTCTTCCCCAATGCCCTGCAATTTTGACATCCGCTCAGGCTGCAATTAAGTCTCCCCGGAAATAAAATCTGGTAGGACAAAGAAGATAAAAGCTCTTGGCTTCTGTAATGGAGGCCAAGAGCTTTTTGCATCTTGTTTTGTAAGCGGAAAGAGGGTACAATGATAGCAGAAGTACACACATCAACGAGGTGATACTATGCTGAACATTTTTTACGGTGATATGAAGGAAGCGGTGTACAATACGGCTTCTTATTTCAAATACGATTACGAGGAGGGCTGGATCGTTGACCCGATGGTCAAGGAAATGATTCAGGATGTGGATAAGTCTACCGTTATCGACAGTGGTGTAATTGACAGCCCGGTCTTGGGTAAAATTCCACCGATTGGTTTGTCTGGTGGCGTAAAGACCCTGATTTTGGTAAAGTTTGAGCCGGAGAAAGTGTTCAATGTATCGACTTGTGGTGACAACTGTGCAAAGTGGCTGCTCAAAATTGCAGAGCAGGAGGATCGCACGGTGAATTTGCGTCACCTGATGGATTTTGGCAAAAAGCCGTTTACAATAAAAGTGCTGAATACGAATCAAGTCGTTCACAGTATGGAAGAGCTGATTTTGGCCGCAGGTGAGTTTGTGTAAAGGGGCTGACAGAAATGAAAGGCATTCATAAAGTGGTCGTTGGCACAAAGTACCTGAAATATGAGTTTGAACTGCGGCGCAACTTAACCATCATTCGCGGGGATAGCGCAACGGGTAAAACGACCCTCGTGGATATGATTCGTACGCATATGAACGATGGAGAAAATGGGCCGGTTACGCTAAATTGTGATAAAGACTGCTACGTGGTAGAAGGAAATCTTTGGAAGGGACAACTTGACAATATTCAGGACAGCATTGTTTTTATCGACGAAGGAAACGAGTTTGTCAAGACCAAAGATTTTGCGCGTGCGATTCAGCAGACAGATAACTATTATGTTATCGTAACGCGGGAAGGGTTGTCGGCTCTGCCATACAGTGTGGAAGAAGTTTATGGTATTAGGACTTCTGGTAAGTATGGTTCTCTGAAGCAGAGTTACCACTCATTCTATCGAATTTACCCGGATAGTACGACTGAAAATATTAAACCGGAGAAGATCTTGACAGAGGACAGCAATTCGGGGTATCAATTCTTTGATGCAATCTGTAAAGAACATCAAATGCAGTGTGATACTGCAAATGGAAAGTCCAATGTGTTTTCCTATTTGAAGGCTCATAGGAATGAAAAAATTCTGGTGATTGCAGATGGTGCAGCATTTGGCCCGGAGATGGACAGAGTGCTGCAGTTGGTGCAGACAAGAGAGAATCTGGCACTCTATTTGCCGGAATCTTTTGAGTGGTTAGTGCTTTCTTCTGGAATTCTGAAAGATACAGAGATTGCACAGATCTTGCAGACACCGTCTGACTACATCGACAGCAAGGAATATTTTAGCTGGGAGCGTTACTTTACGGCGCTTCTGACGGAGAAAACGGCGGGAACATATCTGAATTATACCAAGAAAACGCTGAATGAGGCCTATCTGAGAGATGGTGTGAAAAACGCGATTTTGGGACAGATGCAGAAAGTCGAATTGAAATAAAATCAAAAGAAAGTGGAATCGTAATGAGGATACAGTATACATTAAAGGTTTATCCGGCAGGGCTTGGGCGCAGCGTATACAGAACGATAACCATCTGTGGTACGGATACACTGGATCAACTCTGCATGGCGATTTTGAGCGCATTTGATTTTACGGCAGAGCATCTGTATGAATTTTGCATGGATAACAAGATGTACAGCGAAGACTGCTATCGATTCAATCCGACGGAAGTTGACATGTTTGACGAAGATGATGCAGAGGGAACCGATATTGCATTGGATGAACTGGGGCTGATAGAAGGGCAGAAATTCTCGCTCCACTATGACTTCGGCGACGATTGGATGTTTGCCATCCGTGTGATGAAAATAGAAGAAGTAAAAAGGCATCACAAGCCGAAGCTGCTCAGCTCAAAAGGAAGTGTTGAACAGTACCCGGAGGGAGAAGAGTGATTTCCGAACGCTCTGCAATTTTGGCACCCGCTCAGGCTGCGATCAAGAACCCCCGCAAGTAATGGCGTAAGGGCTTGAACAGGCACAAATAGCGCATAACGAACCGCCCCGGTTTCCGCAATGGAAACCGGGGCGGTTTTTGCGTCATTGTCTGTTTTGGTCGGACCGGGTCATGCTGCCGGAGGTCTGGTTTTTATACCTGATGCTCTTCCAGCCAACGGGTCATCTGCTGGGCAATGCCCTTGACGCTGCCCGGGGCAAAAGGCACCTGCAGCCCGGCGGTCTGGAGCAGCTCGGTGTAGCTGGCAAGACCGGCGCGGCGCACAAGCCGCAGGTAGCGCTGCCATGCGTCCTTGTGGTCGGTAAGGCTCAGCAGGTAGAACTGCAGCGCCGCCATGGAGGACAGGCAGTAGTCGATATAGTAGAAGGGGCACTCGTAGATGTGGAGCTGCCGCTGCCATCCGGCACCCCGTCCGTAGAAGGGCAGGTTGTCAAAGTCGATCCAGGGACGGTACTTCTTTTCCAGCTTCAGCCACTGGGCGTTCCGCTCGTCGGGGGTCAGGTCCGGATTCTGGTACATGATCTGCTGGAACTCGTCCACCTCGCAGCCGTAGGCAAGGAAAACAAAGCTGTCCTCGGCGTGGAGCAGGGAATACTTGTCGGTGTCCTTGCCAAAGAGCAGGTGATGCCAGGGAGCGGTGAGGAATTCCATCGCCATGGAGTGGATCTCGGCGCTTTCCATGGCAGGGCACTCCAGATCTGCCGGAACGGCAGGGTCCCGCTCTGCCAGATAGCCCTCAAAGGCGTGACCGCACTCGTGGGTCAGCACGTCCACATCCCCGGAGGTGTTGTTCCAGTTGGCAAAGATAAAGGGTGCCTTGTAGCTGGGCAGGCTGGTCATATAGCCGCCGGACATCTTGCCGGGGCGGCTCTCCACGTCAAACAGCTCGTTGTCCTGCATAAAGTCGATGAACTCCGCCGTCTCGGGGCTCAACTCGTGGTACATGGTACGGGCGGCAGCCATCCGTGCCTCGTAGCCGGGGATGGGGGCGGGGTTGCCGTCCTTGAACATCACCGGCAGGTCCGCAAAGGTGGGGTGGGCGATGCCGGTGCGGGCAGAGCGCATCTTCATCACCTGCTGCAGCAGGGGAACCACGTCCGTTGCCACCTGATCCCGGAAGCTCCGGATATCCTCGGCACCGTAGCCGATGCGGTTCATCCGCACATAGGAAAGCTCGCTGTAGTCCTTGTAGCCCAGCACCTTTGCCTGCTGGTTCAGGTTCTTTACGATCTTGCCGTACAGCTGGTCAAGCTGGTCCCGATGGGCGTCAAAGTAGCCTGCCTCTGCCTCAAAGGCGGCACGGCGGACCTTGGGGTCCAGAGATTCCTTGTAGGGTCCCAGCTGGGGGATGGTGAGCTGTTTGCCGTCCAGCTCCACCATGGCACCGCCGTAGATCTGCTGGTACTGGCTTACCAGACCGTTGAACTCCTTCTGCAGCTCCACGGTGCGGTCATCCATGCCCAGCACGGCGTTTTTCATGCCTGCCACGCAGGTGGAGCCGATGGTCTCGGCAAGGGCGTCCACATGGGGATTGGCAAGGAAGCTGCGGAAGATCTCCACCTGCGCATTGGACACGGCGGGACCGTTGTCGTCAAAAAAGTCCTGCTCTGCTTTCCAGTAGGCGTCCCGGGTGTCGCAGGTGTAGTGGATATTCACCAGCTGGGAAGCGGTGGTGTAGTCCGCAAAGGCACGGCTCTGCTCAAAGTACAGCGCTGTAAGGCTCTGGCTGTCCGGGGCGGCGGCAGCACGGGCGGCAAACTCCCTGCACTGTGCCAGAAGTGCCTCAATGTCAGGGCGGGTATAGGTCATTTCACTGAATTTCATGGGGAAACATTCCTTTCCGGGAGAAACCTCCACATTATAAGTTCCACGTCCATCTTACCACGTTCCCTGTCAAAAGAAAAGGGGACACCGGGACAAACTGTGCACTCTTGCCAAAAAACGGGAGGATGACTTGGTAAAGCTGTCCGAATGAGTGCTTGCAAGGAGAGGCGAAAAAGATTATAATGAGCGTATCAACAGAGTAAGACCATGCGCGTTAAGTGCCGCATCAACAGGGAGTTGTGCTGCGGACGAAGGGATACCCGCGGTGCATGGTCTGCATCCCGCTGCTGCATGGACTTGGGTGCAGGCGAGACGGTCTGCGTCCCGCCCGGAAGTGAAAGTTGTTGGATTCACGCCCTCCTTTGTGCGGTTTGTCGTACGGGAGGGCGTTTTGCATCTGCCCGCCCGTTGGATCCTTTTCTGGAAAGGGAGGACAATTGATATGAACAACACTTCTAAGACTACGGTACGCACCCTGACCATGCTGGCATTGCTTACCGCCATGAGCATCGTGTTCAGCCGGGTGCTGAGCATCTCCACCGGCTTTGTGCGCTTCAATCTGGGCAGCCTGCCGGTGCTGCTGGCGGCGCTGCTGTTCGGACCCGGCGCAGGCTTTGCGGTGGGGGCAGTGGCAGACATCATCGGCGGCGTGCTGGCAGGCTACGCCATCAACCCTCTCATCACCCTGGGGGCGGGCGCCACCGGTCTGGTGGCAGGCTTTGCGTGGAAGCGGCTGCCGCAGCTGCGGCTGGATCTGCGCCTGCCGGTCAGCGTGCTGCTGGGACACTTTGTAGGCTCCATGGTCATCACCTCCATGGCACTGCGGATCTTTTACGGCTACGCATGGAGCGTGCTGCTGGTGCGCATCCCCAACGCCCTGATCCTCAGCGCCGTAAACACGGTGCTGCTGCGGATCCTGCTGGAGAACCGCAGCCTGATGAAGCTGGCAAAGAAGTAAAGATATCCTGTTGAAAATGGTCTCCGCTGTTTATGTGCAGAGCAAGGCGGCGGTCATTCCAAATTGTCATCTTGAATCGAGGCGGTATCTATGAACTACGAACAGGCACTGGAATACATCCATGCGGTGCAGTGGGCAGGGCACAAGCCCGGACTCAGCCGCACCCGCACCCTTCTTGCCGCTCTGGGGGACCCTCAGCGGCAGCTCCGCTTTGTGCACATTGCAGGCACCAACGGCAAGGGCAGCACCGCCGCCATGATGGCATCCTGCCTCCGCAAGGCAGGCTACCGGGTGGGACTGTACACCTCCCCCTTTATCAACCGTTTCAACGAGCGCATTCAGGTGGACGGGCAGCAGATCGGGGATCAGGAGCTGGTGGAGCTGGTGGAAAAGGTCCGCCCGGCGGCAGAGACAATGACCGATGTGCCCACCGAGTTTGAGATCATCACCGCTCTGGGGATGCTCTATTTTGCCCAAAGGCAGTGCGATGTGGTGGTGCTGGAGGTGGGTCTGGGAGGAACGCTGGACTCCACCAACGTCATCGACCGTCCGGAGTGCGCCGTCATCACCGCTCTGGGCATGGACCACGTAAAGGAGCTGGGACCCACTCTGGCAGACATTGCCGCCGCCAAGGCAGGCATCATCAAAGAGGGCTGCCCGGTGGTGAGCTACGGCGGTGTGCCGGAGGCAGATGCAGTCATCCGCCGGGTGGCAGCAGAAAAGCACGCACAGCTTACGGAAGTGGACTTTGGCAGGCTGCAGGTGGACGGCGGGGATCTGGACCGGGTCACCTTTGACTTTGACGGTCTGGACCGGGTGCGGCTGCCTCTGATCGGCAGCTACCAGCCCCGGAACGCTGCACTGGCGATCACCGCCCTGCGGGTCATGCGGGAAAAGGGCTGGAACATCCCGGAAAGTGCCATTCGTGCCGGACTGGAAACGGTGCAGTGGGCGGGACGGTTTGAGCTGCTGCGGCACCAACCGGCGTTTGTGCTGGACGGCAGCCACAACTCCCACGGAATGACCGCCACCGTCCAGAGCCTGCGGGACCGGTTTCCGGGGCAGAAATTTGTATTTCTGGTCAGCATCATGGCAGACAAGGACGTGGACAAAATGCTGGAACTGCTGGCACCGCTGGCGGTGCGTTTTGTCACGGTGGCGGCACATACCCCCCGTGCCACGCCGGCACAGACTCTGGCGGAGCACATTCGCCGTTGCGGCTGCACCGCCGAGGCTGCCCCTACCATTGAGGCAGGGGTAAAGCGTGCCGTGGAGCTGGGGGGCGAGGGTCCGGTGTGTGCACTGGGCACCCTGTACTTCTCCGGGGATGTGCGCAAGGCGTTTGCAGAACAGTTCCCTGCCTGAAAATAAGCAAAAGAAAAAGCGATGACCCGTGCAGGTTGGGTCATCGCTTTTCTCGTCCCATCTGGGACAGGCAGGGTAAATGATAAGAAGGTAAATGAAGAAAATAGCAAAATAAGTAAATGTCACAAAGGCGGAAGAAAGGGGAGAAGAAGAAACCCTTTGTATCCAACGCAGTGCCTTTGTTGGATACAACATACCACTTTTGCGAGAAAAATACAAGAGTTTTTTGAATTTTTTTCAAAAAAAGATGCGCAAAGACGCATTTTCGGCGAATCACACAAAAAAGAGAGAAAATTCCTGCCAAACTGACGAACAAGCATAAAGAGGGCAGACGATGCAAACTTCTTTACAACCGGGAAGTGGTGTGTTAAGATGAATACATATGCTCTGTAGAACGGAAAAGTGCGTCAAAGCGCCGGGAAAGACCCGGGAGACAGGAGAGAATAAGGATATGACGGATCAGGCAGTCAAAAGAGAAAAAGCGCCGCTGTTCGGCGGGCGGGAGCCGTTGTTCACCCAGAAAGAACTGCTGCGGCTGGTGGGACCGCTGCTGGTGGAGCAGCTGCTGGCAGTGACGGTGGGTATGGCGGATACCATGATGGTGTCCCGCTGCGGAGAGGCGGCGATCTCCGGTGTCAGCCTTGTGGACATGATCAACAACCTGATCATCGTACTGTTTGCCGCCCTTGCCACCGGCGGTGCCGTGGTGGTGAGCCAGTATCTGGGTGCAAAGGAGCAGAAAAGTGCGGACAACAGTGCCGGGCAGCTGATCCTTCTCAGTGGGTTGTTGGGTCTGGCGGTGGCGGTGATCTGCTTTGTACTGGCACGCCCCATGATCCGGCTGTTCTACGGCTCCATTGAGGCAGATGTTCTGGACGCAGGCGTGCTGTACCTGAAGATCATAGCCATCAGCTACCCCTTCCTTGCGCTGTACAATGCCGGGGCGGCGCTGTTCCGCAGCATGGGCAACTCCAAGATCTCCATGCAGGTCAGCGTGCTGATGAACGTCATCAATGTGGTGGGCAACGCAGTGTGCATCTTTGGGCTGAAGATGGGGGTGGACGGCGTGGCGTGGCCCAGCGTCCTCTCCCGTGTGGTGGCGGCGATGCTGATTTTGGGCAGGTGCTACCGGCAGGGACAGACGCTGACCGTGCCCAGGACCCTTCGGCTGGAGGGGACAATGGCAAGGCGCATCCTTGGCATCGGCATTCCCTCCGCCTTTGAAAATAGTCTGTTTCAGGCGGGGCGCATCCTTGTGGTAAGCATGATCTCCACCTTTGGTACGGTGCAGATCGCCGCCAACGCTGTGGCAAACAATCTGGACGGCATGGGCTGCATCCCCGGGCAGGCGATCAGTCTTGCCATGATCACGGTGGTGGGGCACTGCATCGGTGCCGGGGACGATCAGCAGGCGATCCACTTTACCCGGAAGCTGCTGCTGTGGGCGTACATTGCAATGGGTATCTCCAACGGGTTGATCCTGCTGTTCCTGCGTCCGCTGGTGGGCATCTACGAGCTGTCCGGCGAGACCATGGCGCTGGCGATCCTGCTGGTGCGGATCCATGCAGGCAGCGGTCTGTTCCTGTGGCCGGCGTCCTTTGTGCTGCCCAACGCCCTGCGGGCGGCAAACGACGTAAAATTTACCATGGTGGTGGCGATCCTCAGCATGGCGGCGTGGCGGCTGGGCTTTAGCTACCTGCTGTGCGTGCTGCTGGGCTGGGGCGCTGTGGGCGTCTGGATCGCCATGGTCATCGACTGGATCTGCCGGGTGATCTGCTTTGTCACCCGCTTCCGCAGCGGTGCATGGAAGAGCAAATACCACGCATAATACAGAAAGGAACGGTACATGAAACTCATCAGCTGGAATGTGAACGGGCTCCGTGCCTGTCTGACCCACGGCTTTGCCGAGAGCTTTGCCGCACTGGACGCAGACATCTTTTCGGTGCAGGAGACCAAGATGCAGCCGGGGCAGGCGGATTTTGCCCCGGAAGGCTATACCGAGTACACCTATTCGGCAGAGAAAAAGGGATACTCCGGCACGGCGTGCTGGTGCCGCCGGCAGCCTCTGACGGTGACCATGGGCATTGGTGCAGAGGAGCACGACCACGAGGGGCGGGTGCTGACCCTGGAGTACCCGGAATTTTATCTGGTGAACTGCTACACCCCCAACAGTCAGGACGGGCTGAAGCGGCTGGACTACCGCATGGAGTGGGAGGATGCCTTCCGCAGCTACCTGCTGGAGCTGGACGCCAAAAAGCCGGTGATCCTCTGCGGAGACCTGAATGTGGCGCACACCGAGATGGATATCAAAAATGCAAAGACCAACCGCATGAGCGCCGGCTTTACGGATCAGGAGCGTGCAAAAATGACTCAGCTGCTGGAAGCCGGCTTTGCAGACAGCTTCCGGGTGGTGCATCCGGAAGAGGTGAAGTACAGCTGGTGGAGCTACCGCTTCCACGCTCGGGAAAAGAACGCAGGCTGGCGCATCGACTATTTTTTGGTGTCCCGCCGCATTGCGGACAAGATCCGGGCGGCGGAGATCCACAACGAGATCTTTGGCTCCGACCACTGCCCGGTGGAGCTGGACATTGATCTCTGAGACAGGAGGCTGTAAAAATATGCTCAAGAATTATCTGCTGGTGTTTTTTATCTCCATGGTGCCCATCGTAGAGCTGCGGGGAGCCATCCCCGTGGGTCTGGGTCTGGGTCTGCCGGCGCTGCCCGTCTATTTCCTGTGCGTGCTGGGCAACATGATCCCGGTGCCCTTTATCTACCTTTTTGCCCGCCGTTTTTTGATCTGGGGCTACCACAAACCTCTCATCGGACCGGTCTGCCGCTTCTGCATCAACAAGGGCGAAAAAGGCGGAAGAGCATTGGAAGCAAAGGCGGGACGGGGTCTGGTGCTGGCGCTGCTGCTTTTTGTGGGCATCCCTCTGCCGGGGACCGGAGCATGGACCGGCACCCTTGCCGGGTCCATTCTGGACATGAAATTCAAGGATGTGCTGGTGGCGTGCATGGGCGGCGTGCTGCTGGCAGGTATCATCATGGGTCTGGCAAGTGCCGGGCTGCTGGGTGCCCTGAGCGGGGTCTTTGCCGCAGGCTGAGCCAAAGTTCCGGCGGTTTTGTCGTGGAAAATGACAATAGCATTTCGGCACCGACTGTGTTAAAATGGAAAACGATATGTTTTTATACCGGCAGCGCAGTGCTGTCGACAGAAAGGAACGTTTAAGAGATGGATCAGGCACTGAATCAGAAGATCGATGGATATATCGCAGAGAATAAAGAGCAGCTCCTGAAGGACCTTGCAGCTCTGGTGGCGATCGACAGCGTGGAGGGTGAGCCGGCAGAGGGTGCACCCTTTGGCGTGGGTCCCCGGGCGGCACTGGATAAGACGCTGGAGATCGCTGCCGGCATGGGTCTTGCTACCCGCAACTGTGAGAACTATATAGGCTACGCAGAACTTGCCGGCGCAGACCCGGAAAAGTACCTTGCCACCATCTGCCACGTGGACGTGGTGCCGGTGGGCAACGGCTGGACTGCCGACCCCTTTACCATGCGCATTCAGGACGGCTGGCTGCTGGGTCGCGGCGTGTCCGATGATAAGGGTCCTATGATCGTCACCCTGTATGCTCTGAAATTCCTCAAGGAGCAGGGCTATGAGCTGCGTTACCCCATCCGTGCACTGGTGGGCGACAACGAAGAGACCCGCATGGAGGATGTGGAGTACTACCTGAAGAACTACCCCGCCCCGGTGTTCTGCTTTACCCCGGACGCCGAGTTCCCGGTGTGCAACGGTGAAAAGGGTCACTTTGGCGGCAAGATCGTCAGCCCGGTGTGCGGCGGCGTCATTCTGGAGATGGAGGGCGGCGTGGCAAACAACGCTGTACCCGACCGTGCCAGCGCTCTGGTAAAGACCGATATCACCAAGCTGAAGAACGCCCCCAACATCACGCTGGAACCGGAAAAGGACTGCGTGCGGATCCGGGGCTGGGGCAAGTCCGGTCACGCCGCCATGCCCGAGGGTACCCGCAATGCCATTGGTCTGGTGGTGGATTACCTGCTGGACAACGACCTGTGCAACGAGGCAGAGCGTGCCTATCTGGAAGCACTGCATAAGCTTCACCTTTCCACCGCAGGCGAGGGTCTGGGCATTGCCTGCGCCGATGGTCCCTTTGGTCCGCTGACCATCATCGGCGGTCGCATCTATATGGAAAACGGCAGACTGGTGCAGACCATCGACAGCCGCTTCCCTACCTGCACCGACGGCGAAAAGCTGACCGCACAGATCACCGCCGCTCTGGGCGAGGGGGCAAAGCTGGAGGATGCAGAGGCAGCAGAGCCTTTCTACATCGAGGCAGACAGCCCCGCCATTCAGGCGTGTATCAGCACCTACAACGAGGTCACCGGGGAGAATGCTACGCCCTTTACCATGGGCGGCGGTACCTACGCCCGTCACTTCCCCTATGCTGTGAGCTTTGGTCCCGAGCACGCAGACCTGCCCCTGCCGGAGTTTGGTGGTCCCATGCACGGTGCCAACGAGGCAGCGCCCCTGAATAAGCTGCTGGAGGCGGTAAAGATCTACATTCTGGCGCTGCTGCGTCTGGAAGAGATCGACTTCTGAGGAAACGCCTATGAAGATCCTTGTGATCGATGGACAGGGCGGGGGACTGGGCAGGCAACTGGTGGCTGCCCTCAGCACCCAGTGCCCGGAGGCGCAGCTTACCGCCGTGGGCACCAACAGTCTGGCGGCAAATGCCATGCTGAAGGCAGGTGCCCAGCGCACCGCCACCGGGGAGAATGCGGTGGTGGTGAACTGCCGCCATGCGGATATCATCGTGGGACCCTTGGGCATCGTCATTGCAGATGCCCTGCTGGGGGAGATCACTCCTGCCATGGCAGCGGCAGTCTGCCAGAGCGGTGCAAAGCGGGTGCTGATCCCGGTGAACCACTGCGATAACTATATCGTGGGGGTGCCGGAACAGCCGGTGAGCCAGCTGGTGGCAGCGGCGGTGCAGAAGGTAAAAGAACTCTGCGCCGGTACCGCCTGCTGAATAAAATAAAAGGGAGACATCTCGGTGTGAGATGTCTCCCTTTTTGCATTCCCGGTTACTTTTTGTGCCGTGCGGCGATCTCCGAAGCGGAGGGCGGCACATCGCCCTGCCGGTGATTTTCCAGTGCGCTGATCCGACGGTCCAGATCGGTGAGGCGCTGGGCTACGATGTCCGGCAGATCCTGCTGGTCCAGATCGTCGGCGGGGTTCACCGCCTTGTTGTTGATCCGCACCACCTCTGCAGGCACGCCTACGGCGGTGCAGTTGGCGGGCAGGTTCCGCAGCACCACGCTGCCTGCGCCGATGCGGGAGTTGTCCCCGATGAACACCGGACCCAGCACCTTGGTGCCTGCGCCGATGAGCACGTTGTTGCCCAGAGTGGGGTGGCGTTTGCCGGTGTCCTTGCCGGTGCCGCCCAGAGTCACCCCGTGGTAGATGGTGCAGTTATCCCCGATCTCGCAGGTCTCGCCAAACACGATGCCCATGCCGTGGTCGATGAACAGGCATCTGCCAATGGTGGCACCGGGATGGATCTCGATGCCGGTGCGGCGGCGTCCGTGCTGGCTGACCCACCGTGCCAGAAAAAAGTGCTTGCGCTGGTACAGCCAGTGCGCAATGCGGTGATACACCAGAATGTGAAAACCCGGATACAGCAGTATCACTTCCAGCACACTGCGTGCAGCAGGGTCCTTGCGCTGGATGTTCCGTGCGTCCTCCAATAAACCCATGGGAATACCCTCTCTTTCCTGAACTGCCTGCCTGTGGGGCAGGCACCCTCTTACAATAACATTATAATAGCACAGCCTGGGCACAATGTACAGTACTTTACTAGGGATTGATGGAACAAACTGGCAGTATTTTATCTCTGCACCGGCTTTTGGGTAGAGTAGCCAAAAATATAAGGATGGAGCACCAAACCTTTTTGCAACAAAATGGCTCCGGAAGCATTGACACATTTTGCGTTTCTATGATAAAATACCAGGAAAGAATGCAAATCTAAAAGGAGAAGGCACCATGCAGAATAATGTGATGCGCACCAAACTGAACAAGCAGTTCGCGTCCGGTTTTGCCGTGGCTTCGTTGTTTCCTTTTTTGCGGAATGAGCTTTTCCCTTTGCGGGGAAAAGTTTTTTTTTTTGCCCGTTTGCGGGCGTGTACGCTCAGGACGATACCGATACAGGAGGACTGCCATGCTGCTGGTAAACGCTGTGAACACCGAAGGACGACCGCTGGATATCTACGTAAAGGATGGCAGGATCGCTGCCGTAGGGCAGGACCTTGCCCCCCTTGCCGCTGAGGGCGAGGCGGTGGTGGATGCAGGCGGACTTACCGTTCTGCCTGCCTTTGTGGACTTGCACTGCCACTGGCGCACCCCGGGCTTTGAGTACAAAGAGGACATCGAGACCGGCAGCCGGGCGGCTGCGGCGGGAGGCTACACCTTTGTCAACCTGATGCCCAACACAAAGCCCGTGTGCTCCTCTGCGGCACAGGCGATGATGGTGGAACAGAAGGCTGCTCAGGTGGGTCTGTGTGATGTGAACCAGACCGTTTCTATCACCGAGAACTTTGACGGGGTCAGTATCGACCACCTGAAGACCCTGTCTGCAAGCGTGAAGTTCATCACCGAGGACGGACACGGCGTGCAGGACAATGCCACCATGGCACGTGCCTTTGCCATCTGCACCCAGAAGGATATCACCGTCATGAGCCACGCCGAGGATATGGAGATCAGCCCCTGGGATTACCGTCTTGCCGAGGACATCGAGACAGTGCGCAACTGTTGGCTCAGCGAGTACTACCAGACAAAGCTGCACATGTGCCATGTGTCCACCCGGGGTGCGCTGGATGCCATCCAGATGGCAAAGCTCCGGGGCGCTCCCGTCACCTGCGAGGTGACCCCCCACCACCTGTGGTTCACCAACGACACCTGCGACTACCGGGTGAATCCCCCCATCCGCACCGCCGACGATGTGGCAGCGCTGGTGGAGGGCATCCGCACCGGTATCGTGGATGCGATTGCCACCGACCACGCCCCCCACTCTGAGGAAGACAAACTGAAAGGCATGGCGGGCATGGTGGGCAGCGAGACCGCCTTTGGGGTCTGCTACACCAAGCTCTGCAAGCAGGAGGGACTGCCGCTGGAGATGCTGGTGCACCTGATGAGCACCCGCCCGGCGGAGATCCTGGGGCTGGCGAAGGGTCAGCTGGAGCCGGGCTACGATGCCGACTTTGTGCTGGTGGATCTGGATACTCCCTACACCGTGGACAAGGAAAAGCTCCACTCCAAGTCCCACAACACCCCCTTTGAGGGCGCACAGCTTTACGGCAAGATCTGCGCCACCATCAAGGGCGGTGAGCTGACCTATCAGGCAGAGGTGTGATGCTCATGGGCAGCGGGCTCACCTATAACATAGCTACAATTTATTTTCTATAAATACGACTTATACAGGAGGACACCCAAATGACGAACATGGACAAACTGTACGAAGCAGTAGAGGCACGGGGCCCGGTGTGCGTGGGTCTGGATACTGATTTCAGCTACCTGCCCGCCGATTTTGTGGACAGCACCCTGACCAAGGGCGAGAATATCGTCCGTTTCAATAAAAAGCTCATTGATGCCACCAAGGCTGTGGCGGGCTGCTACAAGGTGCAGATCGCCTACTACGAGTCTCTGGGCATGGAGGGAATGAAGGCATACGCCGACACCCTGAAGGCTGTGCGGGAAGCAGGTGTGCCGGTGATCGCTGATATCAAGCGGGGCGACATTGCCAAGACCGCCGAGATGTACGCTATGGGTCACTTTACTGGTGACTTTGAGTCCGACTTTGTTACCCTTGCTCCCTACATGGGTCTGGACTCCATCAGCCCCTACCTGCCCTACGCCGAAAAGCAGGGCAAGGGCATGTTCGTGCTCTGCCGCACCTCCAACGGCGGTGCCAAGGACTTTGAGTACGAGAAGCTTGCCGATGGTCGCCACGTGTACGATCTGGTGGGCGATAAGCTGAATGCGCTGGGCAAGGACTACATGGGCGAGCATGGATATTCCTCCATCGGTCTGGTCATCGGTGGTACCCACATCGAGGAGGCGACCGAGATCCGCGCCAAGTACAAGGACAGCTTCTTCCTGATCCCTGGCTACGGCGCACAGGGCGGCAAGGCAGAGGACATTGCCCAGTACCTCACCAAGGGCAACGGCGGCGTGGTCAACTCCAGCCGCGGCATCCTGCTGGCATACAAAAAGCAGCCTGGTGTCGCCTTTGACGAAGCCGCCTACAACGAGTGTGTGAACATGAAGGAGGCTATTGCCCATGCGTGCAGCCTGCTGTGAAGCCACCGTCCTGCGCAATGAGGTCATTGCCCCGGACATCCGTCTGCTGACCGCCGTGTGGCGGGACCACGACCACGCCCCCCATGCAGGTCAGTTCTTTACCCTGCGGGCGTGGGGTGCTGACGAGGCACCCTTCCTGTCCCGCCCCATCAGCGTGCACCGCTGGAACCCGGAGAGCGGCACCATCGAGTTTCTGTATCAGGTGGTGGGCGAGGGCACCGAAAAGATCGCCCAGCTGAAGATGAAGGACACCTTTCAGCTCACCGGTCCCATGGGCAACGGCTTTGATGTGCCGGAGATCCTGAGCAAATACAAAAAGATCGCTGTGGTGGGCGGCGGCATCGGCACCGCCCCCATGTTTCAGCTCACACGGGAGCTTGCCGCCGGCGGCGTGAAGCCGGATGTGTTCTTCGGCTTCCGGGATACCCCCTACTGCATGGAGGAATACCGCTCCATCGCAAACCTCGTCAAGGTGTCCACCGACACCGGCGCTGTGGGCTTCCACGGCTTTGTCACCCAGCTGTATGACCCGGCGGACTACGATGTGGTGCTGGTGTGCGGTCCCACGGTGATGATGAAGAACGCTGCTCGTCTCTGTGCCGAAAAGGGCACTCCCTGCTTTGTGAGCATGGAAAAGAAGATGGCGTGCGGCATCGGCGCCTGCCTGGGATGCACCTGCGAGACCAAGGGCGGCGAGGGCAAGAGCGTGTGCAAGAATGGTCCGGTCTTTGATGCAACGGAGGTGTTCTTCTGATGGCAGATCTCAAAACCAACCTGCTGGGCTTTACCATGAACAGCCCGGTCATCGGCGCATCCGGCACTGTGGGCTATGGTGTGGAGTACGAGGAGCTGGCAGATTTTTCCCGCATCGGCGGAATCTCCGGCAAGGGTCTTACCCTCCACGGACAGTACGGCAACAAGGGCGAGCGTCTGTGGGAGACCCCCTCGGGACTTATCAACAGCATCGGTCTGCAGAACCCCGGCGTGCAGCACTTCATTGACGTGGAGCTGAACGAGATGCTGGAGCTGAAGCAGAAGTACGGCACCGTGACCATCGCAAATCTGGGCGGTCACAGCGAGGAAGAGTATGTGGAAGGCGCAGCGATGCTCAGCGACAGCGCAGTGGACATCGTGGAGCTGAACATCTCCTGCCCCAACGTCAAGGTGGGCGGCATGGCATACGGCGTCAAGGCGGATGCAGCCGGCGAGGTGGTGCGGATGGTGCGTGCCGCCTGCAAAAAGCCCCTGATGGTCAAGCTGAGCCCTCAGGCAGAGAACATCCCCGAGATGTGCAAGGCGGTGGAAACTGCCGGTGCCGACGCCATCAGCCTGACCAATACCTTTCAGGCATGTGCCATTGATTTGGAAAAGCGCCGCCCGGTGTTCAACAACATCTTTGCCGGTCTTTCCGGTCCGGCGGTGCGCCCCATCGCCCTGCGGATGGTCTGGCAGGCAGTGGGTGCAGTGAACATCCCTGTGGTGGGTCTGGGCGGCATTGCCACCGGACGGGACGCACTGGAGTTCATCATGGCAGGTGCCACCGCCGTACAGGTGGGTGCCGCAAACTTTGCCAACCCCCGTGCCATGGAGACTGTGGCACAGGAGATGGAAGCATGGATGGATGCCCACGGCGTAAAGACTCTGGACGAGATCCGTGGCTGCGCCCGGAACGCTGAATAAATCTGGACTATATACCAATACAAACCGCGTTTATGCGCATAAAAATAAAATTAACGCATAAATTTGCAAATCTGTCAAAAGGGTGGTACAATACCACCAAAAAGAACATACACCGTTTTAAAAGAGAGGGAGAAGTACAATGAGTGAAGCACTTGAAATTCTGAAGAGCTGTGACGCATTTCTGGAAGGTCACTTCCTGCTGTCCTCCGGTCGTCATTCCAGCGCATACTGCCAGATGGCATACCTGCAGCAGTATCCGGACCGCTGCGCCGAGGTCATGAAGGCGGTTGCCGACAAGATCCGTGAGATGGACGTGGACGTCATCGTGGGACCTGCCATGGGCGGCATCGTCTACGCCTACGAGCTGGCACGGCAGACCGGCAAGCGTGCCATCTTTACCGAGCGGGTGGACAATGTGATGACCCTGAAGCGCTTTGCCATCAACCCCGGTGAGAAGTGCCTCATCGCTGAGGACGTGGTGACCACCGGCATCTCCTCTCTGGAGACCAAGCGGGTCATTGAGGAGAACGGCGGCATCTGCCTGGGCATCACCTGCGTGGTGGACCGCACCAAGCCCGAGGCTCCGTCTCCCATTCCCATCGTGGCAAGCGCTCTCAAGCTGGACCTGCCCAACTACGCACCGGAAGAGTGCCCCATCTGCAAGGAGGGCAAGCTGCCTCTGGTGCATCTGGGCAGCCGCAAGATGAAGCAGGAAGCAAAGCAGACCCTGTGAGCTTTGAAAACAGCTTGTGTTGAAACGAGGAAAACTATGAACGCATATCTTCTTTTGGCAAACGGCATGGTGTTTGCCGGTCAGTCTGTGGGTGCTCAGGGCGTTACCGTGGGCGAGGTGGTGTTCGCCACCGGTATGGTGGGCTTTCAGGAGACCCTTACCGACCCCAGCTACTACGGGCAGATCATCACCCAGACCTACCCCCTCATCGGCAACTACGGCATGAACCATGAGGACATGGAGTCCGACCGCATCTGGGCAAAGGGCTACATTGTCCGGGAGGCGTGCACAACCCCTTCCAACTGGCGTTGCGAGGAGACTCTGGACAGCTTTTTGAAAAAGAACGACACCATCGGCATTGAGGGCATCGACACCCGCCACCTGACCCGCATCATCCGGGAGAGTGGCGTCATGAACGGTGCCATCCTCACCACCTTTGACCCGGCGGACCCGGCAAACAAGGCACAGACCGAGGAACTGCTGACCCAGATCCGTGCCTACGCCGTCACCGATGCAGTGAAGAACGTCACCTGCGCTGCCCCGGAGGTGTTCAATCCGGAAGGGGAGACCCATGTGGTGCTGATGCACTACGGCTGCAAGCGCAACATCGTCCGCTGCCTTGTCAAGCGTGGCTGCAAGGTCACCGTGATGCCTGCCTTTGCAACGGCAGAGCAGGTGGCAGCCCTTGCCCCCGACGGCATCATGCTGTCCAACGGTCCCGGCGACCCCGCTGAGCCGGTGGAGGTCATCGAGAACCTGAAAAAGATCTTTGAGCTGGGCATCCCCACCTTTGGCATCTGCCTGGGTCACCAGCTGTCCGCCCTTGCCGCCGGTGCCAAGACTGTGAAGCTGAAGTACGGTCACCGGGGCGCAAACCAGCCCGTCACCGACTTTGAGTCCGGACGCACCTACATCACCAGCCAGAACCACGGTTACGCCGTGGTGGGCGAGGAGCTGCCTGCCGAGATGGGCGAGGTGGCACAGGTGAACGCCAACGACGGCACCTGCGAGGGCATCAAGTATAAAAAGTGGAACTGCTTTACCGTCCAGTTCCATCCGGAAGCAAACGGCGGCCCCAAGGACACCGAGTTCCTGTTCGACCGCTTCCTGAACAACGTCAAAGCAGCAAAGGAGGCACGCTGAAATGCCTAAGGATCCCCGAATCAAAAAGGTACTGGTCATCGGCTCCGGTCCCATCATCATTGGTCAGGCGGCAGAGTTCGACTACTCCGGCACCCAGGCATGCCGTGCCCTGAAGGCAGAAGGCATCGAGACCGTTCTGCTGAACTCCAACCCCGCTACCATCATGACCGACCCGGACGTGGCGGACCATGTGTACATCGAGCCCATGACCCTTGAGGTGGTGGAGCGCATTCTGGACATCGAAAAGCCGGACTCCGTGCTGCCCAACCTGGGCGGTCAGATGGGTCTGAACCTGTCCATGGAGCTGGCACGTTCCGGCTATCTGGAGCGCACTGGCATCCGTCTGCTGGCATGCAAGCCGGAGACCATCGACCGTGCCGAGGACCGTGAGCTCTTTAAGGAGACCATGGAAAAGCTGCACCAGCCTATCATTCCCTCTGAGGTGGTGGAGACTCTGGAGGACGCACTGGCATGCGCCGACCGCATCGGCTACCCGGTCATCGTGCGCCCGGCATTTACCATGGGCGGCACCGGCGGCGGCATCTGCGAGACCCGGGAAAAGCTCATTGAGATCGGCACCAACGGTCTGCGTCTTTCCCCCATCCATCAGATCCTGGTGGAAAAGTGCATCGCCGGCTGGAAAGAGATCGAGTACGAGGTCATGCGGGACCACAAGGGCAACGTGATCACCGTGTGTAACATGGAGAACCTGGACCCTGTGGGCATCCACACCGGTGACTCTGTGGTTGTCGCCCCCTCCCAGACCCTGACCGACCACGAGTACCAGATGCTGCGCACCGCCGCTCTGGACATCATCACCGAGCTGGGCATTGAGGGCGGCTGCAACTGCCAGTTTGCCCTGAAGCCCGACAGCTTTGACTATGCGGTCATCGAGGTCAACCCCCGCGTGTCCCGTTCCTCCGCTCTGGCTTCCAAGGCGACCGGCTACCCCATCGCCAAGGTGGCGACCAAGATCGCCATCGGCTACACCCTGGACGAGATCACCAACGATGTGACCGGCAAGACCTGCGCCTGCTTTGAGCCGGCTCTGGACTACATTGTGGTCAAGTACCCCAAGTGGCCCTTTGATAAGTTCGTCTACGCCGACAAGTCTCTGGGCACCCAGATGATGGCGACCGGCGAGGTCATGAGCATCGGCAACAGTTTTGAGGCGGCAATGATGAAGGCTGTGTCCTCCATTGAGCTGGGCATGGACACCCTGACTCACAAGCCCTTTGAGGAGCTGACCGATGAAGAAGTGGTGGAGCACATGCACGTGCAGGACGCAGAGCGTGTGTTCTGCGTCTACGAGGCGCTGAAGCGGGGCATCTCCCACAAGACCATCTACGACATCACCAGGATCGACTGGTGGTTCCTGGACAAGATGCAGCATCTGGCAGATCTGGAAAAGGGTCTGGCAAAGTGCAACGGCGTCCTGACCAAGGAACAGTACAAGACCGCCAAGAAGTACGGTTTCCAGGATAAGACCATCCGCCGTCTGGCACAGGTGGATACCCTGCCGGTGGAAAACTACCGTGCGGGCTTCAAGATGGTGGATACCTGCGCTGCAGAGTTCTCCGCCAACACTCCCTACTTCTACTCCACCTATGACGGAGACAACGAGGCAGCGGAGTTTATTGCCCAGAAGGAAGCGGAGACCGCAAAGAAGGGTGAGCCCAAAAAGAAAAAGGTGCTGGTCTTTGGCTCCGGTCCCATCCGCATCGGTCAGGGCATCGAGTTCGACTACTGCTCGGTGCACTGTGTCTGGACCCTGAAGAAGAACGGCTGCGAGGCGATCCTGGTCAACAACAACCCGGAGACCGTCTCCACCGACTTTGACACCGGCGACCGTCTGTACTTCGATCCCCTGAACCCGGAGAGCGTGGACAACATCATTGCCACCGAGAAGCCCGATGCCTGCGTGGTGCAGTTTGGCGGTCAGACCGCCATCAAGCTTGCCAAGCACATGGAAGAGATCGGTCTGCCCATTCTGGGCACTCCGGCAGACGCCATTGACGAGGCAGAGGACCGTGAGCGTTTTGACGAGCTGCTGGAGCGCTGCGGCATTCCCCGTGCTCCCGGCCGCACCGTGTTCAATCTGGAAGAGGCTCTTGCCGCTGCCGAGGAGATCGGTCTGCCGGTGCTGATGCGTCCCTCCTACGTTCTGGGTGGTCAGAACATGATCGTGGCATACACCAAGGCGGATGTCATCGAGTATATGGGCGTCATCACCGAGCACGTGGACATGGACCATCCTGTGCTGCTGGACAAGTACATCATGGGTATCGAGTGCGAGGTGGACGCCATCTGCGACGGCGAGAACTTCCTGATCCCCGGTATCATGGAGCAGGTGGAGCGCACCGGCGTCCACTCCGGCGACTCCATCTGCGTCTACCCGGCGCAGCACCTGACCCGAGAAGAGATGGAGACCATGGTGGACTACACCGGTCGCTTTGCCCGGGAACTCCATGTCACCGGTCTGGTGAACGTGCAGTATGCTGTGTCCCACGGTAAGGTCTACGTCATCGAGGTGAACCCCCGTTCCTCCCGTACCGTGCCCTACATCTCCAAAGTCACCGGCGTGCCCATGGTGGACCTGGCAGTCCGCTGCTGCCTGGGCGAGAAGCTGGTGGACATGGGCTACGGCATCGGTCTGCACCCCAACGCCCCCTATGTGGCGGTAAAGGTGCCGGTGTTCAGCTTTGAAAAGCTCCACGGCGTGGATACCCAGTTTGGACCCGAGATGAAGTCCACCGGTGAGGTGCTGGGCATTGCTCCCAACTACCACGACGCCCTGCTGAAGGGTCTCATCGGTGCCGGCTACACCTTCAAGACTCCCGGTCCCGGCTCCTGCTGCATCTTTACCGTAAAGGACAGCGATAAGCCGGAGTTCGTGGACATCGCATGGAAGATGAAGAGCATGGGCTACAAGCTCTATGGCACTTCCGGCACCTGCGCATGGCTCAACAAGCACATGGTGCCCTGCAACGAGGTGCGCAATATGTCCGGCGAGTCCCCCAACATCGTGGACCTGCTCCAGAGCGGTCTGGTGGACTATGTGTTCTCCACCAGTGCCAAGGGTCGTGACCCCAAGCGTGACTCGGTCCGCCTGCGCCGCAAGGCGGTGGAGCTGAGCATCCCCTGCATCACTGCAGTGGATACCGCCAACGCCATGGTCAACGGTCTGCGCAGCGAGCACAGCCTGGAGAATATCCCGCTGGTGGATATCGCCACCCTGTATAACGGCAAGTAATTGCTCCAGAAATACCCCCAAAGACAGACTTTCTGCAGCGCCCGCCAAAATGGCGGGCGCTGTATTTGTGAAGAACGACAGAGTTTGCATAAGTTCGTGCGCATATAATGACGTTTTGTGCGCAATCCATCGAAAACCAAGGGCGAATTATGTTATACTCAACAACGCAAAATTTGCCAAAAGACGTTACTTTTGGACATTCCAGGAGGATATCGATACATGACCCGTTCCCAGATGATTGAGACCGTGGCACGTAAGACCGGCTTTACCGAAGCACAGGTCGAGACCACGATGGATGCAATGTTTGATCAGATTGCCGACTGCCTGCGTGCAGACGAAAAGGTGACCATCGCCGGTTTCGGACGTTTCGAGATGCGTCCCCGCAAGCCGAAGGCTTACACCAACCCCAAGACCAAGGTCTCCAGCCGTTTGGAGTCCACCTCCATCCCCGGCTTCAAGGCAAGCGGTCGCTTCAAGCAGAAGCTTGAGGCAGGCAAGGCTGCAAAGACCGCCGAGGAGACTGTCTGATCTCATTTCGTACATGGCTGCACCCCATAAAAGGGGCGCAGCCCTTTTTGTTTTTGCTGACAAGCGGCGTGTTTCATGGTATACTGTTTCTAACGAAAAATGACAATAGAACGGAGTGTCCAAATGCTTTACAGCGAATTACAGTGCAGCGATGCGATCCACAAGGCGGTGGAGCGCATGGGCTTTGCGGAAATGACCGAGATCCAGGAAAAGACCATTCCGGTCATGCTGGCGGGGCAGGACGTCATTGCCAAGGCGCCCACCGGCACCGGCAAGACCTGCGCCTTCGGCATCCCGGTGGCGGAGCACATCGACCCGGAAAAAAAGTACCCGCAGGCGGTGATCATGGCGCCCACCCGGGAGCTGGCACAGCAGATCGCCGAGGAGATCACCCAGCTCACCAGCTTTATGCCGCAGGTGCAGGTGGCGTGCGTCTACGGCGGTGCCAACATGGAAAAACAGGCAAGACGCCTTGCCGAAGGCTGCCAGATCGTGGTGGCAACGCCGGGGCGTCTCATGGACCACTACAAGCACCACACCATTGATATCTCCCACGTGACCCAGATCGTGCTGGACGAGGCGGACGAGATGCTGAACATGGGTTTTTATAAGGACGTGCGTCACATCATCGAGATGATGAAGGCACGCAAGAGCCTGTCCATGTTCTCCGCCACCATCAGCCGGGAGGTCATGGACATCGGCTGGCTGTATCAGCACAATGCCGAGGAGATCACCGTCCAGCCCAGGGAGGAGAGCCAGCCCAAGATCACCCAGTATATGCTGGAGACCTCCGGACGCAACAAGCTTTCGGATCTGGCGCAGATCATCATTGGCGAGGGCTACAAGCGGGTCATGGTGTTCTGCGACACCAAGTTCAACACCGCCACGCTGGCAAACCAGCTGGCACGGCTGGGCTTCTCGGTGGACTGCCTCCACGGAGATCTGTCCCAGAAGGAGCGGAACCAGATCATGCAGTCCTTCCGGGATGGCAAGTTGGCGATCCTTGTAGCAACGGATGTGGCGGCACGAGGCATCGACGTGTCGGACGTGGATGCGGTCATTAACTACGACGTGCCCAGCGACAACGAACATTACACCCACCGGATCGGTCGTACCGGACGCGCCAAAAAAGAGGGCGTCAGCTACCTGTTTTATGTTCCAGAGGAAAAAAAGCGGGTGCAGGAGCTGCTGCGCCTGACCCGCAACACAGATCTGTGCACGCCGGTCCACTTTGACTTTAACCACGAGCATATCGTGGTGGAGAAAAAGCAGAACAATGCCGATCGTTTCCAGATCAAGTGCTATTTTTAAACCAAGAAACTCCCCCAGTCTGCTCCGCAGACAGCCCCCTCGGGGAGGGAGCCTGCCCATGCGGTAAGCTTCCCTCTTTGAGGGCGGTGTCCGGCGAATGCGAGACGAAGGGAGTTTTTTATAAAAAGACCTTGACCTTCCCCTTTGTGGAAGGTGTAGAATACTTCCGTAAGGAGGGGGGCGTGACCCATGAAGATCAACGAAGTGGAAGCCGCTGTCGGCGTGACCAAAAAGAACATCCGCTTTTACGAGGAGGAGGGGCTCATCAGCCCCGGTCGGGAGCCGGGCAACGGCTACCGCAGCTACTCGCAGGCGGACGTGGAGCGCCTGCGCCGCATCAAGCTGCTGCGCAAGCTGGACGTGCCGCTGGCAGAGATCCGGGAGATGCTGGAAGGGCAGCGCACGCTGACCGAGGGCATGAGCCAGCAGCTGGAACGTCTGCGCAGCCGCCGCGCCGACTTGGAAGAAGCAATCGGTTTCTGCACGCTGCTCCAACAGGAGAACGGCCCTCTGGAACAACTGGATGTGGAGCAGACGCTTGCGCGCCTGACCGCACGGGAAGAACAGGGAGTGACTTTTGTGAACATTGAACGGACCGACCAAAAGACCCGCCGCATCCGGGGTGCCTGCATCGGTGCCGCCCTTTTTGTGACTATGATGGCTTTTGTAATGGCCATCATAGGCTGGGCGATCTACACCGACCCGCAGGATGCCCCGCCGCTGCCGCTGCTGGTGGTGATGTTCGGCATCCCGGCGGGCTGCATCGTAGGCACCCTGAAGGTGCTGCTGGATCGGATCGAAGAGATCAGAAAGGGAGAAGAAGATGCTTATCGTAACTATTAACGAGATCCCGGGCAAAAAACTGGAGGCACTGGGGGTGGTGCGGGGCAGCACCGTTCAGAGCCGGAATCTGGGACACGACCTGATGGCAGGGTTCCGCACGCTGGTGGGCGGCGAGGTCACCGACTATGCCGAGATGCTCACCGAGGCACGGCAGATCGCCACCGGGCGCATGGTAAAGGATGCAGAGGCGCTGGGCGCCGATGCTATTGTGGGGATGCGCTACGCCTCCGCCAGCGTCATGCAGGGCGCGGCAGAGGTCATTGCATACGGAACGGCGGTGAAGTTTGTATGACGGCAAAAGAAAAGCAGGGCGTGGGACTGTATTTCCTGTTCAGTTTCGGGCTGGCATGGCTGTGTCAGGTGGGCGGCTGCATGGCGCTGCTGCAAAAGCAGAACACAGCATTGTATCAGCTGGCGCTGATCGTCACCATGTTCTGTCCGCTGGCGGCGGTGCTGCTGGTCTGCAGGGGCTTTCTGCACCGCCCCACCGGCATCGGCTGGAGCCCCCGGCTGAAAGGCAACGTAAAATATCTGCTGGCAGCGTGGTTTGGTCCGGCAGTGTTTACCCTGCTGGGTGCGGTGCTGTATTTTGTTGCTTTCCCCGCCAGGTTGGATACCGACGGCAGCTATCTGCTGGCAACCCTCGGCGGTGAATGGACACTGGAGACCCTCAAGGCGCAGCTGGGCATGACGCCCCTGCAGTATCTGCTGGTCATGACCCTGCAGGCGGTCACCTTTGCGCCGCTGATCAATATGATCCCTGCCGTAGGCGAGGAGGCAGGCTGGCGGGGCTATATGATGCCTTTTTTGAAAGAGCGGTTTGGTCTGCTGGGCGGCAGACTGGCAGGAGGCATGATCTGGGGCGTCTGGCATTGGCCGATGATGCTGCTGGTGGGCTATGAATATGGCACCAGCTATCTGGGAGCCCCGGTGCTGGGGCTGGTGGTGTGGTGCGTGTTCTGCTTTGCAATGAACAGCCTGCTGGACTGGCTCTACGAAAAGACCGGGAGCATCTGGATGCCTGCCATTGCCCATGGAGCACTGAATGCTGCCGCAGCGCTTCCGGTGCTGCTGACCCGCCCGGCAGATGCCTATTACAGCGTACTGGGACCTGCACCTATAGGCTTGATCTCCCTGCTGCCGGTGCTGGCAGCGGCGGTGTGGCTGACACTGCATCAAATGAAACAGGAAGGGAAGAACTGAATCAATTACGGACCCCGGCGGTGCAGAACTGCCGGGGTCTGTGCATCTATAGTATAATAAGGAAGAGAAGTGTCAAAAACTGGACGAAAAACGTTGAAAAACTGGCACTTGTATACAAATAGGGAAAAATGCAGAAAAACTTTGAAAAAACACTTGCCAAAACCCCCTGAATATGGTACTATATGTGAGCGCCAAGCGCCGGACAAAAGAATGACTTCTGCAGTCCGGCAGGAAGCCCTTGAAAAGAACCAATAGACGCTAAAAGCTTTGCGGTTGCGAAAGCAATGAATCGCCCCGGTGGGGCGTTCAAGCAAACAGAGCGGTCTTGCGAAAGTAAGATGGAGGGGTCTCACCCCGACAAGCTCACGGTTAGCACCGAGAAACACGAAGCGGTCCAAGTTCGGAAAAGTTCAAAAGCTTCTGAAAAAAGACTTGACAAAAAACCACTTCGGTGGTAAGATAAACAAGTCGCCGGTCGAAAGACTGAGGCGCACAGGACCTTGAAAATTGAACAATATCGAAAAACTTGTAACGGAACCTTTATGTGTTTGGAAAAACACTTAAAACAATTCCAAAAGTAATTCACACAGGACGCAAGCGATTGCGTGCTGAGCGAACAAGATTTAACACTT
>SFDE01000028.1 GCA_004558805.1 Faecalibacterium prausnitzii | reverse complement strand
TATTAGATAGGAGCGCTTTACTATGTACGTGAAAGAAGTTACCGTTGAAAATCAGGTTGGTCTGCACGCTCGTCCGGCTACCTTCTTCATCCAGAAGGCAAACGAGTTCAAGTCTTCCATCTGGGTCGAGAAGGAAGAGCGCCGCGTGAACGCCAAGAGCCTGCTGGGCGTTCTGTCTCTGGGCATCGTGGGCGGCACCACCATCCGCATCATTGCCGACGGCGCAGACGAGCAGGCTGCTGTTGACGGTCTGATCAAGCTGGTGGAGTCCGGCTTCGCAGAGTGATCCGCACCTTTTGTATTCCGGGCGGCAGGGAGACCTGCCGCCTTTTTGTATGCATCGCCGGGAGGAAAGACCCATGACCAAAGCAGAATTGTACCACAAGGCGTGTATGCTGCCGCTGCTGCCGGGGGTGTATATCATCCGGGACAAAAGCGACACCATCATCTATATCGGCAAGGCAAAGCGGCTGCGGATCCGGGTGAGCCAGTATTTCCGGGAGGGAGTCCCCCACGACAACAAGGTGAGCCAGATGATCGCCCACGCCTACGCCTTTGACGTCATCGTCTGTCAGAGCGAGTTTGAGGCGTTGGTGCTGGAGGCAAGCCAGATCAAGGCACACACCCCCAAATACAACATCCTGCTGAAGGACGACAAGGGATACAGCTATATCAAGGTGACCCGGGAGCCATGGCCCCGGCTGTCCTTTGCCCTGCAGAAAGAGGAGGACGGGGCGGAGTATCTGGGACCTTACACCTCTGGCTTTGCCGCCCGGGAGATGGCGGAGACCGCCATGGATGCTTTTCTGCTGCCCCGGTGCAGCAAGCGGTTCCCTCAGGACATCGGCAAGGGGCGTCCCTGCCTCAACGCCCATATCGGCAAGTGCATGGCGGTGTGCAGCGGGAAGATCAGCTGCCAGACCTACAACGAAGCAGTAAAAAATGCGGTGCACCTGATCCGCTACGGCAAAAAGGACATCCTCCGGACCCTGAACCAGAAGATGCTGGAGGCGTCCGATCGGCTGGAGTTTGAGACCGCCGCCCTGCTGCGGGACCAGATCAACGCTATCACCAAGGTCAGCGCCGGGCAGAAGGTGGTGGTGGACCCGGAGGTGGAGATGGACGTGGTGGCGCTTGCCGGCACCCCCGGCAGCGTCTGCGCTGCGGTGCTGCGGTTCCGGCAGGGGCGGCTCACCGACAAGCGGGAGTTTCTGTTCCACGACACGGCGGACATCGAGGGGGTCCGGGAGGAATTTCTGCCCCGGTACTATCTGGACGATGAGGGGATCCCCAAGGTCATTGCGGTGGACGCCCTGCCGCCGGACAGCGATGCTTTGCAGCAGGCACTGAGCCAGAAGCGGGGCAGCGAGGTGCAGCTTTATGTGCCCCAGCGGGGAGACAAGGCGCATCTGGTGGAGATGGCGCACACCAACGCCGTGGAGCGGCTGGCGCGGGAAAGCGGACGCTACGCCCGGGAAGAAAAGCTGCTGGACGAGCTGGCGCAGGTGCTGGGACTGCCAAAGCCTCCCCGTGCCATTGAGAGCTATGATATCTCCAACTGGGGCGATGGCACCAGCGTCTGTGGTATGGTGACCTTTAAGGATGGCAAGCCCTACAAGGCAGGCTACCGGAAATTCAAGATGAAGACCGTGGCAGGCACTGATGACTACGCTTCTCTGGCAGAGACCGTGAGCCGCCGTGCAGCAGAATACGAAAAGCACGCCCTGCTGGCACAACAGGGGGAGGAAAGCGGCAACTGGTTTGGGCACAAGCCGGACCTGCTGCTGATGGACGGCGGCAGGGGACAGGTCAGCGCCGCAAAGCAGGCACTGGCGGGCACGGCACTGGCAGATGTGCCCCTATACGGCATGGTAAAGGACGACCACCACCGCACCCGTGCCATGGTGGATAGTGAGGGGCGGGAGATCGCCATCAATATGAACCGGGGCACTTTTACTTTCATCACTGCCATACAGGACGAGACCCACCGGTTTGCCAACGCCTACCGCAAGCAGCAGATGAAGCAGAAAAGCTACTCCACCACCCTTACCGAGATCCCCGGCATCGGTCCCAAGACCGCTAAGGCGCTGATGGCACAGTTCAAAAGCGTAGGGGCGGTAAAGGAAGCTACCCCGGACCAGCTGGAAAACACCCCCGGGGTGGGCAAACAGACCGCCCGCATCATCTACGACTATTTCCATCAGGAATAATAAACACAAAACCGCCCCTCTTTGCTGGCGCAAGCCATGGAAGAGGGGCGCTTTCTGTTATGCAGGGCGTTATTCGTCAACGTTTAGATAGATCAGCCCTCCGGCATAAAGATTCAGGATCCCGTTGGGACCGGAAGAGGCATAGCTTTTATCGTATTCCTTGCTGCCGATGCGCACAACGTTATTGGTGCGGGCGTCGGTGGTGTAGTCGGCGGGGTCTCCATCCAGATGAAGGTGGATGCTGCGGCGGGCAGTGATGTTGACGTATTCTGCAGCGGAAAGGTGATCGATGGTGCATCCGCCAATCGGAAGCTCCATCAGCAGATCCTGGGTCACGGTGAGATCCTCGGCACGCAGGCTGCCGTTGGTCAGCGCAACCGTCAGTGTTTTAAGCTGCAGGGGAGCAAGGCGGACATCGCCCACCTCTAAGTTCAGGACCAGCCGGGTGAGGGCGTCTGCCGGGATGGTGACGGTGAGCATGGCTTCCGGGGCTTCCGGGGCTACCTGCCAGTTTTCCGGCATCTCAAAGGTCAGGGCGGTGCGACCCTCCCCGCCGGTGGTGCGCAGAACGGGGGAGTGGGGAAAGTTGTCGAACTGGAAGGTGGCGTATTTGTCCGAGGTAAGGGACGGGTCGGTGACAAAGGTCACGGAGCCGTAGTTCAGGCTCAGCGTCAGCTCCTGCTTCAGCTTTTCCAGCGGGATCTGCAGGGTGCTTTCCCCAAGGTCATCGGCGGGGATGGTAACGGGTGTGGTGTTCATATCGGCGACAAAGGATGTCTCCCGACTCTCCGCCACGGCAGAGCTGGAGACCGGTTCGCTGCTGGCGGCATCCGGGGGCACCGGGGTGGCTTTGGAATGCTGAAAAAGCAGGATGCACACCGCCAGCGCCGCCAACCCGCCGCCCAGCACCATGCGCCAGCGGTTCCGGCAGGGGTGGGCAGGAGACGCCGGGGCGGCACAGGTGCCTGCCGGGCTCTGCTCCTCCAGGATCTTGCGTGCCACCTCCTCCGGGGTGCCCAGCTCTGCCATGGCTTGGGGCTCATTTTCCGGACCGGCGGCGTCCAGATAGTCCTCGTAATAGCTCAAAGCGTCCTTGCGCTCAGCTTCCGGCAGAGGAGCCAGAAGCTGCTCCAGCGCAGCAAGAAATGCAGTACGGGTCATGGATCATTCCACCTCCTGAAAAAACGTGTCTATGGAAGAACGGTAGCGGCTCCACTCCTGAGCATAGGCGGCAAGCTGCTGCCGCCCGGCAGGGGTGATCTGGTAATAGCGTCGGTTGCGACCGTTGACCGGGGCGTCGTACACCGTCAGCAGCTGGTCCTTTTGCAGCCGGCGCAATACCGGGTACAGGGTGGATTCGCTGAGCTCCAGCGTGTGGGTGACCTGCTGGGTAATGCGGTAGCCATAGGTGCCCTCCGGATCCCGGGCGACCACCGCCAGCACCACAGCATCCAGCAATGCGGCACTGATGGGAAAACTCATGTGGGAACAGCCTCCTTTCTGTATGACGTGCTTCTATAATATTATATATCATATAATATTGCATGAGTCAATAGATGACGTGGAAAAATTGTGGCAGATAACAAAAAAGCTCCCCCTTTCGGGGGAGCTGGATGGTGTCCTCGCCCTCTCAGTCACCTGCGGTGACAGCTCTCCCAAGGGGTGGAGAAATGTCACTGCAGGTGACAAAGAGGGGAGCAGACGTCGCCAACGGCGGCAGAAAGGGGAACAAGGCGGATTTGCGCAGCAAAGACGGAGAGGGGGCTTAGTTCTCAGAAGAGATATCCTGTCCGAAGTATTTTTCACTGAGGGTCTTCAGGGTGCCGTCGGCACGCAGCTCCTCAATGGCGGTATTTAGGGCGTCCAGATAGGCGGTGTTCTCACTCTTGAGCACCGGGATCGCCACATGAGAGGCATCGGCGGTCTGCGCCACCAGCTTGAAATCCGCCTCCGGGTGGATGTTCAGGTAGTCGTAGAAGGAAACATCAGCATTGAGGGTGGCGTCGATGCGTCCGGCGGTCAGCAGCTGGATGGTCTCCTCCAGGGTGTCGATGCCCTGCACCGTGGCGCCGTAGCTTTCTGCCAGCTCCATGTAGGTGGAAGCAAGGCTGTTGGCGGTGGTCTTGCCCTTTAGGTCCTCAAAGCTGTGGATGTCCTCATTGTCCTTGCGGACTGCCAGAGCGGTGTGGATGTAGCCGTAGGGCACGGTGAAGTCGTAGGTCTTGGCACGCTCCTCGGTGACCTCCACGCCGTTGCACACCATGTCGTAGCGCCCGGCGTCCAGCCCGGCGAACAGGCTGTCCCAGTCGCTTTCCACATACTCCGGCTTTACACCCAGCTTTTCGGCAATGGCACGGGACACCTCCACGTCGTAGCCCACAAGGGTGTCGGTCTCATCGTGATAGCTCCAGGGCTGCCAGGCACCTTCCAGTGCCACCACCAGCTTGCCGCTGTTCTGGATGCTGTCCAGCTTGTTCAGGGGCTCGGAGCCGGCGGTGCTGGAAGCGGAGTTTTTGGAGGAGCAGCCTGCAAGGGTCAGCACCCCGGCAGCGGTCATGACACTCATAAGAGAAATAAAGGTTCTGCGTTTCATAGTTATATCCTTTCCTTTAAAGGGGGGGCTGCCGGGGGCGGGATGCCCTGCCAGACAGACGGGTAAAATTAGCGGGGATCACTCGGTGTGGGAGATCCGGCGCAGGAATGCCCGGGTGCGTTCCTCTTTGGGGGCGGCAAAGAACTCCCGGGAGGGTGCCTGCTCCACCACCACCCCGTTTTCCATGAACACGGTCTTGGAGGAGACGTTCCGGGCAAAGCCCATCTCGTGGGTCACCACCAGCATGGTCATGCCTTCTTCCGCCAGCTGCCGCATGACGCTGAGGACCTCGCCGGTCAGCTCCGGATCCAGAGCACTGGTGGGCTCGTCAAAATAGAGGATCTCCGGGTCGGTGGCAAGGGCACGGGCGATGGCGACCCGCTGCTGCTGCCCGCCGGAGAGCTGCCGGGGGTAGTAGTCCCCCCGGTCAGCCAGCCCAACCTTGGCAAGCATCTTTCTGCCGATCTCCTCTGCCTGCTGCCGGGGCATCTTCCGTGCCACGATAAGCCCTTCGGTGACATTCTGCAGGGCGGTCTTGTTCCGGAACAGGTTGTAGTTCTGGAACACAAAGGCGGTCTTTTTCCGCAACCGTGCCACCTCGGCGGGGCTGGCATCTGCCAGATCAAAGGTCTCACCGTCCAGCACAAGGCTGCCGCTGTCTGCAGTCTCGAGAAAGTTGAGGCACCGCAGCAGGGTGGTCTTGCCGGAACCGGATGGTCCCAGAATAGCCACTACATCGCCTTTTTCCACGGTCAGGTCTACGCCCTGCAGCACGGGCAGTTCACTGGTGACCTTTCGTGCCCCGGGGCGGTGGAAGATGCCTGTGGGTTTTGCGTAGCTGCGGAAAGTCTTGTGCACATTGCGGATCTCAAGCATTGCCATAGAAGCAGTCCCCCTTTACTGGAAGCCGTGGGCGTTGAGCTGGCGTTCCAGCAGCGCCTGCAGCTTGGTGATGACGGTGCAGAACAGCAGATACACCACTGCTACCTCACAGTAGATGGGCAGGAAGATGTAGGTGCGTGCTGCCACCCGCTGTCCTGCCATGAACAGCTCTGCCACCGTGATGTTGGACGCCAGAGAGGTGTCCTTGATCATGCCGATGAGGGAATTGGACAGGGCAGGCACCGCAGTACGCAGTGCCTGAGGCAGCACGATGCGGCGCATGATCTGCCACCAGCTCATTCCCACGCAGTAGCCTGCTTCCAGCTGCCCCGTGGGCACGCTTTCCAGAGCACCCCGCATAGTCTCGGCACAGTAGGCGCCCTCGTTGAAAGCAAAGGCGATGACTGCCGCCGGGAAGGCGTCCAGCATGATGCCCACGCTGGGCAGACCGTAAAAGATGATGAACAGCTGTACCAGCAGGGGAGTGCCCCGGATGACCCAGATATAGAACCGTGCCAGCTGGCTCAGCACCGGTACCTTGGCGTACTGGACCAGAGCCACCGCCACGGCGATGACCATGGCAAAAAAGAAGGAGATCAGCGTCAGGGGGATGGTCATGGTAAGCCCGGCGGTAAGGATGCGGGGCAGCGCCTCCACCAGTACACTGACAGTGCGGTCGGACAAAAGTGCTTCAAACATGGGACAAGATCCTCAGAATCCATGCAAAAGAGGGGGCAACAGCTCCCTCCTGGAGTGTTTTCGGACAGGAAGAGAATAAACCCTGAACCGGGGTTTAAGTCAAGAGGGTTGAGGCAAAATCCTACAAACCCTACCAGAATACTATAGCATGAATCGGACCATGGTGCAAACGATTTATCCAAAAAGCGAGATGTGTACAAAAACTGAAAGATGGCGGTGTGGACTTTGTGCAATGCGGCAAGGAGTTGACGCGTCCGGTGGTTTCGTGTACAATGAAAATGGCAACGCAGGTGTCGGCTCTACCGGTACTGCGCAATTTCACCGGCGGCGCAGCTGCCGGTGCAAACGGAGGACACTGACGTGACGAAATGGAAAATTGGCGTTCTGGGTGCAGGCACCTGGGGCATGGCGCTGGCACGGATGCTTGCGGTAAGCGGCAAGGACGTGCAGGTATGGTCTGCCATTGAGGCGGAGGTGGATAACCTTTCCACCACCCGGGTGCATCCCAACCTGCCGGGCATGAAGATCCCGGAGCAGCTGCAGTTTACCAAAAGCATCGAAGAGGTGTGCACCGGCAAGGATGTGCTGTTGTTTGCAGTGCCCTCGGTGTTTGTACGGTCCACAACGGCAAAGGCACGCCCCTATATCCGGGAGGGACAGATCATCGTGGACGTGGCAAAGGGCATGGAACCAGGTACCCTGTACACCATGACCGAAGTGATCGCCGACGAACTGAAAAAAGAAAACGGTCCCAAGGACGTAAAGCTGGTGGCACTGTCCGGTCCCACCCACGCTGAGGAAGTGGCGCTGGACCTGCCCACCACCATCGTTTCCGCCTGTGAGGACGAGGCGGCGGCAGAGCTGGTACAGGAGATCTTCAGCAACACCTGTATGCGTGTGTATACCAACCCGGATGTGAAGGGCGTGGAGCTCAGCGGTGCGCTGAAGAACGTCATCGCACTGGGCGTGGGCATCTCCACGGGTCTGGGATACGGCGACAACGCCCGGGCGGCACTGATCACCCGGGGCATTGCAGAGATCGCCCGTCTGGGCGTGGCAATGGGCTGCAACATCCACACCTTTGCAGGTCTGGCAGGCATTGGTGACCTCATCGTCACTGCCACCAGTATGCACAGCCGCAACAATCGTGCCGGCATCCTCATCGGCAAGGGCGAAAGCCCGGAGCAGGCGGTGAAGGAAGTGGGCATGGTGGTGGAAGGCATCAACGCTCTGCCCGCTGCCATGGAACTGGCGGAAAAGTATCAGGTGGAAATGCCCATCGTCCAGACGGTGAACGCCATCGTCAAGGAGGGCATGAGTGCAGGGGAAGCACTGCGCAGCCTTATGTCCCGTGACCGTAAGAACGAGATGCCTCAGGGCTACGAGAAGCTCTGATTCGCAGGAAGGTCGATTTTTTAGAAAAAATGTCGCAAAACACTTGAAAAAGCTGTCCGCAGTGGATACAATAAGCATATCGCCGCAGTTCTCCACCTTTGCAGGCAGAAGGGAGCCGTCGGCATCCCCGGTGCGGTGCCTTGGGTAAAGGCAGCGCAGGGCAAAGGATAAGCCATTCTCTAACATTCTATATTCCCATAGGCAGACCCCCGGTGCATAGATCTCTGTGCATCGGGGGTTTGTCTTTGCACAAAAAATTTATTAAAAGAATTTACCCAAATCATACAGAAAAGGGTAGAAGGAGCCGGGACTTTCTGTTATACTAAAACCGAAGTGCAGCGATGACGGTCGCTGTGTACAGGAGGGATCTGCCATGCCGTCAACTTATGCGCACCGCCGTTTTGGCGCAAACGTACTGGATCATCTGCCCCCGGAGCTGGGGGACCGGATCCACAAAAACCGACCGCTGTACGATATCGGTCTCCACGGACCGGATCTGCTGTTCTACTACCACGCCGCCAAGTCCAACCCGGTAAGTGCCCTGGGCAATGCCATGCACGACGAGCCGGGCAGAAAGTTCTTTGACCGGGCACGGCAGGTGGTGCAGAAGGCGGAGGACCGGGAGGCGGCGCTTGCCTACGCACTGGGCTTTGTGTGCCACTTTGCGCTGGACAGCACCTGCCACCCCTTTGTGGACCGGTTCGTCCGGGAAAGCGGGGTGTCTCACTGCGAGATCGAGACCGAGTTTGACAACATGCTGCTGCGCCGGGACGGGCAGGATCCGCTGAAGTTCTTTACTGCCAGCCACATCCAGCCCAGTGCCGGGAATGCTCATGTCATCGCTCCTTTTTATGAGGGCATCACAGAACAGCAGACTCAGGAAGCGCTGAAAGGCATGATCACGGTGCACCGGCTGCTGCAGGCGTCCAACCCGGTGAAACGCTGGGTGGTGCTTACCGGCATGAAGGTGGTGGGCAAGTACGAGGGAATGCACGGTCTGGTGGCAAACCCCAAGCCCAATCCCCGGTGCGCTGACAGCAACCGGCAGCTGGAAGAGCTGTATGCAAAGGCACTGCCGCTGGCAGAGCGGCTGATCCTGGAATATGTGGCACAGCTGGACAGCGCTGAGCCGCTGGATAAGGCGTATGACCACACCTTTGGGGAATTTTGAGAGAGGGCGCCGCAAGGCGGTGCGGAAGGAAAACAGGGATGAAGGACAATAAATTCAAGGTGACGCCGCTGGAGCGGGCATGGATCCTGTACGATGTGGGCAACTCGGCATTTGTGCTGCTGATCGCAACACTGGTGCCCATCTTCTTCAACGCCCTTGCGGAGGCAGGGGGATTAAGCTCAGTGGATTACCTTGCCTACTGGGGCTACGCCAGCTCGGTGGTGACGGTGGTGACAGCGGTGCTGGGACCTATCCTTGGCACGCTGGCAGACACCAGGGGCTTTAAAAAGCCCATCTTCATGCTCTGCCTCTTTGTGGGCGTTGTCGGCTGCTGTGCCATGGGTGTGGCAAAAACGTGGCTGCCCTTTTTGATCATCTTTATCATTGCAAAGATCGGCTACTCTGGCAGTCTGGTGTTCTACGACTCCATGCTGGGAGATGTGACTACGCCGGAGCGGATGGACATGGTCTCCTCCCGGGGCTACGCCTGGGGCTATATCGGCAGCTGCATCCCCTTTGTGGTCTGCCTTGCTCTGGTGCTGGGCAGCGGGGTCATTGGCATGAGCCAGATGACCGCCCTGTCGGTAGCACTGGTGATCACGGCGGTGTGGTGGCTGGTGACTACCCTGCCGCTGCTGAAAAAATATCGTCAGATCAACTATGTGGAGGTGAAGCAGCACGCCATCCGCCAGAGTTTCGTGCGCATCGGGCAGACGCTGAAACATCTGCCGCAGGACCGGCAGGTGTTCTGGTTCCTGCTGGCATTCTTCTGCTACATCGACGGTGTGTACACCATCATTGATATGGCAACTGCCTACGGCACCGCACTGGGGCTGGACACCACCGGGCTGCTGCTGGCACTGCTGGTGACCCAGGTCGTGGCATTTCCCTCGGCACTGATCTTTGGACGTCTCAGCGCAAAATATCCCTCCAGCAAGCTGATCCCGGTGTGCATCGCCGCTTACACCGGCATTGCCATCTTTGCCTTCTTCCTCAAGACCCAGTGGCAGTTCTGGGTGCTTGCGGTGGTGGTGGGTATGTTCCAGGGCGGTGTGCAGGCGCTGAGCCGCAGCCACTTTGCCAAGATCATCCCGGCGGAAAAATCCGGCGAGTACTTTGGTCTGTTCGACATCTGCGGCAAGGGAGCGTCCTTCCTTGGGACCATGATCGTCAGCGTGGGCAGCCAGCTCACCGGCAGCGCCAATCAGGGCATCGGTATGCTTGCCGTCCTCTTTGTGGTGGGTCTTGTGCTGTTCCGGGTGTCCTGCAGCACCAAGAATGCCAAAAAGGTCTGAAATATATAACAAAAGCCGGACGGGGCTGCTGCACAAGGGGTGCGGCAGCCCCGTTTTTGTGCCCTGCAATTGTGTTTTGGGGCGGCAGATGGTACAATAAGGCAAAACAAACGGATCACGAACAAAGGAGAATGAGCCATGAACCAATATCCCGGCTATACCCTCGTGCGCACCGAGGACTGTCCCGAACAGCACGGTACCCTGACGGTGCTGACCCACGATGTCAGCGGGGCAACGGTCCTGCTGGTGGAAAATCAGGACGACAACAAGGCGTTCGGCATCGGATTTGGCACCTTTCCCTCCGATGACACCGGCGTATTCCACATTCTGGAACACTCGGTGCTGTCGGGCAGCGAAAAGTACCCGGTAAAGTCCCCATTTGTGCAGCTGCTGAAGAGCAGCATGGCATCTTTCCTCAACGCCATGACCTTCCCGGACAAGACGGTGTACCCCTTTGCCACCCCCAACGAGACCGACTTTAAAAACCTGATGGACGTCTACCTCAACGCCGTGTTCTGCCCGCTGGCGATGGTGGACAAGGCGGTGTTTGAGCAGGAGGGCTGGCACCGGGACGAGGACGGCACCGTCAGCGGCGTGGTGTACAACGAGATGCAGGGAGCCTTGGCGACTCCGGATGCACAGCTGCAGAACGCGCTGGAGCGCACTATGTTCCCGGATACCGCCTATGGTTTTGTGTCCGGCGGCGATCCGGAGTCCATCCCGGCGCTGACCTATGAGAAATACCGGCGGGTGTACCGCCGCCACTACAGCGCCGACAACTGCTGCATCACCCTCTATGGCAGGATGGACATGGGCGAAAAGCTGGCGCAGCTGGACAGGGACTATCTGGGCAAGATGCCCCGGCAGGGGGACCGTCCCCGGCTGACCCTGCAGCAGCCCCGGCAGGGGGTCTGTGTGGAGGCACCCTACTACACAGAGAATCCGGAACCGGATCAGGTGCAATGTGCGCTGGCATGGTACACTGGTGCCTTTGAGGACCGGCAGCGGCAGCTGGGGGTGGAGATCCTGCTGGATGCTCTGCTGGGAAATAACAATGCTCCTCTGAAGGCAACGCTGCTGGCAGAAAAGCTGGGCACGGACATCGACATGGGCTTTGACGACAGCACGCTGCAGCCCACGGTGGAGTTGGTGCTGCGGGGTGCCACCGAGGACAGCGCCCGCCGCTTTGCCCCGGCAGTGCGCCGGGCGGTGGAAGTCATCCGGCAGCAGGGCATCCCCCGGGAGCTGCTTCTTGCCTCCCTGAATGCTGCAGAGTTTGCCTCGTTGGAACGTCCCGGCAGCCTGCCTGACGGCGTGCTGGATGCCATCCACGCCTCCACCGGCTGGCTCCACACCGGAGACCCCACCCTGCTGCTGCACACCGACCGGCTCTTTGCCGCCCTACGGGAAAAGATGGAGGAGGGCTGGTTTGACGAGCTGCTGGAAAGTGTCTTTGCCACTGCCCCGGTGCAGGTGCTGCAGGTGCCCACCCTGCCCCCAAAACAGGAAAAAGCCCCGGTGCGCACCGACGATAAGCTGGTGCTGGAGCATCCCCTTACGGTGGCGGACCTTGGGGAGGGAGCCGCATCGGCACCCGGCAGCAGGGAAGAGGCGGCGGGAGCACAGCTGCTGCATCACCCCTCCGCAGGCAGCCTGTATCTGAATTTCTACTACGACCTTGGGACACTGGAGCCGGAGGAGGTCCAGTATCTGGACCTGCTTACCTATGTGCTGGGAGAGCTGGACAGCTCCGCCCACACGGCACAGCAGCTGAACACCCTGCGCAGCACCTGGCTGGGAGACAGCCGGGTGATGCTGGACCTCTGGACCGGGCGGCAGGAGGGTGCCCCCTGCCACGCCAAGCTGACCCTGAGCTTGAGTCTGCTGGAACGCAGCCTTGCCAAGGCGGTGGAGCTGGGGGGCGAATGGCTGTACGACACCTGCCTTACCGGTGCCAACGCTCAGGCGGCTTTCCAGCGGGTGCTGAGCCAGCAGAAGCTGAGCATGGAGCAGATGTTCATCCAGCAGGGCAACGCCTTTGCCGCCACCCGTGCCGGGTCCCATTATTATGTAGAGGGGGCGGTCACCGAGCTGTGCATGGGTGTGAGCTATTACCACTTCCTCTGCCGGCAGCTGGAAGCAGCGGACTGGGCAGCTCTGGGGGCAAAGCTGGAAGTGCTGCGTGCCAAGGTGCTGGACCGGGCACAGCTTACCGTGAGCCTCCACGGCAGCCGGGAGGCACTGGAGCAGCTGCGGACCCTGCTGCCCGGCAGCCGGTTTGCAGCGGCGCACCGGGACCCGGCAAGACCCTATACCCAGCCGCTGCCGGAAGCAGTGAACGAGGCGTTCATCATTGAGGGCGGGGTAAACTACGATGTGCAGGCATGGCAGATGCCCCGCCGCAGCGACCGGAAGGTGCTGGCACGGGTCATGAGCTACGAGTATCTGTGGCACGCCATCCGGGAGGTGGGAGGTGCCTACGGCACCGGGATGCTCTCCTCTGACGGGGTGGAGTACCTGTACACCTACCGGGACCCCCATCTGCGGGAGAGCTACGATACCTTTGCAGAGGGTCCCAAGGCGCTTGCCGCACGGGAGTATACCGAAAAAGACCTGAACGACTTTATCGTGGGCACTGTGGCAAAGCTGGATACCCCCCGGAAGCCCCGTGCGCAGGCACGAGAGCTGGATCGGCGGTTCTTCTGCGGCATCACCGATGAGATGCTGGCAGAGGACCGGAATGCGCTGTGCGCCGTGGACGGGGCACTGCTGAAACAGCAGGCGGCAGATCTTGCGGCGGCAATGGCATCCGGTGTCCGGGTGGTCTTTGGCAGCAAGGACGCTGTGGAAGCGGCAAGGGATCTGTTTGACAAGGTGGAGACCCTGTAAAAAATACAAATTCACCCGGCGGAAACTGCTTTTCCGCCGGGTGTTTGCTGTTTTTGTAAAGAAGCTGCAAAATTTTGCCGCCGGGGTTGACGAACAAAAACAGCGGTGGTAAAGTAAGGAACGAAAACGGGAAAGTGCGTTTTTAATACAGGAAAAAAGAGGTGGTCGTCATGGAACCTGCTGGCAGTAGTACCGGCACCTATCCCCCATCGCATACTATGACGGCAGCCTTGCCGGACCGGAAAAACCGCAGCCTTGCGTGAAGACGCAGGGTGTGTGTTCGTGGTCCCCGGAAACAGAAAGAAAAGCTGCCGCCGATAAAAAGGAGGCAGCTTTTTTATGTCTGATATTTCGATCAAGACCCTGAAGACCATGCTGGCAAATCTGGATGACGCCAAAAAATACCAGAGTCTGCGGGACGTTATGGAGACCCTGCCCGCCCCGGATCTGGGGGCGGTGTTTGAGGACCTGCCGGCGGAGAAACTGCCGGTGTTGTTCCGGCTGTGCCCCAAGGATCTGGCGGCAGAGGTGTTTTCGGAACTGACTCCGGGGACCCAACAGGCGCTCATCGACGGGCTGACGGACACCGAGCTGAAGGTAGTGGTGGACGACCTGTGCGCAGATGATGCTACAGATCTGGTGGAGGAGATGCCTGCCAACGTGGTAAAGCGGATCCTGGGGCAGGCAGACCCCGCCACCCGCCGGATGATCAACGAACTGCTGAAGTACCCGGAGGACTCCGCCGGCGGCGTCATGACCACCGAGCTGATGGAACTGCGCCCGGACATGACCGTGGCACAGGCAATGGCGGCGATCCGGCAGAACGGCTTTGACAAGGAGACCATCAACAACTGTTACGTCACCGACGACAGCCGCCGTCTGGTGGGTGTGGTGTCCCTGCGGGCGCTGGTGCTGGCAAAGGACACGGCAGAGCCCATCCGGCAGCTGATGGACCCCCATGTGATCAGCGTGGGGACCACCACCGATCAGGAGGACGTGTCCCGGCTGTTTGAAAAATACGGCTTTCTGGCGATCCCGGTGGTGGACGGGGAAAGCCGGTTGGTGGGCATTGTCACCATTGACGACGCCATCAGCATCCTGCAGGACGAGGCAAGCGAGGATATCGCCAAGATGAACGCCATCGGACCTTCCGACAAGCCCTACTTCAGGCAGACTCTGTGGGAGCTGTACCGGAGCCGTGCCCCGTGGCTGCTGTTCCTGATGATCAGCGCTACCTTTTCCAGTCTGGTGATCCGGGGCTATGAGGATGCCCTTGCGGCGGTGACGGTGCTCACCGCCTACATCCCCATGCTCACCGACGCCGGCGGCAACGCCGGCAGCCAGAGCACCTCCACCATCATCCGAGGCATGGCGGTGGGAGACATCACCCCCCGGGACCTGCCCCGGATCCTGTGGAAGGAGTGCCGGGTGGCGCTGCTGTGCGGCGGCACGCTGGCGGTGTGCAACTTTGCAAAGCTGCTGCTGTTTGACCGCATTGCTGCCCCGGTGGCGCTGGTGGTGTGCGCAACGTTGATCTGCACAGTGCTGCTGTCTCAGCTCATCGGCGGCATCCTGCCGGTGGCGGCGGAAAAGCTCCATGTGGACCCGGCAGTAATGGCGTCCCCCCTCATCACCACCATCGTAGATACCACCACCCTGCTGATCTACTTCAACATTGCCAAGGCGCTTTTGCACCTGTAAGGGCGGAAAGTACAAACGAAGAAATTGTCGGAACAGTCCCGGATGCCGGAAAAGGAGTCCGGGACCGTTTTTTGCTAAAAGACGGAAGTGATATATTCAGCTGAAAATACTTTTCAAAAACCGACAAGAGTACGGAAGAGGCAATGCAACATTTTGTAATCATTTTGAAAGAAAATCGTCATTACTTCAATGAATTTGTCTGGAAGTTGCACGAATATGAAAAAATGTGATGAAAGCCAAAAACAAATCGTCAACTGAAAAAATCTTTTGTAAAAAGGGCACAAAATATGGTCTGCATTCTTGTGAAATAGTTCTCTTGCGAACTGTAGGGCAGACGGTTATAATACAAACAGGAATTACAGGGATGCACCATAAAGTGCAACTGTAAAAATGCTGTGATATGAATGAAGGAGAATGCTATTATGAAAATGATTTCTCGCCGCGACTTCCTGAAGGCTTCCGCTGTCGTGGGTGCCACCGCTGCCATGACTGCTTGCGGTGGTTCTGCAAGCTCTTCTACCGCGGCTTCTACCGCTTCTTCCGTTGCTGCTTCCAGCACCGCTGCAGCAACCGGTTCTGCAAATGTGGGTGTCTGCATCTATCAGTTTGCTGATAACTTCATGACCCTGTACCGCTCCGATCTGGAAGGCTACCTGAAGGACATGGGCTACGCCGTCACCATCATGGACGGCAAGAACGACCAGAACACCCAGACCGAGCAGATCAACACCTTCCTGCAGCAGGGCGTGGACGTGCTGGTCATCAACCCTGTCCAGACCACTTCTGCACAGACCATCGTTGACACCGTTTCTCCCTCCGGCACCCCCATCGTCTTCATCAACCGTCAGCCTGAGGACAGCGTGCTGGAGTCCTACAAGGGCAAGTGCTGCTACGTCGGCGCTGACGCTCGTCAGTCCGGTACCTACCAGGGCGAGCTGATCCTTGATACCGAGACCCAGGGCGATATCAACGGCGACGGCAAGATCACCTACATCATGTGCAAGGGCGATCCCGAGAACATCGATGCTCAGTACCGCACCGAGTACTCCATCAAGGCTCTGACCGATGCAGGCAAGGAAGTTGAGTGCCTGTACGAGTACCTGGACAACTGGGATCAGACCACCGCTCAGCAGGACGTGGCAAACGCTCTGTCTCAGTACGGCGACAAGATCGAGGTCGTCTTCTGCAACAACGACGCAATGGCACTGGGCGCTCTGCAGTCCATCCAGCAGGCTGGTCGTACCGTGGGCAAGGACATCTATCTGGTCGGCGTCGATGCACTTGCCGAGGCTGTGCAGGACGTTCTGGACGGCAACATGACCGGTACCGTGCTGAACGACGACGTGGGTCAGGCTACCGCTGCTGCTGAGGCTACCAAGCTGTTCGTTGAGGGCAAGGATGTGGAGCAGTTCTACTGGGTCGACTACGTCAAGGTCACCAAGGACAACGCTGCACAGTACATTAAGTAAGACCGAAGTTTCCCTAAACGAAACGCAAGGTGCGCAGCAGGTCCTGACAGCTTAATTGGAGTTTAAAAAGCGCGTGCGTGCGAGAAAAGCTCTCTGCGCACGCGCCTTGTTGTAAAAAGCTTTAGAGGCTGTTGGGGGCTTGCGACGGCACAAAACGCTATAAAAAGGAGGCTCTGCGGAATGTCAGAATACCGTCTGGTAATGAAAGGCGTGGTCAAGACCTTCCCCGGCGTCAAAGCGCTGGACCATGCCCAGTTGGAGCTCCGCCCCGGTAAAGTCATGGCGCTGATGGGCGAAAACGGCGCCGGCAAATCCACCCTGATGAAGTGCATGTTCGGCATTTACAAGATGGATGAGGGCGAGATCGAGTACGAAGGCGAAAAAGTAAACATCCCCACCCCGCTGGATGCGCTGGAACGGGGCATCGCTATGGTGCACCAGGAACTGCAGCCCATCCCTGCGCGGACGGTGGCAGAAAATATCTGGCTGGGACGTTATCCCACCAAGAAGTATGGTCCGATCACGGTAGTGGACCATGCCAAAATGTACAAGGACACCGATGAACTGCTGAAGAAGTTGAAGCTGGACATCGATCCCCATGCAAAGCTGGGCGCCCTGAGCATCGCACAGATGCAGATGGTAGAGATCGCCAAGGCGGTCTCCGCAAACTGCAAGGTGCTGATCCTGGACGAGCCCACCTCTTCTCTGACCGCCAACGAAGTGGAATCTCTGTTCCGCATCATGCGAGAGCTGAAAGAGCAGGGCGTTGCTCTGGTGTACATCAGCCACAAGATGGACGAGATCAAGGTCATTGCAGACGAAGTCACCATCATGCGCGACGGTCAGTACATCGGCAAGTGGGAAGTGGCAAACATGACCAAGGAGCAGATCATCGCCAAGATGGTCGGTCGTGAGCTGTCCAACCTGTTCCCCCCGCTGGAGAATGTTCCCTCTGACGAAGTCATGATGAAGGTGGAGGACTTTACCTCCATCCATCCCCGTTCCTTCCGCCACTGCAGCTTTGAGCTGAAAAAGGGCGAGATCCTGGGCGTGGCAGGTCTGGTAGGCGCACAGCGCACCGAGCTGATGGAAGGCATCTTTGGTCTGCGTGCCCATACCTCCGGTAAGGTGTGGATCAAGGGCGAAGAGGTTCACATCAAACAGCCTCGCGATGCCATCCAGAAGAGCGTTGCTCTGCTGACCGAGGACCGCCGTGCTACCGGCATTCTGGGCGTGCTGAGCGTTGCCGATAACATCTCCATTGCATCTCTGGACGCTTTGCGCAAGGGTCCCATCATGCTGGACAACCAGAAGATCCTCGATCTGGTGGCTACCAACAAGGAAAAGATGGCCATCAAGGTACCCAGCCCCAAGACCCAGATCAAGAGCCTTTCCGGCGGCAACCAGCAGAAGGTGCTGATCGCCCGCTGGCT
>SFDE01000003.1 GCA_004558805.1 Faecalibacterium prausnitzii | reverse complement strand
CCCTGCTTTGCCCCGGATGCGTGGGTGACCACATGGGACAGCCACAACCCCGGCGTGCTGGCGCTGGTGCGCAAGCGCGGCGAGGAAACGCTGGTGGGATTGTTCAACTTTACCGAGTACCCGGCAGGGGCAAGTCTGGACGCTCTGGGCGGCGAGTATCACACCCCGGAGGGCACTTCCGTTTGGCTGGCTGATGTGGAGCTGGAACCCTACCAGGCACTGCTGGTGCGCCGCTGAATAGGACGCACCCTGCCAAAAGCCACAGACAACAGCGATATGTACAACAGGGCGTTCCCCGTCGGGAACGCTCTGTTTTTCTTCATGTCTACTAATCTTGGGGCGGTTCAACTTTTACAACCGTTTTCAATTGTTAGAAAACCCTATTCAACGTATTGGCAGACCCTGATAAACCATAGATTTTCCTTGTCCTCCCGGACCGGGTGTGGTATCATGGAATTGCTATTATCCGGCAGCCAGACCGGGGACCAAAGGAGACTCTACCATGCGGAATCTGAATTTTCTCATCAAGCCCGCTTCTGACCTGTGCAATATGCGCTGCCGATACTGCTTTTACAAGGATGAGGCTGCCAACCGTGCCCGGGTCGAGACCGCCTTCCGGCGATGAAGCTCCACCCAAGAAAGAAAGACGAGAGATCCTATGACCCTGCGCCATATCCGCATCTTTGTGGAAATTTACCGCACCTGCAACATTACCCGCACCTCCGCTGCTCTGCACATGACCCAGCCTGCTGTGACCAGGGCTCTTCAAGAGCTGGAACAGACCTACCATATCCGGCTGTTTGAGCGGATGTACCACCGCCTCATCCCCACCGAAGGCGCCCGACAACTCTATCCCCAGGCGCTCTATCTGCTTGCGGCAGATCCAAGGGATGAACCTCCAGCGCCGCCATATTCTGGTCTGGCACAAAGAAAAATATATCACTCCTCTGATGCAGCAGTTTTTTGACCTCTGTCTGGATCGTTTATAAAATCTGTTTATGCAGACCCGTTTCTCGGTAAAAAGGGTCTTTTTGTATTATGCTTTCTTTTCATTATAGATATAATACAATGGCATTTTACAATTTCCTGCTCATCGGTTATCCTTAAGATAATCTCCGCTGGATAACGGCGGCCCTTTTAATGGATACAGGAGGAATCTATGAAAACAGAAAAACGATCCAAAATCCTTATCAAACTCTTTTTCTCCACCCTCTGCCTCAGTGCCTTCACCTTTGGCGGCGGGTACGTCATCGTCACCCTTCTGAAGAAAAAATTTGTGGATGAATACCACTGGATTGAGGAAGATGAGATGCTGGACCTGGTGGCCATCGCCCAGTCTGCTCCCGGCGCCATTGCGGTAAACGGCGCTATTGTGGTGGGCTACAAGCTGGCAGGAATGCTGGGAGCGATGGTGACCATCATTGCCACCATCATCCCGCCCCTTGTCATCATCTCGGTGATCTCGATGTTCTATGCCGCTTTCCGGGACAACTTCCTGGTGAGCAAGATGTTGGAAGGAATGCAGACCGGAGTGGGAGCTGTCATTGCCTCGGTAGTCTGGCAGATGGGTACCGATGTAGTCAAGAGCAAAAAACCTGTCTCCATCCTCATCATGGTCAGCGCTTTCGCTGCTACCTGCTTTTTTGGAGTCAATGTGGTCATCGTGGTCCTGGTCTGTGCCCTGCTGGGAGTTGTGCGCACCCTGCTGACTCACCGCAAGGAGGAGTTAAAATGATTCTGTTTCAGCTGTTTTTGAGCTTTCTGCAGATTGGAGCTTTTAGTTTTGGAGGCGGTTATGCGGCTGTTCCCCTGATTCAAAGCCAGATCGTCAACCGGCACGGCTGGCTTTCCATGTCGGAATTCACCGATCTCATCACCATCTCCCAGATGACTCCTGGCCCCATCGCCGTCAATTCTGCCACCTTTGTGGGCATCAAGATCGCAGGATTTGCCGGTGCCATTGTGGCTACCCTGGGCTGCATCCTCCCCTCCTGCATCATCGTCACCCTGATTGCCCGGCTCTACCTGAAATACCGCAATCTTGCCCTGCTCCAGGGGGTGCTGGGCTCCCTGCGGCCCGCCGTGGTGGCCATGATTGCCTCTGCCGGCATCTCGATTCTGGTAACTGCTTTTTGGGGGCCCGAGGCTGTCATTGCCTTTGCCGCAACCAACTGGGTGATGATTGCCATCTTCCTGCTCTGCCTGGTGCTTCTGCTGAAGGTCAAGCTGGACCCCATTCTGGTGATGGTGCTGGCCGGCGTGCTGAATCTGGCTGCCGCTGCTGCCGGGCTGTAAATGGCAGGAAGCATCCAAATCTTACCGTGCAAACCAACGTTCTCGAACTCTCCTGAAAAAAGAGCGTGTACATATCGAAACGCAGGACACGGTGGTTCTGCATGACCGCTTGCCGAAAAATCTCGATTAACAAAACGATGCCCACTCACTCATGGAAAAACCATGGGCGGGTGGGTATCATTTTCTTTGCAGATAAAAAGGGTACCTACAACACCGTGGTGCTGTCCGATGCCCCTTGCGACTGATTTTATCGTTGTCCGCCAACCTCAGGTCCCTACGTCCTGCATCAGATCGGATTTCAGGTGTCAGCCACACCAGCGGAATGACGTCCACTTACCTATTCACAGTGTATTTGATTTGCACTTAAATGGCAATGGCTTTTCAGAATAATCAATCTTCCAGTCTGCCGTGGTCACATCCCAGCGACAGGTAGTGCTCTATCTCCCCTCTCAGCACTATCTGTGCGTACTCCAAGGGCTTATTGTAGAGCAGCCAGTCCAGCTCTGCCCGCTGTGCCGGGGTCGAGGATGCGTTGGATGTGACTATGGCGCAGCAGACGGAATTGGACTATCTTATCTGCAGTGACCCACTAGGCTATGCGGATTTGATTCTGAATGGTGACCCGAAGGAATACCTGAAAAATGCAACCGGGAACCATGGGTTAGAAGATTGATTTTCCCATAAAACCGCCATTGACAAAAACTGCCGTCCACCTGCGTTCCGTTGCGCAGATGGGCGGCGTTTTTTGCAGCGGGAAGGGATCCCTGCCCGGACTGCTGTGCTCTGCTGGAAAACAACACCGGCAGACCTTTATTTTTCCGGCGTTTCGTGATATGCTGTAGAAATAAAACCATAGAGGGGAGATTCGTTATGGGAGAGTTCACCTTTCAGACATTGAGGGAAAGTGTTACGTCTGCAATACGGCAGAAGATCCTGACAGGAGAACTGGAACCGGGTCTGAAGCTTACGGAACAGAAGCTGGCAGAGGAGTTCGGCTCCAGCCGGGCACCTATCCGAGAAGCACTGCGGCAGCTGGAACAGGAAGGGCTGGTGGAGTATGCCCGGAATGTGGGCTGCTCGGTGCGAAAGGTCACTGCAGAGGACGCCTACGAGATCTATCTGCTCCGTGCCAATCTGGAAATGACCGCACTGCGCCACTTTGACTGCCGGTTCCCCCGGGAGGATCTGGACCAGCTGCGCAGGATCCTCCGCGATATGCAGCAGGTCCGGCAGGGCGGTCTGCTGGACATCGTGGAAAACGATAACCGTTTCCATAGGGTCATCGTCCAGCGTGCCGGTCTGCCCAGACTGCTGAAGCTCTGGAATGATCTGAATTACGGCAACCTGATCGCAGGGGCAAAGAACGGTCTCAGCCATGAGATTCTGGCGGAGCGGCAGAATAGGATCCACACGGAACTGTTCCGGGTGCTGGAGAGCGGAGACACAGAAGCCGCCTGCCGTGCCATTTACGACCACTACATGAAGCCTATGGAAAAAATGAAGAACGCCGTGGAGCGGGGAGCAGAGGGCTGAGACACCCTCATATCCCCGAAATTTGGCTGTCCGCCTAAGTTTTGGACGGTTATTTTATGGAAAGTGCGGATTGTCTACAATATGCAATTGTGCTATACTGTCAATGTGACTGATCGAAGTTTGCTGTAATTTGGTCAAAATGCACGCATCCCGGCGGACTGACCGTGATTGCACAAGGTCATTGCCGGGATAGGAGAGAAAGAGAGGAATATCCGCATGTCAAAGAAAGAACAAGCCACAAAGATCTCGTGGCAGACCCTTGCCTTTATGGCGTTCTCCACGGTCTGGGGCTTCGGCAACATCACCAACGGCTTTGTGTACTTCAATGGTCCGCAGGTCATCTTCAGCTGGATCCTGATGTTTGCCCTTTACTTCATCCCCTACGCCCTCATGGTGGGCGAGCTGGGTTCCGCCTTTAAGAACGAGGGCGGCGGCGTCAGCTCCTGGCTGCACCAGACCACCAACGCCAAGCTTGCCTACTACGCAGGCTGGACCTACTGGGCATGCCATATCACCTATATTGCCAGCAAGGGCAGCGGCTTTTTGAAGGCACTGAGCTGGGCGATCTTCCGGAATGCGGAGACCTACGACTCCATTCCCACCCGTTACATTCAGCTTGCCACTTTCTGCATCCTGCTGTTGGGCTGCTACATTGCCAGCCTGGGTCTGAATCCCCTGAAGAAGCTGCTGACTGCCGCCGGCACCTGCACCTTCGTCATGTCTCTGCTGTACATTGTCATGATGTTTGCTGCACCGGCGATCAACCCCACGGCAGAGTATGTCCACGCCAACCTGAGCTTCAGCAGCCTGATCCCCACCTTCAACGTCACCTACTTCACTTCCCTGTCCATTCTGGTGTTTGCCGTGGGCGGCTGTGAAAAGATCTCTCCCTACGTCAACAAGGTGGAAAACCCCAGCAAGGGCTTTCCCCGTGGCATGATCGCTCTGGCAGGCATGGTGGTCGCCTGTGCGATCCTGGGCACTCTTGCCATGAGCCGGATGTTTGACCCTGCCATCATCAACGCCAGCACCGAAAGCTTCAACGCCTATGCGGCAAACAGCTCCTACTGGGCATTCCAGAAGCTGGGTCAGTACTACCACGTGGGTGACCTGTTCATGATCATCTACGCCCTGTGCAATGTCATCAGCCAGCTTGCCGTGCTGATCCTCAGCATCGACGCTCCCCTGCGTATGCTGCTGGACAACGAGCACACCAAGCAGTTCATCCCCCAGGGTCTCCACAAGGTCAACGCTCACGGCGTCCACAGCAACGGCATCAAGATGGTGGCGGTGCTGTCCGGCTCCATCATTCTGGCGCAGTCCTTTGTGCCCGGTGCCGCTGCCGTTCTGCGTCAGCTCACCAAGCTGAACTCCGTGTGCATGCCCATGCGTTACCTGTGGGTGTTCGCTGCCTACATCGCCCTGCGCAACGCCTATGACCGGATCCCTGCAGAGTACCGCTTTGTCAAGAGCCAGAAAGTCGCCAAGTTCTTTGGCGGCTGGTGCTTTGCCGTCACTGCGGCTTGCTGCGTGCTGGGTATGTACGATAAGGACCCCTTCACCTTTGCGCTGAACGTCATCACCCCCGTGGTGCTGACCGTGCTGGGTCTCATCCTGCCTGCCATTGCAAAGCGGGAGCAGACTGCCGCCAAGCGGTAATTTTATAGCATCCGAAGGGCCGGTCATTCTGACCGGCTCTTTTCTCAGGAAATAAGGAGGTATAACCTATGATCGCAAACGAGATCCGGGAGATGCTGTCTTTTATCGACGGCAATCCCACCGCATACCATACTACCGCATCCGTCCGGGACATCCTGCTGAAGGAGGGCTTCTCGGAGCTGCTGGAAAGCCGCAAGTGGGCTCTGGAACCGGGCAGGGACTACTTTGTCTGCCGCAACGGCTCCAGCATCATTGCTTTCCGCATGGGTGACCAGCTGGAAAACTACAGCTTCAACATCGCTGCGGCACATACGGATTCCCCCTGCTTCCGCATCAAGGAGAATGCCGAGATCCACATGGGGCAGAAGTACACCAAGCTGAACACCGAAGGCTACGGCGGCATGATCTGCGCCACCTGGATGGACCGTCCCCTGTCGGTGGCAGGTCGTGTGCTGGTGAAGGAGGGGGATGCCATCGTTTCCCGCCTCATCGCCATGGACCGTGACCTGCTGATGATCCCCAGTGTGGCGATCCACATGAACCGGGAGGTCAACGACAAGGCATCCTTCAACAAGCAGGTGGATATGCTGCCTCTGCTGGGCGGCGCCTGTGAAGAAGGGGTGCTGAAAAAGCTGGTGGCAGAGGAGCTGCAGGTGTCGCAGGACCAGATCCTGGGCACCGACCTGTTCCTCTACGTCCGGGAAAAGCCCTCGGTGTGGGGCTGCAATGAGGAGTTCATCTCCTGCGGTCGTCTGGACGACCAGCAGTGCGTGTTTGGCATTCTGAAGGGTCTGCTGAACAAAAAGAACCCCCGCTCCATCGGGGTGGCAGCCTTTTTTGACAACGAGGAAGTGGGCTCCGGCACCAAGCAGGGTGCGGCTTCCACCTTCCTGTACGATGTGCTCCACCGGATCGCAGGCAGCCTTGGCGGCAGCGATGAAGACTTCCACCGTGCGGTGGCGTCCAGCTTTATGATCAGTGCCGACAACGCCCATGCCGTGCACCCCAACCATCCGGAGCATACCGATGTGAACAATTGCACCTACATGAACGAGGGCGTGGTCATCAAGACCCACGCCGGGCAGAAGTACACCAGCGACGGTATGAGCATCGCCGCCGCAAAGGAGCTGGCAGTACGTGCCGGTGTGCCCCTGCAGTACTTTGCCAACCGTTCCGACAAAGTGGGTGGCAGCACCCTGGGCAATCTGGTCATGGCACAGGTCTCCATGAACTGTGTGGATATCGGTCTGCCTCAGCTCGCCATGCACTCCTGCTACGAGACCGCCGGTGTAAAGGACACCATCTCCCTGATCAAGCTCATGGAGGAACTCTACGGCAGCCACTTTGAGGAGACTCAGTTTGGCACGCTGGAGATCAGCAAGTAAAAAGCACATGCCAAGACCCGCCTGTTCCGTGGATGTCCCGGCAGGAAAAGATCGCCCTCCGGGCGGCGGCACAGACCCGGTGCCCTGTGTCAGCAGCGGCGGCAGGAGCTGCGGACCCGGCTGGAACCGCTGCTGGAAGAATAAAACAAAAAACGATCTGCAGCCCCGGTCCGGGAGCGTAAAGGCTCTGGAACGGCGGGCGGCAGATCGTTTTATTTTTACAGAACACCTGCGGGATGCAGCCTCCGGGAACTACGGAGGTGGGACAGCTGCCGGGGGCGTGGCATCACTGCTGCTGTTCTGCCTTGCGGCGCTGAAAAACTTTTGAATTGCAAAATGATTTTTCAGTTGCTATACTGGGCTTATCAAAGTTTTTTCGGGAGGACGCCGCAGTGACTGCACAGACAATGCAAATCGGGAACAGACCTTGCCGCATTTACGGCGAAGTCCATGCAGAATACCTGCTGCTCCAAATGACCGGTGAACATGAGCTGCAAAGCATGGGAAGCGAGGTTGCCGCTATTGCACAGAGTGCGCACCACTTTTTATTTGCGGCTATCCCGGTGGAAAGCTGGAACGATGCACTTTCCCCGTGGGAAGCCCCTGCTGTGTGGGGGAAGCAGGGTTTCGGTGGCAATGCTGGGGACACCCTGCGCTTTCTGACGGAACAGGTCATCCCCACACTGAAGCAACAGTATCCTCTCCCGGAAAACGTCAAAATCATTCTGGGTGGTTACTCACTGGCAGGGCTGTTTGCATTGTGGACCTCTACCCAGACAAATCTGTTCTACGGTGTTGCCGCCGCATCTCCCTCGGTGTGGTTTCCGGGCTGGATGGAGTTTGAACAGCAGCACCCGATGCAGGCACGGTGCGTTTATCTGAGTCTTGGCGACAAGGAAGAGCGCACGAAAAACGCCGTCATGGCTGTGGTGGGCGATCACATCCGCACCCTGTACAGCCGGCTTACAGCGCATGGGGTAGACTCCACCCTTGAATGGAACAGCGGCGGACACTTTAAGAACGCTGATTTGCGTACCGCAAAAGCATTTCGCTGGGTGATGGAGGAACACACATGACCATTTTGATTGATGCAGACGGCTGTCCGGTCGTCGATCTGACTTTGCAGATTGCAAAGAGGTTTGTCGTTCCGGTCATCATTCTGTGCGACACCTCTCATCAAATCCAGCGGGAAGGTGCGCAGACGCTGGTGTTCGACAAAGGGGCTGACAGCGTAGACTTTGCGCTGGTGAACCGGGTAAAGCCGGGGGATGTGGTCGTGACGCAGGACTACGGGCTGGCGAGTATGTGCCTTGCCAAGTGCGCAAGGGTGCTGAACCAGAACGGTTTGGAATACACCGCCGACAACATAGACGCTCTTATGCTGCGGCGGTATGAAAACAAAAAGCTCCTCCGTGCCGGAAAGCACCCCAAGGGGAGCCAAAAGCGGACGAAGGAGCAGGATGCCAGGTTTGCGGACACGCTTGAGAAGGTCCTGAGCGGCAACCATTGATACATACCGTTCGATAGGTGATCCTATCCAAAATTTTTGCTTCATTTTTGGACGATCAGCCAAATTCTTAGGGAAGCGTTGCCGTTTGACGGTTCGACGGAGCTTACAAGCACAAACAGAGGAGGCTGGTTGCTTGCGGTCTGCGGACCGCCGCCCTGTTCTCATCCTCACCATCTTGACCGCAAAAAAGGCACCCGCCTGAGCAGGTGCCTTTTGTTGGCGGAGATGGTGGGATTCGAACCCACGTGCCCGGTTAAGGACAAAACGATTTCGAGTCGTTCTCGTTACGACCGCTTCGATACATCTCCATACGATAGCCTTTATAGTATAGCAAAAAAGGCATTTTCCGTCAACCGCTTTTTGCCCTATGGAGTGCAGAAAAAGGGCGGCAGGACGTTACGCACAAAAATCCAACCGATATTTTGGGGAATCTGGTCATTGCTATTTGGACACTGTCCTCGTACACTTGAACCATCGAAAAGTGAGCCTAGACAGGTCACTTTTGCCTTTGCCGGTGGTCGGCAGGGGCGGATGTAAAAAAGGAGAATTTTATGAGGCAGATCTACAGATGGGTCGGTCTGCTGCTGGCGGCGGGGATGACGGTTTCGGCTGTGCCGGTGTCGGCGTTCGCAGAGGCGGCAGAAGGGCATTTCCCGGCGGCTGCGGCGGCGCAGAGCGCAGGAGAGGAGCCGGGAACGGCTCGCACCGGTGTGGGTCCGGACGGAGACCTCTGGGTCAGCAAGGACGGCTATCCCTACTATGGATTTTACGAAGAAGAGCCGGACGTGGAGTTTCTGGACGAGAATCCTTCCGGCAATTCCTGGGGCGCTTCCAATTTGAAGGGCGAGTATCCTCACCTGGACCTGCGGGCAGGCGAGTACGACTTTTCAGCCTTTCCTTCTCTTCACGAAACCATTGAGATCTCGCTGGGGAGCGGTGTCACCATTTCCGGCGGGGTCTTTCATTCTGTGATCGCCGGCACCGGCAGTGAGGCTGCCTCCATTACCGGAGGGACCTTCTATAAGCCGGTACAGTCTCAGGGGGCTTCCCTTCAGCTGTTTGGGGGCACCTATCATCAGGAGATCAACGATCCGGAAGCCAGCTTTCCCACGCAGGTCTACGCTGGTGTGTTCCGGCAGGATCCCCGGCAGACTTCCGGCACAGCCGGGGCGCAGATCATGGGAAACTGCTATGCCCTGACGGCAGAAAACGGCACCATCAACGGGATCCCGGACACCGTCTACATTGCCGCCACTCAGGAGACGCAGCCGGAGCTGCGGTTGGAACTGCCGCCGGAGGCGGGAGAGCTGTGGGTATATACCGGCGGAAAAACCATTACAGTGGAAGAATGGTGCGGCACTTCCCTGCCCCCATCCGGCGGGGTGGTTTGTTTTTTAGCCCCTGCTCAGGGACAGGATGCGGTGCTGAAGGCGGTGCAGGAAAAGACCATCCTTCTGCCGGAAGGTGTTCTGGAAGTGGAGACCGAGACGGCAGGGTCAACTGCCCGCCTTGCCACCGAGGCGACCCCGGAGGGGAACCGGAAGATCACGGTACAAGAAAATACGGTGGTGCGGTTTTCGGTGACACCGAAAACTGCCCTCTGCCGGGATGCGGCAGGGGCTCCCCTTGCAAAGAACGAAGAGGGGCAGTACATCCTCAAGGCAGACCAGGATATTACAGTGCGGCAGTATAACCGGCTGGAGCTGGACGATGCCGGGCAGCCGGTCTGCACCAACACCTATAAAGAACTGCGGGACGGGGCTGTGGTCTATTGCGGCGAGGGCTGGGAGCTGGAGGAAAGCACCGGGGTGCTGACCCTTACAGAGTCCCGGGACCTGAGCGGGGAAAGCAGCGCCCTGCAGGTGCCGGTGGTGCTAAAAACGCCGGAGCAGGGAGAGCTTTGCATTACGGGCGGCACCTTTGAAAAGACGGTCACGGTGCAGGAAAATACAGTGCTGGAAAATGCTGCCCTGAGGGGCGGCGCTGTGCTGCAAGGCGGCGGGGTCTGGGATTCCTCCGTGACCCTGTGGGGGAAGGACCGGCTGCAGCTGTGCAGCGGCGATACAGCGTCTGCCCTGCTGGAAAACTGTCGGGTGGACGCCGCCGGATATACCGGCGAGGAACCGGCGGTGGTGGTGGAAAGCCGGGGCGAGAGAAAAAGCAGGATCTCCGGCGGAGAGATCACCCTGCCGGAAAACGGGACGCTTTTGAACCGAGGTGTCCTTTCGGAACTTTCTATCCGGGGCGGCACCCTTCTCAACAGCGGCGTGCTGGACACCGGCAAAAATGTGGTCGGCGCAGATGTGATCTGTGACGGCGAGGGCTGGAGCTGCAGCGGTATTTTTACCGGCAATGTGCAAGCCGGGTCCGGCGGGAACATCCGGCAGGCAGTGGTCTTTGGGGCGCTGACCGGCGCAGAGTCGGCGGACCTGACCCTTGTGGTAAAGGACAGCACACAACCGGTGACCCTGTGGGGCGTGGAGTGCCCCGACGGCACCGTGGTGCACACGGTGGGACAGCCGCAGCTGGAGGCGGCGGCCCCGGCGGATATCGCCGCCCCGGTCTGGAGCGCAGACCGGGAGGATGTATTCCCCTGGCAGGACCGCTGCAACCGGACTCTCCGGTTTTCCATGCCCGGTGAAAACACGACCTTGACCGTGGCACAGCGCAGCTTTGTGAGCCACATCCCCATGAATGCCGACGGTACCCCTGCCGCAGAGGGTGGCGAGGGATGGAGCTATGCAGAAACGGTCAACGACCGGGGTGAGAAGGTAAAGACCCTCCGGGTGGAGCCGGGCTACACCGCTGTTTTTGACGAAAATGCCCTTGTTGCGGTGCCTGTAACGGCAGCGGGAACACAGACGGAACCGGCACAGCTCCGGGGCGGTATTTTCTGGGGAGAAACGCTGGTTCTGGAGGGCAGCAGCACCGTGGAGGATGCCTTGCAATGGGGCGGTAGCCTGATTTGCAGCAGTGGAAGCACAAAGGGGCAGACTCTGACCCTGCCCGCAGGGGCGACCCTCAACGGGGTGCAGCTGCCGCTGGACCGGGATACGGTGGAGGTCCGGGTCTTTGGCAGCCACAAGATGCTTGCCCTGACCATGCCCACCGGCATCGAGAAGATGCACTGGGCAGTGACCGATGGGCTGGGGGCGGAGGTGTCCTCCCTGCCCGGGCAGACCGGCAGTTTGCAGGATGACACGGTGCAGTTCAGCATGGGGGACTATGTCTCCCTGTGCTTTGGGCTGGAGCCGGACCCGGACCCGGAGCCGGACCCGCCGGTGGTGCAGTATCCCATCACCCTGCCGGACCCCAACCCCTACGGTGTGGCAGCCACCGGGGCAGAGGGAGAGACACTTACAGAGGCGCAGGCAGGGGCGGCGGTGCACCTGCAGTACCAGCTTGACCTCCTGCCGGAAGACCAGATGCTGGACAGCTGGGTGGTGACGACGCCGGAGGGCACCGCTGTACAGGTGGAGCAGGAAGAGGGCAGGTATCGTTTTGTCATGCCGGAAAGTCCTGTGACCCTTGCCCTCAAACTCCGGGCAGTGGAAGTGGACCCGGAAAATCCGGAGCCGCCGGAGCCGGAAGAGAAACCGGCACCGGAGGAACCGGCAGCGCCGGGGCAGAGCGCCATGCTTTTGCCTGTTGCAGGCATTGCCGCCGGTGCGGCGGTGGGCTATCTGGGAGCGACAGGGCTGTATCTCCGGGCGGTGCTGCCGGTTGGTGCAGAGATCCCCGGCAGCTGCGGAGAGCTTGCGGCGCTGCTGTGGGAGACTGCAGGCAGTCCCCGTCCGGTGTCCGACCCGGAGCTTACCGGCACCCCGGCGGCGTTGCGCTGGTGCGCAGAACAGGGGCTGCTGGGGACGCAGGCTGCAGCAGACCGTCCGGTGACCCGCTGGCAGGTGATCCGCAGCTGGAAGGGACTGCAAAAGAAGATGCGCATATAAATATGCGCATGCAAACGTAAAAATACAGACAGGGAACAGCTGGGATGCCGGATGTTCCCTGTCTTTTTGTTCCCCAAAGCAGAATTTTTTTGCAAATTGCGGCAAAGCAGGTGCATAAAGACCTAAAGTGTGGTATTTTATAACAGGAAGCTGTAAAAATAGAAGGTGCGCCGGAAGGCGCACAAGGGAGGAAATACTATGAAGTTGGAAACCGGAATTTGTGGCGAGCAGAGCGTGTCTGTTACCCAGCAGAACACGGCAAAGACCATGGGCAGCGGCACGCTGGATGTGTTTGCTACCCCAGCACTGGTGGCACTGGCAGAAAAGACCTGCTGGATGAGCGTCGCCCCCGCACTGGAAGAGGGCAGCGGCACCGTGGGCACCAAGCTGGAGCTGGAGCACACCGCACCTACCCCCGTGGGCATGACCGTTACCTGCCGCAGCCAGCTGGTGGCTGTGGAGGGACGCAAGCTTACCTTTAAGGTGGAGCTGCAGGACGAGAAGGGTGCTGTGGGCGGCGGCATCCATGAGCGGTTTGTCATCAACGACGCAAAGTTTGCCGCAAAGGCAGAGGCAAAGAAGGGCTGAGCTGCCGCTGCCTTTTTGTCGGGGCGGCATCGGTCTGTCAGCCGGAGTCTTCCGGGGTGAGAGGGGGCTTTTTTTCCTCTTCCAGCCGGATGGGCGGCGGGTCTGCTTCCAGCAGATGCGCCTCGGCACGGACCTGAGCATTTTGCAAAAGCTGTACTGCCTGCTCATTGGCACGGAACAGCTCAAGATACAAGGATTTATAATCCGGCGCAGCAGACACCCCCTTTCCCCGCGGTACAGCTAGTGTGTCCCGCCCGGGGGGCGCTGATACGCCAGAGATCGAAAGAGAGAAACGCATGAAAAACAAAAACCTTTCCTGGGTGGGCGCTTTGCTGGTGTTCGCCCTGCTGCTGTGGTGCACGGCGGCAACTCCCGGCAGGATCGATGATCCCGCCACCTACACCTGCACGGTGTACAGCACCATCTTTTCCCTGCTGCCGCCGGTGATCGCCATCGTGCTGGCGCTGAACACCAAGGAGGTCTACACCTCCCTGCTGGTGGGCATTGCCTCCGGCGCCCTGCTGTATTCCAACGGCAATCTGGAGCTGGCACTGAACACCCTGTTCTTCCACGAGGAAGGCGGCATGATCACCAAGCTGTCGGATCCCGGCAACGTGGGCATCCTGGTCTTTCTGGTGATGCTGGGCATTCTGGTGGCGCTGATGAACAAGGCAGGCGGTTCCGCCGCCTTTGGGCGCTGGGCGTCCACCCACATCCATACCCGGGCGGGGGCGCAGTTTGCCACCCTGCTGCTGGGCGTCATGATCTTTGTGGACGACTATTTCAACTGCCTTACTGTGGGCTCGGTGATGCGTCCGGTCACCGACCGACAGAACGTTTCCCGGGCAAAGCTGGCGTACCTCATCGACGCCACGGCGGCGCCTGTCTGCATCATTGCTCCGGTGTCCAGCTGGGCGGCGGCGGTCACCTCCTCGGTGCCGGAGGGCTCCGGCATCAACGGCTTTACCATGTTCCTGCGCACCATCCCCTACAACTACTACGCCCTGCTCACCATGGTCATGAGCCTGTTCCTCATCTTTACCGACACCGAATATGGTCCCATGAAGCTCAACGAGGACAACGCCAAAAAAGGCGACCTGTTTACCACCGAGGACCGCCCCTACGGCAACGATATGGACGACAGCACCGACACCCGGGGTCATGTGGTGGACCTGATCGCTCCGGTGCTGGTGCTCATCGTTGCCTGCATCCTGGGCATGATCTACACCGGCGGCTTCTTTGAAGGGGTGGACTTCGTCACCGCCTTTGCAGACTGTAACGCCTCGGCAGGTCTGGTAATGGGCAGCAGCGTTGCACTGCTGTTTACCTTTGTGTTCTACCAGGTGCGGCAGGTCATGACCTTTCAGGACTTTGCCGCCTGCATCCCGGAGGGCTTTAAGGCAATGGTCAGCCCCATGCTGATCCTGTCCCTTGCCTGGACCCTGTCCGGCATGACCGGTCTGCTGGGAGCAAAGTACTATGTGGCAAACCTGCTGGGAGGCTCTGCGGCGGCGCTGCAATACCTGCTGCCGGTGATCATCTTCCTGGTGGCGGTGTTCCTCGCCTTTGCCACCGGCACCTCCTGGGGCACCTTTTCCATCCTGATCCCCATCGTCTGCCACGCTTTCCCGGAGGGGGAGATGCTGGTGGTGTCCATTGCCGCCTGCCTGTCCGGTGCAGTGTGCGGCGACCACTGTTCTCCCATTTCTGACACCACCATCATGGCGTCTGCCGGCGCCCACTGCAGCCATGTGAACCATGTGTCCACCCAGCTGCCCTATGCCATGACGGTGGCGGCGTGCTCGGCGGTGTGCTATGTCATCACCGGTCTGGCACAGGCTGTGCTGGGCGAAAACGGCAATCTGGTCACCTCGCTGGTGTTTTTGGGTGTGGCGATCCTGGTGGAGCTGGCGGTGCTGACCATCATTCGTGCCAAAACGATGAAAAAAACCGCAGAATAAGGTGTTTTCCTGAAAAATCTGCTTTTCGCCGGAAACAAAACATGGTATACTTAAATAAAATGAGTTTTTGGAGGCACAGTACCCATGCTGGAGCAGGCATTTCAGGACGTATATACCAAATTCAAGCTGCACTTTTATCAGAACGTATTCCAGCGTTTTGCGACCCGTGAGGCGACCCTCACCACGGTGGAGTCCTTCTGCATGGAGGGCATCATGGCAATGGGAGAACCCACCATTGCGGAGTTTTCCCGGATGATGCAGATCTCCACCCCCAATGCGGCGTATAAGATCGGCAGTCTGGTGCGCAAGGGCTATGTGGAAAAGATCCAGTCCACCACCGACCGCCGGGAGTACCATCTGCGCCCCACCCAGAAGTATATCGAATACTACAACATCAGCTATTCCTACCTCAGCACGGTGGTGGACCGTGTGCGGGAGCGGTTCCCGAAGGAGGATGTGGAAAAGCTGGAGCAGATGCTTACCGTCATCAGCGATGAACTGATGCCGGAGCTGGATATGCTGAAAAAGACGTCCGAGAAATAACAAAAGGGGCTGCTGCACAGACCATGTGCAGCAGCCCCTTTTTGCTGTCTTACAGCACCATGAACAGGGTGCCTGCGGTGATCAGCGCACAGCCCACAAGGCTTTTGGCGGTAAAAGGCTCGTGGAGAAAAACAAAGGCGAGGGCAAGGGTGATCACCACGCTCAGCTTGTCGATGGGCACTACCTTAGACGCCTGCCCCACTTGCAAAGCGTAGTAGTAGCACAGCCAGCTGGCACCGGTAGCAAGACCGGACAGGATCAGAAACAGCCAGCTGCGGTGGGAGATGCTGCTTACGCCCCCCTGCGCTCCGGTAAGGAACACCATGCCCCAGCTCATGGCAAGGACCACCACGGTGCGGATGGCGGTGGCAAGGGTGGAGTTGACCCCCTCGACGCCGATCTTGGCAAGGATGGAGGTAAGCGCCGCAAACACGGCGCTGCCCAGTGCAAAGATGAACCACATAAAGAAGCCTCCTTTTTTATCCAGTCTAGCACGTTTTGAGCCGGCAGGCAAGGCGGAAAGCAGACCGGCGTAAAAAAAGGGGACTTTTCTGCTTGAGGATGGGGCGCAGATCCTGCAAGATCGCCTTGCTTCATCTCAAATGCACAAAAATGAAATAAAATATCTGTCCCTTTGCCCAAAGCATCCGCCACCAGACTTTGCGGCAGCCAAAAAACCTGCTATAATACTAGTCTGGAGGGCTGAAGAAATGGAAGTTAGAACCAAAAAGGTCCCAGACCGGCAGCGGCAGGGCGTCTGCCTGTCGGCTTTGGGTGCCGCCGCACCCCGGACCATACCGGTGCTGGCGGGATATTTTGTGCTGGGGCTGGGCTACGGCATCTATGTGGAGTCGCTGGGGCTGCCGGTGTGGCTGCCCATGCTTATGGGCACGGTGGTCTATGGCGGTTCTTTGGAATTTGTGCTTGCCAGCCTGCTGCTGGGGACGTTCTCGCCCCTGTCGGCGTTTTTGATGGCGCTGATGATCCAGGCACGGCACCTGTTTTACGGGCTGGCGATGCTGGAACGCTACAAGGGCTACGGCTGGCGCAGCGCATACATGATCTTTGCCATGAGCGACGAGACCTTTTCCATCACCTGTTCCGCCCAGCCCCCGGAGGGGGTGGACCGGGGCTGGTTCATGTTTTTCATCACCCTGCTGGACCAGCTCTACTGGGTCCTCAGCGCCGGACTGGGGGCGGTGGTAGGCTCGGTGCTGCCCTTCAGCACCGAGGGGGTGGATTTTGTCATGACCGCCATGTTCACGGTGATCTTTCTCAACCAGTGGGAAAAGGACCCGCAGCACTACAGCGCCCTCATCGGGGTGGCAGCGCCGCTGGTGTGCCTTGCCCTTTTTGGTCCGGGCAGCTTTCTGCTGCCCTCCATGGGCTGCATTCTGGTGCTGCTGCTGGCGCTTCGCCGCCCCATAGAGGCTGCGAAAGCGCAAAACCAGCCCCCAAAACAGGAGGTGGACTCATGACCGCTGTACAGATGGGACTCACCGTGGCAGTCTGCGCCGCCGCCACCATGGTCACCCGGTTTCTCCCTTTTCTGATCTTTTCCGGCAAAGACCAGCAGCCCCCGGAAGCGGTGCAGTACCTAGGCAGAGTGCTGCCTGCCGCCATCTTTGGAATGCTGGTGGTCTATTGCCTGAAAAATGTCACCCCTTTGGAGGGCAGCCGGGGTATCCCGGAGGCGCTGGCGCTGCTGGCAACGGTGGCACTGCATAAGTGGAAGCACCAGACCCTGCTGAGCATAGCCGGAGGGACCCTGTGCTATGTGCTGCTGGTGCAGCTGGTATTCTGAATAGAGACAGCAGCCGGACCGCCGCAAATGCGGCAGCCCGGCTGCTGTTTTTGTGTCTGGAGAGAAAGGCGATCTGGTAGGAAGGAGGCATTACACCAGAGCCCAAACACCCTTGGGACAGTCAGAAGCGTCCTTCATGATGCCGCTTTTCCGCAGGTCGGTGGCTGCCCAGCGGATGTCGTACTGCCATGTATAAAGAACGTCGCCGGAAGCTTTTAACTCATCCTCGTAATGAGCCCAGAACACACGACAAACATCCACAAGGGTGCCTTTGCCTCCCAGCTCTTCCAAACAGATATGAACCAGTAACGGCATATCTTTCCGTGTCATAAACGACCCTCCGTTTTTGTATCAGTGATAAAATGTATCAAAGTTTACCTGTCGGTAGAACCGCTGCTGCAGCTGATCAAAGCTGTCGCAGTCCTGCGCCAGCAGCCACATGCTTTTGGTGACTACTGCCTCGATGGTCATGTCGTGCGCCTCCAGAAAGCGGAAGCGGTTGCGGACCCGCTTGCCTACCTCGTAGACTCCCACGTCGCTGCCCTCGTAGGTGACCTGAGTGGTGAGGATCAGCACCTTGCGGGTCTGTTCGTAGTCCCCCAGACCCTGCGCAAAGGCATCCATCAGCCGCTGGGGGATGCCGCCTACGCCAAAGCTTTCCACTATGACGCAGTCGTACAGCCGGAAGATCTCCGGGATCAGTGCCGGGTCCATGCCGGGGGTCAGCTTGAGCAGAAACACCCGGGGGTCCAGTACCCTGCCAAATTCCACCGGTCCCGTGGGCCAGGGAGAGGGAATGTAGCGCACCAGACGGTCCCCCTGCACCAGCGCCAGCTCCGGGAAATTTACCGAGGCAAAGGCGTCGTAGCTGATGGTTTTGTTCTTTTTGGCGCGGGTGCCGGCAATGACGTGTCCGCCGAATACCACCATGACGCCCCGGCTCCCCGGGTCGATGGCGCAGATCACGCTGTCCCGCAGATTCTTTTTGGCGTCGGTGATCTCGTTGGAGATGGGCTGCTGCGCGCCGGTGAGGATGATGGGCTTGTCTGCGTTCTGGATCAGGTACGAAAGTGCCGCCGCAGAGTACGCCAGGGTGTCAGTGCCGTGGCAGATGATAAAGCCGTCGTACAAAGCGTAGTTCTCCTGCACGGCGTGCGCCATCATGAGCCAGTGCTCCTGCCCCAGGTCGGTGCTGTCGATGCTGCACAGCGCCAGCGTTTCCGGGATGCACAGTTCCTTCAGCTCCGGCAGGTGTGCCAGCAGCTCCTCACTGGAAAGCACCGGCTTCAAGCCCTGCTGGGTGTGCACACTGGCAATGGTGCCGCCGGTGGTGATAAAAAGCAACCGTTGTTTGGTCATGGTCCTCTGCCTCCGTGGCATCCGCACCGCTCCGGCGGGATGCGTGGTTTCTCCGCCCCAGTATAACATACTCCCTCCGGCTTGAAAAGACGCCCGGCGGACCGCTGCCGGGGATTTTTGCGACCTGGTCACAGAATTTTACACAGTTCTGGTGTATACTGTAGAAAAACCAGCAGGCTTACCAGAAGGGAGAAACAAGATGTCCAAGATTGTTATCGTTGGTTCCGGTCCCGCCGGGGTGTCGGCGGCGCTGTATGCCGTCCGGGCGGGGGTGGACACCACCGTCCTTACCCGGGGCGCAGGGGCGCTGGACCGGGCAGAAAAGATCGAGAATTACTACGGCTTTGACCAGCCGGTGTCCGGCGCAGAACTGGAGCGCCGCAGTGTGGAAGGGGCAAAGCGGCTGGGGGTGAAGTTCGTCTCCGGGGAAGCGGTGGGCATCACCTACACGGACCGGCTGACGGTGGAGACGCTGGCGGGGGATTACCCGGCGGATGCGGTCATCCTTGCCACCGGTGCCTCCCGTGCCGCTCCCCGGCTGCCGGGTCTCGCGGAGCTGGAGGGGCACGGGGTAAGCTGGTGCGCCACCTGCGATGCCTTTTTCTACCGGGGAAAGGATGTGGCGGTGCTGGGCAGCGGGAAATATGCCCTCCACGAGGTGCAGGCGCTGCTGCCGGTGGTAAAAAGCGTGACCCTGCTGACCAACGGCGCTGCCCTGACGGCGCAGTTCCCGCCGGAGGTGCAGGTCCTTTCCGGGAAAGTGGAGGCGCTGCTGGGAGAAAAGACCCTGTCCGGGGTGCGGCTTGCCGACGGCAGCGAGCTGGCGGTGTCCGGCGTTTTTGTGGCGCTGGGAGTGGCAGGCAGCACCGCTCTGGCACGGAAGATAGGGGCAGCGGTGGAAGGAGACCGCATTCTGGTGGACCACCGGATGCAGACCACCGTGCCCGGCTTGTACGCAGCGGGAGACTGCACCGGCGGGATGCTGCAGGTGGCAAAGGCGGTGTACGAGGGGGCACTGGCAGGCAGTGAGGCGGCAAAAGCGGTGCGGAAAGGAGCAGTACAATGACCGAAAACACACAGGTCCATCGGCAGTGTCTTGCCTGCGGTTTCCCCTTCTGGGAGCAGCTGACAGCGGAAGAACAGGATATGCTCTGCCGCTACACCCGTCCGGTAAAGTACCAGAAAGGGGCAAGGGTCCACAGCCCCACCGAGAGCTGTGTGGGCATTCTGCTGCTGCGGACCGGGCAGCTGCGTGCCTACCTGCTGTCGGAGGATGGACGGGACATTACCCTTTACCGGCTTTTTGGCGGGGAGGTGTGCATCCTTTCCGCCTCCTGCGTCATGGATGCGGTAAACTTTGATCTGTATATCGACGCCGAAGAGGATACCGAGGCGTATTGCATCAGCGCCGGCATCTTCCGCCGCCTGATGCAGCAGAACGTGTATGTGCGCTGCTACGCCTACCAGATGACGGCGGAGCGGTTCTCCGACACCATGTGGACCATGCAGCAGGTGCTGTTTATGAGCGTGGACCGTCGGCTGGCGATCTTTCTCACCGATGAGATCGCCAAGACCGGCAGCGAGGATGTGCGCCTGACCCACGACCAGATCGCCCGGTATATGGGCTCGGCGCGGGAGGTGGTGAGCCGGATGCTGAAGTACTTTGCGCAGGAGGGCTGGGTAAAGCTCTACCGGGGCGGGGTGCAGGTGCTGGACCGCAAAAAGCTGCAGGAGATCGCCAGAGGGTAACAAAAAACGGACGATGCGCAGCATCGTCCGTTTTTTGTTGTTTTGTCAGCCTTTGCAGCCCTGCTCTTCCCAGTCGCCAAAATCGCTTGCTTCTGCGATGTGGGCGGGGTCAAACCTGCCGTTTTCGTCCTTGGGGGCGACGGCGGGTCCTGCCTCCACCGGGTTGGGGTTGGGAGACTCCGGGTCGTAGGCGGGCTTGTCCTGGCTCATTTCGGGCTGGGGAGCTGCCTCGTCCTCTTCGGCGGGAGCTTCCGGCGAAGCAGCCTCTGCCTTTGCCTCCTCCTCGGCGTATGCCTGGGCGGTCTTTTCGGCTTCGGCGGCGTCCTGTTCTGCTTCTTCCGGGAACTCTACTTCCTCCACGTGGAGGGGGTCTTTCTGATTCAGGATCTTGTCCAGCGCCACGATAGCGGCACCGGTGACGGCAACGGCGGCAGCCGCGCCCAGAATACGGAACAATGCTTTCATGCCAGAACCTCCTTGATACAATCAGAGTGGATTAAGAAAACGTTACGACGTCGTTCAGCGGCTTCTGCGCCGGTTCCACCGAGAGGGCGGTGAGCACGGGACCCTTGCCCCGGTAGATGTTGTGGAACTTGTAGTTCACCTTGGCGGTGACGGTGACCCAGCTGCGCTGTTCCAGCGCCTTGTAACCATCGTAGCTGCAGGGGAAGCCCACAAACTGGATGTCCTGCACGCAGCAGGTCATGGCAAACCGACCGGGCACAAAGCTGTTCTTGCCGGCACGACCGGTCTGGCACACCTGCGCAAGGAACTTTACCGTCTTGCCGGTGTACTTCTGGGGCTCATCCTGACAATCCATATACCAGATACCAAAATCATCGTCCTGGATCTGGATCACATCGGCGTTGATGTCAAAGGGCAGCGGGTCGGGGATGTCATCGTATGCCACGCTGCCGTCCTTGAACTCGTAGGCGATATCACACTTGCGGGAAGCCTGCCGCACCAGCTTGTGCAGCTCCTGCCGGGCTTCGTCGTTGTTCACCGCTTCGGCGCGGTTGAACACGATAAGCTCGCTGCGGGCGATCTTGTCCAGCATCAGGCTCCGCATGGAGTTGTCCCGGGCGTAGGTCAGGGCGGTGGTACCGTCGGCGGTGGCGATGCACTGGTAGACGATCCAGTTTTCCGGCAGGGCGTCTGCCAGTTCCTGCATCAGCCACATACCGTTGTACTCGATGACCACCCGTCCGGCTCCGGACTCCCGCTCCAGTTTGGCGAGATTTTGGGGGTTCATCTCCGCCTTGTCCTCCAGCACCTTTACGGTGACGCCGGGGAAGGCAAATTTCTTTTCGTTGTACTCCTCTTCGCCCTCCTCGCAGATCAGCAGCAGGGTCTTGTCGCCGGAGTCAAAGTTGGGGTCCTCAAAGGTCTCCTGAATGAATTTGGTCTTGCCGCTTTCCAGAAAGCCCACAAACAGGTAGACCGGGATTTCGTTTCCGTTTCCCATAGCAGATGGTTTCTCCTTTTATTTTCAGCAGCCGAACAGCTGGGCAATGGCAGCTTCGTTCATCTTGGAACCGATGACCACCAGCTTGCCGCCCACGTCTGCGCTGCGGGTGCGCACTTCCCACTCGCCGGGGACGTAGTCAAACTCCAGCCAGCCGTCGGCACCGCCGTCCACGATGCCCTTGCTGCGGAGGATCATGCCGTAACTGCCGGTATCCAGCTGGGTGAGGGCATTCTCCACCTCAGCCTTGGTGAACTTCCGTGCAGTCTCCACGCCCCAGCTGGTAAACACCTCATCGGCGTGGTGGTCGTGGTGATGGTGACCGCAGGAGCAATGCTCATCGTGGTGGTCGTGGTCCTCGTGGTCGTGATCATGGTGATGACCGCAGCAGCAATGATCCTCGTGATCATGCTCTTCGTGATCATGATGGTGCTCGTGCTCCTCGTGGTCCTCCTCATGGTCATGATCGTGGTGGTGACCGCAGCAGTGGTCCTCATGATCGTGCTCCTCGTCGTGATCATGATGATGGTGCTCGTGGTCGTGGTCGTCCTCGTCATGGTCGTGATGGTGACCGCAGCTGCACACGCCGTTCTCGTCGTAGTGATGATGGTGATGCTCTTCCTCGTCCTCGTGGGCGTGCTCCTCGTTTGCCTTGGCGGCAAGGGCAATGAGCTCTGCCTTGAAGTCGTCCTTGGTGGACATTGCCTTCAGGATCTGATCACCGGTCAGGTGATCCCAGTCGGTGGTGACGATGGTGGCGGTGGGGTTCTTCTCCCGCAGCAGGGCAACGGCAGCGGCGATCTTCTCCTCGCTGGCAGTCTGGGTGCGGCTGAGCAGGATGCAGCTGGCGTGGCTGATCTGGTCGTCGTAGAACTCGCCAAAGTTCTTCATATACATCTTGACCTTGTTCACGTCTGCCACGGTGACAAAGCTGTTCAGCTCCACATCCAGATGCTCGGCAACGCCCTCCACGGCACGGGTCACATCGCTGAGCTTGCCCACGCCGGAGGGCTCGATGACGATGCGGTCGGGATGGTACTGCTCCACCACCTGCTGCAGGGCGGTGCGGAAATCGCCCACCAGAGAGCAGCAGATGCAGCCTGCGTTCAGCTCGTTGATCTGGATGCCGGACTCCTTCAGGAAGCCGCCGTCAATGCCGATCTCACCGAACTCGTTTTCGATCAGCACTACCTGCTGACCGGCGAAGGACTCCTTGATGAGCTTTTTGATCAGAGTGGTCTTGCCGGCACCAAGGAAGCCGGAAAAAATATCAATTTTGGTCATAGATTCAATGCCTCTTTCTTTTACTTAGCACACAGAACCGCAGAGTGCTGGTCTGTAAAAATCTTACACCTCTATTATAACAAGGCTGTCAATACGAAAAGGGCTTTTTTGAAGAAAAAATTGTAACATTTTTTGCAATTCGGTTGCGTTTTGGGGCGGAACGAACTCCCTCAGTCAAAACCTGACGGTTTTGCCAGCTCCCTCTGGGAGGGAGCCAACCCTCTCAGGCTCACTGTGTTCGCCAGCTCCCCCTTTCGGGGGAGGTGGCATCGCACAGCGATGAGGGAGAGGGTTTGTTCTCCCCTGCATTGCATTCTTTGGTGGGGAATGATACAATAAGCTGTAGCAAACCACCGCCGCCGGACGTTTTTCCGGCAAAAAACGGAAAGAAGGCTGTTTTATGAGTATGAATACTGTTCCTGAGCGCCTTGCCGCCCTGCGTGCCGCCATGAAGGCAAACGGTGTGGACGTTTATCTGATCCCGGTGGGCGATCCCCACGCCAGCGAGTACCTGCCGGATCACTTTACCTCCCTGACCTACTTCTCCGGGTTCCACGGGGAGAACTCCAACTTTGTGGTGACCATGACCGAAAGCGCCGTCTGGGCGGATGGTCGCTATTTCGTGCAGGCAGAAAAGGAGATCGCCGGCACCGAGATCCAGCTGATGCGGATGGGTGAGCCGGGAGTGCCCACGGTGGAGGAGTACTGCGCCCGTGTGCTGCCGGAGGGCGGCAAGCTGGGTCTGTGCGGTCTCACCGCCAGCTGCGCTCTGGTCAACGGGGTAAAAAAGGCTCTGGAGCCTAAGCGGGGCACCATCAAGACCCTGAATCTGGAAGATGAACTGTGGACCGAGGGTCGTCCCGCCCTGCCTGCCACCCCGGCATGGATCCTGCCCAAGGAATATGCAGGCTTCTCCCCTGCCGAAAAGTTGGACCAGCTGCGCAGTAAGCTGAAGGAGCAGGGCTGCACCGCCCAGCTGGTGGGCAAGCTGGACAATCTGGCATGGCTGCTGAACCTCCGTGCCATGGACATCGAGTGCACCCCCTACGCCATGGCATACTGCTATGTGACCCCGGACCGTGCGGTGCTGTTCATCAACACGGACCGGGTGACCCCGGAAGTAAAGGCAGAGCTGGAAGCAAACGGCGTGACGTTTGCGGCATACGGTGACGTGCTGTCCTTCCTGGCAGCCGAGACCCAGCCCCAGACTGTGCTGGCAGACAGCGGCTCTGTGAACTACGCCGTGTATCAGGTGCTGGAAGCAAACACCGCCCTCACCGTAAAGGACGCCGCCGACCCCCTGCTGCCCATGAAGGGGGTCAAGAACGAGGTGGAGATGGCACACAGCCGGGAAGCACACCTGCGGGACGCCGTGGCGATGGTGCGGTTCCAGATGGAGCTGGAAAGCCGCCTTGCTGCCGGAGAGGAGCTTACCGAGCTGACGGTGGACGAGATCCTGCACAAGTACCGCAGCAGCACCGATAAGTTCATCGTGGAAAGCTTTGGCACCATTGCGGCATACGGCGGCAATGCAGCCATGATGCACTACCACGCCACCCCGGAGGACCACGCAAAGCTCCAGCCCAAGGGCTTTTTGCTGGTGGACAGCGGCGCCACCTACATGGATGGCACCACCGACATCACCCGCACCTACCCTCTGGGTGAGCTTACCGAGGAGGAGCGGCTGTTCTACACCTGGACCCTGCAGTGCCACATCGACATTGCCAAGGCAGTGTGGCTGGATTACTGCGACTGCCACATGCTGGACACCATCGCCCGGGAGCCCCTGTGGCAGCATCTGATCAACTACCGCTGCGGCACCGGACACAGCGTCAGCTTTGTGGGCAACGTCCACGAGGGTCCCCATGCGCTGAACGGACGCAACACCACCCTCATGCGTCCCGGCATGGTGGTCACCGATGAGCCCGGCGTCTACGAGGCAGGACAGGTGGGCATCCGTATCGAAAACGAGATCGAGTGCTACCACAAGGCGGACAACCAGTACGGCACCTTCCTTGCCTTCCGCCCCATCACCTTTGTGCCCATTGCCACCTCTCCCATTATGCCCGGCGTGCTGACCAAAGATCAGCTGAACTGGCTGAACGACTATCACCGTCAGGTCTTTGAAAAGCTTGCTCCCCGCCTCAACGATGAGGAGCGGGACTGGCTGGCAAAGAAGTGCGCCGCCATCGGCTGCTGAGCCGTCAGGGACCGGTAAAAGAAGATAAAAAGCGGGAAGCCGCGCCGGAACGTGCAACGCTCCTGCGGCTTCCCGCTTTTGTCAGTTTTTGTTCTGGGGAGTCTCGCCGGACTTTTCCCGCCGGTCGTTCCAGCGCTCCCGGACCTCTTCAGTGCGCCCCTTCCAGTATGCCTTTGCCTCGTCGATAAGCTCCTTAAAGGGACCCGAGGGATAGGTGCTCTCTGCAATGTCCACAAGGAATTTGTACAGCTGGGGGCGTACCTGTTCGTACATGCCCAGCCGGGTGTACAGGTCCTTGTAGTAGCGGAAGGTCTGGATCTTGTTCTGCACCAGGGTGGCGGCGTTGATCTGGGTGTGGCAGATGCTCTGGGGGTTCTGGACGTAATAGTAGCCGGGCTGGGGGATGGACACAAAGACATCTGCGTACTGGATATACTGCATATTGAACACCAGATCCTCTGCCCAGCGCATCTCGCTGGTAAACTGGATGTCATGCTCCACCAGCAGGTCCCGGCGGTAGAGCTTGTTCCAGAGCACGCTGTAGAAGTAGGAGGCGGGTTTGTCCATGAGACGGCGGGCAAAGGTGTCCTTGTCGTAGACGCCCTGCGGCAGGAAGCCGTACTCCCGTACCTCCGGGGGACGTGCCACCGACATGACCCCCAGATCCTCCTGGATCTTTTCCAGCACCTGTTCGGGCTTGGAGGCTCCGGCGGGGATCACCATCTTGTAGGGGGCGATCACCAGATCGGCGTGGTGCTCCTGGGCGGCAGTCACCAGATTCTGGGTAAAGTCCGGGTCGATGTAGTCATCGCTGTCCACGAACTGTACGTATTCGCCGCTGGCAAGCTTCAGCCCCAGATTCCGGGTGTCGGACACCCCGGAGTTTGCCTTGTCCACCAGCAGGATCCGCTGGTCCCGGCTGCGGTACTCCTGGCACACCGGCAGGCTCTGGTCTTTGGAGCCGTCGTTCAGCACGATGATCTCCAAATTCTGCCATGTCTGGGCGCAGATGCTGTCCAGACAGCGGGCAATGTGGTTCTGGGCGTTGTACACCGGCAGAATGATGCTGACAAGGGGCTTTGTCATGGAGACACCCTCCTTTTCGTTTTTTTCATCATACTCCAGCCGCATCCAAAAAGCAAGCGGCAGAGAGGAAGTGTTTGCGGATATGATCTTTCACATTGCGGTGTGCGGCGCCGACGCCGGGCTTCGTGCCGGGCTGGAACGCCAGTGCATGGAATACTATGCCCGGCGGGAGGACGCCTGCATCGTGGAGCAGCTGCCCGGTGCCGAGGTCCTGCTGCAGCGGGATGCCGCCGGGGCACGGTATGAGCTGTACCTTATAGAACTGGGCACGGGGGCAAAACCCGAAGGGCTGGCGGCGGCGGCAGAGCTGCGCCGCCGGGGCCGCCGTGCTCCCCTTGCCTTTGTGGCACGGACTCCCACCCACGCCTACAGCGCCTACCGGGTGGACGCCATGCAGTATCTGCTGCTGCCGGTGACCCAGCAGGAGCTTTCTGCCCTGCTGGACCGTGCCACAGAGCCGGAGTACGGTCCGGCAATGACGGTGAACACAGCCCAGGGGCTGCGGGTGCTGGCATATGCCTGCATCGAATATCTGGAATGCACCCACCATGTGGTGCACTTCCATCTTACCAGCGGGGAGGACGTGGCGTCCCTTTCTCTGCGGGTGCCCTTTTCTGCTGTGGCGGACCCGCTGCTGGCAGACGGGCGGTTCTTGCAGCCCCACCGCTCCTATGTGGTAAATCTGAAATGTGTCAGCCTCCTTGCCCCCGGGGAGCTGCGGATGGAAAGCGGGGTGCGGATCCCGGTGCCCCGGGGACGGGAAGCGGCGGTGCGGGAAGCACTGACAAAATAAGGGTCACACCCTGTCCCAGTCCAGAGCGGTCCAGTCCGGTAGGAACTGGTCACAGACCTGCTCCATCTCCGGGGCGTCGGCGGCGCTGGCAGCATCCTGAATGCCGATGACCGTGAACCCTGCCTGATGGGCGGTGCGGGCGGAATACACCGCATCCTCCCCCACGGCGCACAGGGCGGGGTCTGCACCGCCCAGCCGGTGGAGACACTCAAAAAACACCTCCGGGTGGTCCTTGCGCTTTGCTCCCTGCGCCTCTACGATGAAGGAAAAATAGTCTGCAATGCCCAGCCGGGTCAGCACGGCACGGCACTGGTCCGACCATGTGTTGGAGCACAGACAGATCCGTGCCCCTTCTGCCTGCAGCCGTGCCAGCAGGGTGCGGACACCGGGCTTCAGCTCCACGGTCTCGTACAACTCCGCCACCACTTCCCGCATGACGCCGTAGTAGTCTGCCTCTGCCAGCGGCAGCCGGTACTCCCGGATCAGGTACCGTGCCCCCTCTTCCATGCCCATGGTCAGCAGCACCTCCTGCAGGTCTGCTTTGGGGGTGCGCCCGTACCGCTGCAGCAGCGCCAGAGGTGCCCCCTCCCATACCACTTTCATGCTGTCGGTGAGGGTGCCGTCCATATCAAAGATCCACTGTCTGCAACGCATAGAATAAAGCTCCTTGCTGAAATCGTTTTCTTTCAGTATATCATGGATCTTTGCCGTAAAAAAGTTGTGAACATCCAAAAACAGGAAGAAATTCCGGTTGAAATATGCTATAATTATACAAAACCGGAACCATTCAAAGGGGGGCGGATGCAATGGAAAGCAGAAATATGCCCTGCAAGGCGCTGGTGCTTGCCGGCGGCGGAGCACGGGGCAGCTATCAGGTGGGGGTCTGGCGGGCGCTGATGGAGCTGGACTGGCACCCCCAGATCATCACCGGCACCAGCGTGGGCAGCCTCAACGGCGCCATGTTCGTGCTGGACCTGTACGAGACGGCACGGGATATGTGGCTCACCATCCGCAGCAGGGATGTGATGGAGCTGCCGGAAGAAAACGCCGACCTTTCTGCCCTGCACAGCTTTCTGCGTCAGGTGGTGCGTGCCGGAGGCATGGATGTTTCCCCACTGGAGGATATTGTGGAGCGGGTGCTGGATGAAAAAGCTCTGCGTGCCGCCTCCACCCGTTTTGGTCTGGTGACTGTGGAACAGCGGGGGCTGAAAGCTTGGGAACTGCCGCTGGAGGAGATCCCGGCAGGCAGGGTCAAGGACTACCTGCTTGCCTCGGCGGCGTGCTTCCCTGCCCTGCGGGCACGGGACATCGACGGGGTAAAGTTTCTGGATGGCGGCTACAGCGACAACATGCCCATGGGTCTTGCCAAGAAGATGGGGGCGGAGGAGCTGGTCTGTGTGGATCTGGAAGGGGTAGGCATCACCCGCCCCAACCTGACGGGTCTGCCCACCACCATGATCCGCAGTTACTGGGAGCTGGGGGACATCCTTCATTTTGACCCGGACACCGCCCGCCGCAACATCGAGCTGGGCTATTACGACACCCTCCGTGCCTTTGGGCGGCTGCGGGGCTGCGCCTACGCTGTGGACAGCGGGGCAGAAAGCAGCGCCGACGCCGCAGACTTCCGCCAGAGATTTGAAAAGGTGCAGAAGGCGGTGCGGGAAAAGTACCCCGTCACCCTGACCGCAGACGCAGCACTGCTGCTGGCACGGATGAGGGACCCGGACCTTGCCCCGCTGGAAGCGGCGGCGGAGGATGCGGGGGTGGACCCCGCCCATTACTACACCACCCGCAGCCTGTGCCGGGCATTTCTGGAGAAATGCGACCGGGAGAGGATGCAGAGCTTTGCCCCCCTGTTTGAGGGCAGCAGCACCGCCGCACAGGCGGCATTTGCTGCCCTGCTGCCCAACACGTTTTTACAGGCGCTGGTCTATTATACCCTGACTGCGCCGCAGCTGCCGGAGGTGACAGAACAATGAGGATTTGGAAAGGATCATCGGCTTCGCCGGGACTGGTTCTGGGACAGGTCAGCCGCCTGGAACGCCATGTGGAGACCTTCAGCACCGGACCCTTCAACCCGGAACGGGAATTGCAGCAGCTGGAAGGGGCGCTGAGCACTGCCAAAAGTGAGCTGGACTCCATGGCAGAGCGTGCCGCCTCCACCGAGCAGGCGATCTTTCAGTTCCAGAGCATGATGCTGGAGGATGAGGGAATGCTCCGGGAGATCCGGTTCTGCATTCATGCCGGCGTCAGTGCGGCGGCAGCGGTGGACAAGGTGGGGCAGCGCTATGCAGACCAGCTGGCAAATATGGCGGATAACCCCTATTTGCAGCTGCGCAGCGTGGACATTCTGGACGCCACCAGCCGGGTCATCAACATTCTGAGCAACCGTCCCCGGATGTGGCTGGCACTGGACCATCCGGTGATCCTTGCGGCAGACCGCCTTATGCCCACGGACCTGTTCAGCGTGCCCTCCGGCATGATCCTGGGGGTCATTACGGCAGAGGGCAGCGGGCAGAGCCATGCCGCCATCATTGCCCGTGCCATGAACATCCCTGCCATCGTGCAGGTGGGCAGGGATTTTCTGGAGGACTGCGACGGGCGCACCGTGATCCTGGACTCCACCAAGGGAGAGTGCATTCTGGACCCGGATGTGGCGACCCGTCAGCAGGCAGAAAACCGGATCTGTGAGCTGCAGCGGAAAAATACGGAGATGAACCAGCTGTGCGCCCTGCCCGGTCGCACCCGGGATGGGCAGCCCTTTGAGCTGCTGGCAAACTGCTTTGGACCCGAGGACATCGACACCGCCATGCAGTCGGGCGCACGGGGGGTTGGCTTGCTGCGCAGCAGTTACATGATGCTGCCGGGACGGATCCTGGACGAGCAGGAGCAGTTCTATTTCTACAGCTCCTGCCTTGTAGCGGCGCAGGGCTGCCCGGTCACGGTGCGCACCTTCGACTTTGGGGCGGACCGCACCATGGCGGACGCCTATCAGGGGGTCCAGTCCTCCAAACTGGGTCTCCGGGGCATCCGCAACAGCCTGCGGCAGCCCCGGCAGTTCGAGACCCAGATCTGCGCTCTGCTGCGAGCGGCGGCACGGGGACCTTTGCGGGTCATGTTCCCCATGGTCACCGACGTGGAGGACTGGGACGCCGCCATGCACATCGTGGAGCGCTGCCGCCGGAGCCTCCGGGAGCGGGGGGTGCCCTTCAACGAAAAGACCCAGTTTGGTGTCATGCTCAGCGTACCGGCGGCGTGCCTTACTGCTGAGGAATTTGTGGCACACGGCTGCGACTTCCTTGTCATCGGCACCAACGACCTGACCCAGTACACCCATGCGGCAGACCGGGAGCTGGCAAGCGCAGAGCGGTACTACCGCCCTGCCAGCCCTGCCATGAAAAAGCTCATCACCATGGTGATGGACGCTGCCAAGCAGGGCAATGTGCCGGTGACCATCTGCGGGTTGGCAGTGGGCAACCCCGCCAATACGGTGCAATATCTGCAGATGGGTCTCCGCAGCTTTTCGGTAAGCCCCCAGAACCTGCTGGGTGCAAAAAAGGCACTGCTGGAAGCAGACGCCTTGCCGGATGATAACAAGCCGGAATGATCGGATACAATAATACAAAAGGGGACGGCAGATGCCGTCCCCTTTTGTATTATTCCAGATCCCCGGTCAGGGTCATGACGGACGCAAGGACCGCCAGCGGCGCGGTCTCGCACCGCAGGATCCGGGGACCCAGTCCCACGGTCTTTGCACCGGCATCTGCTGCCATCTGGGCTTCCTCGGCGGCAAAGCCGCCTTCGGCGCCGGTAACGATGGCGATCTTTAATTTCCTGCCCTCTGGGGGGCGGGCATCGGCAAGGAGCTGCCGCAGGGGTGCCCCGCCGCATTCATAGCAGAACAGCACCAGATCGTACTGCCCAAAGCTGCGGCACACCGCCCCAAAGTTGGGCAGAGGCAGCGCCACATCCGGCAGCACTCCCCGTCCGCACTGCTTGGCGGCTTCCATGGCGATGCGGTTGTACCGCTCGTTTTTCTGCTCCTCTTTTTTTGGGGCGGCGACGCAGTACCGGCTGAAGAAGGGCTGGATGTGGGCAGCGCCCAGCTCCACCCCGTGTTTGATGATCTGCTCCAGCTTGTCCTGCTTGGGGTAGCCTGCCAGCAGGGTGACTTCTACGCTGGGTTCGGCGGCACTGGGGTAGCCCGGCTCCACGCTGAACTCCACCGTGTCCTCCCCAAAACCGGTGATGGTGGCAGTATATTCCACGGCATTGCCGTCACACAGGATGACGGTATCCCCCGTCCGTGCCCGCATGACCCGTGCCAGATGATGGGCGTCCGCACCCCGGAGGGTGGCGGTGCCGTCGGAGATCTCGGTGGTAAAATAACGGTGCGGCATGGGACCTCCTTACGCTTTTTTGCAGACGAGGCACTCCCAGCCCCGTTTTTCCTTTACTTCCTGTACAGAAAGCCCTGCGTTTTCCAGAGCGGTGATCACTTCGTCCTTGCGGCTGTCGATGATGCCGCTGGCAATAAAGGTGGCACCCTCAGCCAGCAGTCCGGGTACAGCGGGGGCAAGGGAGATGATGGCATTTGCCACGATGTTGGCGGTGATGATGTCGTAGGTCCCCTTTGCCTTATCGGACAGGTCTCCCACCAGTACCGTCAGCTTGTCCTGTACCCCGTTGAGGGCGGCGTTCTCCCCGGCGGTGCGGACTGCCACCGGGTCGATGTCCACGCCCTCGGCGCTGGCAGCTCCCAGCTTCAGGGCGGCAATTGCCAGAATGCCGCTGCCGGTGCCGATGTCCAGCACCCGCTCTCCGCCCCGGACCAGCTGGTCCAGTGCTTCCATGCACAGGCTGGTGGTCTCGTGTCCGCCGGTGCCAAAGGCGAGACCGGGATCCAGGATCAGCTTGACCCGGTCCGTGTCGTATTCCTGCCAGGAGGGCACCACCGCAAGGCGGCTGCCGATCTCCATGGGGTGGTAGTACTTGCGCCAGCCGTTCTGCCAGTCCTCCTGCTCCACCCCTTCGGTCTCCACGGTGTAGGGGATGCCGGCTGCCTCCATGCGGGCAGAGATCAGTGCCAGCGTCTCCACCGGCGAGGCACCGGGCTCCAGATACATATGGATGATCACGGTGTCCCGGGGCTTGTCCAGCAGCTCCTGCTCGATCAGGTCCACATGGGCGATCTCGGCGACCTGCTGCTCGATGTCGCTGTAGTCTTCGATATAAATGCCGCCTTCGGCGATCATGGTGGCAACAGCCTCGGCGTTGTCAGCGTCGGCTTTTGCTACGGTCAGGCGGATGTCAGTCCATTCCATGGCGGATTCTCCTTTGCATATTATGGTGGTGTTCCTATAGTAGTATAGTACCCGATTCTGCCGGTGGATGCAAGCCTTTGGGCAAAATGGACAGCAAAGAGCCGCCGAAGAAGGAAGGTGCCGGTCTATCTTTTTTTTCAAAAGTATGTTACTATCTGCTTGTATGTTTTTTTAATGCGGACTGCCGCAGCGTTTCAGAATGAAGAAAGACGAGGATACTCTGCCATGACATTGCAAAAAACCGCCTATACCTGGCGGCGGCTGACTGCCCCGGAAGTTACCGAGGTGTACCTGAACGAGATGCGCCGGGATTTTCCCGCCGGGGAGCTGAAGCCCCTGAGCATGATCCTTGCCAGCGAAGCGGAAGGTATGGCGCATACATGGGGGGTCTTTGACGGGGACAAACTTGCCGCCTACCTCCTGATGGTGCAGCCGGAAGGGGTCGCCGTCAGCCAGCTGGACTACTTTGCCGTGGTGCCCCAGTACCGTGCCGGTGGTCTGGGAGCGCAGCTCCTTGCCGCCCTGCCGGAGTACGAAAAGGCGGCGCAGGCGATCATCATCGAGTCGGAATGCCCCGAAAAGGCAGAGGATGAGGCGATGGCGGTGCGGCGGCTGGGCTTTTACGCCCGGTGCGGGGCACGGGATACGGGCTACACCGAGCATCTCTTTGATGCATGGTTCCGGGTGCTGGTGCTGCCCTGCCCCGGTGCTCCGGAGCAGACCGCTCTGGACACGGTGAATGCGCTGGTGGACTGCTATAAGCACACCATCAGCGAGGGCGAATGGCGCAAATATGTGCAGTTCTACGCCCCCGATGGCAGCAGCTGCTGCTGAGCCGGACCGGCAAACAGGACCCTCTGTGTATTTTTTGTGCACAGGGGGCTTTTTTGCCGCTTTGTGGTTGACTATCCGGTAAAATGTGGTACGCTTAGAATAGGATAGTATCTCTGGCTGCAGAGATTTTTTAGGAGGGCATCGTTATGACTGCAAAAATGGATCGTCGTACATTTCTGAAAACCACAGCTGCTGCCGTAGTGGCGGTCTCCATGTCCGGTATGCTTACCGGCTGCGGGGATGCGGGGACCGACACCGATTTTGGCGGATATACCGCTAAAGTGGTGGGCTGGGATACGGCGGAGCATCCCAGCTCGCTGAATTCCACCACCCCCTGGTGGGCAGAATTTAAGGTGAAGGTGTATCTGAAAAATCTGGACAAGGATGGCTGGAAGTTTCAGTGCAAGCAGAACTTCCGGATGACCGTTGACGGACAGACCCAGCCTCTGATGGATGGCACCGGCGCAGCGGGAGACCTTCCGTCCAAGGACAGCGGGGTGGTGACGTTTGGTATGGGTTGGGAGTCCCGCAGCGGTTACCTGAACTTTAAGATGACGGACCGGGCACTGTATCAGAAGATCGCCGACAAAAAGGCGGAGGTCTGTGTGGTGATCGGCGGCATGGACGTCAAGGAGACCTACACACTGGACTATACCACAAAAACCTTTGTCCTGAAGAAATAAAGCGGGATAAAAGGCACCGGAAGGAGTGTAAAAAGGATGGATCGCAGAACCTTTATGAAACTGAGCGCCGGGGCACTGGTGCTGACCGCCGCAGGGGCTTTGACCGGCTGCGGAGGGATGAATGACCGTCCGAAGGTGACGATCGACGGAGTGGTGTTTATGTGCGAAGCTCCAACTATAACCGTTGACAGCGACCATGCTGTGTCCTATTGTCCGCTGTTCGCGATTCAGAATGATACCGTCGAGCAGGTAATATTGGAGCCGGAAGATATTGCTGGCACCGTTACGGATATGGAAAATAATGAGTATCCACTGAAATTTGCTTGCAACAAACTGACAGTGGAGCCGAATAGTTATAAGGAATATCGCAGTTCGAAGGAGTTCTGTCTGGAAAGTGAAAAAGGGGTTCCTGCAGAATGCAGCGATGGTACGTTCATCCTGCGGGTGGCTTATCATGGTCAAACTGCCGTATTCCGTTACGATGGAAAAACTGTTACCCCCAGCAAGGAATAAGATTCGGACAACATTTTGCCGCCGGGCACTCTTGGAAACAGGAGTGCCCGGCGGCGTTTTGTTTTGCGCTGCATTACCTGTTCTTTACATTGGGGCTGGCAATGTGCACAAAGTTTTACGCATCTTTTGCACGTCCATGGTGGCAGCAGCAGGCGGGGAGGGATACAATAGAGCCGTTCCCAAGGAAAACACATATACAGGTTGCCGGACGGGGGTCCGGCGTAAGTCTGGAGGAAATAATTATGAAAAAGATCACTCGTCGTTCCTTTATCACCGCCTGCGGCGCAGTTGCTGCTGCCGCTGCCCTCACCGCCTGCGGCGGCGCAGCATCCTCTGCCTCTACCGCAGCTTCTACTGCAGAGTCCACCGCTTCTTCCGCAGCGCAGGCTGCAGGCACCCTATCCGGCAACGTTGCTACCGGCGGTTCCACTTCCATGAAGAACGTCATTGCCGCTCTCACCGAGGGCTTTGCTGAGGTGGAGCCGGGCGTCACCGTCAGCTATGACCCCACCGGTTCCGGCGCAGGCATCACCGGTGCCACCGACAAGACGCTGGATGTCGGTCTTTCTTCCCGTGCTCTGAAGGATGAGGAAAAGAACGATGTGGACGGCACCACCGTGGCTCTGGACGGCATCGCCATCATCGTCAGCAAGGACAGCAAGGTGGCAGACCTGTCTGTGGACCAACTGAAGCAGATGTTCACCGGCGAGATCACCAACTGGAAGGATGTGGGCGGTGAGGACGGCGAGATCGTGCTCATCGGTCGTGAAGCCGGCTCCGGCACCCGTGACGGTTTTGAGAGCATCGTGGACGTGAAGGACAGCTGCAAGTATGCCCAGGAGCTGACCGCCACCGGCGCTGTCATCAGCGCTGTGGAGGCTAACCCTCTGGCGATCGGCTACGCTTCCCTGTCCGCTGTGGGCGACACCGTGGCAATGGTCACCGTGGAAGGCGTGGAGTGCAGTGAGGATACGGTCAAGGACGGCAGCTACAAGATCCAGCGCCCCTTTGTGTTCGTCACCAACAAGAGCGTCACCCTGTCTGAGCAGGCACAGGCGTTCTTCGACTTTGCCACCAGCAAGGACGCTGCAGACCTGATCCGCACCGCAGGCGCCGTGCCGATGAACGAGTAAACTTTTCTCCTTCTGGGAGAACCAAGCAGAATCAACTGCCGCGCTGCCCTGCCTCTGAATGGCACGGGACGGCGCGGTTTTGCTGAAAGGCATAGTTTTATGACGAAGAATACTTTTTCCTCCCGCCGGGTCCGTCTGCCCCGTACCCCCGCCGACTGGCTAGAAGCCATCATGAATTTCCTCTTCTTTCTGTGCGGTATGCTGGCGGTGGGCTGTGTGGTGCTCATCTCGGTGTATATGGTGATCTCCGGTGTTCCGGCGATCCGCAAGATCGGGCTGTTCTCCTTCCTCTTTGGCAGCAAGTGGGCGTCCACGGCGGCAGAACCGCTGTTTGGCATCCTGCCCTTCATCCTTTCCAGCATCTACGGCACTCTGGGAGCGTCCCTCATCGGCGTGCCGGTGGGACTGCTTACCGCCGTGTTCCTGTCCAAGGCAGCAGATCCCAAGGTGCGCACGGTGGTGGTCACCGCCATCGAGCTGCTGTCCGGCATCCCCAGCGTGGTGTTTGGTCTGCTGGGTATGCAGGTGCTGGTGCCTGCGGTGGCAAAGACCTTTGGCAAGGCGTCCGGTGCCTGCCTGCTCAGCGCCATCGTGGTGCTGTCCATCATGATCCTGCCCAGCATCGTGTCGGTGTCGGTGACGGCGCTGAATGCGGTGCCCCCGGAGTATGAGCAGGGCAGTCTGGCACTGGGTGCCACCGATACCGAAACATGGTTCAAGATCAGCATCCCCGCCGCCAAAAGCGGCATTGCCGCAGGCATCGTGCTGGGCATCGGTCGTGCCATTGGCGAGGCAATGGCGGTGATGATGGTGGCAGGCAACAGCCCCAACATGCCGGACAGCCTGTTCCGCAGCGTCACCTTCCTGACCACTGCCATCGCTAAAGAGATGAGCTATGCCAGCGGCTTGCAGCGGCAGGCACTGTTCAGCATTGCGCTGGTGCTGTTTGTCTTTATCATGATCATCAACGTGGTGCTGAATGTGGTGCTGAAGGGAGGAGACCGGAATGACTAAGAGCTTTTCGCCCTCCCGCCGGGCATGGAACCGGGTGATGAACGCACTGGTGTGGGCGGCGGCGGTGCTGGTGATCCTGCTGGTGACCGGTATCATCGCACTGGTGCTGGTGCGGGGTATCCCCCACATCAGCTGGAAATTTCTTTCCACCACCGCCAGTGTGCTGAAAAAGACCGACGGCATCCTGCCTGCCATCCTCAACACCTTGTATGTCATTCTGCTGACATTACTTATCGTATTGCCGCTGGGGGTGGGTGCGGCAGTCTACCTGACCGAGTATGCCACCAACCGGCGGCTCATTGAGATCATCGAGTTTACCAACGAGACCCTTGCGGGCATCCCCAGTATCATCTATGGTCTGGTGGGTATGCTGGTGTTCAGTCAGGCGCTGGGCTTCCAGACCTGTCTGTTGTCCGGCAGCCTGACGCTGGTGGTGATGAACCTGCCCACCATCATCCGCACCACCCAGGAATCCCTCAAAACGGTGCCTCAGGGCTACCGGGAGGGTGCCATGGGTCTGGGTGCCGGCAAGTGGCACATCATCCGCACCATCGTGCTGCCCTGCAGCATCGACGGCATCGTCACCGGCTGTATCCTTGCAGTGGGACGCATCGTAGGCGAAAGCGCCGCCCTGCTGTTCACCGCCGGTGCGGCGGAAGTCATCGCCAAAGGCATCGTTAAGGCATACACTTCCAACGGTGCCACCCTGTCGGTGCTGTTGTACCTGCGTGCCTTTGAGGACGGCGACTTTTCCTCCGCTTGGGGCATCGGTGCGGTGCTGCTGATTCTGGTGCTGGTCATCAATCTGGCGGCACGGCTGGCAAAAACGAAACGGAAGCAGAAGCAGTAAAAAGAGAAGGAGAAACCCCACAGGGATGCCGTGTGAGCTATGAGTGGTTGCGGATACTCCGCAAAAGCCTTCACCCCTTGGGGACAGATTTCCCCCGACCGGGGGAAGCCTTTAGAGGAAGCGGCAAGATCAATAGATAAGCAACGGCTCCGGCTAAGGGGTCACAATATGAGGTATTCTATGGAAAACACGAATGTGCCGGTGATTTCGGCAAAAGATCTGAATCTCTGGTACGGAGATTTCAAGGCACTGAAAAATATCTCGCTGGATGTGGGCGAAAAAGAGATCACTGCTCTCATCGGACCTTCCGGCTGCGGCAAGTCCACCTTTTTAAAGACTTTGAACCGCATGAACGATCTTGTGCCGGGGGTGCGAATCGAGGGTGATGTGCGGCTGCGGGGTGAGGATATCTTTGCCCGGGAAATGGAGCTGACCGATCTGCGCCGCCGGGTGGGCATGGTGTTCCAGAAGGCAAACCCTTTCCCCATGAGCATCTACGAGAACATCACCTATGGTCCCCGCCTCCACGGCGTCCGCAGCAAGGCGGAGCTGGATGAACTGGTGGAAAGCTCCCTGCGGGGGGCAGCCCTGTGGGACGAGGTGAAGGACCGGCTCAAAAAGAGTGCACTGGGACTTTCCGGCGGACAGCAGCAGCGTCTGTGCATCGCCCGTGCCCTTGCGGTAAAGCCGGAGGTGCTGCTGATGGATGAGCCCACCAGCGCTCTGGACCCCGGTTCCACCATGAAGGTGGAGGAGCTTATGAGCGAGCTGAAAAAGAACTACACCGTGGTCATCGTCACCCATAATATGCAGCAGGCGGCACGTATCAGCAACCGCACCGCCTTTTTCCTGCTGGGCGAACTGGTGGAAGTGGACGAGACGGCAAAGATCTTCAGTGCACCCCGGGACAAACGCACCGAGGATTACATTTCCGGACGGTTCGGCTAAAGGAGGAAACGACAATGAGCATCCGCAAACAATACGACATCGATCTGGAGGCGCTGAAAAGCGCACTGACCCACATGGGGCAGACCTGCGCCGACGCTGTGGAAGCTGCGCTGGAAGCACTCTGTGTTGCCGACGCTGATGCCGCCCGTGATATCGTCAAAGGGGACGGTCGTATCAACAACATGGAGCGGGACATTGAGCACCGCTGCATGACCCTGCTGCTGCGGCAGCAGCCGGTGGCAGGAGATCTGCGCCGCATCTCCACCGCCATGAAGGTGGTCACCGACATCGAGCGCATCGGAGACCATGCCTCCGACATTGCAGAGATCATCCCCCATCTGGTCACTGTGCGCAAAGAGGGAGACCCGGCGGTGAGTCAGGCGATCGCCATGGGCAGAAAGGCACACCAGATGATCCTGGACGCCCTTGCTGCCCTTACCGCCGAGGACGAGAACGCTGCCCGGCAGGTGATCGCCGCAGACGATGAGGTGGATGACGACTTCAACGCCATCAAGCACACTCTGGCGCAGGAGATCGCCGCAGACCCCGGCAAGGTGGATGCAGCGCTGGACCTGCTGATGGTCATTAAATATCTGGAACGCATCGGAGACCACGCCGTGAATGTGGCGGAGTGGGTCCAGTTCGTGCGGAGTGGACGGTATAAGGACGAAAATATGTTCTGAGCTTTTCTCACTTTCCCTTCTGGGGTTCGTGTTTTCCTTATTTTCTTCTCGGAAAAGGCTGCCTTGGCAATGTGCCGGGCAGCCTTTTTCCGTAAGACGAAAAATAATTAAAAATTTTTTAGTTTCCTGCAATTATAGGGATCTGTATTTCGTATACAGGATATACAGGTCCCGGGAAGGGATCGGAAAGTCCCGTGCGGCGGATGTCCGACATCCCCCTGTCCCCCGTCCGCCGCACCCTTACGGAGGAAATATCCATGACACAGAATCGGTTTCCGCTGGAACCACGCACTGAGACGGTGAGCCGGGAGGCGCTGGTGCAGGCGGCATTGCATGAGATCACCCAGAACTACCGGGAGGCGAGCCTGTCCAACGTGGCACGTGCCTACGGAGTGTCGCTGGCGTATGTCAGCGAGTGCGTCCGTGCCCAGACCGGGCGTACCTACAAGGAGCTTTTGCAGAAGCATCGCATGGAAACTGCGGCACGGCTGCTGCGCCGCAGCGATATGAACATCCAGCAGATCATCAGCATGGTGGGCTACGAGAACACCAGCTACTTCTACCGCCTGTTCCACGAGCGCTACGGGGTGAGCCCCCGGGAGTACCGGCAGGTGCGCACCGCCCGCAGCCGCCCCAGAGCATAAGGGAGCGACCGGCAGCAGGACACAGTGCAAAAGCGGCGCTGTGTCCTGTTTTTTTGTCAGAGGTGTCAAAAAACTGGTCTTTTATGGCAATTTGTAGTATAATACCCCTATGGCAACGCAGCGCAGGACGCTGCGGATCAAATCAAAAAGAGGGTGGAATCAGGATGTTTCGTGGAGCAGTGCGGTCCGATCTGGACCGGATCATGGAAATTTATGCCCGTGCCCGCAGGCTGATGGCAGAGTCGGGCAATCCCACACAGTGGGGAGAAAATTATCCTTCCCGGCAGATGCTGGAGGAGGATATCGACTCCAACCGGTTGTTTGTGTATGTGGTCAACGGGGAGCTGGAAGCGGTGTTTGCCTTTATTCTGGGTCCGGACCCAACCTATGCGGTGATCGAAGAGGGCAGCTGGCTCAATGATACCCTGCCCTACGGCACCGTCCACCGCCTTGCCTCTGCAGGCAGGCGCAGCGGGGTGTCCACCGAGGTGTTCCAGTGGTGTCTGGAGCACTGCGAGACCCTGCGGGCGGATACCCACGCCGACAACAAAATCATGCAGCATATGCTGGAAAAGAATGGCTTTACCCGCTGCGGCATCATCCATGTGGCGGACGGCACTCCCCGTATCGCCTACCAGAAGATGGCGCTGACCCAGCCGCTGGAGTAAACCTTAAAAGCACCAAACGCCTGCCCCGCCGGGGCGGGCGTTTTTTGTTCCAAAAGCCAAAACTGTATTCGTGACAGACACAGTTTTGGAAGGGCTTCTGGTAAAATTACACAAAAAGACCGTTTTGCAGGCAGAAAAAGGCTGAAAACACTTTTATTTTCCTGCCGTGTGTGCTATAATGACACCTGTTCTCGAGTAAGAAACAGGAAAAATGTACGCAGTGGGCGTACAATGCTAGAGGAGTGTTATTATATCATGAAGGCTTTAAAAGCAGTTGTGGCAAAGTACAACAGCGTCAGCCTGATCCTGCGCATTCTGGTGGGTCTGGTAGTCGGCGCCGTGCTGGCACTGGCATTCCCCGGTGCAGGCTGGGTGTCGGAGCTGGGCAACCTGTTTGTAGGAGCGCTGAAGGGCATTGCCCCGGTGCTGGTGTTCGTCATTGTGGCAAGCGCACTGGCACAGGGATCTTCCCGGCTGGATCGCCGGTTTGGCACGGTGATCTGGCTGTACATGCTCACCACCTTCCTTGCGGCGGCGATCGCAGCGGTCACCAGCTTTATGTTCCCGGTCACCGTGGTGCTGGCAGACGCCGCACAGTCTGATGTGATCCCCCAGGGTCTGGGCGAGGTGATGGGCACCCTGCTGACCAACTTTGTGGCAAATCCGGTCAGCGCCATCATGAACGGCAACTACATCGGCATCCTGTTCTGGGCGTGCATGTTCGGCTTTGCCATGAAGGGCATCGGCTCGGAGAGCACCAAGACTTTTATGGCAAACACCGCAGATGCGGTGTCCCAGATCGTGCGCTGGATCATCAACCTTGCCCCGTTCGGCATCATGGGTCTGGTGTACACCAACGTTTCCGGCAACGGTCTGGCGATCTTTACCCAGTACGGCAAGCTGCTGGCACTGCTGGTGGGTACCATGCTGTTTATGGCACTGGTGGTCTCCCCCTTTATCATGTTCATCTATCTGGGCTGCAACCCCTACCCGCTGGTGTTCCGCTGCCTGAAGGAGTCCGGTCTCACCGCCTTCTTCACCCGCAGCTCCGCCGCCAACATCCCGGTGAATATGGCTCTGTGTGAAAAGCTGGGTCTGGACAAGGATATGTATTCCGTCTCCATCCCGCTGGGTGCCACCATCAACATGGACGGTGCCGCCATCACCATTACCATCATGACCCTTGCAGCGGCAAACACTCTGGGCATTCAGGTGTCCCTGCCTGCTGCCATCGTGCTCAGTGTCATGAGTGCTCTGGGTGCCTGCGGTGCTTCCGGCGTGGCAGGCGGCTCCCTGCTGCTGATCCCCATGGCATGTTCTCTGTTTGGCATCTCCAACGATATTGCCATGCAGATGGTGGGCGTGGGCTTTATCATCGGCGTGGTGCAGGATTCCGTGGAAACAGCGCTGAACTCTGCCGGTGATGTGGAATTTGCCGCTACCGCCGAGTATCATCAGTGGCGCAAGCAGGGCAAGCCTCTGCCGGAGTTTATGGGCTGCTGAATCATAGATCTTTCAAAGGCTGGCGCCGTTTGGTGCCAGCCTTTTCTGCGTTTTGGGGCAGTGGGAAAATGCAGGCTTTTTGCAAAATAAAAATGCAGCTTTTTTGCGTTTTTACGCAGAAAAAATTCTTTTGCCTTTTTTGAAAAAATGCTTGACAGAGCCGAGAACTGGTGGTATCATGAACGCATGAACAGATGCTCATATGACAAATTGAAAGGAGTGAGCCGTATGTCCCAGCAGACCGAACCTGCTGACTCCCTTCCGCCGGTGGAGATGCCGGACGATGAGGTGCTGTACGAACTGGCGGATCTTTTCCGGGTGTTTGGCGACTCCACCCGCATCAAGATCCTGTATGCCCTCCATGACAGCGAGCTGTGCGTGCAGGATATTGCGGACGCCGTGGGGTTGAGTCAGTCCGCCGTCAGCCACCAGCTGCGGGTCCTGAAGGACTCCAAGCTGGTGCGGTTCCGGCGGGAGGGCAAGACCGTGTACTACGCACTGGACGATGACCATGTGCGCAGCATCCTCTCCATGGGGATGGACCATATCGAGGAATAAGCCGGGCACGCCGCCCGCATAATATAAAAAGAAAGGCTGGTACTTACTATGAAAAAGACCTACAAGATCGAAGTGGACTGCGCAAACTGCGCCGCAAAGATGGAGGATGCTGCCAACACCGTTGCCGGTGTAGAAAAGGCGACCGTCAGCTTTATGACCCAGAAGATGAAGGTGGAGTTTGCCGAGGACGCAGAACCCCACGCCACCATGGAGAAGGTCCTTGCCGCCTGCAAGAAGGTGGAGGACGACTGCCAGATCTTTGATATCTGACTCTGCAGCCGGGATCCTGTGCCCCGCTCCCCTTCGGGGGAGCTTTTTACGCCCCCGGCGCTTGGGAGTTGGTTTTTTCTGTGGAAAAAACGGACAGTTTTCAACACTTTCCACTGGGTTTTCAACACGCTTTGCGGAAAACTTTGAAAAAAAGCGTGAAAATGCAGGTTTTCTTCGGGAAAAAGTTGTGGAAAACACGGGGGAAAGGGTGGAAAAACAATTTCCTTGGGGAAAATATGTTGAAAATTGCTGCCCCGAGGGCTGCGGCGGAAAAACCGTCGGCAGGTTCTCTGCCCTGCCTTACCGGACCAAAAAGGAGTTTTTTGTATGACCAAAAAGCAAAAAAAGGCGCTGTACCAGATCCTCATCGCTCTTGCTATGGTGGGGGTTCTGGGTCTGCTGCCGGAGCTTCCCATGCCGGTGGAACTGGCACTTTACTGCATCCCCTACCTTGTAGTGGGCTGGGATGTGCTGCGCAAGGCACTGAAGGGCATCAAGAACCGTCAGCCCTTTGATGAGTGTTTCCTGATGGCGGTTGCCACGGTGGGTGCCTTTGCACTGGGAGACTATGTGGAGGGCTGCGCCGTTATTATCTTCTATCAGATCGGTGAGCTGTTCCAGAGTGTGGCGGTGGGCAAGAGCCGCCAGAGCATCAGTGCCCTGATGGATATCCGACCGGACTACGCCAACGTGGAGAACGAAGAGGGCAAGCTGGAACAGGTGGACCCCGATGATGTGGAAGTGGGGACCGTGATCCTTGTACAACCCGGCGAGCGGGTGCCCATTGACGGAGTCATCGTGGAGGGGGCTTCTGCCCTGAACACCGCCGCCCTTACCGGCGAGAGCCTGCCCCGGGACGTAAAGACTGGGGATGAGATCATCAGCGGCTGCGTGAATATGACCGGTCTGCTGAAGGTGCGGACCACCAAGGAATTTGGGGAATCCACCGTGTCCAAGATCCTGGACCTTGTGGAAAATTCCAGCATGAAAAAGGCACGTGCCGAGAACTTTATCACCCGGTTTGCCCGGGTGTACACCCCTGCCGTCTGCTACGGCGCACTGGCACTTGCCTTCCTGCCGCCGGTGGTGCTGCTGATGCTGGGACAGCCGGCGCAGTTCGGGGAGTGGGTCTACCGTGCCCTGACCTTCTTGGTCATCAGCTGCCCCTGTGCGCTGGTCATTTCCCTCCCCCTGAGCTTTTTTGGAGGCATCGGCGGTGCCTCTGCCTGTGGCATTCTGGTAAAGGGCTCTACTTATCTGGAGGAGCTGGCACGCACCGGCATCGTAGTGTTCGACAAGACCGGTACCCTGACCCAGGGCTCCTTTAAGGTGGTAGGGGTCCACCCCGCCGGGGACTTCAGCCCGGAGCAGCTGGTGGAAGCCGCTGCCCTGGCAGAAAGCTGGTCCAAGCACCCCATCTCCCTGAGCATCAAGGCGGAATACGGCAGGGACATCGATGCTGCCAGGGTCACCGGGGTGCAGGAGCTGGGAGGTCACGGGGTCACCGCACAGGTGGACGGAAAGACCGTTGCTGCCGGCAACATCCGGCTTATGGAAAAGCTGGGACTGCAGGTGCCGGAGGTCAGTGAGGCAGGCACCATCGTCCATGTGGCGGTGGAAGGCGTCTATGCCGGCTACCTGCTTATTGCAGATGTGGTAAAGCCCCACAGCGCCGCCGCCATCCGTGCCCTGAAAAAAGCCGGGGTCCGCAAGACGGTCATGCTCACCGGTGACGCAGAGCCGGTGGCAAAGGCAGTGTCTGCGCAGCTGGGTCTGGACGAATACCATGCAGGGCTGCTGCCCGGGGACAAGGTGGACCGGATCGAAACGCTCATTGCAGAAAAGAAGCCCAAGGAAAACCTTGCCTTTGTGGGCGACGGCATCAACGATGCGCCGGTGTTGTCCCGTGCTGATGTGGGGATCGCCATGGGTGCCCTTGGCTCCGATGCTGCCATTGAGGCGGCGGATGTGGTGCTGATGGATGACGACCCCGCCAAGATCGCCCTTGCTATGGGCATTGCCCGCCGGACCCTTGGCATCGTGTACCAGAACATCGTGTTTGCACTGGGGGTCAAGGCAGTGTGTCTGCTGCTGGGTGCTCTGGGTCTTGCCAGTATGTGGACCGCCATTTTTGCGGACGTGGGTGTCATGATCATTGCGGTGCTCAACGCCACTCGTGCCCTCTACACCAGGGACCTTGCAAAGCAAAGACAGGACTGATTTTTACGCAAAAACGCCCCGGCAGTCGCCGGGGCGTTTTTGGGTATAAGGCAAGGTAGTCAGTTCGTCAGCTTTGCCTTCTGCAGGGCGGTGAGGATCAGAGGGATCAGCACCAACTGTGCAAGGATGCCGGGTACGGCGGTGAACAGCGCTCCGGACAAAAAGGCGCTGAAGGGAAAGCTGCTGCCGGAAAGCCCTGCCAGTACAAAGCGCACGGCGCCCCACACCAGCCGTCCCGCCACCATTGCTGTCAGCAGGACGGCGTACATCATGGGCAGGGTGTGCTTTACCTTCCGGTACAGCCAGCCGGAGACTCCGCCGTAGGCGGCAAGCTCAAATGCCATGGCAATGGCAACGGGGTACATGGGCGGCATCCCAAAAAATACCGACCGCAGCAGCGGGGCGGCAAAGCCCACTGCCAGCCCCCAGGGACCCCCCAGCACAAAGCCGCACAGCAGTACGGGGAAGTGCATGGGGCACAGCATGCTGCCTACCTGAGGCACCTGACCGGTGAGCAGGGGCAGCACAAAAGCGAGGGCAAGGAACAGCGCCGCCAGCACCAGTTTGCGGGCGGGAGATGGGGTCCGGGTCTTCATGAAAAGTCCTCCTTGGGACGCAAAAAAGGGGTCTGCCCGGCATCCATGCCGAAAGCAGACCCCTTCGTGGCGTCTTTTGATAAAAAATGACAAAGCAGTGCAAAAAGCTCCCTCAAAAGGGACCGGCAGGCTGCAGCCCGCCCACCCGGCTTCCTGCCGGGAACTGGAAAAAGTATAGCAAAAAAGTCTTTGCTGTGTCAAGACGGGGGCAGGACCATCGCAATTTCACCAAAAAGCGGGAAATTTCGGAGAATATTTCCCCGGCAGTGTACATTTTGCATGAAGAAGCTTGACCTTTTTGCACAGAATGGATAATATAAACTTGAAAAAGAGTGCGCTGCGGGCAGATCCCTGTTCACGGTGTTGTCGAAAGGCTTTTTTGAACGATTGCAAATCTGAGGTTCATACGGGAGGACCATCATGACAAATGCAGAAAAACTTACCCTGGCAAAGCACGCCTGCCACATCCGCATGGGCGTGATCGAGGGCACTCACAGCGCAAAGTGCGGTCATCCGGGCGGCAGTCTGGACATCGCCGAGGTGCTGAGCTACCTCTATTTCGTGGAGATGAACGTGGATCCCCAGGATCCCAAAAAGGCAGACCGGGACCGTTTGGTGTTGTCCAAGGGTCATGCAGCACCGGCGCTGTACGCCGCCCTTGCTGAGCGGGGCTTCTTCCCGGTGGAAGATCTCAAGACCCTGCGCAAGATCGGCAGCTACCTGCAGGGACATCCCAACATGAACCAGACCCCCGGCGTGGATATGTCCACCGGCAGTCTGGGTCAGGGCGTGTCTGCCGCCTGCGGCATGGCACTGGGCGCAAAGCTCAAGGACAAGGGCGTCAACGTCTTTACCATCGTGGGCGATGGTGAGGTGGAAGAGGGCGAGTGCTGGGAGGCATTTATGTTTGCCGCCCACTACAAGCTCTCCAACCTCTGCGTCATGCTGGACCGCAACCACCTGCAGATCGACGGCACCACCGAGACGGTGATGAACAGCGCTCCGCTGGAAGACAAGATGCGTGCCTTCAACTTCAATGTGGTGACCATCAACGGTCATGACTTTGACCAGATCGAGGCTGCCATGCAGGCATTCCACGCAGAGCAGGACAAGCCCACCTGCATCATTCTGGACACCACCAAGGGCAAGGGCGTTTCTTATATGACCAACTCCGTGGACTGGCACGGCAAGGGACCCAACGATGAGGAGTACAAGGTGGCAATGGAAGAACTGGATGCCGCCTACGCCGCTCTGGAACAGGAGGACAAGTAAGATGGCAGACGTGAAAAATATTGCTACCCGTGAAAGCTACGGCAATACCCTGAAGGAGCTTGCCGCCGAAGGTCATGACGAGCTGATCGTGCTGGACGCAGACCTTGCTGCTGCCACCAAGACCGGTATGTTCCGCAAGGCATACCCGGCACGCCACATCGACTGCGGCATTGCCGAGGAGAACATGATGGGCGTGGCGGCTGGTCTGTCCACCATGGGCTATGTGCCCTTTGTTTCCAGCTTTGCCATGTTTGCCGCCGGTCGTGCCTTTGAGCAGGTGCGCAACTCCATCGGCTACCCTCACCTGAACGTGAAGATCGGTGCCACCCACGGCGGCATCTCGGTGGGCGAGGACGGCGCTTCCCACCAGTGCTGTGAGGACTTTACCCTCATGCGCAGCATCCCCGGCATGACCGTCATCTGCCCCGCAGACGACGTGGAGGCTCGTGCTGCCGTCCGTGCTGCCTTTGCTATGGAGGGTCCGGTGTACCTGCGCTTTGGTCGTCTTGCAGTGCCGGTGTTCCACGACGAGGCAAACTACCACTTTGAGCTGGGCAAGGGCGAGCAGGTCACCGAGGGCAGTGATATTGCCATCATTGCCACCGGTCTGATGGTCAACGAGGCACGGAAGGCTGCCGAGCAGCTGGCTGCCGAGGGCATCCACGCCCGGGTCATCAACATCCACACCATCAAGCCTCTGGACGAGGAGATCGTCCTCAAGGCGGCAAAGGAGTGCGGCAAGATCGTCACCGCCGAGGAACACAGCATCGTGGGCGGTCTGGGCGAGGCGGTCTGCGCCTGCCTCAGCGAAAAGCTGCCCACCCCCGTGCGCCGTGTGGGCGTGCAGGATAAGTTTGGCTGCTCCGGTCCGGCATGGGACCTGCTGAAGGAGTATGGTCTGGACGCTGCCACCATCTGCAAGACCGTAAAGGAAATGCTGAACAAGTAACGATAAACCGATAAAAGAGCCGCTGCATCCATGGGTGCGGCGGCTCTTTTTGCATCCTGCGTGACCCGGTCACGGAAAAGCGGCGGCATATGGGGTATACTGATACTGTCAATAAAACACAACACCCATTCAGGAGGTAAAACGATATGGCAGTCATTACCATCACCAAAGAAAACTTTGAGCAGGAAGTGCTCCGCAGCGACAAGCCCGTGCTGCTGGACTTCTGGGCAAGCTGGTGCGGTCCCTGCCGCATGCTGAGCCCCATCGTGGACGAGGTGGCGGAGGAGCGCACCGACGTGAAGGTGGGCAAGGTAAACGTGGACCAGCAGCCGGAGCTTGCGGGGGAATTTGGGGTCATGAGCATCCCCACCCTGCTGGTGTTTGAAAACGGCAAGCTGGTGCGGCAGGCTGTGGGGGCACGCCCCAAGGCAGCCGTCCTTGACCTGCTGGGCTGAGCGATGACGGAAACCGACAGGATAGGACAGAACGCCCGCTTTCTGTGACGGAAGCGGGCGTTTGCTATTGACCCCTCCGACGAAAGTGGGTACACTGGGAGAGGACGACCGCCGCACTGCGGAAAGCGGCGGAAAAACCTGCAGGGTATTACCAAGAAGGAGAATCCAGAATGAAAAAGAGAGTTTTTGCAGCGGTGCTGAGCTGCTGTATGCTGCTGACGGTGTGCAGCGGCTGCGGCAAAAAGACCATCCGCCGGAACGAAGGGACCCTCAACGAAAGCGTGACTTCCATGCTGGACAAGGCGGCGGAAAATACTGTCTCTTCCCCGGCGGCGGAGACGGTGGACCGGACGGCGGAGTTTCAGGCAGTGATGGACGCCGTTTCGGTGGACAGCCGGTACGCATCCTGCAAGCGCTATGTGATGGTCAACGACTATGACGGGGACGGAAAGCAGGAGGCGTTCGGCTTCTTCGGGGAGGCATCGCCCATGAACGGCTACCCCCGCTGGGAGCGGCTGCACATCTATTACATCTCCTCGGAGGGGGCGGTCACGGTGCTGTGCGACCCCGAACAGGAGTTCAGCGAGGACGATATGCTGTGCGGCACACCGGCAAATCAGGACGCCCTGGATCCCACGGACTTTTCGGCAAGTTACCTGACCAGCGGGAACCAGACCTTTGCCCTGTTTGAGGTGGGCTATCCCTACAGCGAGTACTTTACCATGGCGTGGACCGTTTACGGGGGAGAACCGGTGTGCTCCTATGCAGAAGCAGGACTCCGCCCGGCGGCAGAGGGCTGGTATGTGGCAGACGGCTACGATGAGCAGCTTGTCTACAGGGTCCGGGAAGGCGAGCTCGTGGAGGTGGGCACCGGTGCATCGGATGCACTGGCGGCACAGAACGGCATGACGGGACTGCGCAGCCCGGAACAGGCATGGGAAAAGAACAAAAGCGGCATCCTGCAGGAACTGGCGGACCTTTACGGCTTAAACACCGCCGGGGCGCTGGAGTATTTCATCCCCGCCGATTATGACGGAGACGGAAAGCAGGAGGCGTTCGGGATCCTGGCGGGGGATCAAACCGACTGGGGATTCTCCGACTGGGCGCGGATCTACTATATCAGCTCCGACGGCTTTATCTTCTGTGTCCAGAGCCGCCGGGCGGATGGCACCCAGCTCTACGGCTACCTGCCGGGAAGCGAGGGCTATGCCGCAGATCCCCAGAGCTGCCTGCTGACGGCAGGAAACCAGAAGTTTTTGCGGTGGGAGCTTTCTGCCGGCGGCAGCGGCAGCGTGACCAGTATTCTGGGCGTAAAGGACGGTGCCCCCTACCATCCGCAGATCAGCGAGATGTATCAGGATGTCCGGCAGCAGGGTGGTAAATACTACGGCACCACCTCGGACTTCTCCAGAGACTTCCACGATTATATCGACCACGAGCTGGTCTTTGACCCGGCGCAGGGCGAGTTCAGCGAGAAATAAGGCTCTCCAAAGGGAGGATGCACGGCTTGGTGCATCCTCCCTTTTTTACTGTCCATCACATGGAGGGGCGGTTCCATGAAAGAATTTCGCCTTTCTGTACAAACGCACAGAAAAAATGTATCATGGGAGTGCAAAACACGTTCACTTTCACGCTTTACAGCTTTACCAAGATAAAGTAAAATAAAAGCAGAGAATAAAGGTCTGCACACAGTGGGATGTGCATCACCGGCGGCAGAGCCGCCCGGTCCGGAAGCGCCGGACCGGAGGAGGAACAGGGGGAGCTACATGGAATTCGATCTTTCTACACTGCAGCCCAAGGAGCGTGCCTCCTTTGCCCTGCGGGGTCTGTACGAGGCGGCGGGCTGCCGCAAGTATCATATGGGGCGTTTTGAGGAGTATGGGCTGTATCAGGAAAACCGCAGCTTTCTTTCCTCGGAACAGGTCATTACTTTTACCGACCTGGACGGGCGGCTGCTGGCGCTGAAGCCGGACGTGACCCTTTCCATTGCCAAGACTGCCCAGCCTGCCCCCGGCAGCACCCTGCGGTATTACTATCACGAAAACGTCTACCGTCCCTCCGCCGAGAGCCATACCTTTAAAGAGATCTCTCAGATGGGTCTGGAGATGCTGGGCAGAGTGGAGGAACCGGAGGTGCAGCAGGCGGTATGTCTGGCAGCACAGTCTCTGGACGCTCTGGGATGTCCGTGGGTGCTGGAGATCAGCCACATGGGGTATCTTTTTGGGCTGCTGGATGCTCTGGGGGTCCCCGCCGCTCCCCGCCCCGCCCTGCTGGAAAAGCTCCGTGCCAAAAACGTCCACGAGCTGCGCACCGCCGCCCTTGCCGCTGGTTTGACGGAGGATGCCGCCGGTACCCTCTGCGGGGTGCTGGACCTTGCCGGCAGCTATCCGGACATCCTGCCCCGGGTGGAGACGCTGTGCCGCAACGAGGCAATGACCGCCGCCGCTGCAGAGCTGCGGGCGTTGGAAGAGCCCCTGCGGGAACTGGGCGGGGTCATCCGGCTGGATATGACTCTGGCGGGAGAGATGGAGTACTACAACGGTCTGGTCTTTCAGGGCTACCTGCCCTCCCTGCCCCGCCCTCTGCTGAAGGGCGGGCGGTACGACCTGCTGATGCAGAAGTTTACCCCCGGTGCCGGTGCCATCGGCTTTGCGGTGTATCTGGACGAGCTGGACCGGCTCAACGCTCCTCTGCCGCCGGTGCAGCAGCAACAGACCGGGAAGGTCATGCTGAATGTGGCGCTGCCCAAGGGACGGCTGGGAGACAAGGTGTACCAGCTGCTGGCAGGCATCGGCTACGGTTGCCCGGAGGACTACAACGCCACCCGGAAACTGGTGGTGGAGAACCCGGCGGCAGGCATCCGGTATTTTCTGGTAAAACCCAGCGATGTGGCGATCTATGTGGAGCACGGTGCCGCCGATGTGGGCATCGTGGGCAAGGATATCCTTACCGAGGCGTCGGCGGACGTCTATGAGCTGCTGGACACCGGGCTGGGCAGATGCCAGATGTGCGTGGCGGCACCGGAAGGCTATCAGGAGGACCCCAGCCGCCCGGTGCGGGTGGCGACCAAGTTCGTCAACATTGCAAAGAGCTATTACGCCTCCATAGGGCGGGATATCGACATCATCAAGCTCAATGGTTCCATTGAACTTGCCCCTATTCTGGGGCTTTCGGATGTCATTGTGGACATTGTGGAGACCGGCACTACCCTGCGGGAAAACGGACTGCAGGTGGTCACCCGGTTCATGCCCATCTCTGCGCGGTTCATTGCCAACAAGGCGAGCTACCAGTTCAAGCACAAGGAGATGGACACCATGCTGGAAAAGCTGCGGGGGCAGCTGGAGGACAAGGAGGACGCAAAATGATCAAGCTGTACAACTTTGATGAGCTGAAGCCCGAAGAGATCCTGAACCGGGATATCCGCGCTGAAAAGAACGTGGAGGATGTGGTGGATGCCATCATTGCCGACGTCCGTGCCCGGGGGGATGAGGCACTGAAAGAATACGCCCTGAAATTTGACGGGGCACAGCTGGAGGACCTGCAGGTGACCCGGCAGGAGATGGACGACGCCCTTGCCTCCATGGACCCCTATTTTCTGGAGACCCTGCGGCAGGCGGCGGCGAACATCGAGCACTTCCACCGCCAGCAGGTGCACAAGAATTTTGTGGTGAACGATACCCCCGGCGTGCTGCTGGGGCAGAAATATACCCCCATCGAAAAGGCGGGAGTCTATGTGCCCGGAGGCACGGCGGCGTACCCCTCCACGGTGCTGATGGATGTGATCCCCGCCAAGGTGGCAGGGGTGTCCGAGATCGTTATGGTGACCCCCGCCGGGAAAGACGGAACGGTAGATCCGGTGATCCTTGCTGCCGCTGCCACCGCCGGGGTGACAAAGATATTCAAGACCGGCGGAGCGCAGGCGGTGGCGGCGCTGGCATACGGCACCCAGACTATCCCGGCGGTGGATAAGATCGTGGGACCCGGCAACATCTACGTTGCCACCGCCAAGCGCAAGGTCTTTGGCAAGGTGGGCATCGACATGATCGCCGGTCCCAGCGAGATCCTTGTACTGGCAGACGACGGCTGCAACGCCGCATGGGTGGCGGCGGACCTGCTGAGTCAGGCAGAGCACGACAAGCTGGCAAGCCCGGTGCTGGTCACCGACAGCCCCCGGCTTGCCAAGGCGGTGCAACAGGAGCTGGAAAAGCAGATCCCTCAGCTGCCCCGTGCCGCCATTGCCCGTGCCAGCGTGGACGACAACGGCAAGATCATCCTCTGCACCGATCTCCACAAGGCGATCGAGGCGTGCAACATCATCGCCCCGGAACATCTGGAGGTCTGCGTGGAGGACCCCTTTGGAGTACTGAACGAGATCCGCAACGCCGGCAGCATCTTCCTTGGACGCAACGTGCCGGAGGCGCTGGGTGACTATTTTGCAGGACCCAACCACACCCTGCCCACCAGCGGCACAGCCCGGTTCTCCAGCCCCTTGGGTGTGGACGACTTTGTAAAGAAGTCCAGCTTCCTTTATTACACCCGGGAGGCGCTGGAACAGGTGGCGCCCCGCATTGCGGACTTTGCCCAGCGGGAGGGGCTCCACGCCCACGCAAAGAGCGTGACCATCCGGTATGAGAAGTAAGAGAAAAGCACCTTCATCAGGCTCAGCCTGCGGCTTTGCCAGCTTCCCCCGACCGGGGAAGCCTTCAGAACCGTTCCGGCTGCGGAAAAGCCTTCCCCCAGACGGGGGAAGGTGGCGCATTAGCGCCGGATGAGGGTGCACCGCCAGCAGAACCTGACGAGGAGATTATTATGAGTCGTTTTCTTTCCCCCACGCTGGAGGCGCTGACCCCCTACACCCCCGGGGAGCAGCCCCAGGACCAGCAGTATATCAAACTGAATACCAACGAAAGTCCCTATATGCCCTCCCCGGCGGTGGTGGCGGCGGTAAACGAGGCAGAGGTGGAAAAGCTCCGGCTCTATTCCGACCCCGCCTGTGCCCAGCTGCTGCGGACGGCGGCAGCGCACTTCGGCTTGCAGCCGGACCAGATCATGCCCGGCAACGGCAGCGACGAGAACCTGTTCTTTGCCCTGCGTGCCTTCTGCGATGAGCGGCACCCCCTTGCCTATGCCGACATCACCTACGGCTGCTACGGGGTGTGGTGCTCTCTGCTCCATATCCCCGGCAACGTCATCCCCCTGAAAGAGGATTTTACGCTGGACCCGGCGGACTACTACGGACTGGGGCAGACCATCGTTATCGCCAACCCCAACGCCCCCACCGGCATCGCTCTGCCCCGGGAGGCAATTGAGGGCATCCTGCAGGCAAACCCGGACAATGTGGTCATTGTGGACGAGGCGTATGTGGACTTTGGAGGGGAAAGCTGTGTGCCCCTCATTGACCGGTACGACAACCTGCTGGTGGTGCAGACTTTTTCCAAATCCCGGCAGCTGGCAGGGGCACGGCTGGGGCTTGCCATGGGCAATGCAAAGCTCATTGCAGACCTGAACCGGGTAAAGTTCGGCATGAACCCCTACAACATCAACCGCCTGACCCTGAAGGCTGGGCAGGCAGCGCTGGAGGACACCGCTTACTTTGACCGCACCCGCGCCGCCGTGGTGGAGACCCGGAACTGGACAAAGCAGCAGCTGGAAGCAAGGGGCTTTGCAGTGCTGGACAGCCGTGCAAACTTCCTGTTTGCCAGTACTAAACGGAAAGACGGCGGAACACTATACAAAAAGTTGAAGGAAAACGGCGTACTGGTGCGGCATTTTGATGCCCCCCGCATTGCCGACTGGCTGCGCATCACCATCGGCACCCCGCAGCAGATGCAGGGGCTGCTGGCGGCGCTGGATAAGATCCTGGAGGAATGAACCATGTCTGAGCGAATCGTTTCCATGGAGCGCAACACCAACGAGACCCAGATCGACCTGACATTGGATCTGGACGGCACCGGGCGCTACGAGATCGACACCGGCTGCGGATTTCTGAACCATATGCTGGAGCTGTTTGCCCGCCACGGGCGGTTTGATCTGGTGCTCACCTGCCACGGGGATGTGCAGGTGGATTACCACCACACCACCGAGGATGTGGGCATCGCTCTGGGGCAGGCATTTGCCCGGGCGCTGGGAGATATGCGGGGCATCTGCCGCTACGGCAGTTTCTATCTGCCCATGGACGAGGCACTGATCCTCTGTGCCGTGGACCTGTCCGGGCGGTGCACCCTGAACTGGGACATCCGCTGCCAGACCGAAAAGGTGGGAGATTTTGACGTGGAATGCGCCAAGGAGTTCTGGCTGGGCTTTGCCCGCAGCGTGCCCGCCACCCTCCACTTTGTACAATTTGCAGGGGATAATACCCACCACATACTGGAGGCGTGCTTTAAGGGAGCAGGACGTGCTCTGGGAGCGGCAGTAAAGATCGACGAAGCACACCGGGACGAGATCCCCTCCACGAAAGGACTGCTGGTATGATCGCAATTTTGGATTACGGGGTGGGCAACCTGTTCAGTCTCCGCTCCAGCCTTGGGCAGCTGGGGCTGGAAGCGGTGGTCACCGCCGATGCAGATATCATCCGTGCCGCTGACCGGCTGATCCTGCCGGGGGTGGGGGCGTTTGGCGACGCCATGGACAAGCTCACCGCCACGGGACTGGTGCCGGTGCTCCGGGAAGAGGCGGAAAAAAAGCCCCTGCTGGGCATCTGTCTGGGGATGCAGCTGCTGTTTGAAAAGAGCTACGAGTACGGCGAGCACGCCGGACTGGGCTTTGTCAAAGGGGAGGTCTGCCCCTTGGAGCCGGACCTTGCAGACCGGAGCCTGAAGGTCCCCCAGATCGGCTGGAACGCCCTGCATCTGGTGCGGGAGGACCCCCTGTTCCGGTACATCCGGCAGGGAGAACATGTCTACTATGTCCACAGCTACTACGGCAAAAACTGTGCCGAAAGCACCCTTGCCACCAGTGATTATTCCATCCCGGTCACCGGGGTGGTCCGTGCCGGCAAGGTGTACGGCACCCAGTTCCACCCGGAAAAAAGCGGGGACACGGGACTGCGGATCCTGAAGGCGTTTGCGGAGCTATAAGTGGAATCGCCCTTTCAGTCACCTTTGGTGACAGTCTGAGAGGGTCTGTTCCCCCATAAAGGAGGACCAACAATGCAGCTATTTCCGGCAATTGATCTGCGCAGCGGGCAGGTGGTGCGGCTGACCCAGGGCGACTATGACCGCATGACCGTCTACGGGCAGGACCCCTGCGGACAGGCAAGAGAGTTTCTTGCCGCAGGGGCAAAAAATCTTCATGTGGTGGATCTGGACGGGGCAAAGGACGGCACCCTTTCCAACTACGATACCATTGCCGCTCTGGCAAAGCAGGGCGGGCTGTACATCGAGGTGGGGGGCGGCATCCGCACCCAGGAGCGGGTCGAAAAATACCTCTCGCTGGGGGTGGGGCGCTGCATCCTTGGCAGCGTGGCGGTGACGGATTTTGACTTTGCCGCACGGATGCTGCGGCAGTACGGAGACCGTATTGCCGTAGGCGTGGATGCAAAAGACGGCTATGTGGCGATCCACGGCTGGAAGGAGGTCAGCGACCAGAAGGGCGTGGACTTCTGCAGGCGGCTTGCCGATGCAGGCTGCACTGCCATCATCTACACCGACATTGCCTGTGACGGGGCGATGCAGGGCACCAATCTGGCACTGTACCGCCAGCTTGCTGCGCAGCTGCCGCAGGTGGCGTTTACCGCCAGCGGCGGCATCTCCACCGAGGCAGAGCTGCTGGAATTGCAGCAAATGGGGGTCGCAGCAGCGATCCTTGGCAAGAGCCTGTACACCGGGGCGCTGGACCTGGCACGCTGCGTGCAGCTGGTGCAGCCGTAACAAAGGGGGACCGCAGATGATCACAAAACGCATTATCCCCTGTCTGGACGTCCGCAGCGGACGGGTGGTCAAGGGAACCAATTTTGAGGGCATCCGGGACGTGGCGGACCCGGTGGAGATGGCACGGATGTACAACGCCGCCGGTGCTGACGAGCTGGTGTTCTACGACATCACCGCCAGCTTTGAGGGACGTGCCCTCTTTACCGACATCCTTAGCCGGGTCGCCGGGGAGATCTTTATCCCCCTGACCGTGGGAGGCGGCATCAACACGCTGGAGGACTTTGACCGGGTGCTGAAATGCGGCGCCGACAAGGTCAGCGTCAACTCCGGTGCCCTGAAGGACCCCGGTCTCATCCCGGCGGCGGCGCAGCGCTACGGCAACCAGTGCGTGGTGCTCTCGGCGGACGTAAAGCGGGTGAACGGGCAGTTCCGGGTCTTTGCCAAAGGCGGACGGGAGGACACCGGCAGGGATGCGCTGGAATGGATCGGCTGGTGTGCAGACCACGGTGCCGGAGAGATCTGCCTCAACAGCATCGACACCGACGGCGTCCGCAGCGGCTTTGATCTGGAGATGCTGGACGCCGTGGCGGCACGGGTGAATGTGCCCATCATTGCCAGCGGCGGTGCCGGCAAAAAAGAGGACTTTCTGGAGCTGTTCCGCCACAAGGGCATCGACGCCGGGCTGGCGGCGGGCATCTTCCACCAGAAGCTGCTGACCATCCGGGAGCTGAAAGAGTACCTGAACGCCAACGGGGTGGAGATGCGGCTGTAAAAGTCCGCTTTCCGGATGAAGGCTTTTGCCTCGGGGCAAGCCGCAAAAGTTGATTTCTATGAAAAATCACAAATGTATTGCGTTTTTTTCTTAAATACGATAAAATACACATTATCCCCGTCCGGGGAGGGAGAACCGTTATGGAACTGAAGTATGACGAAAAAGGTCTGATCCCTGCCATCGTGCAGGATCACTACACCAAAGAGGTGCTGACCCTTGCCTATATGAACGCCGAGACGCTGGCACTGACCATTGCGGAGGGACGCACCGTGTTCTGGAGCCGCAGCCGTCAGGAGATCTGGCGCAAGGGCGAGACCAGCGGCAATGTGCAGCGGGTGGTGTCCATCACCGCCGACTGCGATGCCGATGCGCTGGTGGTGGAGGTGGTAAAGGACGGTCCCGCCTGCCACACCGGCGCAGAGAGCTGCTTTTTCAACCCGGTGTATGTTTCCCCGGAGCTGAAGCAGTTCAGCTGGCAGGGACTGTACGAGCTGATCCGGGGACGCCGCACCCATCCGCAGGAGGGCAGCTACACCACCTACCTGTTTGAAAAGGGTAAGGAAAAGATCCTGAAAAAGGTGGGCGAAGAGTGCACCGAGGTCATCATTGCCGGCGAAAAAGAGGACAAGGCAGAGACGGTCTACGAGATCAGCGACCTTGCCTACCATGTCCTGGTGCTGATGGTCAGCGCCGGCATCACGGTGGAGGATGTGACCCGTGAGCTGGAAAAACGCCACGTCATCGACCACAAGGTCAAGCAGGAAAGGATGCAGTGAGGCTCCATGGCAGAGTATAAAAAGTCCAGCGTCCATTGCCACTCCACCCTCTGCGACGGCAAAAACACCCTGCAGGAGATGGCGTCTGCGGCGTGTGCTCAGGGGCTGACCACCCTGGGTTTTACCGGGCACAGCTACACCTCCCAGGACCGGGAATACTGCATGAGCCCCAGCCGCACTGCCCAGTACCGGGCGACCATTGCCCGGCTCAAAATGGAGTACCGGGGCAAGGTGGATATCCTCTGCGGCATCGAGTGGGACCTGCTCAGCGGGGAGCGCCCGGCAGGCTACGACTACTGGATCGGCAGCACCCACTATCTCCACGGTAAAAATACCGGCAGATATTACGAGGTGGATTTTCGCTCCGAGGATCTGTGGGACTGCATCCGGCAGGACTTTGACGGAGATCCCCTTGGGGCAGTGGAAGAGTATTTTGCTCAGGTGGAGACTATGGCTGCCCGGAAGCCGGATATTCTGGCGCACATGGACCTGATCAAAAAGCTGAACGGCGACGGCAGCTTTTTTGATGAGGAGTCCCCCCGCTACCGTGCCGCTGCTTTGAAGGCGCTGGAGGCGGCAAGAGACAACGGCTGCCTGCTGGAGGTAAACACCGGAGGGGTGTACCGGGGCTACCGGAAGGATTTCTACCCCGGGGCATGGCTGCTGGAGCAGTGGTGCCGTATGGGCGGCAAGGTGATCATCACCGCCGACGCCCACGAGACCGCCGCCCTGACCTACGGCTTTGACGAAGCTGCTGCCGCCATCCGGGCAGCAGGCTTTGGCAACGTGGAGGTGCTCACCGGCAGCGGCTTTGAGACCCAGCAGCTGTGATACCAACGGAAAAGACCATTATAGAACACGACCCTCTCCGGGGCATTTTGCCGCCGGGGAGGGTCCTTTTGTGGAAAAAGAAAGATCAGGAGGAACCCTATGACCCAAACCCTGTCCCGCAAGAAAGGACCTTTTCGCATGAATGTGGACCTGATGCACGGTCCCATCTTTAAGAGTCTGGTGCTGTTCATGCTGCCCATCCTTGTTTCCAGCCTGTTCCAGCAGCTGTACAACACGGTGGATACCATGATCGTGGGCAATGTGCTGGGGGATACCGCCCTTGCCGCCATTGGCTCCTGCGGCGCCATCTACGAGCTGCTGGTAGGCTTTGGCTTGGGCATCGGCAACGGTCTGGCGATCGTTGCAGCCCGTGCCTACGGGGCGCAGGACGAGGACCTGCTGAAAAAGACGGTGGCAGGGTCGCTGGTCATCGGGCTTATTGCCTCGCTGGTGATCACCGCTGCGGGCTTTTTTGGACTGCGTCCCCTGCTGGAGCTACTGGATACCCCGGCGGAGATCCTGGAGGATGCCTACGGCTACATCATCGTCATTGACCTTGGGGTCCTTGTGATGTTTGCCTACAACCTGTGCGCCGGGCTGCTGCGTGCCATCGGCAACAGCGTGATGCCGCTGGTGTTCCTGCTCATCAGCTCGGCGCTGAACGTGGTGCTGGACCTGTGGTTCATTGCAGAGCTCGGCATGGGGGTAAAGGGTGCGGCAGTCGCCACGGTCCTTGCGCAGGGGGTGTCGGTGGTGCTGTGCGTGCTGTATGTGGCGGCACGGGTCCGGATCCTTTTGCCGGAGCGCCGGCATTTTGCGGTGAGCGGCAAGCTGTACTGGGACCTGTTCAGCCAGAGCATCTCCATGGGGCTTATGAGCAGCATCGTGTCCGCCGGGTCGGTGGTGCTGCAGTACGGCATCAACGGTCTGGGCACCCTGACCATTGCGGGACACACCGCCGCCCGGAAGCTGTTTGCCTTTACGGATATGCCCCTTATCGCCATGGCAAATGCGGCGTCTACCTTTGTGTCCCAGAACTACGGGGCACGGCAGCCCCAGCGGATCCGCCGGGGCATGCGGGAGGTGTGGATCTATTCGGTGGTGGTGACGGTCGCCTCGGTGCTGCTGATGAATGTGGGGGCGGAGTGGATGGTGCGGCTGGTCTCCGGCTCGGTGGAACCGGTGGTGCTGGAAAACGGTGCCCGCTACCTGCGGTGGAACGCCCCCTTCTATGCGGTGCTGGGGGTGCTGCTGTCCACCCGCTACGCTTTGCAGAGTCTTGGGGAAAAGATCCTGCCTCTGTTTTCCAGCGTCATTGAGCTGGTGGGCAAGATCCTTTTTGTGCTGGTGTTCATCCCCCGGTTCGCCTACGATGCAGTGATCCTCTGCGAGCCGGTGGTCTGGTGCTTTATGACGCTGTATCTGGTGGCGGTGTACCGCCGCGATCCCTTTGTGTTCCCCCGGAAGTAAAACTATAAGGCGGGTCGGTTGCAAAGCCCGGGGCAACTGTGGTACACTTACCCTGATCTTTTTTACAGGGATCGTTGTTTAGAAAAGGAAAAGAGGAAATTATTATGGAACAACAGCACAAGCGCAGTGCGTTCTCCGGTAAGATCGGGTTCGTGCTGTCTGCCGCCGGTGCCTCAGTGGGTCTGGGCAACATCTGGCGGTTCCCCTATCTGGCGGCAAAGTACGGCGGCGGCATCTTTCTGCTGGTCTATATCCTGCTGGCAGTCACCTTTGGCTACACCATGATCGTGGCAGAGACTGCTCTGGGACGCATGACCCGCAAAAGCCCGGTGAGCGCCTACGGCACCTTTGGCAAGGGCAAGGGTCTCCGGTTGGGCGGCTGGATCAACGCCATCATCCCCATTCTCATCGTGCCCTACTACTCGGTCATTGGCGGCTGGGTGGTGCACTACCTTGCAGAGTACCTCTGCGGCAGGGGCAGTGCGCTGGCGGCAGACGGCTATTTCTCCGCCTTTATCAGCAACGGTCTGCTGCCGGAGCTGTCTTTCTTGCTGTTTACTGTGATCACTCTGGGCATCATCTTTGCCGGTGTCCGCAACGGCGTGGAGCGGGTGTCCAAGGTGATGATGCCGGTGCTGGTGGTGCTGTCGGTGGTCATTGCAGGCTACTCGATGACCCGCCCCGGCGCTCTGGCAGGCGTAAAGTATTTTCTGGTGCCCAACCCCGCAAACTTTTCCTGGATGACGGTGGTGACGGCAATGGGACAGATGTTCTATTCCCTGTCCATCGCCATGGGCATTCTGGTCACCTTTGGCTCCTACATGAAAAAGGACGTCTCCATTGAGGAATCCACCGAGAACGTGGAGATCTTTGATACTGCCATTGCCATTATGGCAGGTCTGATGATCATCCCGGCGGTCTTTGCCTTCTCCGGCGGAGACCCGGACACCCTGCAGGCAGGTCCTGCATTGATGTTCATCACCATCCCCAAGGTCTTTGACAGCATGGGCATGGGCACGGCGGCAGGTGTGCTGTTCTTTGTGCTGGTGCTCTTTGCGGCGGTCACCAGCTCCATTGCCCTTACCGAGAGCGCTGTGTCCACCTTTGAGGATGAGCTGGGCTGGAGCCGCACCCGATCGGTGGTGCTCATCGCCGGCATCATGGTGGCGCTGGGCAGCCTTTCGGCTCTGGGCTACGGTCCTCTGGCAGAGGTCACGGTGTTCGGAATGCAGTTTTTGGACTTCTTCGATTTCCTGACCAACTCGGTGATGATGCCGGTGGCGGCAATTGCCACCTGCCTGCTGGTGTCCCGGGTCATTGGGGTGGAGAAGATCGCAGAGGAAGTCACCCAGGATGGGCAGCGGTTCCGCCGCAAGCCGGTGTTTGACTTTATGATCCGGTATCTGTGCCCGGTGTTCGCCGCCATCATCCTTGCCAGCTCCGTGGCAAACGCTCTGGGCTGGATCTCCATGTAAAAAGCAAAGCATAACAAAGAAAGGCTGCTGCACCCCCGGGGGTGCAGCAGCCTTTTGGCATCTTCCGTTAAAATTACAGCGCCGAGTAGCCAAAGCTGTTTACCAGCGCATCGATGCGCTGCCCTGCCTTGCACAGGGGGCAGTCGCGGGAATCGTAGCTGGCGTAATCCGGCAGGCTGGAGGGGTCAAAAATGGAGGTGACCTCGTAGCCCATACATTCGTGGGTGGTGGCAAAAATGGCAGAAAGTCCTGCCACGGTGCCGCCGTAGTAGTTCACCGCCTCCACGGCTGCCTGTACGGTGTAGCCGGTGGTGAGGGAGGCGGCAAGGATCAGCACATGCTTGCCCTTGACCATGGGAGCAAGGTTATCCCGCAGGATGATCTGGCTGCCGGTGGTGTATTCCGGGGTGATGACGTAGATGGTCTGGTGAGCGTTCATGTTGGCAAAGCCGTCCTTGGTCAGCTCGTTGGCAAGGCAGGTGCCAATGACCTGCGTGCCGTCCAGACAGAGCACTGTATCCACGATGGTATTGTGCTGATAGGCGCTGACCAGTTCTTTGGCGACCGCCTTAGCCTCCGACAGACGGGACTTCTGGGTGGTGACATCAATGTAGTAGTTGATGTGGCTGTGGCTGGTGGCAAAATGTCCCTTTGCCACACGCAGGAACAGGTTGGTTTTCTTGGTGGGCAGTTTGACCATGTTGATCATACAGGCAACACTCCTTTTCCGGTGGGGCGCAAGCGCCGCAAAATACAAACAGCGCGGCAGCACCCGGCGTGCCGCTGCGCATCCTGCACAATTGGATGATTCTATTTTACAGGAAAATATGCCTGTGCACAAGGCACAAAACAACTAAAAAACTTTGGATATCTTGCTGCATATTGCCGGAAAGATGGATGCAAAAAGCCCGCGCCGTACGGCGCGGGCTTGGTATGCAGCGGGTGGAAAAGATCAGACGGTAGTAATGGTGTCGATCTTCTTGGCGGCGTTCTGCAGCACCCAGGTGGCGTAGATGTCCTGATAGGGGTCGCCGGTGACGGTGGCAAAGTTGCGGGGCCAGAACTTGACGGCAACGGTGTCGTCCTTCTGGATGGTGATGCCTTCCACAACCAGCTGGCTGGTCTTGGTCTCGCCCTTGTTGATGACGCCGTATGCCTGAGTCAGCTTCACGGCATTGTTCTTGGTGCCCAGGGGGTTGTAGGTGGTGGTGGTCTTGCCGTCGGCGGAGGTCACCACAACTTCAAAGCGCTCCGGACGCAGGGACAGACCGTTCGTGCTGGTGCACTTGATGGTCAGATCGCAGGTGAGGGTGCTGGTCAGGGGGTTGTAGACCGGGTTCTCCAGCTTATGAGCGCCTTCCAGAGACAGGGTGTCGCCTGCCTTGCCCACAGGCTGGTTGGTGCCAAACAGCTCGCAGCCGCTCAGCAGACCGGAACCGGCAACGGCAACGGCGGTAAGGGCACTATATTTCAGGAAAGAGCGGCGGGAAAATTCCATAGACATATTCGTTCCTCCTTAGGATCAAAACACAATTATGCCCAAAGGGGCATTACCTATACAATAGGCGAACCACGCCGGAATGTCAATGCTTTTCACAAAATAATTGTGAAGATTTTGTGGCAGCAACGTACAATTTAGACGAAATTCAAGCTCCGTTCAAGGCGATTATGCCTTGGTGACATCGGCAGAGGTCATGATGAAGGTGATGGTCTTGTCCTGCACAAAGGTGGGCATGTAGGTCACGTTGATCTGCTTCCAGCCGGTGGGGACCATGAGCATCAGCTGGATGTAGCCGCTGCCCTGAGGAGGCAGGCTGGTAGCATCCGAGAAGCTCTGGGAGTTCTTGTTGTACAGGGCGATGCTGGCACCGCACTCCACGCTCTGACCGTCGCAGCTGGCGGCAAAATCGGTGGAAGCGGCAGCAAGGGCGTGAAAGTTGGCGTCTACGTTCTCCAGCGGGGGCACGGGGTAAGCGGCATTGATCTCCGCAAGGTTCTGTGCGCCGATGGCAAAGGTATCCTTCTTGGAGCGGTTCACCGCCGTCACCAGCACGCCGATGTATTCGTAGCCTGCCTGTGCGGGGTCGCTGGTCAGCTTGAACAGGCTGGTCAGCTGGACACCCAGATTGTTCCAGTTGCTGACCTTATCGCCCACCTTGACTTCCACCACGGTGGAGTTGCCGTTGCTCTTGCAGCCGCCCAGCATACCGGCGGCGCTCACAGCAGCAATGGAAGCGCCAGTGCACTTCAGGAAAGAGCGGCGAGAGATCTTAGTAGACATCAGATAGTCCTCCTTATATAGCTAGAAACTTGATAAAAATCTGCTTTTCAAAATCCTCTACCCTGTTTATACCGTTTCTGCCGGTGAGATGCAAGGGGTTTGGAGCACAATTTACAGCATTTTCACAGGAATGTCACCCTTCGGGGGTCAAACCCTTCACGTGGGTCTCGCTGGTCTTGACCAGATTCAGCAGGCTGGGGGTGTACAGAGGAAACTCTCGGGTCAGGCTCTCCGTGGTCATGGCAAGGCAGGCAGGGTCCTTGACCCCCTCGCCGCCGTGGACCTCTTCTCCGGCAAGCAGCGCCTCCACGTTTGCCTCGGACATCCGCATCACAGCGTCGGAGTAGCCCCGCCAGCTGTGCTGCCCGATGCTGAACATGCTGGCAGCGTTGTGGGGCTCGGCGGAGTACAGCAGCCGGAACATCTTGGCAACCGCCATCATCAGGTAGGCGCTCACCTCGGTGGTCAATGCCTTGCTGTGGCACTGCCCGATCTTGGCATACAGCACGTTGAGGCTGTTGGAGATCAGCTTTTTGTTCATGGTGGGCAGCACGCTGCCGTGGTAGATGCTGTCCTTCATCTTGTCGGGGTTGGGGATATCCTCTGCAGACAGCATCATGCCGTTGCGCTCGGCACTGCGCCCCAGCAGGTAATCGCAGGAAACATTATAGTAATCCGCCACACGCACCACAAAGTCCAGCCCGCACTCGCGGATGCCTTTTTCGTAGTGGGACAGCAGTGCCTGAGAGACCCCCAGATCCTCTGCCGCCTGCTTCTGGGTGATGCCGCGCTCCTTGCGCAGCAGTTTGATGATACGATTGAATTCCATGATATCGACTCCTCAGGTTCGGACATAGGGACATCCTTGATTTTTGGTTTACAGCAGGTTGATTATACACAATGGAAAACGACTTGTAAAGCAAGAAAAATGACGATTTTTTTCGATGTTTTTCGTCATTTTCGTCAAAAGCATTGCCATGGGTACCACATCTATGTTAAACTATGGGTATTAACGTATACATTTTGTGGCGGAGCATTCTGAGGAAAAAATAAAATTTCCGTCGATATACCGGTTTTTGCCAAAAACGGCAAGAAACGCTCCGCTGCGGTGGAAAAGCCGCAACTCTTATATTCCATCTTTGCCGCATTTGTGCTATAATACCTTCTTGGTGCTGTTCTTGTCGGACGCACAATCCGCAACGGCAGGAGCAGATACCGAAAATGTTTATCGCAGAAATAGGAAGAGGATACAAAACCATGAAACTCATCAACAAGACCCGCCTGTGCAGCCTGGCTGTGGCTGCCATCGTCACTGTGAGCTGCGTTGCCCTGACCGGCTGCGGCGGCAAGAAGGACAGCGCTGCTGCTTCCCCTGCTGCAAGCACCAGCACCGCTGCTTCCGCCGAGAACGCCGGCACCTGCGGCGAGGGCGTTACCTGGGCGCTGGCAGACGGCACCCTGACTGTGGGCGGCACCGGTCGCATGACCAACTTTACCTCCGACAATCAGGCCCCTTGGGCAGACCAGGCAGACCAGATCACCGCTGTGAAGGTGGAGGGCACGGTCACCAGCATCGGCGCTGTTGCCTTTAAGGACTGCACCAACCTGACCACCGTGACCATCGAGGACGGCGTGGAGTACATCGAGGCAGGCGCCTTCAACGGCTGCTCCGCCCTCACCGACATCACCATCCCTGAGAGCGTGGGCTACATCAAGACCGGCGCTTTCAAGGACTGCAGCGCCCTGACCAGCGTTACCATCCGGGAGAACTGCCGTCTGGACCTGAAGGTCTTCCCCGAGACCGTGGAGGTCAACCACTTCTGAAAAGCTGTCGGCAGGGCAGCCTCCTGAAAATCTCCGAAAGACAAGAGGTGTTTTTCCATGAAAACCTTTAAACTTCATCTCATCCGCCATGGCATCACCGCCGGCAACCTGCAGGGTCTGTACATCGGCAGCGGCACCGACCTCCCCCTGTGCGAGGAGGGGCGTGCCCAGCTTGCCGAGCTGAAGGAACGGTTTACCTATCCTCAGGTGGATACGGTGTTCTCCTCTCCCCTGCTGCGTGCGGTGGAGACCGCCAATATCCTGTTCCCGGATGCGGCGCACACCTTTACGGTCCACGACCTGCGGGAGGCGGGGTTCGGCAAGTTTGAGAACCGCCCGGTGAAGGAGCTGGTGAAGGACGAGGATTTCAAAAAGTGGATCACCCCGGGTTCCGGCTTTGTGCCGGAAGGGGCAGAGCCCACGGAGCAGTTCCATGCCCGCTGTGCCGAAAGCCTGCTGAAGCTTTTTGAGTATATGATCCGCATGGACATCACCGAAGCTGCGTGCGTTACCCATGGCGGCGTCATTATGAGTATGCTGAGCCAGCGTGCTCTGCCCTCCCGCCATCCGGAACAGTGGATGGCAGACCCGGGCTGCGGCTACACGGTGCAGACCGATGTGCAGCTGTGGATGCGGGACCGTCTGGTAGAAGCAATCGACATCGTGCCCTTTGGGTACGCCGACACCCTGCAGGGACAGGCAGAGACCGAGGAAAACGAGGCATACGACGACGGGGAGTACTGAGCCTTCTCCGGAGAAAAGAACCGGCTAGGAAGCCGGTGCATGACTTGACATCGCTTGCAGAATCCTTTATTGTATAAAGGCACGATCCCATTTCCATCCAAGGAGGAACATCATGTCCCAATCCATCTCCCGCCGGTCATTCCTGAAATGTGCCGGTTCCGGTGCGGTCAGCCTTGCGGCTGCCCTGCTTACCGGGGTATCTGCCGGGGCGCAGGAGCCGCGGCTTGCAGGGGAACCTGCGCTGCTGGACGGCAGAGCTGCCGTAGAGCTGCTGGGCTATGCCCCTGCGCAGGAGCTGGGCTGTGCGCTGGTTTATCTCTCGGTGGAAAATCTTTCCGCCTCTACCCTGCCGGTGGGCGCAAGCTACCTGCAGAGCCGGGAGGTGCGGACCCAGGGAGACCTGTTCGGCATGGGCAGCGGCATCACGGCAGTGTGCGACGGCAAGCCGGTGCACTGCGGCAGCTTTGCCGCCCCCCTCTACGGCGAGAACGCCGCAGATGCGTCGGTGTTCACCCTGAACCTTGCTGCGGGACGGGGAGCGCTGCTCCACTGCTTCTGCGCCGTGCCGGAGGACTGGCAGGTGTTGGAGCTGACCTATCACCCGGACTTTGCCGCCGGCGGTGCCGTGAGCTTCACGGTGCACCGGGAGCTGGACGAGATGACTCTTGGGGTCGTGCCCACTACCCCCGCCGAGGTGGGCAGTGTGGTGGACCTGTAAGAGCCGGAAAAAACCAAAATAAAAAAACTGCTGTACCGCAAGGTACAGCAGTTTTTTTATTTTATCCGGTAACGGTCAGTTCTTCTCCCGTGAGGCTGGAGAGCAGGGCGATGTAGCTGCGCCCGCTTTTGATGCGGAGGGGGCTGCCGTCGGCATCGTAGAAGGCAAAGGTGGAGCTGGTGCCCTGGGTCCATGTGATGTGCCACAGGTGCCCTTCGTTGAGCCAGACGCCGCCGCCCATGGTCAGGTCGTAGTCCAGCGTCCGGCTGTCGTCCCGGAGGGAGGAGGAGCTGTACAGCACCAGCAGGTTGTCAAACGCCACCGGTGCGCTGGTGTTGGCGTCGGTGCGGGGGCTGCCGTCGGGGTGCAGCATGGTGTAGGTGGAAAGGTCCGGGTCGTAGCGGAACCGGGTAGTCCCCTGCCCCTGAAAGTCAAGGGTCACCTCCAGAGCATTGGCGGCATAGGCATCCGGCAGCTTGCCCTCGGTCTGCTGGGGCAGCAGGGAGGGAAGCACCGGGGTGTTGCTGCTGCTTTCGGCACCGGAGGAGGATGCGGACAGCTCTGCCCGGTTCATGCCGGTGGAGATGCTCAGCTCCTGCAGCACCTCTTCCAGCAGCCTGCCGTTGGTGCGCCACGCCGGGGCGGCAGTCCAGCCGCTGCCGCAGACAAAGCCGTTGCGTCCCACTTCCAGAGCGTCCACAGCGTGGATGTTATAATAGTCCAGATAGTTGCGGGCATACACGCCGCAGCCCCGCTGGACCGGGATCACCTGCTGTCCGCTGAGCAGTCGCCAGTACAGGTCCTGCCCCGGTGCCACGGGACCCACCACCGGCATGGAGCTTACCGAGGGATATACCAGACATAGGCTGGGGGCGGAGTTGCTCCGGGTCAGTGCTTCCAGCACCACCGCAGCGCTGCCCATGCCCCACTGGGCGGAGTCGTCCTGGGTGTTTTCGATGGTGACGGCAGCCACTCGCTCTCCGGGGTACAGCAGCTCCTGCCCGGTCAGAGGGTCCGACGGGGTGCTGGATGCGGTCTCTCCCCTGTGCAGCGGACTGCAGCCGCTGAGCAGCAGCGCTGCCGCTGCTGCGGCGCACACTGCCTGCTTCCAGATGTGTTTCATGACGTTTCCTCGTTTACTGGTAGCTGAAATTGGACCGTTCGTCGGTGTCCACCACCGCTACATAGGTCTTGCCGCGGTTAAAGACCATCTGGGCACCGCTGCGGTCAAAGACCTGCAGGGGGTGCTCCGGGGATGCCTTCTGCCAGATGCCGGTCTCCACGCCGCCGCGGCTGAACAGAAATGCCTCGCCGCCGGAGATGTAGCTCACCTGCTGCACGTCGCCGGAGTCGCCGGGGTAGCGGTCGATGGGGGCAAAGCAGACCAGCAGGTTGTCAAAGCTCAGCTGCTTGCCGGTAAGCTCGTCCACCGTGTTCTGGAAGCTGTCGGCGGCACGGCTGTACATCTGCATCTTGTAGCTGCGGCTGAGAAGGCTGTAGGTAAAGGTGGTCTTGTAGTGGTCCGAGTGGACGATGTGCACCGTCTTGCCCACAGCAGCATCCTTCATGGAATTTTCTTCCTTGGTGCGGTAGTCCGCAAAGCGGAAAAAGGTGGCGTCGTAGTCGTATTTCAGACCGATGCCGGCGTTGGCGGCAGCCTGCCGGATCTCTGCACCGGAGGTGAACTCGGTGTGCTCGTATGCCACATCCCGCCCCCGGCTGTCCCGGTGCGCCACATGAGGATGGGTGGGGGTGTTGAAGTAGTTCTTGCCCCCGATGTTCAGCCCGGAGTAGTCGTAGACGCTGATGAACTTGGTGCAGGCGGCGCTTTCGCCGTCGTGGTAATACAGCGCCTGATAGGGCATCAACAGCTGCAGGAACTGGTCCCGACCGGACCGGAGGGGTCCTACCTCCGGGATGGCGTCGGCATCGTGGTACACGGCGCAGAACCGGGTGATGCCGCCCTCTACCTTGGACTCAATGAGGATATCTGCAGAGGAAAGCCCCCGCTGAGGGCGGGCATTCTGCCGCTGGGAGTTGCTGATGTTGTTGACCATGACTCCCACGATGCGCCCGTTGCTGCGCTTTGCCTCTCCGGTAAGGGGGTCGGCATCGTAGGCAGGCAGCTCAGGGGCAGGGGCGGCGGAAGAGGCGGCAGCCTCGGAGGCGGCTTCTGAAGAAGAAGCGGAAGAGGCAGCGGAGGATGCTGCGGAGCAGCCGAACATTTTATGGAGCCAGCCGGGCAGACTGCTGCCAAGGGCAAGATTTCCAGAAACACGGCAGCCGGTCAGTGCCAGAGAGGCAGCAGTGAGACCGGTGAGGTGCAAAACGGCACGGCGAGTGATCTTCATGGGTGGAAAACCTCCTGTTTATCGCAGTTTTTCTGCATCGCCTGTGAAAACAAGTCCTGTGCAAAGGTGCTTCCCTGACATTGCCGGGAAGAAAGTGGCTGCTTTGATTGTAGCCATTCTTTAGGGGTTTGTAAAGAGGAAAGTTCCGGATATCTCCATGCAAATCTCAGCCCATGATAAAAAGACCCGTGGAACGGCGCTGCTGCCGTCCCACGGGTCGGAAAACCGGGTTACTTCTTGATCTTGATGAGCTGTGCGTTCAGGCTCTCAATAAAGCCGTTGGGCATGGTGGAGATCATGGATGCCATTGCTTCCGGGGTCATCTTTTTCATCATTGCCCACATGCCTTCGCCGGGTTTGATGTCAAAGTTGCTGGCAAGCTTTACAGCCTTGGCGGCGATGGCAAAAGCTTTCTCGTTCTTGGCAAGATCTTCCAAGCTGTCCCTGACGCTGTAGCAGCCCTCCGGGAACTCCATGGGAGCGGTCAGGTCCAGGCTGCCCATCTGCTTGAACCAGTTTGCCACGCCCTCCTGACGCTCGTTGAACTCCGGCAGGGTATAGCAGGCGGGCTCGGTGTCCACCTTCTCCAGCGTGATGCTGTCCTTTACGGTGTCAGCCACGGCGACCAGCACATTGAAGCCCTCTTCCAGCGTGACGCTAAACTTGAACACACGGTGGGCGGTCTGAGTGGCAACTTCCTTGCCGTTCAGGTACAGGGTCACGGTGTCCTGATTGGAGTACACCTTCACTTCGGTGGTTTCCCCTGCACGCTGTGCGTGACGGCGACCGGCGATGTGGACCATGGGGTCCTTTGCCCAGTATGCCTGATAGATATAGAAGCTGTCCTTGCGGGTCTTGCGGTCCATGGTCACCAGACCCTTGTTGTTGCGACCCTTTACGCCGCCCTCGCTGCGTGCTGCGCAGCCAAAGTCGAACATGTTCCAGACATGGCTTGCCCAGATCCAGGGACGGTCCTCAAATGCCTGTGCCATGTACTCATGGTACAGAGCCTGATATTCCTCGGAGTAGTCCTTGCACTGGGGGGTGTTGCTGTGCCAGTTGATGATGCCCTCGCAGCCGTACTCGGAAACGCCCAGGCAGATGTCCGGGTTTTCGGCGTGGAACTTATCCAGCCAGGGACCGTTCTGCTCGATCTTGCCGCCGTACCAGCCAAAGTAGTGGTTGTAGCTCTCCACATCGGTGATGTGGTGCATGGGACCGGTGGTGGGGGTGTGAGAAACATGGGCAATGGTGGTCAGACGGGTGGGGTCCAGCTCCTTGCACAGCTTCTGCAGGTCGTGGTGGGTATCCACCAGCTCCTGGCTGATGCCGCCAATGAGGATCTCGTTGGAGATGCCCCAGAACATAATGGAGGGGTGGTTGTAGTTCTGGATGATGAGTTCCTTCATCTCCTCCATCACATGGGTGTGGGCGTCCTTGCCGGACTTGAACACGCTGATGAAGGGAATCTCTGCCCAGACTGCAAAGCCCAGCTCGTCGCAGGCATCGTAGAAGTCCTGGCTGTGCTGGTAGTGTGCCAGACGGATGGTGTTGGCACCCAGCTCCTTGATGATCTGTGCGTCCTCGTAGTGGTCCTCCGCAGTCAGGGCATTGCCCTTGTAGAGCTTGTCCTGATGGCGGGAGACGCCCCGGAGAGGAGTTGCCTCGCCGTTGATGGCAAAGCCGCCGTCGGGGGTAACGGTGTAGCTGCGGACACCCACGTTGGCGTAGATCTCGTCGTATGCCTCGTTGTTGCGCTGGAGACGTGCCACCACGGTGTAGAGGTTGGGCTCGTCCATGCTCCACAGCTCTGCGTCCGGCACATAGATGGTGACGGCGGTGCTGTCGGCAGGGCGCACGGCGGAGGCGACTTCGCATCCGTAGGGGTCCTCGATGCTGTACATGACGGTAAAGCTGTCATCGGGGTTGGTGACAAAGCTCTTGATCTCAAAGTTTGCGCCGCCGTCTGCGGTGGGCTTGGGGGTCACCATGATGCCGGGACCGCCGTAGTAGTCCAGATCAAAGTGAGCATTGGGTACGCTGATGAGGTTGACGCCCCGGTACAGACCGCCGTAGAAGGTAAAGTCGGCGGAAGAGGGATACATGGAGGGGGTGTCCTCGTTGCTGACCTCAATGGTCAGCTCATTGTCGCCCTCGTGGCACAGGTCGGTGATGTCGGCACGGAAGATGGAAAAGCCGCCCTCGTGGGTGGTGGCAACGGTGCCGTTGACCTTGACGGTGGCATCCAGAGAGGCGGCAAGGACCTCCACGTAGACCCGACCGCCGGCAAGCGGCTGCACAGGCTTTTTGAAGGTGCGGCTGTACACGCCGGTGGTGCGCAGGTAGCTGCCGTTGCCGTCCATGCCGTCCACGGCATTCCAGGTGTGGGGCAGGGTGACAGCCTGGGCAGCGCGCTCCCCCTTGGGGAAGGTCAGGGTCCAGTTCTGGTTCAGGGAAAAGATCTCTCGCATGATGAATTCTCCTGTCTTATTTCTTGCTTTGTTTCTATCGTTTGGGGTTTGGGTGTCTTTTTTTACTGATGCTATTCTAGCATGGGAAACGCCGGAACTGCTAGAACATTTTTGTGACGAAATCGTAGATTTTTTACTTTTTCCGATTCTCCCGGCGGTAGCGGGTAGGGGTCATGCCGAAGGTACGCTTAAAAATTTTGGCAAAGTAGTTTACGTCCAGAATGCCCATCTCCTCTGCCACTTCTGAGATGGAGCGGTCGGTGGTGGTCAGCTGCTGGGCGGCACGCTTGACCCGCTGGGTATTGATATAGTCAATAAGAGTGGCGCCGGTCTCCTGCTTAAACAAAGAGGACAGGTAGGAGGGGCTGATGTGACACAGAGCAGCAAGACTCTTGAGGGTGTGGGTCTCCGACAGGTTCAGGTTGATGTGGTTGATGACCTTCTGCACCGTGGGAGAGTAGCCCTTCAGGGAGTAGCGGCGGGCGTAGGCACAGTAATCCCGCACCATCTGCTGTGCCGTGGCGTGAACATCCTCCACCGTGTCCAGCGCCTCAATACGGCGGGCGTAGCTGGAGGAAATTTTATCCACATAGAAGGGGTGCACGCCGTTCTGCTCGATGGCTTTGCGCAGCAGGGTGTTCATAATAATGAACTGGCTCTTTTCCCGGTAAAGGGTGCCGATGAACCGGTCCCCCAGCGAAAAGCGGCTGTACTGGCGGATGCTGAGCAGGGCGGCGGTGTCGTCTCCCCTTGCCACGGCGGTCAGCAGATCGTTTTCGGTCTGGTACCGCTGCTCGATCATGGCAACGGGGATGTCCCGCTCAAAACTGGGCTCGGTGAAGTAGCGGAGGTCCGGCTGGAACATAAAGGGCAGAAATTCCTTCACTTCCTGTGTGCGCAACTCCTCCTGACCCAGCATAACAGAGACCACGGCGTAGATGGCGGCGGCAAAGTCATTACCGGAAAGGGTGTGGACGCCGTTATAGTATTCCTGCACGGCCTCGTCGCCGGCTTTACCGAGGTATTTCTGCGTCCACCGGCGGGAGTCTTCGCTGCGGGGACCATTGGTCCAGGGACCGATCATAAACACGGTGTCTTTCTCGTCCGGCACACGGAACAGAGCAAACTTCAGCTCAAAGGTGCCCTCGGCGGTCAGCAGCGTCTGTTCCGGGGTGTGCTTCAGCAGGGTATAGCCGAACTCCTGCCAGTCAAATTCCGGGTCCAGCGCCTTCCGCAGACCGTAATCGAAATTTTCCAGTCCGGTAAAGGGAGGCGTCACCCGGCAGGTGGGGATATTGTAAACAGCAGCAAGCTTGCTGAGCACCTGTAAGGGATCTACGTTCATGGTCTGCTCCTTTCCCGTGCGGTGGTTCGCACAGGTTCAGTATACCGCCTTTTTTCACTGCGAAAGCACCCCGCCGGGAACATTTGCTCCGGCAGGGTGCCTGTTCCCCCAAGAAAGATCGATACCTTATTCTTTGCCCTCACGGCGTGCAGCCAGGGTGGCAACATTCTGCTCTACGCGGGTCTTGTTCAGGGGGTAAAGGAAGATCAGGATCAGGGCAAGTGCCACGAAGCCGGCAAAGGGTGCCAGGCAGGCGAGGTTGAAGATCTTGCCGGTGATGGCGGGGTCAAAGGCGGTTGCCTCGGAGTAGCCGATCATGGTCAGCAGACCGCCGATGAGACCAGAGGAGATCGCCTGCCCCAGCTTGCGGGCAAAGGAGTAGACCGAGTAGACGGTGCCGTCCTCCCGGACGCCGGTGCGGACCTCGGTGTCGTCGATAACGTCGGTGATCATTGCCCATACCACGGTGTTGAAGTAGCCCATGCTGACGGTGGCAACAGCGGCAAATGCAACGAAAACGAAGGGGTTGGCGGGGCGCAGGACAAAGCACAGCAGGTAGGAAACAGCACCCACGATGGCGCCTGCGGTGGCAAGCTCTTTTTTGCCGAACTTCTGAGACAGCTTAACAGCGGTGGGGGCGCAGATCAGCAGGGTGCCTGCCATGCCCACCAGACTTGCCAGAGACTGCGCAGCGGCGCTGCCGTAGTAGTTGGGGTACACATAGCTGCTCATGCCGCTCATGGTCAGCTGAGACAGCAGCAGCATCAAGGCAGCGGCGATGATGCCCATGAGAGAACGGTTGGTGGCAATGCTCTTGATCAGCTTGCCGAAGTCCAGTTTCTCGGTCTTGGTGGTCAGCTGCACACGCTCCTGCACCATCTTGAAGCACAGCAGGTAGCAGAGGATCGCACAAACAGAGAACACACCGGCGATGATGGTCATACGGGAGCCGGAGAGCATGGTCTTGCCGTCCACGGTGACGTAGGCAATCATGGGAGTGCCCACGCCGATGACCAGGCTGGCGAGGCTGGAACCGATGGTGCGCCAGGTAGACAGCTCAGCACGGTCCTTGGACTCCGGAGAAACGGCGGAAGCCATGGAGCCATAGGGGATGTTGATGGAGGTGTAGAAGATGGAACCCCACAGGATGTAGGTGACGGCAAGCCATGCCACCTTGAAGCCGTAGGGCATACCGGCAAGACCGGACTGGAAGATCAGGAAGGAGGCGATCGCCACGGGACCGCACATCCGCTTGAGCCAGGGGCGGAACTTGCCGTCGGCAGTGGGCTTGCAGCGGTCTACGATCTGACCCATGGTAATGTCGGTAAAGGCGTCCACGATGCGTGCCGCCATCATGACGATGCCCACCACGCCGGCAGAAACGCCCATAACGTCGGTGTAGAATTTCATCAGAAACAGGGACGAGAGGATGAAGGTGAAGTCGTTGCCAAAGTCACCGAACATGTAGCCCAGCTTGTCCTTCATGCCGAAGGGACGCAGGGCAGCTTTCTTTTCAGATGCCATAAAAATCTCCTTTACTTCTTCCATTCTGCTTTGACCCGTAGACCATCCCGGACCCAGATCAGTATGTGTTTGTGATGCTTTTATCATACTGGTTTTGCTCCGGAAGGGGTTAGAAGATTTTCAAGGAAAACAAGGTCAATTTTGCGATTTTGCACGATTCTGCACAGCAGCGTAGAAAACATATCGTGCTTGTTCCACGATAAAATCGTAACTTTTTCTCTCTTTATAATAAGAACGTTCTACCATTTGGCGGCGGTGCCTGTTATACTAGGCTCACGGATATCGGATTCAAGGAGGATGTTATGAAACAGAATGTACTGAACACCGACCTCACCGGCAAGGTGGCAGTGGTCACCGGTGCCAGTGGCACCCTGTGCTCCATTTTTGCCAAGGCGCTGGCACGGGCGGGAGCAAAAGTCGCCCTACTGGGCCGCAACATGGATAAGCTCAAAGAGCTGGCGGACCAGATCGAGGCAGAAGGCGGCATCGCCAAGGGCTACACCTGCAACGTGGTGAACAAGGCAAACTGCCTGCAGGTGGCAGAGGATGTGCTGGCGGATCTGGGACCCTGTGATATTCTGGTGAACGGTGCCGGCGGCAACAACGCCCGTGCCAACACGGATAAGGAATATTTTGAGATGGGCGATCTGGAAAGTGACACGGTAACCTTCTTTGATCTGGACGAGAGCGGCGTGGAGATGGTGTTCAACCTGAACTTCATCGGCACGTTGCTGCCCACGCAGGCATTTGCCCGGCAGATGGTGGGCAGAGAGGGCTGCAACATCCTGAATATATCCAGCATGAACGCCTACCTGCCCCTGACCAAGATCCCCGCCTACTCCGGCTCCAAGGCGGCTGTCACCAACTTTACCCAGTGGCTGGCGGTGCATTTCAGCAAGGTGGGCATCCGGGTCAACGCCATCGCCCCGGGTTTCTTTGCCAGCGAGCAGAACGCAAAGCTGCTGTTCAATGAGGACGGCACCCCTACTGAACGCACCAAAAAGATCCTTGCTGCCACCCCCATGGGACACTTTGGCGACAGCGAAAAGGACCTTGTGGGCGCCCTGCTGTTTTTGCTGAACAACGATGCAGCCGGCTTCATCACCGGCATCTGCCTGCCCGTGGACGGCGGCTTCTCCGCCTACTCCGGCGTGTAAGATCCTGCAGACAAAACAAGCCCCCGGCGGAGTTCCCATAGTGGAACCCCGCCGGGGGCTTTGTATAGAATAAAAGGCGAACGGATCCCTACAGGGCGGCGGGGAACAGATTTTTGCTGCGATTTGCCGCCAAGTACTTGCTTTTTTACGCAGGTTGTGGTAATATTATTCGGCAATATTATTTTTGCACATATGCGCTCGTAGCTCAGCCGGTAGAGCATCTGACTTTTAATCAGAGGGCCAGGGATTCGAGTTCCCTCGAGCGCACCAAAAGGACGATAAATCGTTGAAAGAAACGGTTTGTCGTCTTTTTTGTTTTATACGGGCTTTTGGGGCTTGTACCTATGATTTTTTCAAAAAATTCAGAGGTCAGAGGTACAAAAATGAAGAAGATTCAGAAAAGTGCAGCCCGGTTTGATAATCTAAAACAAGATTTTTTGGATGATAAGAAGTATTCTGGCACGGCAAAAACCTGTCTACACGGCCCTTGCCGACCCGGTACTGGAACAGACCGAGGGCAAAACGCTGGATTCCGGCTACGATTTCGGCGAGTACCGGGAACGTGTGAACCGCTACATCATGGAGCACCGCAGCGATACGCTGGTCATCCACAAGCTGACCCAGAACATTCCGCTTTCCCGGGGCAACTATACCGAGCTGGAACATATCTTTACCTGTGAGCTGGGCAGCAAAGAGGACTATGCACGGGAGTTTCGGGATACTCCCTTTGGTCTGCTGGTGCGTAAAGTGGCAAAGCTGGACCACGATGCTGCCATGCAGGCATTTTCCAAGTTCATCAACGACGAATTGCTGAATGCAAAGCAGATCGCATTCGTGCAGAAGATCATTCATTACATCGAGCAGAACGGTTATGTGGAAAGCAAAGCGGTTCTGATAAAACCACCCTTTGACCAGCCCATTCTGTTTACCCGCCTGTTTGATGGCAAAACAGGCAGTGAGCTGATGGAAACGATCAATTCGGTGAAAGAGAATGCCATCCATGCGACCGCATAAAGTGGTAGAATATACTGATAAAATACGGTATAATACGCTTGAACTTTTCAAGAGATATCGGTATCAATATCAGTTCCGCAGCATAAACGTTGCACAGCTATATGGCGTTCAGAAATCTCGTGCATCCTCTATTATCAAGAATCTTATCAAGCATGGATTGGTGACGTCACCAGAATATGGCGTATACCAATTTGTGAAGAAGTAACACCGCTATCAACAGGTGGTTTTTGAAAACCAAGCGGTGAAGCTGTTACAGCCCATGGAACGTCTTAATATAATTTGAATTATCATAATCGAAATTATATTAACCGCTTGCGCAGAAATGCCCACTTCCCTGAGAACTCCTCAGACGAGTGGGCATTCTTCTTTCCGTGTATCAAATTTACCTTTGTGGTCACTCAAATCGCCATCAAGTCATGGATCAAAAATCATCAGTTTTTATTTGTCCCAGAGTAAGTACACAGTTTCTGCACTGTTTTTGCACACCCTACACAGGGCGCTTTTTATTCATGTCTACTAATCTTGGGGCGGTTCAATCTGTCGTAAAGCAAGAAGCTGGGCATTGGAACAATCATGCAGTTCCAATGCGATTTCTTCCAGCAATTCGGTTTTGCCGAGGGCATCTCTATCAAAGATCAAGTCGTCGGTCCGCACGCCCAGGGCACAAGCAAGATCCACAAGGACAGGGAGACTGAGTTTGGTGTACCCGGTTTCGATGTGGCTCATATGGACGGTTGAGATACCGATCATTTCGGATAATTCTTCTTGTGATAAGTTCAGGCGCTTCCGATGTGCACGGATCCGTTTTCCAATAGCGACATAGTCCATAAATTTCCGCTTTGTCTGTACAGTTTAATTTTTGACCACAGAGTTTATTATTTTCTTGCAGTATAGAGTGTGCTGTGCTACAATTTAATAAGCCGTGTAGATACAAAAAGTCTGTACGATTAAATATGCGCTTTGGAAAACAAACGAAGAAGCGATCTCTGTGCGGTTGAAGAAGAAAATTTTGTGCGGCATGACAGTGGTCATGCTGGCAGCGGCACTTTTGGCGGGATGCAGCGGCGGCGAAACACCTGTACCGCCATCCAATTCCAATGGCTCGGCAGGCAGCAATGCGTCAAGCTCAGCACCTGAACCGCCGTCTGGCAGTTCTTCCAGCAGCACCAGCAGTTCGTCCAGCTCCACGGCAAGCTCTTCGGATACGCAAGAGCCGGAGGAACCCAGCGATGGCATCGAGTGGACGTACAAGGACAATGGCAACGGAACGGCAACATTGACCGGCTATAACAAGTCCGGCAAAAAGGTGCCGTCTGGTGCAGTCACCATTCCTTGTAAGGTGGGTGAGAAGAAACTGACGGTGACGGCGATTGGCAATAGTTGTTTTTATCAGGATAACAATATTACCGGTGTGGTCATCCCGGATACCGTAAAATCGATTGGTACAAGGGCGTTTTATGCGTGCAAAAATTTATCGGAGGTGACATTCCCGGAAGGATTGCAGACGATTGGAGAGTATGCGTTTGCATCGGATGCCCTGATCGAAGTTGTTGTTCCTAAAAGTGTAACAAGGATGGGAAATGATGTCTTCGACAGCAACACTGCGCTTCAAACTGCAACGATTCTGGGCAACGTGAGCTTCGGGAACGGAGCATTTTATAAGTGCTCAAGTTTGCAGAATGTGCAGATCATGGGCAATGTATCCGAGATTCCGGTAAATACCTTCTATGACTGCAGACAGCTGAAGACCGTAGCGCTTCCTAAGACCCTTCGTGTGATTGGCGGGAGTGCATTTTACAATTGCACTTCGATGAAGGAATTGGCGCTTCCGGATACAGTTACGAGCATCGGCGGCACTGCATTCTATAACTGTGTCTCTCTGAGATCCATCACGATCCCGAAGGATGTGACAGAGTTGAAGGGTAATACCTTCCAAAACTGTGCCAATCTGGTAAGTGTTTCTCTGCCCGAGAATCTGACCATTCTGGGAGAATCGGTGTTCAATGGCTGCAGTGCATTAAAGAACATCAATCTGCCGGATGGCATTACGACCATTGGAAAGTATGCGTTCCAGAAGTGCATTGCGTTGGAGAGCATTGCATTGCCCCGTGATATAACTACGATCCCTGTTTGTATGTTTAATGGATGTACCTCGCTGACAAATGTAGTGATACCAGAAGGAATTGTAAATATTGAGATCGATGCTTTTTATAACTGTTCTGCACTGGAAAAAGTCGTTCTTCCGAATGGAATGAAGACAATCGGCTATGAAGCCTTCAGCTTGTGCAAAGGTCTGAAAGAGATCACCCTGCCGGATAGTATCACATCCATCGGTGAAATGGCGTTCCAAGGAGCCGGCTTGACAAAGCTGACCCTGCCCAAGGGACTGAAATCAATTGGAAGACAGGCGTTTTATGAGAACAGATCGCTTCACAAGGTTGCCATTCCGGAAGGAGTGACCAGCGTTGGTCGCGCTGCGTTTTATGGCTGCGCTGCCCTTGAATGTGCTTATATCCCCCGCAGCCTGACACGAATTGAAGACTATACGTTTAAAGATTGTAAATACATGGAAGTTTGCTACGGTGGAAGTGAGGAAATGTGGAACCAGATCAGCGTTGAAGGTTACACGGAATATGGAACCAATGAGATCCTTTACAACGCTCCGAAGCACTTCAATGCCCAGCCGTCTGACATCAACAAGTATTCCAAATTCTAACATCTGAATCATCAAGACCAAATCAAACAAAGCAGCATCCGCTGCCCTGTCGACGGCAGAGCGGCGGATGCTGCAACTGTTTTATGCGACTCTGAACAAGGCGGATAAAGACTACTCCCCTACCACCATGCACAAGGATTATTCCATCAACGAAAGTCTGTTCCACTGGCAGAGCCAGAGCACCACCGCCGAAGCCTCTGCCACCGAGCAGCGGTATATCCATCACCGGGCAAAGGGAAGCCGAGTGCTGCTGTTTGTCCGGGAGTTTAAGGCGGATGCCCGTTTTGGCGGTGCAGAGGCGTATACCTGTCTGGGCACCGTGAACTACGTGAAGCACGAGGGCTCCTGTCCCATGAACATTACATGGAAACTGGACCATTCCACACAGATGGCGCAGCAGGGCTTGCCTGTTTTTGGATCTTATGGGGGATCAGAGCAGCTTCCGCAGCCGCTGCCAGAAGCCGGTTTTCCGGCTTTCTACCTGCAGGATCAGCAGGGTGATGTTGTCTCTGCCGCCGTTGTCCAGCGCCTGCTGCAAAAGCAGTCCGGCAGCATCTGCCGGCGCATGGGCGGCAAGGGTGTCCCGGATGGCTTCCGGCGGCACCATATCGGTCAAGCCGTCGGAGCACAGCAGGTATTTGTCCCCGGCGCAGCAGGGCAGGCTGTCGTAGTGGGGGCAGAGGGTCAGCTCTTCCGGCGGGATACCCAGACACTGGGACAGGGGCGGCTTTACTCCGGCAGGGGCAAGGGAAAGGTGGTCCTCCGAGATCTGGGTCAGCTGCCGGTCCGTCAGGCGGAAGATCTTGCTGTCCCCGATGTTGCAGATGGTCAGCCGGTCTGCATCGGTCAGCAGCAGGGCGGCGGTGGTGCCGCAGATGCCCAGACTGTTTTCTGCCACGAAGGCGCAGATGCGCTGGTTGGCGTTCTGGCAGACGGTTTCCAGCACCTCCACCGGGTCCCCGGCGAGGGGGCTGCAGGCAGCAGCCTCTGCCGCAAGAAAGGCGGCTGCCTCTCCCCGCTCCTCCCCGCCCATGCCGTCAAAGACGCCGAAGAGCTGCCGGGGAGCAGCGCCGACGGTGCCGGTAAGGGGCAGGGCAAGAGGCTCGGTCTGTCCCTGAGAGGCGTAAACGCCGCCGCACAGAAAGTTGTCCTGATTCATCTTGCGTCGTTTGCCGATGTGGCTGGTGCAGGCGTACGAGAGCTGATAATCCATAGCAGGATCCTCCCAAAGAGCAGCGGGGTCCGTTCAGTGCTGAGGTTCCCCGCAGTTGGTGCAGAAAAGTGTTCCGGCGGCAAGGGTGGTGCCGCAGCGGGGGCAGACGGTGTTCTGGGGCACCGGCTGTGCCTCCGGCTGGGGCTGTGCCCCGGCGGTGGGCAGCACCGAGGAGCCGCAGTTGGTGCAGTAAATGGTGCCCTTGGGCAGCACGGTGCCGCAGGTGGGGCAGATCTCCGGCAGCTGGTCCATCACCAGCCCGGTGGGGGCAGAGCACTCATCCAGCCCGTTCAGCTCCTCCGGCAGGGTGAGCCGGGTGCCGCAGCTGGTGCAGAACAGGGCGTCCGCTGCCGTGGCGGCTCCGCATACCGGGCAGCGGTTGTGGGGTGCCGCAGGCTGGGCAGGCTCGGGCTGGGGCAGCTTTGTCCCGCAGCTGGAGCAGAACGCCATGCCGGGGCGGATCTTTGCGCCGCAGCCGGGGCAGATGCTGCCGGCGTTGATGGTCTGGATCTGTGCCTGCAGCCCTTCGATCTGGGTGTGAAGGGCGTTGAGCTGTTCGATGAGCTGGGCGACCTCCGGCAGGGGGTCGGCGTTGTGGGCGCAGTAGATCTCGTAACCGATCTGGGTGTACAGCTGGTTGATCTGCTTTTGGGCATCCGAGATCTGGCTGTTCAGCTTTGCAGTCTCCGAAAAATCACGGGCGCTCTTGGCGGCGCTGTGCCCCGCCTGAGTGACCTTTTTTCTCACATCGTCAAAAAATGCCATGCTGGTTCTCCTTCCACGCAAAACAAAACCGGTGCGGCAGAAAAGCCTGCGGCACAAATACGGTCCCGATCATTCTCCCATTATAACGCAGCTCTGCAGGGGGGTCAAGAAAGGACCGCCTCTCCTTACAGCTCCCCTGCTTCCAGCATCCGGAGCACATCAAAAAGGCTGTCGCACCGGGCAGTGTACAGACTGCGCATCTCCTGGTCCGGCTGGGCAAGGTCCGGCACCATGACGGTGACAAAGCCCCCGGCGGCACCGGCACGGACCCCGTTGAAGCTGTCCTCCAGCACCAGCGTATGCCGGGGCGGGGTGCCCAGCTTTTGGGCGGCAAGGTGGAAGATGGCGGGGTTGGGCTTGGACTCGGTCACGTCCTCCCCGGACACCAGCGCCTTGAAATAGTGGGTAAGCCCCCAGCAGTCCAGATGGTGCAGGATGGAGCTGCGCCGGCTGGAGGAGGCAACTGCCATGGGGATGTCCTGTTGGCTGAGCCAGCAGAGCAGTTCATCCAGCCCCGGCTTTTTGGGGGGCGGTGCCTGAAAAGCCTTCTCCGCCTCCCGGTGCAGGGCCTCTATGATGGCATCGGGGTCGCAGTCCTCTCCAAAAAAGCGCCGCAGCACCTTGCGCATGGATTCTCCGGAGGTGCCCCGGGCAGCAACGTCCAGCCCTTCCGGATAGGTAAGCCCCAGGGTGGCAAGCGCCGGCTTCCACAGGGTCGCCCAGATGCGCTCGGTGTCGAACATCAGCCCGTCCATATCAAAAATGACGCCTTGGATCATAAAAGAACTCCTTTCAGGAAAAACGCAAATACACTCTTATTGTACCACGTTTTGGGCAGTTTGCACACAGATCTGCTCACAATTTGGCGCAACTTACCGGCGCGAAAGATGAAAGATTTTGCGATTCCTTGCAAATGAATTTCATAATACTATAATAGAAACCATCATTCGGCGTTTACGGGTGCGGAATATGCTGCATCCGAGATCAGGAAAGAGGGAAAATATATGTTGGATATCAAGATCACCCGCACCACTCATCCCAAGGAGAAGCCGCAGGACGAGAGCAAGCTGGGCTTTGGCAAGAAGTTTACCGATCATATGTTCGTAATGGATTACACCGAGGGCAAGGGCTGGCACGATCCCCGCATCGTGCCCTATGCACCCTTTGAGCTGGACCCTGCCACGGTGGTGTTCCACTACGCACAGGAGATCTTTGAGGGCATGAAGGCATACCGCACGGCAGATGATACCATCCAGCTGTTCCGCCCGGACTGCAACGCCAAGCGTTTTCAGGATTCCGCAGACCGTCTGTGCATCCCGCAGATCCCTGCAGAGGACTATGTGCAGGCAGTAGAGGCTCTGGTGGACGTGGAGCGGGACTGGGTGCCCCACACCGATGGCGCTTCCCTGTACATCCGCCCCTTCATCTTTGCCAATGACGTGGGTCTGGGAGTCCATGCTTCCAAGAACTACATCTTCTGCATCATCTGCGCTCCCTCCGGCGCTTACTATGCCGAGGGCATCAACCCGGTGCGCATCTACGTGGAGGACGAGTACATCCGTGCCGCTCCCGGTCTTACCGGCTTTACCAAGTGCGGCGGCAACTACGCAGCCTCCATCAAGGCAGGCGAGCTTGCCGAGGAGCAGGGCTACGCACAGGTGCTGTGGCTGGACGGCGTGGAAAAGAAGTACGTGGAAGAAGTGGGCAGCATGAACATCATGTTCAAGATCGATGGCAAGGTGTACACCGCTGCCACCGTGGGCACCGTTCTTCCCGGCGTCACCCGCCGCAGCTGCATCGAGCTGCTGAAGGACTGGGGCTACGAGGTCATCGAGGGCAAGATCGCCATTGCTGACATCATGCAGGCAGCCCGGGAGGGCAAGCTGGAAGAGATCTTTGGCACCGGCACCGCCGCCGTGGTCTCCCCGGTCAAGGAACTGGTGTGGAAGGGCGAGCACGCCTACATCGGGGACGGCAAGATCGGTCCTGTGACCCAGAAGCTCTACGATACCATGACCGGTATGCAGTGGGGCAAGATCCCCGACACTAAGGGCTGGATCGTTCCGGTCCAGAAGAAATACTGAGCACCCATCCTCCGTTGGGGGTACAGCAAACGCCGCCGGACGATCGCTGGGCGGCGTTTGTCGTATCCGGGCATAAACCGTTGCATTTTGTGGTCCATGGTGTTACACTGAAGCTGACAGAGCGCATCTGCATGGCGGCAGGGGCTCTGGAGTGGAAGGATTGCGAGGGAGTAACGCGATGATCAAAAAGTGGAGCGTAAGCTACCCTGCCGTAGGCGGCACGGAGCAGCGCAGAGTTTATGTCTACCTGCCCACCATGTACCAGTCCCAGCCGGACCTCCGGTTCCCGGTGCTGTACATGTTTGACGGACAGAATGTCTTTTTCAACGAGGATGCCACCTACGGCAAGAGCTGGGGCATGGCGGATTATCTGGACTACACCGACACCCCCTTGATCGTGGCGGCGGTGGAGTGCAACCCCGGGGTGAACAACGAGCGGCTGGTGGAGTATTCCCCCTACCGGTTCGACGACCCCCAGTACGGACACTTTGAAGGCAAGGGGCAGGCGACCATGAACTGGTACATCCACCGGTTCAAGTCCTTTGTGGACCGCAATTTCCGCACCCTGCCGGACCGGCAGCACACCTTTATCGGCGGCAGCTCCATGGGTGGTCTCATGAGCCTGTACGCCCTGATGCAGTACAACGATACCTTCAGCCGGGCAGCGGCGCTGTCCCCCTCTCTCTGGGTCTGTCCGGAGAAGCTGGAGGGGCTGGTGAGCCGTGCAAAGCTGGAACCGGGCACGGTACTGTACATGGACTACGGCTCCCGGGAAATGGGCAACCACGAGGGGACCCGCAAGGGCTATACCGATATGTGCGACCGGCTCATGAGCTGTGGCATCCATCTTACCAGCCGCATCGTGCCCGGCGGTACCCACAGCGAGGCAAGCTGGGAAAAGCAGCTGCCTTTTGTGATCCATACCCTGATGTATGAGCTGGAGTGAGCCTTTTCGGTAAAGAAGGCACAGCACGACCGGAGGACCCTGCCGTTTCTCCCCGGACCCTCCCGGTGGGAGGTGCTGCGGCGGATGCCGTGACTGCGGGAGTTTTGAGAATATAAGACAGTGGAGGTAAACCATATGGAGATGCAGTATTTCAAGGATTACAGCCCCGCACTGGGGCGGGATATGGAATGCAAGGTGTACGGTCATGCCGGACGCCCCATGCTGTACATCCCCTGTCAGGACGGGCGGTTCTTCGATTTTGAGAACTTCCACATGACAGACACCCTTGCCCCCTGGATCGAGTCCGGGCAGCTGATGGTGATCTCCATCGACACGCTGGATCAGGAGACCTGGTCCGATACCAGCGGGGACCCCTACTGGCGGATCCGCCGCTACGAGCAGTGGCTGCACTACATCGTGGAGGAGGCGGTCCCCAAGATCCAGTATCTTGCCAAGGAGCGCAACGGCTGGGAGGATATGCCGGGGGTCATTGCTTTTGGCTGTAGTCTGGGTGCCACCCACGCTGTGAACCTTTATCTGCGCCGCCCCGATGTGTTCTGCGGCTGTATCGCTCTCAGCGGCATCTACACCGCCCACTACGGCTTTGGCAACTACATGGACGAGCTGGTGTACATGAACTCGCCGGTGGACTATATGCGCAACTTCCCGGAGGACCACCCCTATATGGAGCTGTACCGCAGCCAGAAAGCGGTAATCTGCTGCGGACAGGGTGCGTGGGAGCAGCCGGACACCACATGGATGCTCAAGCGGATCCTGGAAGCAAAGCACATTCCCATCTGGGTGGACCTGTGGGGTCATGACGTGAAGCACGACTGGGAATGGTGGTATAAGCAGGTGGTGTACTACATGCCCTTTGTTCTGGGGCAGCAGTAAGGAATGTTCCGGCAGCGGCAGCTGCCCGAGGCCCCCTCCCTGAGGGGGTCTTTTTGAGAAGAGGGAGAGCAGGCACCGCCCGGAGATGCCGGTCATCCGGCAAGACAGCTTTTTGCAATGGACAGACCGCTTGCCGGAGGGGCAAGGGTCCCGTTGAATAGAGGACAGTGGAAAGAGGAATCAGAATACCATGGAAAATTTTATTTTTATTTCGCCCAACTTCCCCACCAACTACTGGCAGTTCTGCCATGAGCTGAAGAACAATGGCATGAACGTGCTGGGCATCGGTGATCAGCCCTACGACGAGCTGAAGCCGGAGCTGAAGGACAGCCTCAACGAGTACTACAAGGTGGGCAATCTGGAAAATTACGATGAGGTGTACCGTGCCGTGGCGTTTTTTGCCTTTAAGTACGGACACATCCACTGGCTGGAGTCCAATAATGAATACTGGTTGGAGCGGGATGCCGCACTACGGACGGATTTCCACATCACCACCGGCTTCCAGACCTCCGATATGCCCCGCATCAAGTACAAGAGCAAGATGAAGGAATACTACCAGAAGGCAGGCATCGCTACTGCCCGCTACCACATGGTGGATGACCTTGCAGGCTGCAAAAAGTTTGTTGCCGAGGTGGGCTACCCGGTGGTGGTAAAGCCGGACAACGGCGTAGGCGCTTCCGACACCCACAAGCTGTCCAGCGATGCAGAGCTGGAAAAGTTCCTCTTCTACAAGGCGGCGCATCACCCCGATGTGGCGTACATCATGGAGGAGTTCGTCCGCGCCGAGGTCAACAGCTACGACGCCATCATTGATGCGGCAGGCAACCCCATCTTTGAGGCGGGCAACGTAAGCCCGATGTCCATTATGGACATCGTGAACAACGACGACAACTCCATCTACTACATCATCAAGGACCTGCCGGAGGACACCCGTGCCGCCGGTCGTGCGGTGGTAAAGAGCTTTGGGGTCAAGAGCCGCTTTGTCCACTTTGAGTTCTTCCGCATGACGGAGGATCAGGCAAGTATGGGCAAAAAGGGACAGATCGTGGCACTGGAAGTAAATATGCGCCCATGCGGCGGCTTTACCCCGGACATGATCAACTTTGCCCGCTCCACCAACGTGTATAAGATCTGGGCGGACATGATCGCCTTTGGCGGCACCGATATGCCGGTGGGAGAGCACTTCTACTGTGCCTTTGCCGGACGCCGGGACGGCAAGAACTTTGTCTACAGCCACGAGCAGATCATGCAGAAATATCAGGAAAATATGCGGATGGTGGACCGGATCCCGGAGGCGCTGTCCGGGGCAATGGGTAACCAGATGTATGTGGCAAACTTCTCCACCCGGCAGGAGATGGAGCAGTTCTATGCCGATGTGCTGGCGGTGACGGACCCCTCCAACGCCGCCGTACAGGCAGAGCTGGCACAGGTGCTGGCACTGGGAGAGCCGGAGACAAAGCCCGCCGCCCCCGCAAAGGCAGCGGCACGCACCGCAAAGAAAAAGTAAGCAGTTATGCAAAGCCCCGGCACAGGGATGCGCCGGGGCTTTTATTGTCCGCCGCTCCAAAGTGTGTTATACTGTTATCTGTTATAAACATCATCAGAACGAGGTATCAAGTCCATGAAAATTCCCGCAAACGGTTTTACCCACGCCGGCAAGTTCCACGCCGACGATGTATTTGCTACGGCGCTTTTGCAGATCCTGCGCCCGGATATCAAGATCACCCGGGGCTTTGTGGTGCCGGATGATTTTGACGGCATCGTCTACGACATCGGGTTTGGGATGTTTGACCACCATCAGGAACCCCGGGAGTACCGTCCCAACGGGGTGCCCTACGCAGCGCTGGGGCTGCTGTGGCGGGTGCTGGGTCCGGGGCTTGTGGGAGAGCGGCAGGCGCGGCTGGTGGACGAGAACTTCATCCAGCCTCTGGACCTGAACGACAACACTGGCGAGCAGAACAGCCTGTGCGATGCCATTGGCTTTTTCAACCCGGTGTGGGACTCCAAAGAGGATCAGGACAGCTGCTTTTTCAAGGCGGTGGCAGTGGCAAAGCAGATCCTGGAAAATCAGATCGACAGCGCCAATGCGGTGAACCGTGCGGACGAAAAGGTCCGGCAGGCGTACCAGAATTCCCGGGACGGCATCGTGGTGCTGCCCTGCTACCTGCCCTGGAAGAACGGTCTGTACAAGACCGACGCTCTGTTTGTGGTCTACCCCAGCCAGCGGGGAGGCTGGAGCGCCCAGTGCGTCACCGACCCCAAGACCAAGCGCCCCAAGCTGCCCTTCCCCCAGAGCTGGGCGGGACAGCCTCAGGAGGTCATTGAACAGAAGAGCGGCATCTGTGGCATCAGCTTCTGCCACGCCAGCCGCTTCCTCATCACCGCAAAGGACAAGGACACCGCCCTTGCCGCCTGCCGTCAGGTGCTGAAAAACAATGGTCGCCTCTGAGCCTAAACGGGCGTTCGTCTACATGGTGCGCTGCGCCGGGGGACAGCTGTACACCGGCTGGACCAGCGACCCGGCGGCACGGCTGCGTGCCCACCAAAGGGGAAAGGGTGCAAAGTACACCCGTGCCCGGGGTGCCGTGGGCTTTGCCTATCTGGAACTCTGCCGGGACAGGTCCGCCGCCCTGCGCCGGGAGATCGCCCTGAAAAAGCTGCCCAAGCCCCAGAAGGAGCTGCTGTGCGCCGCATGGACCGCTGCAGGCTGTCCATTTCTGCCGGAATAGATCCTCCATAAAGAACCTGAAGACGCTGCCCGGAAGGGCGGCGTTTTTTGTTGTTCCCGGAATGAAAATTCACAGGTCGAAATGTATAATATTCGTATATATTATAAAATACTTGCATAAAGATGCAGGTTGAACCAAAACACAGGTCAAATGCCCGTAAGGTTTGGCAGATTTTAGCATTGACGAAAAACCAGCGCTGCGTATAATAAAAGCATCAACAGCGAACCGCATAGATAGGGTGCAGGAGGGATGCCTGCATCAGGGAACAAAAGTGTATTTTTATAAAGGAGCGTTCATCATGAAAAAGGAAGATATCAAAAAAGTAGTTCTGGCATATTCCGGCGGTCTGGACACCTCCATCATCATTCCCTGGCTGAAGGAAAACTACAACAACTGCGAGGTGGTGGCTGTCTCCGGTGACGTGGGACAGGGCACCGAGCTGGACGGTCTGGAAGAAAAGGCAAAGGCGACCGGCGCTTCCAAGCTGTATGTGCTGGACCTGAAGAAAGACTTTGTGGAGAACTACATCTTCCCCACCCTGAAGTTTGGCGCCAAGTACGAGGACTACCTGCTGGGCACCAGCTTTGCCCGTCCCTGCATTGCCAAAGCACTGGCGGACATCGCCATCAAGGAAGGCGCCGATGCCATCTGCCACGGCTGCACCGGCAAGGGCAACGATCAGGTGCGTTTTGAGCTGACCCTCAAGGCACTGTGCCCGGACATGGCAATCATCGCTCCCTGGCGTGAGTGGGATATCAAGAGCCGTGACGAGGAGATCGACTACGCCGAGGCACACCACATCCCCCTGAAGATCAACCGTGAGACCAACTACTCCAAGGACAAGAACCTGTGGCATCTGAGCCACGAGGGTCTGGATCTGGAAAACCCTGCCAATGAGCCTCAGTACAACAAGCCCGGCTTCCTGGAGCTGGGTGTCAGCCCGGAGCAGGCTCCGGACCAGCCCACCTACCTCACCATCCACTTTGAAAAGGGCATCCCCACCGCCGTGGACGGCAAGGAGATGGGTGCTGTGGAGCTGGTAGAGTACCTGAACAAGGTAGGCGGCGAAAACGGCATCGGTCTGCTGGACATCGTGGAGAACCGTCTGGTGGGCATGAAGAGCCGTGGCGTTTATGAGACTCCCGGCGGTGCCATCCTGTACAAGGCGATCAACGTGCTGGAGACCATCACTCTGGACAAGGAAAGCTCTCACTTCAAGGCACAGCTGGCACAGAAGTACGCCGACATCGTCTACAACGGTCAGTGGTTCACCCCCCTGCGGGAGGCTCTGGATGCCTTTGCCGACAGTCTGGAAAAGACCGTTACCGGCGATGTAAAGCTCAAGCTCTACAAGGGCAACATGATCAACGCCGGCGTCACCTCTCCCTACACCCTCTACGACGAACAGACCGCTTCCTTTGGCGAGGATGAGGACTACAATCAGGCAGACGCTGCAGGCTTTATCAACCTCTTTGGTCTGTCCATCAGGGAGCGGGCAAAGCTGTCCAAGAACTGGCCCCAGATCCAGTAAGACCTTAGCGATCTTCCGCTCCTGCGTGTTTTCACACTTTCACGCAGGAGATCTTACAACCGGCATCGTTGCCGGCGGCACCGCCGCAGGAGCGTTTTTCCCTGCGGCGGCTTTGCCGTTTTTAGCTGATTTTATAAGATAAACATCCTCGCCCTCTCAGTCACCTACGGTGACAGCTCTCCCAAAGGGAGAGCCCTTGGCATAACGGCAAAGTTTCCGGTCAAGCCGTGAAGTTCTTGGTTTCGCCAGAGCCTCTCCCTTTGGGAGAGATGGATGCGAACGCAGTGAGCAGACGGAGAGGGCGAGCCGCCTAACAGTAAAGGATAAGATTATGGCAGAACAACTCTGGAAGGGACGTTTCTCCAAAGCGGTGGACTCCCGGGTCAACGACTTCAATTCTTCCATCCGGTTCGACCAGCGGATGATCGCACAGGATATGCGGGGCAGCGGCGTTCACGCCGCCATGCTTGCCAAGCAGGGCATCATCTCGGAAAAGGACTGCGAGGATATCCTCAATGGTCTTGCCTCCATTGCCGACGACCTTGCCTCCGGTGCGCTGGACATCGACCCCGCCGCCGAGGATGTCCACACCTTTGTGGAGCAGACCCTTACCGCCCGCATCGGGGACGCCGGCAAGCGGCTCCACACCGGGCGCAGCCGCAACGATCAGGTGGCGCTGGATATCCGGCTGACCCTCCGGGACTACAGCCGGACCCTGCAGGGCTATATCGTGGAGCTGATCCGGGTGCTGTGCAAAAAGGCGGCGGAGAACACCACCGCTGTCATGCCCGGCTACACCCACCTGCAGCGTGCCCAGCCCATCACCTTTGGTCACGCCCTTATGGCGTATGCCTCCATGCTGCTGCGGGACCTGCAGCGTTTTGAGGACGCCACCGCCCGCATGGACGCCCAGTGCCCTCTGGGAAGCGGCGCTCTGGCAGGAACCACCTACCCGCTGGACCGGGATTTCACCGCCGAAAAGCTGGGCTTTGCCGCTCCCTGCGCCAACAGTCTGGACGGCGTGTCGGACCGGGATTTCTGCATCGAGCTGGCAAGCGCCATCTCCATCTGCATGATGCACCTGTCCCGGCTTTCCGAGGAGATCATCCTCTGGTGCAGCTGGGAATTCAAGTTTATTGAGCTGGACGATGCCTTTACCACCGGCTCTTCCATCATGCCCCAGAAAAAGAACCCGGATGTCACCGAGCTGATCCGGGGCAAGACCGGCAGAGTTTATGGCGATCTGAACACTCTGCTGGTGATGATGAAGGGCATCCCTCTGGCATACAACAAGGATATGCAGGAGGACAAGGAGGCGATCTTTGACGCAGTGGATACCCTGGAACTCTGCCTCAAGACCGTCACCCCCATGCTGGACACCATGAAGAGCCTGCCCGCCAATATGCGCCGTGCCGCCGCCAAGGGCTTTATCAATGCCACCGACTGCGCCGACTACATGACCAAAAAGGGCATGCCCTTCCGGGATGCCTACAAGCTTACCGGCTGCATGGTGTCGGACTGCATCGCCGCCGACAAGACCCTGGAGGAGCTAACTCTGGACCAGTTCAAGGGCTACAGCCCCCTGTTTGAGCAGGATATCTACGATGCCATTGATCTGGTAAACTGCTGCGAGGGACGCACCAGCTACGGCGGACCCAGTGCGGCAAGTGTGCACAACCAGATCGCTCTTGCCGAGGCACAGCTGGAAGCATGGGAGGAAAAGAACGCATGAGCGTAAAAGTGTTTATTGACGGCTCCTCCGGCACCACCGGGCTGCGGATCGCAGACCGTCTTGCTGCCCGCCCGGAGATCCAGCTGCTGTCCATTTCTGCCCAGGGGCGCAAGGATGTGACGGAGCGGGCAAAGGTCATCAACTCTGCAGACCTTGCCTTTCTCTGTCTGCCGGATGCTGCTTCCAAGGAGGTCATGCCCCTGCTGCGCCCGGATGTGAAGGTGCTGGACACCTCCACCGCCTTCCGCACCGATGCGGCGTGGGACTACGGCTTCCCGGAGCTGGAGGGGCAGAAGGAAAAGATCCGCAATTCCTGCCGGGTGGCGGTGCCCGGCTGCTATGCCAGCGGCTTTATCAGCATCGCCCGCCCGTTGGTGGAGCTGGGACTGGCTCCGGCGGACTATCCCTTCAGCTGCACCGGCATTTCCGGCTATTCCGGCGGCGGCAAAAAAATGATCGCTGACTACGAGAGCGAGCAGCGCCCGGCACAGGGAAAGCTGGATGCCCCTAAAAGCTACGGCTTGGGTCTGGGGCACAAGCACCTGCCGGAGATGAAGGCGGTGAGCGGGCTTGCCCACACTCCCATGTTCGTGCCGGTGGTCTGCGACTACTACAGCGGGATGCAGGTACTGGTGCCGCTGGACCTGAAACTGGCAGGCACCACCGCCCCGGCGGTGGCGGAAGGGCTGGCGGCATATTATAAGGATGCCGCCACCGTCAAGGTCCACGCCCTCAACGAGGCGCTGCCGGAAAACGGGCTGTATTCCAACGCCATGGCGGGCACCGATCGCATGGAGCTGTATCTGAACGTCAACGCCGCCGGGGACCAGATGATGCTGGTGTCCCTGTTTGATAATCTGGGCAAAGGCTCCTCCGGTGCAGCGGTCCAGTGCATGAACCTGATGCTGGGACTGGAAGAGACCAAAGGACTGGAATAAGAAAACTCCCTTCGTTTGCTCACGGTGTTCGCATCCACCTCCCTCAAAGAAGGAGGCTTTTGCAGCGGATGGTTACGCAAAGGCTCCCTCCATGAGGGAGCTGGCACGGCGAATGCCGTGACTGAGGGAGTGTTTTTGTGGGAAAGGAAAAGCGTTATGGAGTATAAAGAAGTTGCGGGCGGCATCTGTGCCCCCAAGGGTTTTGCGGCTGCCGGTGTCCACTGCGGCATCCGTGCCAACCATTCTGAAAAATACGATCTGGCATTGATCAAGGCAGAGGTGCGTTGCGCCGCCGCCGGGGTATACACCACCAACAAGGTCTGCGGCGCACCCATCAAGGTGGACCGTGCTCATCTTGCAGACGGCTATGCACAGGCGATCCTTGTGAACAGCGGCAACGCCAACACCTGCGCCGCCAACGGTGTGGCACTGGCAGAAGAGTGCTGCACACTGGTGGGCAAGGCGCTGGACATGGACCCCAAGGACGTTCTGCCTGCCTCCACCGGCGTCATCGGGCAGCCCATGGTCATTGACCCCTTTGCCCGGGGCATTCCCGCTGCCGCTGCAAAGCTTGCCGCCACAGAGCAGGGCAGCAGCGACGCTGCCACCGCCATCATGACCACCGACACCCACAAAAAGGAGTACGCCATCCAGTTTGAGCTGGGGGGCAAGACCTGCACCGTGGGCGCCATCGGCAAGGGCAGCGGCATGATCGCCCCCAACATGGCGACCATGCTGGCGTTCTACACCACCGATGCGGCGGTGTCCCCCATTCTGCTGGAAAAGGCACTGAAGACGGTGGTGCCCGGCACCTACAACCAGATGAGCGTGGATCTGGATACCTCCACCAACGACACCCTGATCATTATGGCGTCCGGCATGGCGGGCAACCCGGAGATCTGCGAGGAAAATCAGGACTACCGGGCATTCGTTGCCGCCCTCACCGCCATTGCAGAGCATATGTGCGCAGAGCACGCCGGCGACGGCGAGGGCGCTACCCACCTGATCACCTGCCAAGTCACCCACGCCCCGGACCTGAAGACCGCCCGTGCCGTAAGCCGCAGCGTGGTCTGCTCCAACCTGTTCAAGGCAGCGGTCTTTGGACGGGATGCCAACTGGGGACGGATCCTCTGCGCCATCGGCTACACCCCCGGAGATTTCTCCATCGACAAGGTCTGTGTCTGGCTTTCCAGCGCTGCAGGCGAGGTGTATGTCTGCGAGAACGCCGCCTACCACCCCTACAGCGAGGATGAGGCGGCAAAGGTGCTGGCAGAGCACGATATTCTGGTGCGGGTGGACATGGGCACCGGCGAGGCAAGCGCCAAGGCATGGGGCTGCGACCTGACCTATGATTACGTAAAGATCAACGGGGACTACCGCACCTGATGGAACTCCCCCAGTCGCCTGCGGCGACAGCCCCCTCACGGAGGGAGCCGGAAAGCCGCCCTCGTTGAGGGCGGTGGCATCGCACAGCGATGACGGAAGGAGTTTGTCTGGCGGAAAACGAATGCCGGAGCAAGCGTGCTGGCGGCAAGGAGAGTATATGAAAAACGAACAGATGGCACGCCTCTTTTCCGAGGCGACCCCTTATATCCAGAAGTATCACGGCAAGACCATGGTGGTAAAATACGGCGGCAATGCCATGATCAACGAGGAACTGAAAGATGCCGTCATGAACGACCTTGTTACCCTGACCCTGCTGGGGGTCCGGGTGGTGCTGGTCCACGGCGGTGGTCCGGCGATCAACGAGATGCTGAAAAAGGTGGGAGTGGAAAGCCACTTTGCCAATGGTCTCCGGGTGACGGACGATGCCACCATGGAGATCGTGCAGCAGGTGCTGGCAGGCAAGGTGAACAAGGATCTGGTGGCAAAGCTCCGGGGACGGGGCGTGGGTCTGTGCGGCATGGATGGGCAGATGCTCCGCTGCACCCAGCTGGACCCCCAGCTGGGGCACGTGGGCGAGATCGTCCATGTGGACGCCACCCTGATCTCCAGCCTGCTGGACGGAGGCTTTATTCCGGTGATCGCCACCGTGGGCATGGACGATCTGGGGCAGGCATACAACGTCAATGCAGACACGGCGGCGGCGCAGATCGCCATTGCTCTCAAGGCAGAAAAGCTGGTGTCCATGACTGATATCGCCGGACTGCTGCAGGATAAGGACGACGAGAACACCCTGATCCCTGAGGTGGAGGTGTCCGAGATCGAGGGCTACAAGTCTGCCGGGGTCATTGCCGGCGGCATGATCCCCAAGATCGGAGGCATGGCAGATGCCATCTATCAGGGGGTCCACGAGGCGGTGATCATCGACGGTCGGGTGCCTCACTCCATCCTGCTGGAGCTGTTCTCCAACCGTGGCTCCGGCACCCGCTTCTACCGCCGCAGCCACCGGGAATAAAAATATTGCGGAAGAGAAAAAGCGGTATTATAATAGAAAAAACGGACCCTCTCAGTCCCGGCTCCCCCTGGGGAGATCTTCTTTTCCGAGGATAAGCGCCTGAGGGGGTCCTGCCGATTCTCCACACAATAGGAGGTACACCTATGGATTCTGAAAAAGTCATGAAGCGGGACAGCGAATATGTCCTGCACACCTATAACCGCAACCCGGTGGTCATCGAAAAGGGACACGGTCTCTACGCACAGGGACCCGAAGGGCAGACCTATCTGGACTTTACCAGCGGCATCGGGGTCAACAGTCTGGGCTACTGCGACCTGACCTGGGCAGAAGCCGTCTCCCAGCAGGCGCACAAGCTGCAGCATACCTCCAACCTGTACTACACCGCCCCCTGCGGCAAGCTGGCAAAAAAACTGTGCAAGCGCACCGGCATGAGCAAGGTGTTCTTTGGCAACTCCGGCGCTGAGGCAAACGAGGGTGCCATCAAGGCGGCACGGAAGTACAGCGTGGACCGCTACACCAAGGACCGCACCACCGTTATCACGTTGGTAAACAGCTTCCACGGTCGCACCATCGCCACCCTTACCGCCACCGGGCAGGAGGTGTTCCACAACTATTTCGGACCCTTCAACGAGGGCTTTGTGTACGCCCCGGCGGGGGACATGGAGGCACTGCGGGAGCTGGTGGATCGTCACACCTGCGCTGTGATGCTGGAACTGGTCCAGGGCGAGGGCGGCGTTATGGCGCTGGACCCGGACTACGTGCAGGCAGTGCGGAAGCTCTGCGACGAAAAGGACCTGGTGCTCATTGTGGACGAGGTGCAGACCGGCGTGGGACGCACCGGCACCTTCCTGTGCTGTGAGCACTACAACCTGAAAGCAGATATCGTCACCCTTGCAAAGGGGCTGGGCGGGGGCTTGCCCATTGGCGCCGTGCTGATGAACGAAAAGGTGGCAGAGGGCATGGGTCCCGGCACCCACGGCTCCACCTTTGGGGGCAACCCGGTGGTGTGCGCCGGTGCCAACGTGGTGGTGGACCGGATGGACCAGAGCTTTCTGGCAAACGTCAACGCCCGTGCCGTGCAGCTGCGTGCCGGGCTGGCAAAGCTGCCCCACGTCAAGAGCATCTCCGGCATCGGTCTCATGGTGGGGATCGAGTTCTACGACCTGAATGCAGCAGATGTGCTGGCAGCGTGCCGGGAGGCAGGGCTGCTGGTACTTACTGCCAAGACCCGCCTGCGGCTGCTGCCGCCCCTGACCCTCAGCGAACACGATACCGAGATGGCGCTGGAGATCCTGGGCAGGGTGCTGAGCGGGATGGAGCCGGTGGCTCCGAAGGAGCAGGCATGAAAGATCTGCTGAAAATGAGCCACCTTACCCCGGAGGAGCTGACCCATATTCTGGATGTGGCAGACCAGCTGAAGGCGCAGCAGAAGCTGGGAGGTACTGCCCCCCTGCTGGCAGGTAAGTCGGTGGCGCTGATGTTCTCCAAGGCGTCCACCCGCACCCGCACCAGCTTTGAGGTGGGCGTATACCAGCTGGGGGGTCTGGGCAACTACATGAACACCGCCGAGCTGCAGGCAGGGCGGGGAGAACCGCTGAAGGACACCGCCCGGGTGCTGGGACGCTACTACGACTGTGTGGTGTGGCGCACCTACCGGCAGAAAGATCTGGAGGAGTTTGCAGAGCTTGCAGGGGTACCGGTGATCAATGGTCTCACCGACTACGCCCACCCCTGTCAGGTGCTGGCAGACCTGATGACCATCCGGGAGCGCCGGGGCACCCTTGCAGGGCAGAAGCTCTGCTTTGTGGGGGATGGCAGCAGCATGGCAAACAGCCTCATCGTAGGCGGTCTGCTGGCGGGAATGCAGGTGACCTGCGTCTGTCCGGACAGCTACCGCCCGGCGGCGGATGTGCTGATGTTCGCCCGGAAATACGGCGGGGTCTTCCACCTGACCTCCGACCCCGCCGAAGGGGTCCGGGATGCGGATGTGGTGGCAACGGCAGTGTGGAACACCGCCGCCCCCGGCACCGCCGAGTGCGAGCAGCGGCTGCGGGATTTTATGGGCTACCAGCTTACGGGTACCCTGCTGGAAAAGGCAAAGCCGGATGCCATGGTGCTCCACTGCCTGCCGGCACACCGGGGCGAGGAGATCTCCAACGCCGTGTTTGAGCAGCACGCCGACGAGATCTTTGAGGAGGCGGAGAATCGTCTCCATGTCCAGAAGGCGGTGCTGGTGATCCTGCTGGCAGGCAAGTGACCCGGCGGAGATACTGGAATATAAAAAGGGACCGATGCACGGAGAGGCGCACCGGTCCCTTTTGTGTTTGCTTATATCCGTTCCGCACCCCGGTCCAGGATCTTGTCGAACCGGCTGAAGAAGGTGATGGTGGTGATGGTGGCGGCAAGGATGTCGCTGACCGGCTCGGCGAGGAATACGCCAAAGACCTTATCCGGCAGCAGCAGCGGCAGGATGAAGATGAGGGGGATCAGCAGGATGATCTTACGCAGGCACGCCAGCAGCAGGCTGACTTTTGCCTGCCCCAGTGCCATAAAGCTCTGCTGGCAGCCCACCTGAAAGCCCATGGCGCAGATGCCAGCCATGTAGATGCGCATTGCCCAGGTGGTGTAGCGGATCAGCTCGGCGTCGGAGGTAAAGATGCCTGCCACCGCTCCGGGCACCAGCATCATCAGCATCCAGAACAGGCAGGTGTAGCCGCCGCAGAGGGTGAGCTGGAAGCGGAACGCCTCCCGCACCCGCTGCTTGTTTCCCGCACCGAAGTTAAAGCTCATCACCGGCTGTCCGCCCTGACAGACTCCCTGCAGGGGCAGGGTGGCAAGCTGGGAGGCACTGGTGATGACGGTCATGGCGCCCACCGCCACATCGCCGCCGTAGCGTGCCAGACTGGAGCTGAAACTGATGGACAGCAGACTCTCGGTGGAGAGCATGACGAAGGAGGAGATACCCAGTGCCATCACCGGCAGGATGACCCGCTTTTCCGGCTTCAGGTACTCCCAACGCAGCTGCAGAGTGGTCTTGTCACCGGTGAGGAACCGGAGGATCCAGCAGGCACCCACAGCCTGACTGAGCACCGTGGCAATTGCCGCACCCCGGACCCCCATGCCAAAGCCGAAGATCAGGATGGGGTCCAGAATAATGTTGATCACCGCACCAATGACGGTGGTGAGCATACTGATCTTGGCAAAGCCCTGTGCGGTGATGAAGGGGTTCATGCCCATCACCAGCAGCACAAAGACCGAACCCAGAATGTAGATGCGGCTGTAGCCCAGCGCATAGGGCAGGGTGATGTCACTGGCACCAAAGAGCCGCAGCAGTACCGGCGCACCGGCGTAGAAGCTTACGGTGAGTACCACCGAAAAGAGCATCAGGACGGTAAAGCTGTTGGAGATGATCTTTTCTGCCTGCTGTTTGTCGCCCTGCCCCATGGCGATGGCGGTGCGGGGAGCGCCGCCCGCACCCACCAGCATGGCAAAGGCGTTCAGCAACATAAGGATGGGGGTGAAAAGTCCCACACCGGTAAGAGCGGCTGCGCCGATGCCGGAAATGTGTCCAATGTAGATGCGGTCTACGATGTTGTACAGCAGGTTTACCACCTGCGCCACAACGGCAGGGATCATCAGCTGCAGCATCAGTTTTTTTACGCTGCCGGACCCCATGTCCTGTCTGGTCTGTGTCATGAAATCGGTCTCCTTTGATTAAAATAGTTCAAAAATGAATAATCTCCCCCCTATTATAGCGGAAATCGACAAAAAAGAACAGGGTTTTTTGTCGATTTGCAGAAATTTAATTTTGGGTGCCGGTCCATGAGGAGGGAGCAGAGGCGATACTGCCTGACAGAATGTTGTCCGGGGCAACAACTTTTTACAAAGGGCTTTTCATTTTATAGAGTTTTTGTTATACTTACAAGTGTTGTTCGGTGCATCGCCTGCGCCGGGAACGCTTGCAGGGGTCATTAGCTTAACGGTTAAAGCACGCGGCTCATAACCGCAGGAGTGGGGGTTCGAATCCCTCATGACCCACCAGAAAAAGTCTCGGACTCCGGTCTGAGGCTTTTTTCGTTTCGGGAGTGGGGATCGAAAAAGGACAGAAGGAAGAATACAAGTTTTTGGATATAATCCACATAATAAGAAAAGAATTTTCAGCATAAAAACGGAACCCTCGCAATAAAACCAAAAATTAGCTGCAGATGGTCCGTCAAATAAGGACTTTTGACGCAAAATGATAGAAAAAAGACGAAAACTACTTTCTTTTTGATCAAAAGTATGTTACTATTTTATTACGGAATTATGGACAGCCTGCAACCAGAGGCGGTCTGTAAACACAAACATTTCTTAAGGAGGAATGTGTTTTATGATGAAATATCTCCAGAAACTGGGCAAAGCTCTGATGCTTCCCGTCGCCGTGCTGCCGATCTGCGGCATCCTGATGGGTCTTGGTTATGCCCTTGCTCCGGGCGTCATGGGCGTGCCCGGCGCAGCAACTTCCGGTGCAGCTTACACCGTTGGCTTCCTGCTGGTCAAGGCAGGCGGCGCTCTGATCGATAACATGGCATGGCTGTTTGCCATTGGTGCCGCTGTCGGTCTGGCTGACAACGATGGTACCGCAGGTCTGGCCGGTCTGGTCAGCTTCCTGATGATGCAGCAGCTGCTGAACCCCGGCGTGGTGGGCATGGTGCGTACCCTGGAAGAGGGCACCGCTACCTACATCGCCTTCCAGAAGGTCGCCGGCAACTCCTTCATCGGCATCCTTGCCGCTGTTGTGGGTGCTGCCTGCTACAACAAGTTCAAGAATACCCAGCTGCCTGACTGGCTTGCCTTCTTCTCCGGCAAGCGATTCGTTGCAATTGCAACCGGTCTGATCTCCATCCTGGTGTCCGTTGTTCTGCTGTTCGTCTGGCCCATCATCTTCGGTGCTCTGGTTGCTCTGGGCAAGGGTATCGCTGGCATGGGCGGCATCGGTGCTGGCATCTACGCCTTCCTGAACCGTCTGCTGATCCCCACCGGTCTGCACCACGCTCTGAACAACGTGTTCTGGTTCGACACCATCGGTCTGGGCGACCTGTCCCACTTCTGGGCTGGCGAGACCAGTGCTGATGTGGGCTGGAGCCTGGGTATGTACATGTCCGGCTTCTTCCCCTGCATGATGTTCGGTATCCTGGGCGCTGCTCTGGCTATGATCAAGACCGCTAAGAACAAGAAGGCTGCCATCGGCCTGGTTCTGTCCGCTGCTATCTGCGCCTTCGTCTGCGGCGTTACCGAGCCCTTCGAGTTCGGCTTCATGTTCCTGTGCTTCCCCCTGTACGTTGTGTACTCTGCCCTGTACGGTATCTTTACCGTCATCACCTACTACACCGGCTTCCGTGCTGGCTTCTGCTTCTCCGCAGGTGTCACCGACCTGGCGTTCTCCGCTTCCCTGCCTGCAGCTGCTAAGACCTGGATGATCATTCCTCTGGGCCTCGCTGCACTCGTGGTGTTCTACGCAGTGTTCTACTTCGCCATCACCAAGTTCGACCTGAAGACCCCCGGTCGTGAGGATGACGATGAAGAGGCTGAGAAGAAGGTCGTTCTGGCTAACAACAACTACACCGAAGTCGCTTCCGCTGTTCTGGCTGCTGTCGGCGGCAAGGAGAACGTCAAGGAAGTGGGCTACTGTGCAACCCGTCTGCGCTTCGAGGTTCTGGACAACGCTAAGGTGGACGAGAAGGCTGTTAAGGCTGCAGGTGCTGCCGGCGTCATCCGTCCCAGCAAGAATGCTTGCCAGGTCATCATCGGCACCAAGGTGCAGTTCGTGTACGATGAGCTGAAGAAGATGCTGTGATCTTCCGGAACGCTGAACTGAATTTTATGCGGAATACTGGTTGATTCCGTGTCCGATCCCGGTGCCGCCGAGGGCGGGCGTTTACGCCCCGCTTTCGGCGGCATTTTATCGTGATGCAGGCTGCAAAGACAGCCGATTTTTCCGAAAAGAGGTTTTTGTTATGATACTGAAAAACGCTTTGGTCTACACGCCCCGCCACACCTTTGAGCCGGGTCAGATCGTGATCCGGGAGGGACGCATCCTGCCCTTTGCTCAGCCGGAAGAAGGCGAAGAGGTGGTGGACGCTCAGGGGCTGTACGCTCTGCCGGGTCTGGTGGACGTCCACTTCCACGGTGCCGTAGGACACGATTTCTGCGACGGTGACGCCGAGGGTCTGCAGGCAATCGCAGACTACGAGGCAGGCAAGGGTGTGCTGGCGATCTGCCCCGCCACCATGACCTTCTCGGAAGAGATCCTCAACCGGGTCATGGACAACGCCGCTGCCCACGAAAACCACACCGGTGCCGATCTGGTGGGCATCAACATGGAGGGACCCTTTATCAGCCCCCGGAAGGTGGGCGCACAGAACCCGGAGTACCTCCACGCCGCCGATGCCGGGATGTTCCGCCGCCTGCAGGCACGCTCCGGCGGGCTCATCAAGCTGGTGGATGTGGCTCCCGAAGAGCCGGGCGCACTGGAATTCATCCGGGAGTGCCACGATGAGGTGCGGATCTCCATCGCCCACACCTGCACCGACTACGACACGGCGCTTGCCGCCTTTGACGCTGGTGCAAGCCACATGACCCACCTGTACAACGCCATGCCCGGCATCACCCACCGGGAACCGGGTCCCATCATCGCCGCCATGGAGCGGGGGGCAGAGGTGGAGCTGATCACCGATGGAGTGCACATCCACCCTGCCATGGTGCGGTTCACATTCAACACCTTTGGAGACGACCATGTGATCCTTATTGCCGACAGCATGATGGCGGCTGGTTTGCCGGACGGTCAGTACAGCCTGGGTGGACAGGCAGTCACCGTGTGTGGTCCTCGTGCCACCCTCACCGAGCACCCGGAGACCATTGCCGGCAGTGCCACCTGCCTGTATGACTGCATGAAGCGTGCGGTACTGGACATGGGCGTGCCGCTGGAGAGCGCCGTCCGTGCTGCCAGCGAGAACCCCGCCCGCAGCATTGGTGTGGATGCAGACTACGGCTCCCTTGCAGCCGGGCGGTACGGCAATGTGATCCTTGCGGACAAGGAGCTGAATATCCACGCCGTCTACCAGAAGGGCAAGCGGATCCGCTGAAAAAAGGCGGTTATTCACAAAAAGATGTTTATTGAGCACAGAGAATGTGCTATAGTAAGAATCAGCAAGATCAACAAAATTTCAGGAGGTCTACCGTAATGAAAATCATCCGCGCAAAAGACTATCAGGACATGTCCCGCAAGGCGGCAAACATCATCTCCGCACAGGTCATCATGAAGCCGGACTGCGTGCTGGGTCTTGCCACCGGCGGCACTCCCGTGGGTACCTATGCTCAGCTGGTGGACTGGTACAACAAGGGTGACATCGACTTCTCTCAGGTAACTACGGTGAATCTGGACGAGTACCGGGGTCTGCCCAAGGAGCATCCGGAAAGCTACTGGAGCTTCATGCACAAGAACCTGTTCGACAAGGTGAACATCGACCCTGCAAAGATCAACCTGCCTGACGGCACCAACCCCGATGCAGAGGATGCCTGCGCAAAGTACAACCAGATCATCCACAGTGTGGGCGGCATCGACCTGCAGCTGCTGGGCATCGGTCACGACGGTCACATCGGCTTCAACGAGCCCTGCGATCATTTTGATCTGGAGACCCACTGCGTGGACCTGACCGAAGAGACCATCGAGGCAAACAAGCGCTTCTTTGACGGAAATGTGGACCTGGTGCCCAAGCAGGCTTATACTATGGGCATCAAGACCATCATGCAGGCTCGCAAGGTGCTGATGGTGGCAAACGGTGCCGGCAAGGCTGAGATCATCAAGAAGGCATTCTTTGGTCCTGTGACCCCGGAGGTCCCCGCCAGCATCCTGCAGATGCACCCGGACTTTATTTTGGTGGGCGATGAGGAGGCACTGAGCCTGATCTGAGCCTGACCCCTATCCAATGATTGCACAGCAGGACCGCCGGGAGGGATTTTCCTCCCGGCGGTCCTGCTGTTGTCCGCCATGGTGCAGTACCGGGCAAAGAGGCAGCGCAAAATACCGCCTCATGACCTTTTTTCCGCCGGTCCCTTTACTTTCGTCCGAAAAGGCGGTATTCTTTTAGCATGATATTTTTCAGGAGGACACCATGGATATCCGCCAGTTGCACTACTTTCTGGTACTGTGCGAGGAAATGAATTATACCCGTGCGGCACAGCGTCTGTTTCTGTCCCGGCAGGCGCTGCGCCAGAGCATCAACGCCCTGGAGGCGGAGCTATGCGGTCCGCTGTTTGTCAGCGCCCACCACAAGCTGTCCCTTACCGACCGAGGCATCAGTCTGCAGCGTCACGCCACTCCGGTGGTGGACCAGTTCCAACAGATGCAGGCGGCGCTGCGTGCTGAGATCCAGTCTGCCCAGCCGGTGCGCATCGGAATCAGTGTGGCGTTGGTGCCGGATTACCTGCCGGGACTGGAGACTCAGCTGGATAAGTTCCGTCAGCAGTATCCCCATGTGGAGATGCGGTTTCGCCTGCTGGACAACGATGCAGTGGCGGACAGTGTGGAGCAGGGAGAACTGGATGCAGGTTTGGTGATGGATCTGGGCTGTGCGGCACCGGTGATGGCACGGACCACCCTGCGGGCGGATCCGGCATGTCTGCTGGTGCCCCGGGGACATCTCTTCTGGGACCGGGAGAGCGTGCCCCTTGCGGAGCTGCGGGGACAGCGGATCCTGCTGCCCAGCCTGCGGCAGGACCTGTTCAGCCCTCTGTGGTCTGCCTGCGCTAAGGCGGGCTTTGCCCCCAATGCAGAGATCGGACCCAGCTTTTATCAGGCGTATTATCTGGTGCAGGAGCAGCTGTGCACCTGCCTGACCCGCTACGAGCCGGGGGCGCGCCGGGAGCTGGACCGGGTGCGGGACGTGCTGCTGGAGGACCTGCCGCCCCTGTGCGTGTCGCTGGTGCAGCGGCGGGATTATAACTCGGCGTACATCGACCTGCTGCGGGGCTACCTGATGGAGGTGCTGGGGGGTACCCAGAGCCTGCCGCCCCGCCGGGGTCGTCCGGCAAAGCCCTTCTACAACTTCCCGGTGCTGTCCAGCAAGACCGCAAAGCCGGAGCCGGTGCATCCGGTGCCCGGCACCCAGCTGATGCTGGAGGGGGCGGACAACTTCCGGGAGCTGGGCGGCTACCCCGCCGCCGAGGGCAAGACGGTGCGCTGGGGACAGATCTGGCGGGGAGTGCCCACCGCCCGCCTGTCCAGCGAGGCAGACCGTGCCAGACTGGATGCTCTGGGGCTGCGGCTGATCCTGGACCTCCGCAGCACCGAGGAGGCACGCAAAGAGCCGGACTATGTACCGGACGGCGCCCGGCTGGTGCAGATCTGCGGGCTGTGCACCGAGGAGGGGCAGGAAGTCTGCTTCTCCCCGGCGGACATTGAGCGGATGGCGCAGACGGTGCCGGAGGGCATGAGCATCCCGGAGATGATGTACAGCCGGATGCTTTTTGGCAACAAGGCGCTCCGGGAGCTGTTCCGGGCGCTGGAGGCGGGAGAGACCCCGGTGCTGTTCCACTGCACCGCAGGCAAGGACCGCACCGGTGTGGCGGCAATGCTGATCCTGCTGGCGCTGGGTGCCACCGATGAGACCATCTGCGCAGACTTTGCCCAGACCAACGTCTGCCGCCGGAGGGAGATCGACGGGCTGCTGGCACAGCACGCAGAGGAGATCGCCCGGGAACCGGAAAAGAAGATGCTCTATCTGGGGGCTGCGGGAGTGGACCCGGCGGCGGCACCCTTTGTGCTGCGGACCATCCGGGAAAAGTGCGGCAGTGCGCAGGACTATCTGGAGCAGGAATATGGATTGACCCCCGCACGGCTCATGCGGCTGCGGCGGATGTATCTGGAATAAAACGGAATTTGCAAAAGACCTTCTGCGCTTGTATGGGCAAAGAAGGTCTTTTTGCTGGAGAAATCTTGGCTTTCTGCACAAAAATTGTGGCGCAGAGAGCCTTTCTCCCTTGACAAGCGATGAATTGTTTCGTAATATAGTTAGTAGTATGGAATCAAAGACGCTGCAGGCGGGTCCTTCCGCAAAAAATGTTTCCTGTCAGGCGGAAACACCTGTTATATAGAAGTTGCTCCCTCTCCGGCACGGAGAGGGTCCGGATAAAGGTCAAGGAGAAAACCGTAGAGAAAAGCGGCACCCATCCCCGCAGGAGCATTGCCCCGTGGGTGTGTTTTTTGTTGCCCTTTTTGCAGGCAGACTCCGCCGTTCTGCCCTGACGCCCACCGCCCTGCCCCCACAGCGTCTCCTGCTTATTATTCTAAATGGATCTTAAAAAGGAGAGTGAACACAATGACCGCGATCGGATGGATTGTGGTCTTGATCGTTGCTGTTGCTGGCGTCGCCGGTGGCTATTTTATTGGTTACAACAACCGTAAAAAGACCGCCGAGGCACAGATCGGCAGCGCCGAGGCCGAGGCTACCCGGCTGGTGAACGAGGCGATCAAAACCGCAGATCAGAAGCGCAAGGAAGCGGTTCTGGAAGCAAAGGACGAAGCATTCCGCCTGAAGGCGGAGGTGGATGCCCAGAAGGCAGAAGCCGACAAGGAGATCAAGCAGCGCCGGGCGGAGATCAGCCGTCAGGAGAACCGTATCGACCAGAAAGAGACGGCTCTGGACCGCAAGACCGAGGCACTGGAAAAGAAGGAAGAGGACCTGAAAAAGCGCTCTGCAGAGGCAGAACAGCGTCTGGCAGAGATCGAGGCGCTCCGTGCCAAGGAGATGGAGCGTCTGGAGACTCTGGCAGGTCTGAGCCAGGAGGACGCCCGGGAAGTGCTGCTCCACAAGGTGGATGAGGAACTGACCCACGAAAAGGCTATCCGGGTCGCCGCCTACGAGACCGACCTGAAGGAAAACTGCGACAACATCGCCCGGAACCTGATCGGGCAGGCTGTGAGCCGCTGCGCAGCGGACCACTGCAGCGAGACCACCGTCAGCGTGGTGCCCCTGCCCAGCGACGAGATGAAGGGTCGCATCATCGGACGGGAGGGTCGCAACATCCGTGCGCTGGAGACCGCCACCGGTGTGGACCTGATCATCGACGATACCCCGGAGGCAATTACCCTGTCCTCCTTTGACCAGACCCGCCGTGAGGTTGCCCGCATGACGCTGGAGCGGCTCATCGGCGATGGACGCATCCACCCTGCCCGCATCGAGGAGACGGTGGAAAAATGCCGCCACGATCTGGAACTGCAGATGAAGCGGGAAGGCGAGCGTGCCGTTATGGAGCTGGGCATCCACGGTCTGCATCCGGACCTGATCAAGCTCATCGGTCGGCTGAAGTACCGCACCAGCTTTGGACAGAACGCTCTGACCCACAGCATGGAAGTGGCATGGGTCGCCGGTCTGCTGGCAGGCGAGATGGGGGTCAACGTTACCATGGCACGCCGTGCCGGTCTGCTCCATGACATCGGCAAGGCACTGGACCACGAGATCGAGGGCAGCCATGTCCAGATCGGTGTGGACATCTGCCGCAAGTACAAGGAAAACACCCAGATCATCCACGCCATCGAGGCACACCACGGCGACGTGGAGCCCAAGACTCCCCTTGCCTTTATCATTCAGGCGGCAGATGCCATCAGCGCTGCCCGTCCGGGTGCACGCCGGGAGAATGTGGAGAGCTATGTGAAGCGTCTGGAGAATCTGGAGGAGATCTCTTCCGGTTTCGAGGGCGTGGAGCAGGCATTTGCGGTGCAGGCAGGTCGCGAGGTGCGCATCATGGTAAAGCCCGACGTCATCAGCGACGATCAGGTGATCCTGCTGGCACGGTCCATTGCCAAGAAGATCGAGGATACGCTGGATTACCCCGGTCAGATCAAGGTCAACGTGATCCGGGAGAGCCGTGCGGTGGAATACGCAAAATAAGTTTTTATCAGGGACCGCTGTCTTTTGGGACGGCGGTCCTTTTTTGCAGAAAAACAGTTGCATTTGCCCGGCAAAAAGGGTATCATGGAACCAAAACAGCCCCTTGCGGCAGGCAGGGGCAGAAGGAGCCATGGGATTATGAAAAACTGGAAAAAGATCCTGTGCCTTGCGGCTGCGGCGCTGGCACTGACGATGCTCACCGCCTGCGGCGGGCTGCTGGCATCGGCGTTCAACGATCAGAAACAGGGGCAGCAGTTGGCGCAGCAGGTGTCCCAAGCCGTGGGCAGACCGGTGACCTACAGCGCCGAGCTGCAGCGCACCGCCTACAGCATCGCCAGCTGGGCTGCCGGTACCACCGCTGTGCGGGAAGAGGACGGAGAACTGCGCCGGACGGTGAACATGGGCTTGTCGGCAGAGAGCTACGGCTTCTGGATGGCAGGGGACCTGAACAATTTCCTCTACTATTCCGACTGCTATGCAGCGGGAGATGCCGCCCTGACACTGGCATTCCGGGCGGAGGAATCCCCTTTGCAGCAGAGCGTGCTGCTCTACTTCCCCAAGGTCAGCGAAGCAGGACAGTCTCTTGCAGACTACGCCGGCAGCGCCGGGGAGATGGGCGCCGCCTTCCTGCAGTACGGGGAGGAGACCTATGTGGTGGCGGTGTTCCGCTGAGCAAACAAAAACAGGGACCCGCCCTGCTGCCTTCCGGCGGCGGGGCGGGTCCCTTTCTGTCTGCGGGAAAACCGGGTCACTTGGTGCGGTGTGCGTCCAGCTTTTGGGTCATAAAAGCATCCAGCATCTCCGGGGGGAACAGCGGCTCTTTATAGCCGAACGCCTCCCGGATGAAGATCAGGGTAACGACGGTCTGTTTGCCCGGGTCCAACCGCAGGGTGTACAGGGTGTCCAGAGGCTGTTGGGTGGGCTGGTGCAGGGTGAGATGCAGCATAAAGCCGCCGTCATTTTCCCGGCGGCACTCGTAGGCAAACTCATCGGTGTCGCTGTGCCGGTCCAGCCGGTCGAAGCACTCGTCCAGCGCAAGGTCGGTGCGGAACTCCGACAGCCCGGCAGGACCATACTGGCTGCGGCGTCCGGACTCCCGGCGGGAAAGCAGAAAAACGATGGTCCCCAGCACCACGGCAAGCAGGACCACGGAAATAACGGTGTTCATGGCGTACCTCCCCAAGAGTTTTCCTTATTGTAACACAAGACGCAGACTTTTGTGCTATAATATTTTTAATTCTTTAAAAAATCTGTCAGATGCCTGCCCTGCCGGGGCAGGCGGGAGGAACGCAATGAAGCTTAAATTTACGCGCAAAACCTGGTATTTCTTTTTGCTGGCAGCAGCGGCAGTGTCCATGCTGGGGGGCTTTGCCGTGCTGGGGGGTATGGACTTTTCCGGGCTGGAGGTCGTTGCTTTCTGCCTTACGGGCATTGCCCTGCTTTTCCTTGCGGCGCAGAAGGGTGCACCCGCCAAGGAAAAGCGGAACTACACCCTTGTGTTCGTGGTGCTGATGATCAGCAATCTGGCGGCAAACGGCTGGGCAGGAGACCTGTGCTCTGCCCTGGTGTGGCCCTGCCTGCTGGGCATTGAGTACGGGCGGGGCAGACCGGTGCAGCGGCAGCTGCAGCTGGTGGGTCTGGCAGAGGCACTGCGGCTGGTGTTCTGGATGTCGGTGCGGTATGCCGGGATCACCTCGCTGGCGTTCTGGACCAACCTGATGTTTGTGCTGCTGACCTGCGCCCGGGGCTGGGCGGCACTGACCCTCTACAAGACTCAGGAGGAGACCCTGTGACCCGCCGCAGGCGCAAAAAGACAGGAACAACACAGCGCCGTTTTGGGCGGCGCAGCTTTCTTGCGGGGGCGGTGGTGCTTGCCGGTGGTGCAGCCGCCGCCCTTTTGCACCGCTGCGGCACGGTGCCGGTATCAAACCCTCCGGCACCGGCGGTGAACCCTGCCCTGCCCTCGGGGGAGTGGCGTGCCGTGTGGGTCAGCTATCTGGACTGGGCGGAGCTGGATTTTTCTGGCGCAGACCCCTTCCGTGCCGGGGCGGCACAGCTGCTGGACAACTGCGCAGGGCTGGGGCTGAACACGGTGATCGCACAGGTGCGTCCCTTTGGGGATGCCCTTTACCGCAGCAGCCTGTATCCCTGGAGCCATCTGTGCACCGGCAGGCAGGGACAGGACCCGGGCTTTGACCCGCTGGACATCTTTTTGCAGGAGGCGCACCGGCGGGGCATCTCGGTGGAAGCATGGATCAACCCCTACCGTCTCCGGTCCTCCGGGGCGATGCCGCCCAACCTTGCCCCGGAAAACCTTGTAAACACCCACCCGGAGTGGCTGTGCACCGTGGGGGAAGGGACCTACCTGAATCCGGCGGAACCGGCGGCAGCGGACTATGTGGTGCAGGGGGTGGCGGAGCTGTTGCAGAACTACCCGGTGGACGGCATCCACTTTGACGATTACTTTTACCCCTCCACCGATGCAGCGCTGGACGCAGCGCAGTTTGCCGCAAGCGGGGCGTCGGATCTGGGCAGCTGGCGGCGGCAGAAGGTTACCGCTCTGGTGCAGGCGGTCTACCGCACGGTAAAGGCGGCGGACCCCACCCTGCGGTTTGGCATCAGCCCTCAGGGCAACCCGGACAACGATGTCAACCAGCAGTACAGCGATGTGACGGCGTGGCTTGCCGCCGGAGGGGAGCAGGCAGTCATAGACTACCTGTGCCCGCAGGTATACTGGGGCTACGGCTTTACCTTGTCCTCCGGCAGCACCCGCTTTGCCTTTGAAAACATCCTGCCGGAGTGGCTGAGCTACCCCCGGGCAGAGGATGTGGCGCTGTATTTTGGGCTGGGAGCCTACCGCATCGGCACCGGAGACGGCAGTTCCGACGGGGACAGCGTCCGCCGCTGGAGCACCGGCAGTGCCCTTGCAGCGCAGGTGGAGGATCTGCGCAGCAAAGGAGCACAGGGCTGGGCGCTGTACCGGTACGGCTCGCTTTTTGGGGCGTCGGCACCGGAGCTTGCCGCTGCCGAGTGCGCAGCCCTGCGCCGGATAAACGGGGCAGAGCCCTGAAAACGGGCGGCAAAGCGCACAAAAGCAGGACGGGTATCTTGTGCAGGACGGCAGAATGCGGTATACTATATTGTAAGTTTCTCCGGCAGGGTGCCGGGCTTCAGAAACCGGAATAACCAAAAGAGGAAAGCATTCCACGAGGGAACGTATGAAGATGAAAAAACGGCTTTTCGTGCTGCTGCTTGCGGCGGTGATGGCGCTGACCTGCCTTACCGGCTGCAAGGATGCGCTGCGCAAGATCACAGGCACCTCCAATGAGGTGCAGGAAGAGGATACCACCCGCTGGGCAGAACAGACCGGCGATCCCCTGATCATTCAGGGCATCGGGGACCCCTCTGCAAAATTTGATACGGCGATGGTGGACGGCTGCCTGTACGCTGTGTTCAACGGCATCTGGAGCCGCAACACCAACTACTTTGCGGTGCCCACCGGCACTTTAAAGGTGATGGCGTGCGGCACCGCCGAGGGTGCCCAGAAATTTAAGGTGGCGCTGTGGAAAAAGACCGATGCCGGTGTGGAGTATGTGCCGGACAGCACCTACTACGTCAAAACCGACGGCACCGACTACACCTGTACCATTTCCGGGCTGGACCCGGCGGGCATCTACCGGATGACCATTTCCTATGACTCCAGCCGGTACTATCTCTACGGATTGCTGAAACTGGAGGGTGTGGGCTGATGAATACACAGTTGAAAAATTCCCTGCTGCTGCTGTTGTGCTCCTTTATCTGGGGCACCGCCTTTGTGGCGCAGAGCGCAGGGGCAGGGCTGGGGGCATACAGTTTTCTGGCGGGGCGCAGCTGGCTGGCGGTGCTGGTGCTGACCCCCACCGTCTGCGCTTTTGACGCCATCCGCCGCCGTCAGGGTAAGCCGGAGGGCAAGCCCCGGACCCCGCAGCAGCGCAAGACCCTGCTGGTGGCGGGACTGGTGTGCGGTACGCTGCTGTTTGCGGCGTCTGCGGCGCAGCAGACCGGCATCACTCTGGACCCCTCCACCGCCAAGGCGGGCTTCCTGACTGCCATGTATGTGGTGCTGGTGCCGGTGTTCGGGCTGGCGCTGGGACGCAAGGGCAGCGTCCGGCTGTGGGTGAGCATGGTCATCGCCGTGCTGGGACTGTACCTTCTGTGCATGAAGAACGGCTTTGGCAGCATGGGTGCCAGCGACTGGATCCTGCTGAGCTGCGCTGTGCTGTTCGCCTTCCAGATCATGGCGGTGGATCACTTTTCCCCTCAGCTGGACGGAGTGCGGCTGAGCCTTGTGGAGTTTACAGTGGTGTCGGTGGAAAGCACCCTTGCCGCCCTGCTTTTTGAGAACCCCACCGTGGCAGACTTTGCGGCAAATGCGGGTCCCATCCTGTACTGCGGCGTGCTGTCCAGCGGCGTGGCATACACCCTGCAGATCCTGGGACAGCGGGACCTGAACCCCGCCGTGGCAAGCCTGATCATGTGTCTGGAAAGCGTGTTTGGTGCGCTGGGCGGCTGGCTGCTGCTGAACCAGGATCTCTCCATGCGGGAGCTGGCGGGCTGCGGGCTGATCTTTGGGGCGGTGGTGCTGGCACAGCTGCCGGTGCGTCCCCGGGTCCGCCGCACTTCCTGACCCGATGGCGGCAAAAAAGCTGCCGCAGCTCCGGGAGGCGGAGGGCATCCGGTATCAGGTGGTCCGCAGCCGGGTGAAGAACCTGAATCTCCGGGTCCGACCGGACGGCACCGTGGCGGTGAGCATCCCCCTGCGCACCACATGGGAGGCGGCAGACGCCTTTGTGGCGGAGCGGGCAGACTGGATCCGGGGCGCACAGCAGCGGCAGCAGCGCCGCCGTGCCTGGGACCAGCGACCTCTGCCGGACCCGCAGACCGCCCTTGCCCACTTTATCGCCCTGAGCGATCAGGTGTATCCGGCGTTTGCGGCGGTACTGGGCGGGCAAAAACCCACCATCAAGGTGCGGGATATGACCAGCCGCTGGGGGGTCTGCGCCATGTCCAAGCGGCAGATCACCTTTGCGCTGCAACTGTACAATATGCCGGAAGCGGCACAGATCTATGTGGTAGTACATGAGTACTGCCACTTTTTACAGCCCAACCACAGCCCGGCGTTCTGGGCAGAGGTGGCAAAGCTGCTGCCGGACTGGAAGGCGCGGCGGGAACTTTTAAAATAAGGACTTCAAAACAGGAGGCACGATCCCTTTGGAAAACGAAAAAAAAGCCGGCGGCGATAAATACTCAAAGCTTGCCGGCAACACTCTGATCTTTGCCATCTCCAGCTTTTCGTCAAAGCTGCTTACCCTGATCGTTCAGCCCTTTCTGACCTACGCCATGGCGGAGATCTCGGATCTGGGACTTTCCAAGATCCTGAGCCAGTATGCAAACCTGCTGATCCCCTTTGTGTCCATGGGTATGTCCAACGCCATCATCCGGTTTGGTCTGGATAAGGGCAACAGCGAAAAGCAGGTGTTTACCAACGGTCTGCTGACCATTCTGGGGGGCTTTGGCATCCTGCTGCTGTGCTGGCCGGTGGCGCAGTTTTTGCCGGACATGGCGCAGTATGGCTTGCTGATCTATATCTACGTGCTCATGAGCTGCCTGCGGACCCTGTGCACCCAGTTCGTCCGGAGCCGTCAGTGGAATAAGCTGGTGGCAGTGGACGGTGTGCTGTGCACCGTGGCGACCATGGCATTCTATGTGCTGTATCTGGTGGGCTTCAAGTGGGGAGCAAACGGTTACCTGCTGGCGATCATCAGCGGCGACCTTACCAGCGTGCTTTTCCTGTTGTGCACGGGAAAGCTGTGGAACTATGTGGAGCTGAAGGGCATCAACCGGGATCTGTGGAAGCAGATGCTGCGGTTCTCGCTGCCCATGATCCCGGCACAGATCAGTTTCTGGATCATCAACGCCTCGGACCTGTTCTTTGTCCGGGAGATGTGCAATGGTCTGGAGGGACACAGCGGCGACGCCTGGAGCGGGCTGCTGTCCACCGGCTACTTTTTGCCCACTATCCTTACCACCCTGGGTCTGATCTTCTACGATGCATGGCAGCTTTCCGCTGTCACCGAGGAGGAGGGGCGTGCCAAGTTCTTCACCCAGATCTTCCGTACCTATTCCAGCGTGCTGTTCTGCTGTGCGGCGGGCATCATCTGGCTGTGCCGCCCGGTGATGCATATCATGAAGTCCAACTATTACTACGCATGGCACTTTGTGCCCTTCCTGGTGCTTGCTTCCACCTGCAGCTGCTTCAACCAGTTTATGAACAGCGTCTATGTGGTCACCAAGCGGTCCAAGCGCAGCATGGTGACCATGATGGCAGGCGCTGTCAGTAACTGCATCATGAACTACTTCTTCATCAAGTGGTGGGGACCCATCGGCGCCACCTTTGCATCCTTCCTGGGTCTGGCACTGGTGTTCACCCTGCGTTCGCTGGATGCGCACCGCATGATCCATATGCGGGTCCATCCGGCACGGGTGCTGGTAAATGCCGGTGCGCTGATGCTGGAAGCGTTTGTGCTGCTGGCAGAAACGCCCCTCTACGGGCTGTGGACCGGCTTGATCACCGCTGCAATCATCGCCTACAACTTTGCCGGTGTGTGGGCAATGGCACGGGTGCTGCTGCCCCGTCTGCTGGGTCGCCGGGGCAAGGCGCTGGTTGCCGCCGTGGACCGTCGGCTCCGGAAGGCATAAGCCCTATTTAAACAGAAATGCAAAAGGAGCCGCTGCACGGTGCAGCGGCTCCTTTGCGTTTAGAAGGAGGAATGGAATAGCGGAATGTTAAGGATCAGTGTTTGCTCTTGCCCAGCAGGCTGGTAAAGGCACCGGCGGTGGTGAGAGCGATGCCGCTGAGCGCCATTGCAGTCGCCAGTGTAACGGCAACGACCTTTTTCTGTTTGCGCAGTCTCATGTGCTGATCTTCCCTCAAAGGGGAAGAAAACCCTCCCGAAGGGGACTTCCCTTCTCGGAATACAGGTCCCATAAACAGGATTTATAGAAAGCTCTGTTCAAGAAACAAACTACACTCTTTTTTTAGCACTTTTGGAATTAAATGTCAATATGGGAGCAAAAACTTGCCAAAAATCGTCATATCATCTAAAAATGCGCAGCCGAAATCAGCAAAACGGAGAGATAAAATAAACCTATTGTTGCAGTTGGGTTGCACTAATGTGACACTTTGAAATGACGGCAAAAAAATTTATCCGAGGGCAGAAAAAACACCGCCATCCCCGAGGGGGCGGCGGTGTAAAATAAGGTCCTGCAAAGGGGTCAGGGCAGCCGGTCGTTGAGCCAGCGGGCAATGTCCTCCATGACCTCCTGCCGGTTGGTCTCCAGCAGCAGCTCGTGGCGTGCGCCGGGGTAGAGCTTGCACTGGATGTTCTGGACACCGGCGGCTTTCAGGCTGTCCACGGCACGCAGCACGCCCTTGCCCTGCTCGCCCACCGGGTCTGCATCGCCCGCAAGGAAGAGCAGAGGCATATCCTTGGGCATCTTTGCCAGAACTGCCGGGTCGTACAGCCGCAGGATGCCGGTAAACATGCTGTAGTAGGCGTTGAGGGTAAAGGTAAAGCCGCAGCGCTCATCCGCAAGGTACTTGTCCACCTCGGCATGGTCCCGGTTCAGCCAGTCGTGGGTAGTGCGCCCTTCCAGCCCCTTGTTGTAGCCGGTAAAGGAGAGGTTTGCCACCAGATGGCTCCGGTAGTTCCAGCCCCGGAAGGCGGCAAGGGTCCGGCACAGCCACCGGGCAAAGCCTACCAGCGCCTTGGGCTGGTAGCCGGTACCCATGATGATGGCGCCGTCCAGTTCCTGCCCGTAGTCGCACAGATACTGCCGGGTGTAAAAGGACCCCATGCTGTGTCCCAGCAAAAAGTAGGGCACGCCGGGGTAAAGCTCCTTGGTGAGGCGGGTGATGGCGTGCAGGTCCTCCAGCACGGCACGGTTGCCGTCCGGCAGGGCAAAGAAGCCGTAGTCCTCTTTGGTGCGGATGGAGCCGCCGTGTCCCAGATGGTCGTGCCCGGTAACAAGGATGCCCTGCTGGGCAAGGTACTGGGCAAGGGGCTTGTAGCGGTCGATGAACTCCACCATGCCGTGGGACAGCTGTACCACGGCGCGGACCTGCCCCTCCGGCTCACAGCGGAAGGCGTGGAGGGTGCGTCCCGGCACGGTGGAGGGAACGGTAAAGTCGATCATTCGGCTCATGGCGGGTGGGAGCCTCCTTTATAATGTTTTGTTACAGGGCGCTGATCTTGCGGCGGCAGGCGGGGCAGATGCGGTAGCCTGCAAACTGTACCGCCTCCGGATCCACCTCGCCGCAGAAGTCGCAGCTCCCGGAGGGACGATGCTTTTTAAGGACGATGGCATCCCCCTCCACAAAGATCTCCAGCTTGGAGTCGGCGTCCAGGTGCATACTGGTGCGCAGTTCTTTGGGCAGGACGATACGACCCAGCGTATCAATGCCACGGACGATCCCGGTGCTCTTCATAGTTTCTCATTCTCCTTCTACATTTACACGTACTGGCACCAATGGATGGTGTATCATCCAAATTATGCCAGCCTGTTTGCAACTAGTATACAAAAAATAACAGCCTTCGTCAATGATTGCGGGGCGTTTCGACAAAACTAGTGCCAAAATGACAAAATTTGCCATAAAAAGAAAGGCAGAGATAAAACCATCGCCCTCCGTTGACAAATCGGAGCAGAGCGGGTAAACTAAAACGTAGCTATCCGCATTTTTTGCATTGACGATAAAAGGAGCGTTTTTCTATGCCGAGCAATAAAGTCCGCACCCGTTTTGCCCCCTCTCCCACCGGTTATATGCACGTGGGCAACCTGCGCACCGCCCTGTATACCTACCTGATGGCAAAGCACGAGGGGGGCACCTTCATCCTCCGCATCGAGGACACCGATCAGGGTCGCTATGTGGAAGGCGCAGTGGACGTGATCTACAACACCCTGCGTGAGACCGGGCTGCTGTGGGACGAAGGTCCGGATATCGGCGGTCCTGTGGGTCCCTATGTCCAGAGCGAGCGCATGGGCATGTTCAAGGAGTACGCCCAGCAGCTGGTGGCAGAGGGCAAGGCATACTACTGCTTCTGCACCGAGGAGCGGCTGGAGGCTCTCCATGCCGAGCAGCGTGCCAACGGGGAGATGACCCACTACGACGGCTGCTGCCGTGACCTGCCCAAGGAAGAGGTGGAAAAGCGCCTTGCCGCCGGGGAACCCTATGTCATCCGCCAGAAGATCCCCCGGGAGGGCGTCACCGGCTTTGACGATGTGGTGTATGGGCACATCGAGGTGCACAACAGCGAGATGGACGACCAGATCCTCATCAAGACCGACGGTATGCCCACCTACAACTTTGCCAACGTGGTGGACGACCACCTGATGGGCATCACCCACGTGATCCGGGGCAGCGAGTATCTGTCCTCCACCCCCAAGTACAACCTGCTGTATCAGGCGTTTGGCTGGGAGATCCCCACCTACATCCACTGCCCCCCGGTGATGAAGGACGCTCAGAACAAGCTGTCCAAACGCAACGGCGACGCCAGCTATCAGGATCTGGTGGCAAAGGGCTATCTGACCCAGGCGGTGCTGAATTACATCTGCCTGCTGGGCTGGAGCCCCCGGGGCGAGTACGCCGAGCAGGAGATCTTCTCCCTGCAGGAGCTGGTAAAGATCTGGTCTCCGGAGGGCATCTCCAAGTCCCCTGCCATCTTTGACCCCCTGAAGCTCCGTGCCATCAATGCGGAGTATATCCGCCGGCTGAGCCCCGAAGAGTTCCAGAAAAAGGCGGAGCCCTGGATCGACAGCGCCGTCCACAGCCCCATCAACAAGAAGCTGCTGTGCGCAAACCTGCAGCCCCGGTGCGAGGTGCTGGGGGAGATCCCGGAGCAGCTGGATTTCTTTGACGCCATGCCGGAGTACGATGTGAGCATGTACGCCAACAAGAAGCAGAAGACCACTCCGGACACCGCAAAGGAAGCTCTGGAGGCTCTGCTGCCGGTGCTGAGCGATGAGACACTGGATTTTGCAGATCGGGACGCCGTTTTTGACGCCTGCAAGGCAAAGGCAGAAGAGCTGGGCAAGAAGAACGGCTGGCTGCTGTATCCTCTGGGCATTGCCCTGTCCGGCAAGCAGCGGACCCCCGGCGGCGGCACCGACCTTGCCTGCATGATGGGTCGGGAAAAGACCCTTGCCCGGGTAGAGGCGGCAATTGAGAAGCTGAAGGGCTGAGCAACCGCCATTTTATAAGGACCAACGGACCCCCGCACGAGATGTGCGGGGGTTTTTGCGTCTTTGGGGCGGTTCTGCGCTCTGCGGCAAAAAACGCCGGTGCCCCGGGCTACAGTATATGCAGATGGTGCGGGGCGCAGAACCGGAACTGCCCCGCCGGAAAGCGGGGAGTTTGTATGACAGAGCGTTCGGGGATCCTTACTATGGCGGCGCAGGGAGAAAAGACCTCGCCCCTGGCACGCCGGGCACAGCTGCGTCCGGCGGCACGGCGGCTGGCGGCAATGGCACTGGGCTTTGCCGGAGGCTGGGCGGTGCTGTACGGCAGGCTGATGCCTCTGGGGCTGGGGCTGACGCTGGGCTTGGGGGAGGACTGCTTTGCCCCCTGTGCCGCCGGGGCGGCGCTGGGCACACTGCTCCATGGAGGCGGAGCATTCTCCCTCCGCAGCGTCTGCCTGCTCTGCGCCGTGGGGGCGGCGGTGGCGGTGCGCTGGGTCCTGGCAGGACGGTTTTTGCCGGCGGCAGCGGCAGGCTGCGGCACCCTGCTGGGCATGGCACTGTGCTTTGTGTTTGGGGGCGCAGGGCGGGAGCTGCTGCTGTACAGCGGGGCAGACGCTCTGCTGGCAGCGGCAATGGGGCTGTGCCTGCGGCGGTATCCGCCGGAGGTCCCCGGCATGGGGATGCTGCTGACCGCAGCCGCTGGGGCGGCGGCGATGGGCGGGGTCCGGCTGTGGGGCTTTTGCCCGGGGGTGATGGTCTGTGCCGGGGCGGGGCTGCTGCTCTGCTGCCGGGGAAAGCCCTTTGCCGCCCTTGCGGCAAGTGCCGTCACCGGGGCGGCGCTGTGTGCCGGAGACCCGGCGCTTGCTCCGGCGGCGGTGGGGCTCAGCTGCGGCTGCTGTGCGGCAGCGGTGCTTGCTCCGGGGGCGCATATCCCCACGGCGGCGGCGTATGCCGGGGGCTGCGTTGGGGGAATGCTCTGGGTGCAGCCTCCGGGAAATGGCTTTCTGACCCTTTTCAGTGCCGGGGCGGGGGTGCTGACGGTGCTTGCCCTGCCCCGGCGGTGGCGGACACCGGACCGGGGAGAAGGAGCCTCTCCGCCCCCCGGACGTCCTCCGTTTTCTGCCGCCGCCACCCGGCTGGAAGCGGCGGCGCAGAGCCTTGCCTCTCTGGCGCAGACGGTAAACGACGTCTATGAGGCGTTGCCCCACCGCTGCCAGAGCTACCGCTGGGTGGTGGACAACATCTACGACACCCTGTGCTGCAACTGCGGGCGGCGGGAAAGCTGCTGGAAGCAGGAATATGCCGCCACCATGGCGGGCATGGAGGCGCTGCGCCCCCTGCTGGAACAGAACAGCGGGCTGGACCCGGGGCAGCTGCCGGCACAGCTGTGCCGCTGCATCCACCCGGCGGCGCTGTGCGCAGCGGCATCCAAGTCCTTTGCCCTGTACCGCAGCCGCAAGGAGGCGCAGGTCCACGCCGAGGCGATGCGCACCGCCCTTACGGAGCAGTACAGCGCCGTGGCGGAGGCGCTGGGGGTGCTGGGAGAGCAGCTGGGGCGTCCCGGGGAGCCGGAGCCTTACCGGTCCGGGCGGGTGGCGGACCTGTTCACCTCTTTGGGCGCACCGCCTCTGGAATGCGGGGTGACGGTGGACGATCTGGGGCGGACCCACGCAGCGGTGACCCTGCCCCGGACCCGGTTCTCCTCCCGGGAGCTGGCGGCTCTGGCGCAGGAAGTGGGACGCATCTGCCGCCGGGCACTGGAGACCCCGCAGGTGCTGTCCTGCAGGGGCATGACCACCCTGCTGTTCTGCGAAAGACCGGCGCTGCGGGCGGTGTTTGGCATGGCAGGGGTACCGGCGCAGGGAGAGGTCTCCGGGGATGCGGTGCAGCAGTTCTGCAGCCCGGCGGCGGCGCAGATGATCCTGTGCGACGGCATGGGCACCGGACGTCCGGCGGCGGTGGACGGCAGCCTTGCCGCCGAGCTTACCGCCCGGCTGCTGAAGGCGGGGTTCCCGGCGGAACTGGCGGCAAGGCTGGTGAACGTGGCACTGGCACTGAAAAGCTCGGAGGAGAGCGGGGCGACGCTGGACCTGATCAGCGTGGACCTTTACACCGGCACCGCCCGGCTGTTCAAGGCAGGGGCGGCACCGGGCTTTATCGTCCACGGCGGGCAGGCACGGACCGTGGGGGAGGCAAGCCTGCCGGTGGGCATTCTGGGGGCAGTCAACGGGCAGAGCCGGGTGGTACATCTGGCGGCGGGGGACTATGCGGTGCTGGTGTCCGACGGGCTGCTGGTGGACGGCACCGGCTGGGTGACCAAGCAGCTGGAGCTTTCTGCCGCCGCCGGAGATGCCCCGGAAAAGCTGGCGCAGACCCTTGTGGAGACCGCCCGGGTCCGTGCCGGACCCACCGGACACCCCGACGACATTACGGCAGCGGTGCTCCGGCTGGAAAAATGGGGCTGACGGCAGGCAAAAAGGTTGCATTTCGACACAGGGAACGGTATACTTGTATACAAAGTTCGTGCGGCAGCCCGAAGGGGGCGCCGTGCAGTTATCCGGTGGGCGGCGTGGCACCGCTCACCCTGTGGGACCCCGCCCGGTGCGCCGGGGGAGGGACAGGAGGTCAACTATGCTTACCATCCATGTGGAACAGGACGGCAGCGCCCATTTTACCACCATTTCCGAGGCAGTGCTTGCCGTGCCCTACGACTGCCCTGCAGAGATCCGCATCGGTGCGGGTGTCTACCGGGAAAAGCTGGTCTGCGAAAAAAAGGACATCACCCTCATTGGTGCCGGAGCAGACCGGACCCGTCTGGTGTGGGGAGACGGCGGCAAGGTGCCTCACCCCGACGGACGCATCTACCACACCTTCCGCAGCTACACGGCGTTTTTCAGCGGCGAGAAGCTGCGGGTGCAGGACATGACCATTGAAAACGATGCCGGTCCCGGCGCAAAGGTGGGACAGGCAGTGGCAGCTTATGTGGACAGCAGCCGGGCAGAGTTTTACAATGTGCGGCTGCTGGGCAATCAGGACACCCTGTTCTGTGCCCCTCTGCCGGAAAAAGAGCGGGAGAAGGACGGTTTTCTGGGTCCCCGCTGGCTGTCGGACCGGAAGATGACGGTGCAGTACTACCGCAACTGCGAGATCGCCGGAGACATCGACTTTATCTACGGCGGCGGCGATGCCCTGTTTGAGCAGTGCACCATCCGCACCGTGAACAACGGCTTGTCCCGCAGCTACGTCACCGCCCCCTCCGGCGCAGCAGAAGGACTGGGCTTTGTGTTCTGGGACTGCGATTTTGTCTCGGACAACTGCCCGGCGGGCACCGTCTTTCTGGGTCGCCCCTGGCGTCCCACCGGCAGGACCGCCGTGCTGGACAGCCGCCTTGGGGCGCACATCTCCCCGGAGGGATTTTCGCCCTGGCATGATCGCACCGATTCGGAGCTGGCAGGCTTTGCGGAGGCAGGCAACACCGGTGCCGGTGCCGGGGCACGGGGTGCATGGGTGCAGCAGCTGGACCAGAAGCAGGAAGCTGAATTGCTGGCACGGGCACGGAGCCTGTGCCGCCCGGAATAAACGGAGGCAGGACGTATGAAAAAACTTCCGGAACCGGTAAAGTGGCTCATTATTCTGGCGGCACTGGGTGCCATGGGGGCAATGATGTGGGCGGTGAACGACCGTGCCTCCCGGGTGGAAATGCCCGCTCCGGACAACAGCTTTGGTATCTACCGCACAGCGGGGTCCTCTGAGCCGTAACATAAACAGAAAAAACGGGTGTATCCCACTTTAACTGTGGGATGCACCCGTTTTGCGTTTTTTACAATGCCTTTTCGTTGGCAGGCAGGTCGTTCATGATGAACCAGAAGGTGGTGCCCTTGCCTACGATGCTCTGGACTCCGAAGCGGAAGCCGTGCTGCTGGAAGATCGCCTTGGTGATGGAAAGTCCCAGCCCGGTGCCCTGCTTGCCTGCATCGGAGCGGGAGCGGTAGTACCGGTCAAAGATGTGGGGCAGGTCCTCCGGCGGGATGCCGGGACCGTGGTCCTCCACCTCCACCCGGATCCCCTCGGTGCAGGGGGTGGCACGGAGGATAAAGATGCCGTCTGCCCCGATGTGGTGCATGGCGTTGCCCAGCAGGTTGTGCAGCGCCCGCTGCATCATCTCCGGGTCGGCGTACACCGGCAGCTCCCGGTCCGGCAGCTCCAGCTCCAAATGCCAGTTGTTCTGAGCGCAGACGGCGTCATACCGCTCGCAGACCTCGTCGCACAGCTGCCCCATGTCAAAGTGGACCCGCTGGCACCGGTCGGCGCCGCTGGTCACCTTGCTCAGCTCCATGACGCTGGACACCAGAGCGGTGAGCCGGTCGGTCTCGTCCACGATGATATTCATCTGCTCGTCCCGGTGTGCCTTGTCGTCGCCGGTCAGGTCCCGCACCGTCTCGGCGTAGCCCTTGATGAGGGTCAGGGGGGTGCGCAGGTCGTGGGAGACGTTTGCCAGCAGCTCCCGCTGCATCTGTGCGGCGTGCTGCACCTCTGCCGCCATGTGGTTAAAGTCCCGGGCAAGGGTGCCCAGCTCGTCGTTGCGGGTGCTGTCCACCTGCACGGCGTAGTTGCCCATTGCCATCTGCCGTGCGGCGCCGGAAAGCTGCCGCAGGGGCTTGGTGAACCACTCGCTGAACAGCCACGCCGCCGACATGGCAAAGAGAAAGATCATGGCGGCGGCAAGGGGCAGAAGGGTGCTGAGCACATTGCTCGCCTCCGCCACATGGACCAGACTGGTGGTGACCAGCACCGTGTAGCTGCCGTCGGCGGTGGTGCGCCCCACCAGCAGCTGGGCGGAGCCGGAGAGCCGGGGCGGGTTCAGGGTCTGGACAAAGCCTCCGGGGGTGGTGCGGCACTTTTTGCGCATGGCAATGGCGGTGTTCACCACCTTGCTGTTGGCGGAGTCCGACAGAAAGGTCTCGTGGAGGTTGCAGTAGGACTGGTTTTCGATCTTGTAGATCTGCCGCAGGGTGGAGTCGGAGATGTCCACGCAGAAGCTGTTGAGGGTGCCGCCGGAGTACAGCTCCACGGTGAGCTTTTCAAAAAACTCGTTGTTGAGGAACAGGTGTCCGAAGGACCAGCGGGACAAAGTATCGCCCTTGGCGATCGCCTTGTCCAACTGAGAAACGATGCTTTCTGCCTGACTGGTGAGCTGCTTTTCGATGTGCTTGGTGTACAGGGGCTCCAGCAGCTGGGTGGACAGGAACCAGAACAGTCCCAGAAGAAACAGGCAGATGAAGCACAGAAACCACATCAGCTGCCCCCGGATGCCGGGCAGGTGCCGGGTCTTGGTCGTTTGCGCCATGAACCGTACAGCCTCCCGTCAGCGATTGGCGTCGGGGTCAAACTTGTAGCCGATGCCCCACACCGTGGCGATGTAGCTGCGGCACTTGCCCAGATGTCCCCGCAGCATCTTTACGTGGGTGTCCACGGTGCGGTCCTCCCCAAAGTAGTCGTAGTTCCACACCTTTTGCAGGATCTTTTCCCGGCTCAAGGCAATGCCCTTGTTGGAGGCAAGAAAGACCAACAGGTCAAACTCCTTGGGGGTCAGCGCCACGTCCTCCCCTGCCACCCGGACGGTGTGGCTGGCGGTGTCGATGGTCAGCTCCCCAAAGGTCATGGTGTTTGCCGCCGTTTCCGGGCGGGGCATGGTGCGGTTCAGCACCGCCCGGACCCGTGCCACCAGCTCCCGGGGGGAGAAGGGCTTTACCACATAGTCATCGGCGCCGCCCTCCAGTCCTGCCAGCTTGTCGTATTCTTCGCCCCGGGCGGTGAGGATGATCACCGGGGTGTTGATGTGGCGGGCACGCATCTCCCGCAGGCAGGTCATGCCGTCCATAAAGGGCATCATCAGATCCAGGATCACCAGATCAAAGCCCCCGCCGGACAGCAGGGAAAGGGCGGCGGAGCCGTCCCCCGCCTCCTCGCATACATAGCCGGAGTATTGCAGATGCTCCCGGATCAATTCCCGGATGCGGGGCTCATCGTCAACGATCAGGATCTTAGCCATAAAACATTCTCCTCCCTCAGGATAGACTTACATATGGATATCTTAATCTATGAATTGGAAATTCCTGTGAATTTTAAGTGAACCATTTGGAAAACCGGGCTTTGCTGCCCGTAAAAACAGTATACCACACAACCCCGCCCTTTGCACAGAAGATTTGCGCCGGGGCGGCAGTCCCTGCGCTTGCACTGCCGTGCCGGGAATGCTATACTACAAAGATAAAGGCAGGCGGTGGTCTGCCGGACAAAATCTTACGAAACAAAGGAAAGACTCCATGCGTATCGGACTGGTCGAATTTTTACTGATCCTTGCCATAGCTTCTATGACGGTGGGACCTCAGGTGGCGTTGTTCGTGGACCGCTGGGTCCGCCGTGCCAACCGTGCCAACGCTCTGGCGGCACGGCGGCGGGCAGAGTATGCGGCGCAGATGGCGGCGGAGCGGGATGCGCTGCTAAAGCGGTTCCGCACCGCCAGCACCGTGTTTGGCGCAGGCATCCTGCTGGCACTGGTGTATACTCTGGTGTTCCGCCCCATCGACACCCCGCCAAAGACCTACCGCGCCCCGGACCTGCGGCAGGACACCGGGGCGACGGTGACCACCGTGTCCGCCGACAAAAAGGACGGACTGGAGCTGGGTGAGTATCAGGGGGTGGACTGCATCCGCAGCCGGGACGGTTTTGTGTATGCCGCTGCATGGAAGGGTGCCACCCTGAAAAAGCGTCAGAGCGATCTGGTGCGCACCGAGGGCGGGCACACCGCCGCCATCCTCACGGTGGACGGGGAGCTTACCGGCTTTGATTTTGACCCCCAGGGGGATCTGTGGCTGGCGGTGATGACCACCGATGGCAGCACCCTGTGCCGTGTCCGTCACGACAGCTGGGGCGCTGCTGTGGAGCAGGTGGTGACCCAGAGCGATGGTGCCCCCTTGGGGGCTGTGTCCGCTGTGACGGCGGCACCGGACGGCAGGGTCTACTTTGCGGTGGTGGGCAGCGAGCCGGTGGACGGCGGGCTGGAAAACGTCCTGCGCACCGAGCTGCTTGCCCACAGCGCCACCGGCTGGGTCTATGTGTACGACCCGGCGGACCGGACGGTGCAGCGGGTGCTGGGCGGCATAGCAGGTGCTGCCGGCATGGCGCTGGACGCCGACAGCGGCACCCTGTATGTATCGGATCTGGGCAGCCGCTGCATCTGGCAGGTGGACGCCGACGCCCGGGAGCTGACCGCCGGAGGCAAGAACTGCCAGAGCTTTGTTGCCGGGCTGCCGGGGTACCCCGGGGCACTGGCGCTGGATACCGACGGCACCCTGTACGTCAGCTACCGGTGGAGCCGCAGCGGCTGGCTGGAAAAGAACGCCGACAGCACCCTGCTGCGGGGCATCGCCCTGCGGGCGGGGCAGAACATGCAGGAGCGGCTGTTCCGGCTGTCCGCCGACGCCCCCTGCACCGAGGCGGTGGATACCACCACCGGCAGCTGGAAGCAGACCTTTATGGGTCTGGACCAGAGCAGCTGCGGGGCGGTGTGTCCCGTGGAAAGCAAACTGTACCTTGGCACCCCCGGCTCTGCCCGAGTGTCCGGTGCGTGGATCTGAGGGAGGGAGTTGTCCTATGGAAAAGATGACCGAGAATTTTGCAGAGCAGATCAAAGAACAGGCGCAGTGCGCCATTACGGAGCTGCTGGCACAGGCGGACCTGAAAAAGGGCGATGTGCTGGTGGTGGGATGCTCGTCCAGCGAGATCGTGGGCGGGCGCATCGGCAAGGACTCCAGCATGGAGGCGGCAGGGGCGGTATATGCCGGCATTGCCCCGGTGCTGGCAGAAAAGGGCATCTGGTTGGCGGCGCAGTGCTGTGAGCACCTGAACCGTGCCATCGTTCTGGAGGAGGAAGCCGCCCGGCAGTACGGTTGGGAGCCGGTGTGGGTGGTGCCCCGTCCCCACGCCGGAGGCAGCTGGGCGACCACCTGCTGGAAGAACTTTAAAAAGCCGGTGGCGGTGGAGCAGATCCGTGCCCACGCCGGGCTGGACATCGGCGGCACCCTCATCGGGATGCACCTGAAGCAGGTGGCGGTGCCGGTGCGGCTGAGCATCACAAAGATCGGTGACGCCAACATCCTGTGCGCCCGGACCCGTCCCAAGCTCATTGGCGGGGAGCGGGCACGCTATACCGAGGAGGACTGAGGACCATGGCAGAAAAGACAGTGGAACAGATGCGGGAGGCAGTGGAGCAGATCCGTGCAAAGATGTCTGCCGCCGCCCGGGAGGCAGGCAGAGACCCGGCAGCGGTGCAGCTGTGCGCCGCCTGCAAGACCCGCACCGCCGCCACCGTGGCGGCAAGTGCGGCCCTGCCCATTGATGTGTTTGGGGAAAACCATGTGCAGGAGCTGTGTGCAAACTTTGACGCAGGGGCGTACTGCGGCAAGCCCAGCCATTTTATCGGGCATCTGCAGACCAACAAGATCAAAAAGGTGCTGGGACGTGCCAGCCTGATCCAGAGCGTGGACAGCCTGCACCTCCTTGCCGCCATCGAAAAGGAAGCCGCCAAGGCAGCGCTGGTGCAGGACGTGCTGCTGGAGGTGAACATCGGCGCAGAGCAGAGCAAGACCGGTGTGGCACCGGAGGAGCTGTGGGGACTGCTGGATGCCGCCGCCGCACAGGAGCACATCCGGGTAAAGGGGCTTATGGCGATCCCCCCGGTGAACAGCGACGACGTCCAGAACCGCCGGTATCTGGCGCAGGTGTACCAGCTGTTTGTAAAGGCGGGGGAGCGTGGCTATACCAACGTGTCCATGGAGACCCTTTCCATGGGCATGAGCGGCGATTTTGAAAACGCCATCCGGGAGGGCGCCACCCTTGTGCGCATCGGCACCGCCATCTATGGCGAGCGGGATTACAGCAAAAAGTAAGCAGTCTTTCAAGGGAGAGCTGTCGAGCGGATGCGAGACTGAGAGGGTTTTGCGTGGTTGCTGCTGCCTACTGCCCTCGGATGCAGCTGCTGTCGGTTCACACGAAAGCCTTCCCCCGGTCGGGGATAGATTCTCCCCGCTCCGGGGAGAAATGTCACCGCAGGTGACAAAGTGGGGAACAGGTGGCTGCGACCGGAGGGAGCAGACGAATGAGGGCGCACCTCTAGATGGTGCTAACGGCTGCTCACCCCTCATCCGGCACTTCGTGCCACCTTCCACCCCAAGGGGGGAAGGCTTTAGTGGAGACCGCCAGCGGCATGGTTGAGGGCGAGGATGCTATCCGGTGGGCAGTGATCAGTGGTCAGTGACTAGCCACTAGTCACTAGCAAGCCCGCCAAAACATATCTGCAATATTCTGAATCAAAAATGATGAAAAACGGAGGAATCATGTCTAATACAAAGACCAAAGACCCCGGGGCGCACAAGACCGGCAGCAGTGCGCTGATCCGGCGGTTCATGCCCTATCTTACCAAGTACAAAGGGATCCTGTTTCTGGACCTGTTCTGTGCGGCGCTGACCACCCTGTGTGACATCGTGCTGCCCAAGATCATGAGCACCATCACCAACTCCGCCATGGGGGTGGGCATCACCCTGACGGCGGGCATCGTGCTGAAGCTTGCCGCCGTGTATTTTGTGCTGCGGCTGGTGGACGGGGCGGCAAGCTATTATATGTCCAGCATCGGACACATCATGGGCGTCCATATCGAGACGGATATGCGCCGGGATGCCTTTGACCACCTGCTGCGGCTGGATCACACCTACTACAACAACACCAAGGTGGGCACCATCATGGGTCGGATCACCAACGACCTTTTTGACGTCACCGAGTTTGCCCACCACTGCCCGGAGGAGTTTTTTATTGCCGCCATCAAGATCCTGGCGTCCTTTGTGATCCTCTGCCGTGCCAGTGTACCTCTGACTTTGGCAGTGTTTGCCTGTGTGCCCCTGATGGGGGTGGTGTCGGTAAAGCTCAACGGACGGCTGCGGGCACGGTTCCGCCAGCAGCGGGTCCAGATCGGTGAGCTGAACTCCACCATCGAGGATAGCCTGCTGGGGCAGGGTGTGGTCAAGGCGTTTGCCGCTGAGGATCAGGAACGGGAAAAGTTTGCCAGAGGCAACAAGGACTTTGAACAGATCAAGACCCTTGGCTACTACGCCATGGGTGCCTTCAACACCTCCACCCGGCTCTTTGACGGGCTGATGTATCTGGTGGTGATCCTTGCGGGCGGACTGTCTCTGGTGTATGGCAGAATCACCGCCGGCGATCTGGTAGCGTACATGCTGTATGTCACCACCCTCATTGCCACCATCCGCCGCATCGTGGAGTTTGCGGAGCAGTTCCAGCGGGGCATGACCGGCATCGAACGGTTTGCCGAGATCATGGACACCCCGGTGACCATTGCGGACGCCCCGGACGCCGTGCCCCTGCAGCCCGGTCCCGGTGCCATCCGGTTGGAGGATGTGAGCTTTGAGTACCCGGACGACCACAACAAGGTGCTGCACCATGTGAGTCTGGATATCCGTGCCGGGGAGCGTCTGGCGCTGGTGGGACCCTCCGGCGGCGGCAAGACCACCCTGTGCAACCTGATCCCCCGGTTCTACGAGGTCACCGACGGGCGGATCCTCATTGACGGGCAGGACATCCGCCATGTGACCCTCCGGAGCCTGCGGGAGAACATCGGCATCGTGCAGCAGGACGTGTACCTGTTCAGCGGCACGGTGGCGGAGAACATCGCCTACGGCAAGCCCGGCGCCACCCGGGAGGAGATTCGGCAGGCGGCGCAGCTGGCGGGAGCGGAGCGGTTCATCCTTGGACTGAAGGACGGCTTTGACACCTATGTGGGCGAGCGGGGCGTGAAGCTGTCCGGCGGACAGAAGCAGCGCATCGCCATTGCCCGGGTGTTCCTGAAAAACCCGCCCATCCTGATCCTGGACGAGGCGACCAGTGCGCTGGACAACGAAAGCGAGATCCTTGTGGGGCAGAGTCTGGAAAAGCTCGCCCACGGGCGCACCACCCTGACCATCGCCCACCGCCTCACCACCATCAAGGACTACGACCGGATCCTTGTGCTGGGCGAGGAGGGCGTGGTGGAAGAGGGCACCCACGCCCAGCTGCTGGCAAAACAGGGGGTCTACTACCGGCTGTGGAACCAGCTGCCGGGGGAAGATACCCTGTGACTCAAACAACAAAGGGGCTGCTGCACAAGACCTGCGCAGCGGCCCCTTGTTCTATGAACGGCAAAGAACGGCAAAAATTGCCCGGTCCTTGCCGTTCATAAAGTTATTACCAGTTATAATTTTTTCCGTTCAAAGGCTTTTTACCGTATGTACGCCTTATTTCATGAACGGTAATTTTTGCCGTTCATGGACTTATCCGGCGAAAACGCCGGATTTTTTTGCAAAGCATCTTTGAACGGCAAAAAATCCTATGGGTCATAGGGAATATCTGCCGTTCATGAAAAGGACGGTTTATGCGCCTACGATGAGGCGGACCGCACCGTAGATGCCGGCGTCGTTGCCCAGACTTGCCGCCTTGATGGGGATGTCACGGCAGGAGCGGAAGGCGGTGTCCCGATAGTGTGCCACCAGAGGGTCAAAGAGCACTGCCCCGGCACGTGCCACGCCGCCGCCCACAAGGAACATCTCCGGGTCCACCACGGCGGCAATGTTTGCCAGTGCCATGCCCAGAGTGGCGGTCATCTGGTCCACTTCCCGTGCGGCAAGAACGTCTCCGCTGCGGGCAGCGTCAAAGACGTCCTTTGCCGCAAAGTCGGTGCCCCGCAGCACACAGGGGGTGTCAGGATCTTCTTCCAGCAGCTTGTTCATGCAGCGGACCACGCCGGTGGCGCTGGAATACTGCTCCAGACAGCCCCGCTTGCCGCAGCCGCAGACAGCGGTCTCGTGGGGGTTCACGGTGATGTGTCCGATCTCGCCGCCGGCACCGTGGACGCCGTCAATGACCTTGCCGTTGACGATGACACCGCCGCCTACGCCGGTGCCCAGCGTCACCATAACGGCGTTGCGGCAGCCCCTGGCAGCACCCATCCAGATCTCGCCCAGAGCCGCCACGTTGGCATCATTGCCCACCAGTACCGGCAGACCGTCCAGCAGGGCGCTCAGGTCCTCTGCCACGTTCCGGTTGCCCCAGCCGCCCAGATTGGCGCAGACGATGGGCACAATGCGGCTGTCCAGCACCGGACCCGGCACGCCCACGCCCACGCCCTCCACCTGCTGGGCAGAGAGGGACTTTTCTTCCATCTTGCCCCGGACGGCGGCGGCAAGGTTTGCCAGAATGTACTCGCCGGAGTGGGAGGTGTCGGTGGGGACTTCCCACTTTTCCAGCAGCTCACCGGCGGTGGTGAACAGACCTACCTTGGCGGTGGTGCCGCCCAGATCAATGCCAAATGCGTATTCCTTCATAGTCATTTACCCCTTTGTGCGGCGCAGAGCCGCTTGATCTCGTACTGCCCAGTATACCATATTTCCGGGCAAAAGAGCAGGGGTGCGGCGGCTTTTTATGCAACCGACCGGAAAATCCCCCGCAAAATTAGGCAAAGCGACAGCACTCAGCCCCGGACGGTGTTGGTCAGGGAGCCGATGCCGTCGATCTCGCAGCGCACCACGTCTCCGGGCTTTAAAAACCGGGGCGGGTCCATGCCCATGCCCACCCCCGCCGGGGTGCCGGTGGCAATGATGGTGCCTGCCTTCAGGGTCATGCCCCGGGACAGCTCGCAGATCACATGGTCGATGTCAAAGATCTGCAGCCCGGTGTTGGAGTCCTGCCGTTTTTCGCCGTTGACAAAGCTGCGGATGCCCAGCCGGGGCGGGTAGGTGTCAAACTCGTCGGCGGTGACGATGCAGGGTCCCATGGGGGTAAAGCCGTCCAGACTCTTGCCAAAATACCACTGCTTGTGGGCGGTCTGCACATCCCGGGCGGACACATCGTTGAGGATGGTGTAGCCGAACACATACTCCCGGCTCTGCCCTGCGGGCACGTCCCGGGCGTCTTTGCCCAGCACCACCGCAAGCTCACACTCGTAGTCCAGCTTCTGCACAAGGTCGGTGTGCGCCTCGATAAAGCCGCCGTCGGGCACCGCCTGAGTGACCCGCTTGGAGAAGTAGATGGCGTCCTGATGCCGGGTGGCAAACGCCTCGGCGGAGTACTTTTCCGCCTCATCGGAGTGGTCCATGTAGTTGATGCCCAGACAGATCACATCCTGCGCCGGGGCGGGGATGGGGCTGGAAAAGGTCGCCATGTCCGGGGGCAGGGAGGGCAGCCCGGTCAGTGCAAGGCTCAGCCCGCTGCGGACCTGCGGGGTGAGAAAAGGGATCGCCTCCCACAGGGTGTCGTAGTCCAGCCCCAGCCAGTGCAGGGGGGTGACGGCGGTGCCATCGGGGGAAAGGATCGCCGGACCGCTGCCGGCACCCGGCAGGCTGCAGGTAACAAAACGCATACTGCTTCCTCCCTCCGGCTCAGTGACGGTAGGCGATGGCATTGCGGATCCGCTCTGCCTCCGCCTCCCCGGCAAGCTGCCGCACCAGTTCCAGCGCAAAGGGGATGGCGCCTCCCAGACCGTAGCTGGTGGTGATATTGCCGTCCACTACGACCTCGGCGTCCAGCACCTGCGCCCCTGCCAGCTGGTCCTGAAACGCAGCGTGGGCGGTCGCCTTTTTGCCCTCCAGCAGCCCCAGTGCCGCAAGGACGCTGGGGGCGGCGCAGATGGCGGCGACCTTTTTGCCCGCCTTTGCAAAGGCGGTGCAGGTGTCGGTGACGGTCTTGTTGGCGGCAAGGTTGGGGGTGCCGGGGATGCCGCCGGGCAGCACCACCAGATCCACATCGGAGTAATCTACCTCTTCTGCCAGTGCATCGGCGGTGATACGGACCTTGTGGCTGCTGAGGATCTCCCGGCTGCCGGAGGCGCTTGCCACCGTCACCTCTACTTTGGCACGGCGGAGCAGGTCCACCACCAGCAATGCCTCGCACTCCTCGGTGCCCTCGGTAAAAAATACAACTGCTTTGCTCATTTGGTTCTACCTCCCTGAATACCCCTTTCCCCAATGGAAAGGAGACTGTCTGTAACGGATGGATAACAAAAAAGCCGCGCACCCAATGCGGGCGGAACGCCCGGCGGCACGCGGCAGTTTTTACTGCGGGTTCTTGTCTGCTTCCAACAGGGCACGCAGCACACTGTCCTCGGCGCTCAGCACCCGGCTGACCCGGCTGATGATGGCGCTGGAGGCACCGGTCTTGTCCATGATCTCGGTGTAGATGCGCTTGTCTGCCAGCATCTCGGCAATGTTGTAGCGCTGCTCCATGGCGCTGAGCTCGGAGTAGCTGCACACATCCTGCAAAAAACGGTAGCACTCTTCCGGCGTTTTCAGCTGCAGAAAAGCACGGTACAGACCGGAGTTTCCGGTGGGATGATCTTTTGCCATAAACCTTCTCCTTTTTGGGTGCCGCTTTCCGGCAACGGCTTTATTACACTACACCAGTGTAGTACAAAGCCGGAAGAATTTCAATCCCTTTCCGGCAAAAATCCGGGGAGATCACAGGGTGTGCTCAAACAGCAGCTCGCTGCGGGCAGCGCCGCTCTCCTCCGGCTCTGCGGCACGGAGATTGCGGTACCGCAGCTCCTTGAAGAACTGCTGCACCGGCAGTGCCTTTTCGTGGACGGTGCACCACACTCTGCCCTTGCCTTCGCCCCGTGCCAGACGCTCGCAGGAGAGCACGATGTCTCTGCCCAGCGCCTTGCCCCGGTATTCCGGCTTCAGGTACAGGTGCATCAGATGCAGGGAAGTGTTTTCCATCTTCCATGCAAAGTAGCCCACCACCTTGCCTCCCAGAAAGACCAGAAAGTAGTTCACGTCCCGGTCCATGTCCTCCTCGATCGCCTCGGGGCTTTGCAGCTGCTCCACAAGGGCGTCCAGCTCCTTGGCGGGGAAGTAGCGCTTGTACACCTCATGCCACAGTTCGCTGGCAAGGTCGGCGGTGGTGTGGATGTATTTGGCTTTTGCAACAAGCTTGTAATCAGGCTTCATAGTTCTCCTTATACTTTCACGATGTAATCCGGCTTGCGGGCGGCGGCGGGCTTGCACTCCCCAGCGGGGTAGCCCAGGATGCAGTGCCCCACGCCGATCCAATCGCCCTCGATGCCCCACTTTTTCAGCAGTGCCTTGCCCTCCTCGGAGTCAAACTCCTCCCGGGCACGGTTGATCCAGCAGCTGCCCAGCCCCAGAGAGGCGGCGGCAAGCATCAGGTTGCCCATCACAAGGCTGCCGTCCTGCACAGCGTTTTTGGAGTTGGCATCTGCCAGCACCACCAGAATGGTGGGGGCGCCGTACATGGGGTCGCCATCGCTGCCCATGACGGCGGCGTTCATGCGGGTCAGCTGGGCACGGGTGGCGGCGTCCTGCACGACTACGATCTTTGCGCTCTGGCGTCCCATGGCGCTGGCAGCGTAGGTGCCTGCCTCCAGCACCGCATCCAGCTGCTCGTCGGTGATCTGCCGGGGCTGGTAAGAGCGGCAGCTGCGGCGGTTTTTGATGGTCTGTAAAGTTTCGTTGGTCATTGCAAATCCCTCCCGTATATTTGGATAGTCGTATTGTACCACATCCCGCAGCAGAGTGCAAAATAAAACGCAGGAAAGAACAACACTGTGCGCAATGTGCGGACAGAGAACGGAAACTCTGCAAAAAAGAGACATGATGCACAAGAAAACCAAAAAAGATTATGGAAAAGCGTCATTGTTGGCAGGAAATAAATGGGGTATAATAGGGCTACCAAACCGGAAAGGAGACGTGCTCTATGGCGAAGGCATCGCAGGTCGTTTTAATGGAAAATGAATTTTATATCATCAAAGCCCCGAATGGAAAGGTGCTGGAAGTAAAGAACTTCAACCCGGAAAACGGTGCGGGCATCCAGCTGTGGAGCTACGCCGGACATCCGTGGCAGCAGTGGCAGTTTGTGGACGCCGGAGAAGGACGCTGGCGGATCCAGAACCGGTTTACCGGCAAGATGATCGACCTTGCCATGGGCGGCGTGGTGGAGGGCACCTGGCTCCACCAGTGGAGCCGCACCAGCGGGCTGAGCCAGTGCTGGGCGCTGGAGCCTACCCGCAACGGGCGCACCCGGATCCGCAACGTGCTGGCGGACAAGTACATCGACCTGGTGGGCATGAACACCTCCAACGGTGCCCAGGCACAGATCTGGAACTTTGTGTCCGGAGGCAATCAGGAGTGGGAGCTGGTGCGCATCGACCCGGATGTGGCACAGACCTCCGCCCGTGCAGAGGAAAAGCCGGACGCCCAGACCACCCCCAGCCAGCGCAAGCATCAGAATGATCTGGTGCGGAAGCTGAACAACGCCGGCAAGGGACGTGCCGCCCGCAAGTAACAAAAGAGTCCCGGCATCGGGACCCAAAAACGCAATACTGCGCCCCGCAGGGGTTCCCCTGCGGGGCGCTTTGCCGCAAAAAGGAGAAGACAGATGAACCTAGGCGCATTTATGGACCCGGAATACCCCATCTTCAGCACTACCCTGTGCTATCTGGAACGGCAGGATGCCTACCTGATGCTGCACCGCATCAAAAAGCAGGACGACTACAACCACGACAAATGGGTGGGAGTGGGCGGCAAGTTTGAGCGGTTTGAAAGCCCGGAGGACTGCCTTGTGCGGGAGGTCCGGGAGGAGACCGGGCTTACCCTGACCCGGTACCGCAGCCGGGGGCTGCTGACCTTTGTGCTGGGCAATATGACCGAGTTCATCCACCTGTACACCGCCGACGGCTGGGAGGGGGAGATGGTGCAGGGAGACGCCTGCCGGGAAGGGGTGCTGGAATGGGTGCCCAAGGACCGGGTGGAACAGCTGCCGATCTGGGAAGGGGACAAGATCTTTTTCCGGCTGCTGAGGGAGGAGCGTCCCTGGTTCTCCCTGAAGCTGGTGTATCAGGGGGATACCCTGCAGCAGGCGGTGCTGGATGGCAAAAAGCTGCTGTAAATGCAAAGAGGGGCTGCGGCACAAAACCTGCCGCAGCCCCTTTTAAGTTTGTGGAAAAACGGGATCAGTTCAGCTTCAGGTCGCCCTCTTTGATCCAGCCCAGCTTGCGCTCGATCTGGCAGAACACCACGCTGAGCACCGCAGGCAGGACAAAGCACAGCAGCACCATTGCCGCCCAGTCCATGGGGGTGATGGCTGCCTTGGTACCGGCGGCAATGTCGTTGACCCAGCCGGTGTAAACGCCGATCTGACCCACCAGACCGCAGGTGCCCATGCCGGAGGACACCGCTGCACCGTTCATCTCAAAGTGGAACAGGCAGGTGGCAAGGGGTCCGGTGATGGCGCTGGCAAGGGTGGGAGCGATCCAGATCCGGGGATTCTTGACGATGTTGCCCATCTGCAGCATACTGGTGCCCAGACCCTGACTGACAAGACCGCCAACGCCGTTTTCCTTGTAGCTCATGACCGCAAAGCCCACCATCTGTGCGCAGCAGCCTGCCACCGCAGCGCCGCCGGCAAGACCCGTAAGACCCAGAGCGGCGCAGATGGCAGCGGAGGAGATGGGCAGGGTCAGCGCCACGCCCACGATCACCGACACCAGGATGCCCATGACCAGCGGAGCCTGCTCGGTTGCCCACATGATCAGGGTGCCCACCTGACTGGCGGCGGCACCGATGGGGGCGGCAATGAGCATGGACAGACCGACGCCGGAGAAGATGGTCACCAGCGGGGTCACAAGGATGTCCACCTTAGTCTCCTTGCTCACCGCCTTGCCCAGCTCAGAGGCAACGATGGCAATGATCAGCACTGCCAGAGGACCGCCGGCGCCGCCCAGTGCGTTGGCGGAGTAGCCCACGGTGATGAGGCTGAACAGCACCAGCGGGGGGCAGTGGAGCGCCCAGCCGATGGCACATGCCATGGCAGGACCGCTCATGGCGGTGGCGTAGCTGCCCAGATCCACCAGCATCTCCAGACCGGTCTGCTGTCCCACCGTTTTGATGATGGTACCGATGAGCAGGCTGGCAAACAGACCCTGCGCCATGGCTCCCAGCGCTTCAATGAGGTACCGCTGGGGGGTGATGACGATATCCTTTCGTTTTAAGAAATCTTTCACATTTGACATGAGAAACTGCCTTTCTGTTAAAGTGTATGGAAAATGTGTGAAAACTTTGCAGCGGACTGCATGTCAAGTATAATACCATACACCTGTCAAGACATCAAGTAAAAACCGCTGCTTTTCTTGCAATATCTATAATTTTTGGCTTTGTGCAATGTTTGCGGGGGCTGAATCGTATCTCTTTTGGAGAGTTTTTGCATCCGGAGCAGACAGGGCTTCTGGCTGTCCTCCGAGGGGGCGGCGGCGATTGACGGACCCTTGCTTCCGGGTGTATACTGAAAGCGTATCGGACAAAAAAGACCGCTGCTTTTTCCGCCCTGTTCTGCAGGGTGCCGGGAGAAGCGGCAGGGAGTGCATAGAATAAAAACTGGGAGCTGGAGGCGGAGAAGAACGGTATGAAAAAGTTCTGGAAAAAAGAGAGCCCGGCAACGGAAGAAAACCGGCGTGCCCGGGGCAGGGCGGTGGCGGCAGCTGCCATGGCGCTGGTGGTGGCAGTAAGCGGCGCAGGGACCCTGACCCTGCAGGCAGACCAGCCTGCGGTGCTGACGGTGGAGCCGGCGGCGGTTCAGCAGCAGAAGCCGGAAAAGAGACCCCAAAAGCATCACGGGGCAGCCGCTGTGGAAGAGACGGCAGAGACCGGGACGGAGACTCCGGCACAGACCATTTCTGCCGAAGAAACGGCAGCCCCGGTGCAGGCAGCCCCGGAGACTGTCCCGGCGGCGGAACCTGCCCCGGAAACGGAAGCCGCCGTGCCGGAACAGCAGCCGGAAGAAAAGACAGAAGAGTCTGCCCCGGTGCAGGATGTTCCGGCAGCGGTACAGCCGGAGCTGGAGGAGGAGAACGGCGTGGTGACCCTGCAGCAGGAGACCCCGGAGCTGGCGCAGGAGGACCCTCTTGCTGCCCCGGCAGCCGCAGACACCGAGGAAAACGACAGCACCGGGCACACCCCGGAGGATACCGTGCTGCTGACCCCGGAACAGATCCAGGAGGCACTGGATTCCGGTGCGCTGGAAGCCGCCGAGGCACAGTGCATCGACATAAGCGATGAGAACAGCTTTTTCAGCTGGCTGTGGGAGTGGCTGTTCAGCTGGAGCGAGTCTCAGTACTCCGGCTGGCGCACCGTGGGCAGCCGCACCTACTACTATAACCCCTCCACCCACAAAAAGGTCACCGGCATCCAGTCCATCGACAAAAAGCTCTACTACTTCAACGAGGACGGGGTGATGCAGAAAAAAGTCACCTTTGGAGTGGATGTGTCCAAATACCAGACCAAGGTGGACTGGAACGAGGTCAAAAAAGCAGGGGTCAAGTTTGTCATCATCCGCATCGGCTACCGGGGCTACGGCACCGGCGCACTGGTGCTGGACCCCATGTTTGAGGAGCACTTTGCCAACGCCCGGAACGCAGGGCTGAAGGTGGGGGTGTACTTCTTTACTCAGGCTGTCAACGAAGCGGAAGCAAAAGAAGAGGCACAGGGCTGTGCCTATGTGCTCAACGGGCGGAAGCTGGACTACCCCATCTATTACGACACCGAGGCATCCGGTGCCTCCAAGGGCAACGGTCGTGCCGACGGTCTGGGGGTCACCGACCGCACCAAGTGCGCCATCGCCTTCTGCGAGGAGGTCAAGGCATCGGGGTACAAGCCCGGCGTCTACGCCTCCACCGCATGGTACCGCAACCGCATCGACCTTTCCTCCCTCCGGAAGTACAGCATCTGGAACGCCCACTACGGCGTGGCAAGCAGCCCCATCGACTGCGATATGTGGCAGGGCAGCGAAAAGGGTCGCATCAGCGGCTACGGCGGGGACATTGACGTGAATATCAGCTACATGGGCTGAGGAGGAAAATATGGACAGGATCCGGCTGATCGCATCGGACATGGACGCCACCCTTCTGGACCAGAACAGCTGCCTGCCCCCGGACTTTGAACAGACAGTCCGTGCTCTTGCTGCCAAAGGCATCCTGTTTGCGGCAGCAAGCGGACGCCCCCTGTATACGCTGGAGGCGATGTTCCCCACTCTTGCACAGGAGATGGTCCTGATCGGGGACAACGGCGGTGCAGCACGGTGGAAGGGCAAAGATCTTTTTGTTTCCGAGATGCCCGCCCCGGGCTGGCGGAAGCTTACCGCCCTCACCCGCCGCAGCGGCGATGTGGGGTTGCTCTGCGGGCTGGACGCCGCCTATGCGGAGCAGCGGCACCGGCAGTATGACCGGGTATTCCGGCACTTTTATACCCGGGTGGAATATGTGGAGGACCTGACCGCCGTGGAAGCGGCGGCGGACAAGTTTACTGTCTATCTGCCCCGGGGAAACGCCCGGCAGGCATACGATGCCGTGTACGGTCCCGGCTGCAGCGGGGAGTTCTCGGTGGCAGTGGCAGGGGAAAGCTGGGTGGACGTTATGAACCCCGGGGTCCACAAGGGCTCGGCGCTGGCACGGCTGGGGGAGATGCTGGACATTCCCTCCCACAGCATGATGGCGTTTGGAGATACCTATAACGACGCCGAGATGCTGGAGCAGGCAAAGTACGGTTTCCTCATGGAAAACGGCAGCCTGCCTTTGCGGCAGCGGGTGCCCTTCCTTGCACCCTCCCACCGGGAATACGGGGTGATGCAGATCCTGCACCGGGTGCTGGAGCAGGAGGGTCTGGTCTGCCCGGAGGACTTTAAAAAAGCACATTGAGACGGTCTCATGACCGCAGAAAGCAGGCACGATGTGCCTGCTTTTTGTCATATCTGTCCCCGGTGCCCCATACAGTGGTCACAGAGCAAAAATCGGCGGGGGAGGCGTGGGTCATGTTTGTGGTCACTCTGAGCAAAACGAGTCTGAAAAAGCTGGGGCTGGGCATCATGTGCTGCGGGCTGGTGGTGTGCAGCGCCCTGCTGGGGCGGTACATCAGCACCCGCACGGTGACGGCAGCGGCACCGGGCAACCGGATCGAAAGCGCACAGGATGTGCAGATCTGGTTTGCGGGATACGGGCTGGAGGTGGACGGCGCCTCGGTGACGGTGGATAAGGTCAAGATCCCCCGGAAGTGGGACGACAGCTTTTCCGCCTTTAACGGAGTGGTGCAGCAGAGCGGCATGGACCTTGCCCGGTGCAAGGGCAAGATGGTGGAAAAGTGGGTGGCACTGATCCCGGCGGCAGCCAGCGGGGACACCAGCCGCTACGGGGTGCTGCTGGTGTGGCGCAAAAAGGCGGTGGGTGCCTACCTGCTGGAACGCCCCTCCGGCACCGTGGTGGGCATGAAGGACCTGCAGGAGGCAATGGCGCAGCAGACCTCCGGGGAGGACTACAGCGGCGACTGGGGCGAGCGCCACGACGAGCCCCTTACCGAGGCACCGGAACCGACGGTGGAAACTTCCGGGGAGGCGGACAGCGTTCTGCCCGCCCCGGACTACACGTCCCTGCCTCTGGATGCAGAGGGCTATCCGGTGGAGTGAAGCCGGAAATACCGGAAAACGCCGTCCCCGCCGGAGAGGCATCTCCGGCAGAGGGGCAAAGGCGGGGCGCAGATTGCCCAATTTTTGCAAACAAAACGGAAAAAATATAAAAAGATGCTAATTTTGTCCCATGAACATGTTCAAATGTAACAAAATTTTTGCGGAAAAATCGGCAATATAGAAGGGTGAAAAAAGCCGGTACAGGGTTTATAATAAAAGTATAAACCATGCTGCGGTGTGCTTTGCGCTCCGCATCCCGGAAATGTGCAGAATGAGAGCCGGGCGTGCATGGGATCATGTAAGGAGAAAATGATTATGAAGGAATTCCAGTATACCGTTAAGGATGCCTGCGGCATCCACGCCCGTCCCGCAGGTCTGCTCGTCAAGACCGTCAAGGGCTTTGCAAGCACCGCCACCCTGGAAAAGGACGGCAAGAGCTGCGATATGCGCAAGCTGATGGCTCTGATGGGCATGGGCGTCAAGCAGGGCGAGACCATCACCATCAAGGTGGAAGGTGATGACGAAGAAGCAGCAGCAGAGGCAATTCAGAAGTTCCTGAGCGAGAACGTTTGATCTCAGCCGTGATACAAGTGCCCTTGCGGGGAGATCTGCGAGGGCTTTTTTGTTTTCGTGATGACAAAGAAGGAGAAAGTGCAATGCAGGTAGGCACAGGCAAAAGCATTCTGAACGGTATTGCCGTCGGCAAACTGAAGATCTACAAGAAAAAAGACACCACTATCTCCCCGGCGGAGGTGGCGGATACCACTGCAGAGATCCAGCGTTTTGAAGCAGCACAGCAAAAGGCGATCGAGCAGCAGACCGCCCTGTACGAAAAGGCACTGGCAGAGGCAGGAGAGGACATCGCCGAGGTGTTCAACATCCATGCCATGATGCTGGAGGATGACGACTTTGTGGACGCCATCAAGGAGATCATCACCGGGCAGCACCGCTGCGCCGAGTACGCCGTCAAGACTGCCGGCGACAATCAGGCGGCGGTGTTTGCTGCCATGGATGACCCCTATCTTCAGGCACGCAGCGCCGATGTCATCGACATCGCTCAGGCGATCCTGGACATCCTGCAGGGGGTGGACAACGCTTCCCTGCAGGGCACCGAGCCCAGCATCCTGGTGGCGGAGGACCTTGCTCCCTCCGAGACCGTGCGGATGGACAAGAGCCTGCTGCTGGGCTTCATCACCCGGGAGGGCAGCTCCAACAGCCACACCGCCATTCTGGCACGGAGCATGAACATTCCCGCTCTGATCCAGTGCAAGGACATTCAGGACGACTGGGACGGCAAGATTGCAGTCATTGACGGCTACAATGCCTGCGTCTATGTGGACCCCACCCCGGACCTGCTCAAGAGCCTGAAAAAGCGCCAGCAGGAGGACCAGAAAAAGCAGGCTCTGCTGCAGGAGCTGAAGGGCAAGCCCAACACCACTCTGGACGGCAAGACCATCAACGTCTTTGCCAACATCGGCGGCATGGGCGACGTGGGCGCTGTGCAGCAGAACGACGCCGGCGGCGTGGGTCTGTTCCGCACTGAGTTCGTGTATCTGAACTGCAAGGACTACCCCACGGAGGACTATCAGTTCGAGGCTTACAAGCAGGTAGTGGAAAGCCTTGCCCCCCGCAAGGTAGTGGTGCGCACCTGTGATATCGGCGCAGATAAGACCGTGGATTATATGAAGCTGGATCACGAGGATAACCCCGCGCTGGGCTACCGTGCCATCCGCATCTGCCTGACCCGCAAGGACTTCTTCAAGACCCAGCTGCGTGCGTTGCTGCGTGCTTCTGCCTACGGTAACATGAGCATCATGTTCCCCATGATCACCAGCCTGCGGGAGCTGCAGGACGCCAAGGCAGTTCTGGAAGAGTGCCGTGCCGAGCTTACCGCCGAGGGCGTCAAGATGGGCAAGAACATCGAGGTGGGCACCATGATCGAGACCCCCGCCGCTGTTCTGGTTGCCGATGAGCTTGCCGCCGAGTGCGACTTCTTCTCCATCGGCACCAACGACCTGACCCAGTACACTTGTGCACTGGACCGTCAGAACGCAAAGCTGGAGCCTTTCTTCAACCCTCATCACCCCGCTGTGCTCCGTGCCATCAAGATGACCATCGAGGCAGGACACCGCCACGGCATCTGGGTGGGCATCTGCGGCGAGTTGGGCGCCGATACCGCCCTCACCGAGACCTTCCTGCGGATGGGCGTGGACGAGCTGTCCATGAACGCCAAGAGCATCCTGCCGGTGCGCAAGATCATCCGCAGCGTAGATCTGAGCAAGCCTTCCGAAAAGGCATAAGGTCTGTAAAACATCCGATACAACGCCCCCCGGCGGAGCTTTTTGCCCCGCCGGGGGTTTTGTGTCCCGGTAAAACTTTTGCAAAAACGCTTTAAAACTATAAAGCTTAATGTTATACTGTAGGGTATGACAGAAGTTCGGGTATGCAGGAGTCCAGCGCTGCCCATGGAGGAAAATATGACAAAGTTACTGATCCGTCTTTTTATCCACCAGCCGGACCGTGCCCAGGACCCCCGGGTCCGTGCCGCCTACGGCAACCTTGCCGGCGGGGTGGGCATGGTGTGCAACCTGCTGCTCTGCCTGGGAAAGCTGACGGTGGGTTCTCTCTTTGGCTCCATCGCCATCATGGCAGACGCTTTGAACAACCTTTCGGACGCCTCTTCCAACGTGGTGAGCCTGGTGGGCTTCCGGCTTGCCGCTAAGGCACCGGACGCCGAGCATCCCTTTGGGCACGCCCGGTACGAGTATCTGGCAGGGCTGGCAGTCAGCGTCACCATTCTGGGCATCGGCTTTTCTCTGCTGAAGGAGTCGGTGGTAAAGGTACTGCACCCCACCCCGGTGCTGTTCAGCTGGCTCACGGTGGCGGTGCTGGTGGCGTCCATTCTGGTAAAGCTGTGGATGAGCGTGTTCAACCGCACCATCGGGCGCATCATCGCCTCCGAGACCCTCATTGCCACGGCGGCGGACAGCCGCAACGACGTGCTGAGCACCGGGGCGGTACTCCTTGCCGCCATCCTGTGCCGCCTTACAGGCTGGGATGTTCTGGATGGTCTCATGGGCGTAGGGGTAGCAGTGTTCATCCTCATTTCCGGTTGGGGACTGGTGCGGGACACTCTTAGCCCCCTGCTGGGAGAAAGCCCCAGTGAGGAGTTGGTGGACCACATTGAGCAGACGGTACAGAACTACCCCGGTGTGCTGGGGATGCATGACCTGATGGTCCACGATTACGGTCCGGGACACCAGTTTGCCTCCCTTCATGTGGAGCTGCCGGCGGAGATGGAACCGTTGGACGCTCACGACCTCATCGACAATATCGAGCGGGACTTCATGAAAAATGACCGGCTCATGGTGACCATCCACTATGATCCCATCGTCACTTCCGATGCGGCGGTGGGGGTGCTGCGGGCACGGCTCACCGAGAAGCTCCGGCAGTTGGACCCGGAGCTTTCCCTCCATGACCTGCGCATCGTGCCGGGCAAGACCCACACCAATGTGCTGTTCGATCTGGTGATCCCGGCAGGCTACGCCGGGGACAAGGTGGAGCTGCTGACCCAGATGGAGCAGTTCATCAAGGCGCAGGACCCCACCTACAACTGCATCATCAAGCTGGAGCAGAGCTATACGGCGGCTGCCCACCGGTAAAACCGTTTTTAAGGGGGAAGTATTATGCTGAATGACACCTATCGTGCCATGCTGGGCAACAAAAGCGTGATCCGGGAAATGTTTATGTACGGAAAACAGCGGGCGGCGCAGATCGGGTACGAAAATGTCTTTGACTACTCGCTGGGGAACCCCAGCGTGCCCTGCCCGCCAGAGTTTACGGCGGCTATGCAGGAGCTGCTGGCACAGGAGGAACCGGTGACCCTTCACGGCTATTGCCCCAGTCAGGGAGACCCGGGGTTCCGCACCGCCGTGGCGGCGCATCTGGCGCAGACCTTTGCTTTGCCCTATGAGCAGAAGCATATCTTCCCCACCACCGGTGCGGCGGGAGCAATCGCCCATGCCATCCGGGCGGTGACCTGCCCCGGGGATGAGGTGCTGACCTTTGCTCCCTACTTCCCGGAGTACGGTCCCTATGTGGCAGGCACCGGGGCGGTGCTGAAGGTGGTGCCTCCCCACGCTCCGGACTTTCAGCCGGATCTAGAGGCGTTTGAGGAGATGCTGACCGAAAAGGTCACCTGCGTCCTCATCAATACTCCCAACAACCCCACCGGCGTGGTCTACTCCGCCGCTGCCCTCACCCGCATGGCAGAGATCCTTACCGCCAAGAGCCGGCAGTATGGGCACAACATCTTCCTTGTCAGCGATGAGCCTTACCGGGACATTGCTTTTGACGGCAAGACCGTGCCCTACCCCGCCGCCTTCTATCCCCACACCCTCACCTGCTTTTCCTATTCCAAGAGCCTGAGCCTGCCGGGAGAGCGGCTGGGCTATGTGGCGGTACGCCCCGGCTGCGAGGGGGAAGAGATCCTTGTGGACATGATGGCGCAGATCTCCCGGTTTACCGGGCACAACTGCCCCCCCAGCATCATCCAGCGGGCTGTGGGACGCTGTCAGGGAGTCACAAGCGACCTGTCGGTCTACGAGACCAACATGAACCTGCTGTACGAGGAGCTGACCCGGCTGGGCTTTGAGGTGGAACGCCCCGGCGGCACCTTCTACATCTTCCCCAAGGCGCTGGAAGAGGATGCCAACGCTTTCTGCCGGAAGGCGCGGGAGTTTGACCTGCTGCTGGTGCCCAGCGACAGCTTTGGGGTAAAGGGATATGTGCGGCTTGCCTACTGCATCGACACCGAAAAGGTGCGCCGCAGCCTGCCGGCACTGGAAAAGCTGGCGGCAGCATACCGCAAATAAGTCGGCTGCAGCCCCGCCCGGTGCGGGACTGGAACATACATCACCCATGAGAGAAAAGGGAAACCTGCTATGGAAAAGATCAAAATGACCACTCCCCTCGTCGAGATGGACGGCGACGAGATGACCCGCATCCTGTGGAAGATGATCAAGGATGAATTGATCCTTCCCTTTGTGGACCTCAAGACCGAGTACTACGACCTTGGGCTGCCCAACCGTGACGCCACCGCCGATCAGGTGACCATGGACGCAGCACTTGCCAACAAAAAGTACGGCGTCTCGGTAAAGTGCGCCACCATCACCCCCAATGCCCAGCGTATGGATGAGTACAAGCTCCACGAGATGTGGAAGAGCCCCAACGGCACCATCCGTGCCGTACTGGACGGCACCGTGTTCCGTGCCCCCATCATGATCGACTGCGTCAAGCCGGTGGTCAAGAACTGGAATAAGCCCATCACCATTGCCCGCCATGCCTACGGCGACGTGTATAAGTGCACCGAGTTCCGGATCCCCGGAGCAGGCAAGGCAGAGCTGGTGTTCACCGGTGCCGATGGCTCGGAGCAGCGTGCCACCGTCTTTGACTTTGAGGGCGCCGGTGTGCTGCAGGGACAGTACAACAAGGACGACTCCATCCGCAGCTTTGCCCGCAGCTGCTTCAACTATGCGCTGGACGTAAAGCAGGACCTGTGGTTTGGTGCCAAGGATACCATCTCCAAGAAGTACGACCACACCTTCAAGGATATCTTCCAGGAGATCTACGATGCCGAGTACAAGGCAAAGTTTGAGGCAGCTGGCATCACCTACTTCTACAGCCTCATTGACGATATCGTGGCACGGGTCATCCGCAGCGAGGGCGGCTTTGTCTGGGCGTGCAAGAACTACGACGGTGACGTCATGAGCGACATGGTGTCCACCGCCTTTGGCTCCCTTGCCATGATGACCAGCGTGTTGGTAAGCCCCGACGGCAAGTACGAGTACGAGGCGGCACACGGCACCGTCACCCGTCATTACTATAAGTATCTGAAGGGTGAAAAGACCTCCACCAACCCCATGGCGACCATCTTTGCATGGTCCGGCGCTTTCAAAAAGCGGGGCGAGCTGGATCAGCTGCCGGAACTGGTAAAGTTTGGTGAGGCTCTGGAAGCAGCAAGCCTGCAGACCCTCAACGAAGGCATCATGACCAAGGACCTGTGCGCCCTTGCAGAGGGCATCACCCCCACTGCCGTGGACAGTGAGGAGTTCATCAAGGCGATCCGTGAGCGTCTGGAAGCTAAGCTGGCATAAAACGATTTTCAATATAACATAAAAACCGGAACGATCCACCCGAAAACGGGAAGATCATTCCGGTTTATGTTTTAGGCAGGATGTGCGACAAATTGGAAGTTGTCGAGCCAGATTATACAGGTGTTCCGACTTCGATCAGATTTCCGTCAGGGTCATAAAATCTGACCACCTTTTGCCCCCAACTGTGTGTCATCAGGTAATTGACGTATTCGGTTTCAGGGTAAAGTGTCTCAAGACGCTCTACAAACTGTTCTATGTCAGGTTCTTCAAAGTATAATTCAGACTGATTACTGTTTGAAATAATGCTTCTTTTTGTAAATTGTTCCCAGTAACCCGATTCCTGTAAATACAAGTTATTCGTCAATTCCATATTTCCATCGTTATCTTGAAGCAGTTGAAACCCAAACATATCACTATAGAACTTTAGCGCACGGGTATTTCATATGTGTTCTCCTCCGCAAATTCCGATTTGTTGGTTACAAATGCAGTGCATTCAGCACTTCATTTACGATGTCCAGCGAGACCTGCCCCGGGGCACTGGCGTGCCCGGGGTTGGCAAAGGTCATGGCGGAGCCAAAGGTCTCCCCGGCAAGGCGGCTCACAGCACCCAGTGCCCCCATGCTCATGGTGATCACCGGAGTTTCCGGGTGGTGCTCGGTCATTTCGGCGGTGGCGGCAAGCAGCTCCAGCACATCGGCAGGGCTTTGGGGCATTACCGCCACCTTGGGCAGGTCGGCTCCCGCCTGCTGCATTCGGACCATGCGGTCTACCAGCTGGGCGCAGGGAGGCGTTTTGCAAAAGTCATGGCTGGAGCAGACAACGGCGACCCCGGCGGAATGGGCACGTTGGATCAGGTCGGGCAGGTCCTCCCCGGCGGTGAAAAACTCCACGTCCAGCAGGTCGGCACAGTCGGTGTCCATCACCAGACCCAGAAGGTCCAGATATTCCTTGTGGGAGAGCGGCTGCTCCCCGCCCTCGGCTTTGGTCCGGAAGGTCACCAGCAGAAGCTTGTCCCGCAGGATCACCCGCAGCTTTTGGACGCAGCGTGCCACGGCACCGGGGTCCCCGCAGGAGTCAAACCAGTCCACCCGCCATTCCACACATTCGGCACGGAGGGTGGAAAACTCCCTCGCCTTTGCAAGGATCCCGGATTCGGTGGGCTCCACGATGGGCAAAATGACCTTGGGACGACCCTCTCCGATAGGGCAGTTGCGGACAGTGACACAGGACATGGCAGACACTCCTTTGTATAATAGTGACAGAATATGGTGGGATTCCATAATACGATGGCTCCACCGCCTTGTCAAGAAATCGGGACCTATAAAGGTATATTGTAAGGGCAAAAGCAGGGCAGTGGGAAAGAACCGGAAGAAACCGCAAAGAAAACCGAAAAAACTTGTCAAAAAGTGTTGACAAGAGCGCCGGGGTGTGGTATTATACTTGAGCGCCAAGCGCCGGACAAAAG
>SFDE01000040.1 GCA_004558805.1 Faecalibacterium prausnitzii | reverse complement strand
CGTCAAGGTCACGGTGGACGAGCCCCGCGAGGACGGCACCATCGTCTACCACCTGAGCGTGGCAGAGGGAGATATGGGCCGTGTCATCGGCAAGCAGGGTCGGATCGCAAAAGCCATTCGTGTGGTGATGCGCGCGGCTGCTGTGCGGGTCGATGAAAAGGTCCTTGTTGAGATCGACTGAGCACCCTACAGGTCCTTTGCCCTTGCGGCAAGGGACCTTTTTTGTTTATAATTGAGGAAAAGCACCCTCATCCGGCGCAGATGCGCCGCCTTTCCCAAAGGGGGAGCCGGGAACAAACCGTACACAGGAGCGTTCTGGAAAAATAAGCAATACACCACCTCTTTGTCAAAAAGCTCCCTCTTTGACGGAGAGGGTTCTTACAGGAGCGAATTTATGCAGCAATATCTGGAAGCCGGAAAAGTTGTTACCACCCACGGCGTGCGGGGTGAGATGAAGCTGGAGCTTTGGTGCGACGGCGTGGATTTTTTAAAGAAGGTGGGCAGGCTGTATCCCTCTCCCCGGGGCGGCAGGGCATATAAGATCCTGTCCATCCGTCCGCAGGGGCAGATGGCACTGCTGCAGCTGGAAGGGGTAAACGACATGGACGCCGCCCGTGCCCTGCGGGGACAGGTGTTCTACTTTGACCGCAGCGATGCAACCCTGCCGGAGGGACGCTGGTATGTGGCGGACCTTATCGGCTGCGAGGTGCGGGATGCCGACACCGGCAAGGTCTACGGCGTGGTGACCAGCGTGGACCATCCCGGTGCACAGGACATCTACACCGTAAAGGCACCGGACGGCAAGGAGTATATGTTCCCCGGGGTGGACGCCTTTTTGAAGGAGCGGAACCCGCCGGAGGGGTATATTCTGGTGACCCCCATCCCGGGGCTGCTGGACGAGGATTTTGACAGCGAGCGGGAGGAAAACTGAGCCATGGGTATGCGTGTGGACATCGTGACCCTTTTTCCGGAGATGTGCCAGCAGGTGCTGGACGCCAGCATCATCGGGCGGGCGGCAAAGCGGGGGTACATCGAGACCCACTGCCACCAGATCCGGGACTACACCCTGAACAAACAGAAGCAGACCGACGACTACCCCTACGGCGGCGGCTGCGGCATGGTGCTGTACGCCCAGCCCATTGCGGACTGCCTGCGGGCGGTGCAGAAAGAGGTGGAGCAGCAGGGACGCCCGGCGCCCCACATCGTGTTCCTTACCGCCGGGGGGCAGCGCTACACCGAGGAACACGCCCGGCGGCTGGCAGAGTACGACAACCTGACCCTGGTGTGCGGACACTACGAAGGTATTGACGAGCGGGTCATTGAGGCGTTTGCCGACGAGGAGATCTCCATCGGGGACTACATCCTTACCGGCGGCGAACTGGCAAGCCTTGTGGTGGCAGACAGTGTGCTGCGGCTGAAGCCCGGCGTATTGGCGGAGCAGAAGGGCTATGAGGAAGAGAGCTACTGGGACGGTTTGCTGGAATATCCCCAGTATACCCGCCCGGAGGTGTGGGAAGGGCGTGCTGTGCCCCCGGTGCTGCTGGGCGGCGACCACCAGAAGATCGACGAATGGCGGGGACAGCAGAGCCGTACCCGCACCCGGCTGCGGCGTCCGGAACTGTACGACCAGTGGTGCGACAGCCACCCCATCACCCAACTGCCCAAGTGGAAGCGGGGAGAGAATATGCGGCTGGTCAAGACCGAGGACCAGTGCCGTGCCGCCGCCCGGCTCTACGCCGAGGGGCACTGCGATGTGTGCCGGGACTGGGTCACCTCGGAGACGCTGGCACAGTGGACCCCGGAGTACTTCTACCATCGGCTTATGGAGAAAAAGCAGCAGGGCTGGGCGTTCTACCTCCACTACACCAAGGAGGAGCCGGACGCCATGGTGGCGGTGAACCACCGTACCGGGCAGGTGGATCATCTCTTTGTCACAGCTGCCGCCCGGGGCAAAGGGCTGGGACAGAAGCTGCTGGATTTTGCCCGCAAAAAGCTGCCGGAGCATGAGCATCCGGTGCTGAGGGTGCTGGACCGGAACAGCCGTGCCATTGCCCTGTGCCGCCGCATGGGCTGGAAGGTGAAGGGCGTGGCACAGGTGTTTGACCCGGCAAAGGACAGCTTTGCCGCACAGAGCAGCCGGCTGCTGGAAATGCAGTATCAGGGCTGAGAAAGGGTTTTGTCCTTTACCCGGAAAACCTGTCTATTTTGCACAAAATAAAGCGAAAAACGGTGCGGCAGTCGAGAACTTGTTGAAAACTTTTGTATTACCCCGCCAACCACAGGGGTATAATTTTATTGTCTTTGTACAAATAATGAAAAATGCCCCCCGCTTCATTGGAGAAACCGACAAAAATGCAAAAGGGGGCTGTACAACGGTTTCGACTTGCGCTAAAATGAGTGTAACACAACAGGCAAACCATGCTTTTGTAATCCAAAACGATATTAGATAGGAGCGCTTTACTATGTACGTGAAAGAAGTTACCGTTGAAAATCAGGTTGGTCTGCACGCTCGTCCGGCTACCTTCTTCAT
>SFDE01000010.1 GCA_004558805.1 Faecalibacterium prausnitzii | reverse complement strand
GCAGATGGGTCTGGGCGACAAGATGACCCACATCTCCACCGGCGGCGGCGCTTCTCTGGAGTATCTGGAGGGCAAGGAGCTGCCCGGCATCGCCGTCATCCAGAACGCATAATTTTCCCGGCATCGCATAACGGGTGCGGCGGCTGTTGCGCCGCCGCACCTTTTTATTTTGCAGAAGGTAAATAAAAGGAGATAGACATCATGGATAAGGCAAAGCGTAAGGCAATCATTGCAGGCAACTGGAAGATGAACAAGACCGCCACCGAGGCTGCTGTGCTGGTGGACGAGCTGATCCCCGCTGTCAAGGATGCCACCTGTGAGGTGGTCATCTGCACCCCGTTTACCGATCTGGTCACTGCCGTGGCTAAGACCAAGGGCACCAACATCCATGTGGGCGCCGAGAACGTCCACTTTGAAAAGTCCGGTGCTTTCACCGGTGAGATCAGCGCCGACATGCTGGTGGATCTGGGTGTGGAGTATGTCATCGTGGGTCACTCCGAGCGCCGTCAGTACTTTGCAGAGACCGACCAGACCGTCAACAAGCGCACTCTGGCTGCCCTGAACGCCGGTCTGAAGGTGATCCTCTGCGTGGGCGAGAGCCTGCAGCAGCGGGAAGAGGGCGTCACCGAGGAGCTGGTCCGTATGCAGACCAAGATCGCTCTGCGGGATGTGACCGCTGAGCAGATGGCAAACGTGGTCATCGCTTACGAGCCTGTGTGGGCGATCGGCACCGGCAAGACCGCTACCTCCGATCAGGCACAGGAGGTCTGCGCTCAGATCCGCAAGGTGGTGGGCGAGCTCTACGGCGAGGCAGTTGCCGAGGCTACCACCGTGCAGTACGGCGGCAGCATGAACGCAAAGAACTGCGAGGAGCTGCTGAGCAAGAAGGACGTGGACGGCGGTCTGATCGGCGGCGCATCCCTGAAGGCTCCTGACTTTGCTGTTATCGTCAACGCAGCCACCAAGGGCTGATAAAATCGCAAGATAAGCCTTCCCCTTAGGGGAGGGTGGCACGAAGTGCCGGATGAGGGGTAGCTGCGGAAGATGCGCTCTGTCGGGCACATGTTACGCACACCCCTTGTTTTTATTGGAAATAGTGTTCTCAAACCAAAAGGAGATTCAATTTTATGGCAAAGAAACCTGTTCTGCTGTGCATTATGGACGGCTTTGGCTGGGTGCCGGAGGAGACCTTCGGCAATGCTGTGGTGGCGGCAAAAAAGCCCCATCTGGACGCCCTGATGGCAAACTATCCCATGACCACCATCAACGCCTCCGGTATGGCAGTGGGTCTGCCCGAGGGGCAGATGGGCAACTCTGAGGTGGGTCACACCAACATGGGTGCCGGTCGCATCGTGTACCAGCAGCTGACCCTCATCACCAAGTCCATCAAGGACGGCGAGATGCTCCGCAACCCGGTGCTGGTCAAGAATATGAAGGCAGCCATCGACGCCGGCAAGGCGATCCACCTGATGGGTCTGGTGGGTACCGGCGGTGTCCACAGCCACGCTGACCACTGGTTCGGCGTGCTGGAAATGGCAAAGCATCTGGGCGCAAAAGACGTGTTCCTCCACTGCATCACCGACGGTCGTGACACCGACCCCCACTCCGGCAAGGGCTTCCTTGCTGACCTGCAGGCAAAGCTGGACGAGCTGGGCATCGGCAAGATCGCCAGCGTGTCCGGTCGCTACTACGCCATGGACCGTGACAACAACTGGGACCGTGAGGAAAAGGCATATGCCGCCTTCGTCTACGGCGAGGGCAACCACGCCGCCAACGCTGCGGAGGCGATCGAGGCTTCCTACGCCGAGGACAAGACCGACGAGTTTGTGCTGCCCTGCGTCACCTGCGAGGGTGGTCGTGTGGAGGACGGCGACACCGTCATCTTTATGAACTTCCGCCCCGACCGTGCCCGCCAGATGACCCGCATCTTCTGCGACGACGCCTTTACCGGCTTTGAGCGCCGGGGCGGCCGCAAGCAGGTGCACTACGTCTGCATGGCAGAGTACGACGCCACCATGCCCAACTGTGAGGTGGCATATCCTCCGGTGGAGCTGAAGAACGTGCTGGGCGAGTACCTGTCCGCTCACGGCAAGACCCAGCTGCGGATCGCAGAGACCGAGAAGTACGCCCACGTCACCTTCTTCTTCAACGGCGGCGTGGAGGCTCCCTACGAGGGCGAGGACCGCTGCGTCATCCCCAGCCCCAAGGTTGCCACCTACGACCTGAAGCCGGAGATGAGCGCTCCGGAGGTGGCTGCCGAGTGCGTCAAGCGCATCGAGAGCGGCAAGTACGATGTGGTGATCCTGAACTTTGCCAACTGCGATATGGTGGGTCACACGGGCGTGTTTGACGCTGCGGTAAAGGCTGTGGAAGCTGTGGACACCGCTGTGGATCAGGTGGTTACCGCTGTGCTGAACGCCGGCGGCTGCGCCTTCCTGACTGCAGATCACGGCAACGCCGAAAAGATGATGAACCCGGACGGCACTCCCTTTACGGCACACACCACCAATGTGGTGCCCTTTGTGGCAGTGGGCTGCGGCGATGTAAAGCTCCGTGAAGGCGGCTGCCTTGCGGACATCGCTCCCACCATGCTGCCCTATATCGGTCTGCCTGTCCCGGCAGAAATGACCGGCAAGAGCCTCATCGAGGAGTAAGTTTCCAAAACCGGAGCAGTGCGCTTTCTGTAAAAGGAAGGCGCACTGCTTTTCTTTTGCGCCCGACCGTGTTACAATAAAGGATGATACTGCATAGAGGAGATACACGGATGGAAAAACAGATCGTTTTGGGGATCCTTGCCCATGTGGACTCCGGCAAGACCACCCTGTCCGAGGGGCTGCTGTACCGGTCCGGTGCGATCCGCAAGCTGGGTCGGGTGGACCACAAGGATGCCTTTCTGGACACGGATGCGCTGGAAAAAGCACGGGGCATCACCATATTTTCCAAACAGGCGCTGCTGCGGGCAGGGGATACCGCCATCACCCTGCTGGACACCCCGGGACACGTGGACTTTTCCACCGAGACCGAGCGGACCCTGCAAGTGCTGGATTATGCGGTGCTGGTGGTCAGCGGCACCGACGGGGTCCAGAGCCACACCGAGACTTTGTGGCGGCTGCTGCGGCGGTACCGGGTGCCCACCTTTGTGTTCGTGAACAAGATGGACCTGCCCGGCAAGAGCCGACAGGAGCTGCTGGAACAGCTGTCCAGCCGTCTGGGAGAGGGCTTTGTGGACTTTGGGGCACCGCAGCCGGACCGGGACGAGGCACTGGCGCTGTGCGATGAGCAGCTCATGGACCGGCTGCTGGACGCCGGGGCGCTGGAGCCGGAACAGATCATCCCTGCCATTGCCCGGCGCCATGTGTTCCCCTGCTGGTTTGGCTCGGCGCTGCGGCTGGAAGGGGTGGACCAGCTGCTGGAAGGGCTGGACCGGTACACCCGTGCCGCCCCGGCGCTGGGGTCCTTTGGGGCAAAGGTGTTCAAGATCTCTCAGGACGAGCAGGGGGCGCGGCTCACATGGCTGCGGGTCACCGGCGGGCAGCTGAAGGTAAAGGCGCAGCTCACCGGCGGGACAGAGGAGCCTTGGACCGAAAAGGCAAACCAGCTGCGGCTGTATTCCGGGGCAAAGTACACCCTTGCGGAGCAGGTGCTGCCGGGACAGGTGTGCGCCGTCACCGGCTTGACAAAGAGCCGCCCTGGCGAGGGGTTGGGCGCCCAGCGGGACGGAGATCTGCCGGTGCTGGAACCGGTGCTGAGTTATCAGGTACTGCTGCCGGAGGGGGCGGACGTCCACGCCGCTCTGGGCAAGCTCCACCGGCTGGAAGAAGAGGAGCCTCAGCTCCACGTGGTGTGGAACGAGACGCTGGGGGAGATCCATGTACAGCTCATGGGGGAGATCCAGCTGGAGGTGCTGCGGAGCCTGCTGGCAGAACGGTTTGGCATGACGGTGGAGTTTGGACCCGGGGGCATCCTGTACAAGGAGACCATCACCCAGCCCATGGAAGGGGTGGGGCACTACGAGCCTCTGCGCCACTACGCCGAGGTGCATCTGCTGCTGGAACCCTTGCCCCGGGGCAGCGGGCTGCAATTTGCCGCCGACTGCCGGGAAGAGGTGCTGGACAAAAACTGGCAGCGGCTGGTGCTGACCCATCTGGAAGAAAAGGAGCATCTGGGGGTGCTCACCGGCTCCCCCCTTACGGACGTAAAGATCACCCTGCTGGCAGGCAGGGCGCACCTGAAGCACACCGAGGGCGGCGACTTCCGGCAGGCGACCTACCGGGCGGTGCGGCAGGGGCTGATGATGGCAGAAAGTCAGCTGCTGGAGCCGTGGTACGCCTTCCGGCTGGAGCTGCCGCTGGAAAATCTGGGGCGTGCCCTCAGCGACATCCAGCGGATGGAGGGCAGCTTTGATCCCCCGGACAGTGGCACCGACACCGCCACCCTTACCGGCTTTGCCCCGGTGGCGACCATGAGGGACTACCCTACCGAGGTGGCAGGCTACACCCGGGGGCGGGGGCACCTGAGCCTGAGCCCGGCGGGCTACCGCCCCTGTCACAATGCCCAGCAGGTCATAGACGCTGTGGGCTACCAGCCGGAGCACGATCTGGAAAACCCGGCGGACTCGATATTCTGCGCCCACGGGGCAGGCTTTGTGGTGCCCTGGGATCAGGTGCGGAGCCACATGCATGTGGACAGCGGCTGGGGCAGGGCAAAGCCCGCCCGGCAGGAGCCGGAAGCCCTGGTGCCCCGCCGTGCCGCCGCCTACCGTGCCACGCTGGAAGAGGATGCAGAGCTGCTCAAGATCTTTGAGCGGACCTATGGACCCATCAAGAGGGATCCGCTGGCAGCCTTCCGCCCGGTAGAGAAAAGCCCCCGCCCGGATTTTGCTGCCGAGCAGTGGGAGATCGCCCCGGAATACCTGCTGGTGGATGGCTACAACATCATCTTTGCATGGGAGGAGCTGAGCGCCCTTGCCAAAGAGAGTCTGGACGCTGCCCGCCGCCGGCTCATGGACATCCTGTGCAACTATCAGGGATACCAAAAATGTGTGCTGATCCTTGTGTTTGACGCCTACCGGGTCCCCGGCAGCCCCGGCTCCATGGAGCAGTACCACAACATCCACGTGGTGTACACCAAAGAGGCGGAGACGGCGGATATGTTCATCGAACACGTCACCCACGAGATCGACAAAAACCGCCGGGTCCGGGTGGCGACCTCCGATGGCATGGAACAGATCATCATTCTGGGACACGGGGCACTGCGGGTGTCCGCCCGGATGTTCCACGAGGAAGTGCAGAACGTGGAAAAACAGATCCGTGCCCTTGTGCAGGGGCAGGCGTAAAGGTCTGCAATAAACAGCAGCCCGGAGGGAATTTTCTTCTGGGAGAGTGGCTATGCAGCGACTGACAGGTCGCTGCAAAGGCTGAATCTAAAATGTTTTTCCGCTAAAAATGCCCGGAGCAAAAGCGGAGGGCGGTTCTAAACCGTCCGGTTTAAAATAAACGGCTGCCCGGAGGGCAACTTTTTCCGGGAGAATGGCTATGCAGCGACTGACAGGTCGCTGCATAGCCTGAATCTAAAATTTTTTTCCGCTGAAAATGCCCGGAGCGAAGCGGAGGGCAGTCTAAATCGTTCTTTGGAGGTGCACCTATGGCAGCAGAGATCACACAGGAATTTGTCTGGCAGAGCATCCCGCCCCGCCCCCGGGACAGCCATAAGGGCAGCTTTGGTGCGGTGCTGGCGGTGGCTGGCAGCGGCTTTTACCGGGGCGCTGCCCTCCTTGCCGCTCAGGGCGCACTCCGTGCCGGGGCAGGCATCGTCACCCTTGCCAGCGTGGAGCCGGTGGTCAGCGCCGCAGCGGTGCGGCTGCCGGAGTGCTGCCTCTGTCCCTGTGCGGCAGGGGCGGAGGGGGGCATCTCCCCGGAGAATATCCCCCTGCTGCGGCGGCAGAAGGCAACGGTGCTGCTGCTGGGTCCCGGTTTGGGAGATGCAGCCCAGAGCACCGCACGGGCGGCAGAGACGGAGGCGCTGGTGGAGGGACTGCTGCCGGGCTTTGGGGGGGCAGCGGTGCTGGATGCCGACGGCTTGAACGCCGCCTCCCGGCTGCTGGCAGCGGGCAAACCCTTCCCTCACCCGGCAGGGGAGCTGGTGGTGACCCCTCACCCCGGGGAGATGAGCCGCCTGACCGGGCTTCCGGCGGCGGAGATCGCCGCCCACCGGCAGGACATCGCTTTGCAGTACGCCCGGGCGTGGGACGCCGTGGTGGTGCTCAAGGGGATGCACACGGTGGTGGCGGCACCGGACGGACGGTGCCGGATAAACCCCACCGGCAACCCGGGTCTGGCACGGGGCGGCAGCGGGGATGTGCTGGCAGGCATCACCGCCGCCCTGCTGGGCTGCCATCTGCCTGCCTTTGAAGCCGCCGTCTGTGCCGTCTGGCTCCATGGTGCCGCCGCCGACCGTGCCGCCGCAAAGCGGGGAGAATACGGTATGCTGCCTCAGGACCTGCTGCCGGAGCTGGGGGCACTGTTTGCGGAACATCACAGATGAAAAAAGGACGACTGCGCCCCGGTGCAGCCGTCCTTTTGGTTTACTCCTGCTTTTCCAGCTCCAGCAGGTATTCCTTGATGTCCAGCCCTCCGGCGTAGCCGGTAAGGGAACCGTCTGCCCCCACCACCCGGTGGCAGGGGATCAGGATGCACAGGGGATTGCGGCGGCAGGCGCTGCCTACGGCACGGCTTGCCCCGGGCTTGCCCAGAGCGGTGGCAAGCTGCCCGTAGGTCCGTACCTCTCCGTAGGGGATGCGCAGCAGCTGCTGCCACACTGCCTGCTGAAAAGGGGTGCCCCTGGGGGCAAGGGGAAGGTCAAACTCCCGCCGCACCCCCGCAAAGTATTCGTTCAGCTGCTCTTCCGTCTCCTGCAGCAGAGGAGTCTGCACCACCTTCCGGGGCAGAGGTTCCAGCTCCGGCACTCCCTCCGGGCAGAATTCCACGGCGCACAGTGCCTTGTTTTCCTCGGCGAGGCGGATGGGTCCCAGAATGCTGTTCACATACCATAGATTCATATTCTGCGGCTTCCTTTCTGTGGGAAATGTGCTATACTGGGGCTATCATAACACAAATTTTTTCCACGGGAAAGGGGCGTTCCGGTTTATGGTACAGGCACTGGAAGAAATCATTGCAAAAAGCAGCAGCATCGTGTTCTTTGGCGGGGCAGGGGTCTCCACCGAAAGCGGCATCCCGGATTTCCGCAGCGTGGACGGGCTCTATCACCAGAAGTACGCCTACCCTCCGGAGACCATCCTGAGCCACAGCTTCTGGCAGGAGAACCCGGAGGAATTCTACCGCTTCTACCGGGACAAGCTCATTGTAAAGGGTGCAAAGCCCAACGCCGCCCACCTGCGCCTTGCCAAGCTGGAACAGCAGGGCAGGCTGAAGGCGGTGGTGACCCAGAACATCGACGGTCTCCATCAGGCGGCAGGCAGCAAGACGGTGTACGAGCTCCACGGCAGCACTCTGCGCAACTATTGCACCCGGTGCGGGGCGTTTTACGATCTGGACTTCATCGCCAACAGCACCGGTGTGCCCCGGTGCCCCAAGTGCGGAGGCATCGTAAAGCCGGACGTAGTGCTCTATGAGGAGGGTCTGGACGAAGAGGTGCTGTCCGGGGCGATCAACGCCATCCGCCGGGCGGACACCCTCATCATCGGAGGCACCAGTCTGGTGGTGTACCCGGCGGCAGGGCTGATCCGGTACTTCCGGGGGGACCATCTGGTGGTTATCAATATGCAGCCCACCGGAGCCGACGCCTCCGCAGACCTGTGCATTGCAAAGCCCATCGGGCAGGTGCTCAGTGAAGAGATAAAACTGGACTGAGGGGCGCTGTTTCGCAGGTTTTCGCACCGGTTTTTTCGTATGCTGGTAGCATCACGAAACGAATGGAGGAACCGGAATGATCCAAACCTGTGACCCGCCCCGGACCCTTGGGCTGCGGCGGCTATCTGCGCAGGAGTTCTGCACCCTGCTGCAAAAGGAGACCAGCAGCATCTACCGCCCCCACAGCGAGGTGCTGCGGATGGTGACGGTGGGGGAGGTGTGGGGGCTGTGCGCCCCTTCCCGTCAGCTGCTGGCGGCACAGCCGGTGCTGCCCATGGACGCAGACCTTGCTCTTGCCGCTGCCCTCCGCGCCTGCCGAGGCTGGCGCGGGATAGAGGGCGGCTATTTTCTTGCCCCGCCGGTGGGGGCACAGGACCCTGCACAGCTGGTGGCAGCCACCGCCGCCCGTGCCCGGCAGCTGGCACGGGGCAGGCAGGTGCTGGCAGTGCTGGACCCCGGGGCACAGCAGTTGCTGCCGCTGTACTTAGGACAGGGCTTTGCCCTCCGGGCACTGCGCCCGCTGAACAGCCTTGCCCCCTGCTTTGTGCTTGCCGCCGGGACGGCGACACCCCGCCGGGAGCCGGTGTGGGTGCCGCTGGAGGACCGGATGCAGCTGGCACGGCAGCTTGCCAAAGGCTATGCGGCGCTGGACAGCCGCCGCCGGGACCAGAGCATCTGGCTGGGGATGTACCCGGTGTGAGCCGGGGCGGACCCATTGTTCAAAATTGCTTCGATTATTGAACAGTACCCGGATGTTCAAACATTATTACCAGTTATTATTTTTGAACAGTAGGTCTTTTTTATTGTGTTTACGTTTGTTTTACCCGCTGTTCATTTTTGAACACTAGGAAGAAAAAGCGGTTTTTCCCCTCTTTTTCTCCCGGTGGCAGTACCCAGTGTTCAAAATTCCATTGTGTCATAGGGATTATTGAACAGTGGCTGGTGACTGACCACTGGATAGCGTCCTCGCCCTCTCAGTCACCTGCGGCGACAGCTCTCCCAAAGGGAGAGCTTTTTTGCGGTGCGGCAAAACTGCCGGTTTCCTGTAAAGCCTTCCCCCTTGGGGGGAAGGTGGCTGCGACCGGAGGGAGCAGACGGATGAGGGGTGAGTAACCAATAGCAGCATCTGCCGGTGCGCCCTCATCAGTCACCTGCGATGACAGCTGTTCCCCACTTTGTCACCGCAGGTGACAAAGCGGGGAGCGGGTGGCACGGCGCAAGCCGTGACGGAGAGGGTCCCCCTTTGGGGGGCTTTTTTATTATCTAGTCGATGGTGGTCTTTGTCCTGCCGATGCCCAGAACGGCGGTGGAGATCTTTTTCCAGCTGTTGCAGCCGCAGACCCCGTCCACCGCAAGGCTGGTGCGTCGCTGGTAGCCCCGCAGCGCCTCCTCGGTGCGTGCCCCAAAAATCCCATCGATGCGGCTGCCGGTCTGGTAGCCCAGGGTAGAAAGGGCGTCCTGCAGGATCATTACATAGCAGCCCCGGCTGCCCCGGCGCAGGGTGGGGTATCCGGCGGTGGTGCCCCGGCAGGCAGGGGTGCCGTACCGCCGGTCAAAGTGGACCCAGGTGGGGGTCTGGCTCAGTGGCTCCACATAACCCCACGCCCCGGTGTCCCGGGCGGCACGGTAGATGGCGCTGCGCTGGCTTTGAGAAAGGCTCTGCCCCACGTCAAAGGAGACCCCCGCATAGTGCTGGCTGCGGGTGCCGTGCCCGCCCTCCCAGATGCGGCGGAAGGCGTAGCCCACCGGGATGCCGCTGCCGTACTTCCGGCGGGTCAGGTTCCACGCCTCCATGGCGGCAATGGTGGTCCACAGGGTGGGGCTGGAGGACTTGCCCCGGAACTCCCGCACCCGCAGGGTGGCAAGGGTGCTGTAGGGCATGGGGTCGTTCTCGTTGAGACCGGTGTAGGTGTACACCCGGTTTTCGTAGGCGTCATAGATCAGCAGTCGTGCCATGCCGCACCCTCCTTTTCCCCGCCGCAAAGGCGGCTCTGGGCGCACAATGCCGCCCATGTCTCCCGGTCCACGGTGCCGGTGGGGGCAAGCCCTGCCCGGCGCTGCGCCTCCTGTACAGCGGCGGCGTCCTCTGCCCCGAACCACCGGTCCTCCGACACAAAGTCATCGCCGCAGTACCCGGCAGAACGGCGGTTCAGCCACCGTTCCACCTGTGCCGTGGGTGCCCCGGCGCTGCCCAGTCCGCAGCCCTGCCCGGGGTAGCTCTGGCTTTCGGTGCCGGAAAAGGCGGCAAGCTGCAGGCTCAGCCCCTCGGCGGCGGTCCATGTCTCCCGGTCCGCTGTGCCGGTGGGGACAAGCCCCAGCAGGGTCTGGACACTGCGGGTGGCGGCGGCAGTGTCCGGGGTGTAGACCGAGGAAAGAGGCGGCGTTTCCACCGTGTCAAAGTAGTAGGCGATGCGCTGCAGCAGCAGGCTGTAGTAGAGCACCGCCTCCCCCCGGCTGCCCGCAGTAAGAGCCGTGCCGGGGTAGGGCAGCCGCTTCAGCTTCACCACCGGACCGGAGGACCGGAGCCCGGAGGCACGGCGGTAGAGGGCGTCCCATGTGCTGCGCCCCACGATGCCGTCAACGGCAAGCCCCGCAGACCGCTGGTAGCTGCGTACCGCAGCCTCGGTGGCGGCACCAAACTGCCCGTCGATTTCCACCCCGGGGATGCTGCTGTCGTAGGCGCTGAGCAGGTAGAGGTAGAATTGCAGCTCCCGCACCGGGGTGCCGGAATCCCCCCGCCGCAGCACCCCGGGAAAGTCCCCGGGACGCAGGGAGGGGGACAGCAGCCGGTTGGCGATGTCGTTGTACACCTCGTGCAGCTTTGCCCAGGTGCGGGGACCCACCACCCCGTCTGCCGTCAGCCCAAAATAGCGCTGGAACCGCTCCACCGCCGCCCTGGTGGCGGCGCCGAACACTCCGTCCACCGTCACCGGAGCAAGAGACTGGTACATGGTCCGGGCGATCTTCAGCCAGAACTGCATAAGCCGCACCTTCTGCCCCTTTGCCCCCTGCCGCAGGGGGGTGCCGGGGTAGGCGTTGGGGATGCCGTTGTCGGACTGGATGCTGTGGAACTGGCGGTACAGCCGGTCCCATGTGGCTTTGCCCACCACTCCGTCCACCGTCAGCCCCTGCTGCCGCTGGAAGGTGCGGACCGCAGCCTCGGTGCCTTTGCCAAAGACCCCGTCCACCGCCACCGCCGGCAGGGCGGCATCGTACTGTGCCAGGGTGCTGAGCCAGAACTGCAGCTGCTCCACAGCGCTGCCGGTGGAGCCGGGTCGTAAAGCAGTGCCGCCCCATGTGCCGTCCGAAAGGGTGCCGCTGGACACCTCCCCCTCGCTGGTAAGCTCCGCCAGATCCTTTACCGAAACGTAGATATAGCTGATCTTGTACCAGGTCTGCCGCCCCACCACCCCGTCGGGGGTCAGGTTGAACTGCTTCTGGAACCGCTGCACCGTGGCGGTCATCTGGGGACCAAACACGCCGTCCACCGTCAGTTTCCCTAAAAAGGGGTAGTCCTTGGTGATGCGGTTCAACTGCCGCTGCAGGGTGAACACCGCCGCCCCCGCTGCCCCCTGCCGCAGAGGCGAGCCGGGGTAGCTCTGGGGGATGGACTGGATGTTGGAAGTGCGGACGATCTCCAGATCCCTGCCGTAGTAGTGCCGCAGGATCTCCAGAGCACTGCGCCCCTGCTGCGCAAGGGTCACGGTGCCCCACTGCTTCAGCCCCGGGCAGGTCACCGACTTGCCGTCGCAGTACTCGGCATAGTAGGGATTCACGGTGCCGCTTTTCCGCAGGTAAGTGTTGAAGATATCATCGGTGAGCCGCACCATCACCTCAAACACCGTCCGCCCGTGGACGTAATACTGGTCGTAGCTGGTGGAGTTGGTGATGTTGAACCGGTAGCCCCTGCTGGGATACCACTCGGTGTAGATGCGGTTCAGCGCCAGCGAGATCTGGCAGTGGATGTTGGCACGCAGCGCCTGCTCCGGCCAGGTGGGATACACCTCACTGGAGGCAACGTTGGCGATATAGTGGCGGAAGGACACGGTAACGTTTTGCGCCGCCGCTGCGGGCTTGCCCAGATGCACCGTGATGTTTTTGGGGATGATGACCCGGTCCAGCACCCAAGGGGTGCTGGGCGCTGCGGGAGCTGTCCCGCTGCCGCCGGTGCCCGCATACAGGGCGTGGGGCGGGATCACCACTGGCGGGTCCGGGATGTCCCGCCCTGCCTCGGTGAGGGGGATCATCTCCGGCTGTGCAAGGGTCACCTGTCCGGGAAAGATCTGCACCCCCTGGATCCGCACGGTGCGGTAGCCCTCTTTGGCGGCGGTGATGCTGCACAATGCGTAGGGACAGCCGCTGCTGCAGCTCTGGTCAAAGGACCGGCTGCAGGCAGGGGCGGAGATGGAAAGGTCGGGGGCGGTGCCATCGGCACCGGTAATGCGCTGCACCCGCAAGCCGTCCCCGGTCACCGTGACCACTACCCCTGATACCGGGGCAGAGAACCGGGAAGCAAAGGTCTGGATGCGCAGAGTTCCGGTGGTGTTCATAAAAACGCTCCTTTGCTGATAAATGTGGAGAGAAACTTTTCTTTCCCAGCCTATTCCGCAGCCCGCAAAAGGGTGAATGGGGCTTTCTTTTTTAGGGGCAGGAGAGTATACTGAAAGACAGCAGACCCATGGCAGAATAATGATGATAAGGAGACTTTTACAATGCAGGCAACCATTCACAACGAATTTCTGACCCTGACGGTGGATACCTTCGGCGCAGAGGCAGTGAGCCTGAAAAACGCAGCAGGGGAGGAGATGCTCTGGCAGGCGGACCCCGCCGTCTGGAAGCGGCACGCTCCCATCCTGTTTCCCTGGACCGGCAAGCTGAAGGACGGCGTCTTTACCCACCAGGGCAAGAGCTACAAGGGCGGGCAGCACGGCTTTGCCCGGGATGTGGAGCACACCCTGCTGTCTGCAGAGGGAGACACCATCCGGCTGGAGCTGCGCTCCGACGAGGCAATAAAGGCAGAGCGGTTCCCCTTTGATTTTGTCCTTACCAGCACCTTCCGGCTGGAGGGAAAAACGGTGCACCACACTCTGCAGGTGACCAACCCCGGAACCGGGGAGCTGCGGTTTGGCATCGGCTACCACCCGGCATTCAACATCCCCTTTGACGCCGGCCACACCACCACCGACTACGAGTTCCGCTTTGACCAGCCGGAAAGCCCCATGGTCATTGACGCCAGCCCCAACGGGCTGCTCAGCGGCAGCTGCTACTACCTGTGGAAAAACCAGTCTTCCATCCCCCTTACCGATGAGCTTTTTGCCAATGACAGCTTCTGCATGGCAGGTCTGCGGACCAAGACCCTTGGCATCTACGAAAAGGACACCGGACGCTGCATCCGCTGCGACATCCAGGGCTTCCCCTACAGCCTGATCTGGTCTGCCGCTGCAAAGCCGGTGCGGTTTGTCTGCATCGAGCCCTGGCAGTCCCTGCCCGCCTCCGTGGAGGACCCGCTGGAGTGGGAACAGCGTGCCGCCGCCGCCGTCCTTGCCCCCGGCGAAAGCTGGCAGACCACCCTCAGCACCACTTTTGAGCGGTAAGACTACACCAAAGATAAAACCCCCGGAGCATTTTCGTGCTCCGGGGGTTTTGTGCTGGGTCAAAAAGCGGATGCTTAGTAGGCAACGCCCCAGTAGACCATGGTCTTGGCGGGCTTACCGCAGCAGGGGCACACATCGCTGAGCTGCTCCTGCTCAAAGGGCATGCAGCGGCTGGAAAGCCCAGCCTCTTCCTTCATCTTCATCTCGCAGGCGAGGTCGCCGCACCACATGGTCTTGATGTAGCCGGTGTTTGCCTTTGCCAGCTCCTTGACCTGCTCCATGGTGGTGGCGCTCCAGGTGCGCTTCTCGCGGTTTTCCAGTGCACGCTGGTACAGATCCTTCCGCAGGGCCTCCAGCTGTGCGGGGATGGCAGTCTCCAGCTCATCCAGCGACACAAAGATCTTCTCGCGGGTGTCACGGCGCACCAGCACGCACTGGTTCTTTTCCAGATCCTTGGGTCCGATCTCCAGACGCAGGGGCACGCCCTTCATCTCCCACTGGGCAAACTTCCAGCCGGGGGCGTTGTCGCTGTCGTCCAGCTTTACGCGGGCGTACTTGCTGATCTTTTCAGCCAGCTCGGCAGCCTTCTCAGACACGCCGGGCTTATGGGCGGCGATGGGCACCACCACCACCTGAATGGGGGCGATCGCCGGGGGCAGGATCAGACCGTCATCGTCTCCGTGGGTCATGATGATGGCACCCACCAGACGGGTGGAAACGCCCCAACTGGTCTGGTAGGGGTGATGCAGCTGGTTGTCCCGACCGGTAAAGGTCACATCGTATGCCTTGCTGAACTTGTCGCCAAAGTAGTGGCTGGTGCCGCTCTGCAGCGCCTTGCCGTCCTTCATCATAGCCTCGATGGTGTAGGTCGCCTCTGCACCGGCAAACTTTTCCTTGTCGGTCTTACGACCCTTTACCACGGGGATCGCCAGATCCTGCTCGCAGGTGTCTGCGTAGCAGTTCAGCTGCTGCTGGGTCTCAAATTCTGCCTCGGCAGCGGTCTCGTGGATGGTGTGACCCTCCTGCCACCAGAACTCCCGGCTGCGCAGGAAGGGGCGGGTGGTCTTTTCCCAGCGGACCACGCTGCACCACTGGTTGTACTTCATGGGAAGCTCGCGGTAGCTGTGCAGCACACGGGACCAGTGATCGCAGAACATGGTCTCACTGGTGGGACGAACGGCGAGGCGCTCTTCCAGCTTGTCGGAGCCGCCCATAGTGACCCACGCCACCTCCGGCGCGAAGCCATTGACCAGTTCGCCTTCCTTCTGCAGCAGGCTCTCCGGGATCAGCACCGGCATTGCCACATTTTCGTGACCGGTCGCCTTAAAACGGGTGTCCAGGTCCTTCTGGATCAGTTCCCAGATCGCCTGACCGTAGGGGCGCAGGATGATGAAACCCTTGACACTGGAGTACTCCACCAGCTCTGCCTTGACGCAGATGTCGGTGTACCACTGTGCAAAGTTTTCTTCCTGGCTGGTGATCGCCTGCACGAGCTTCTTGTTGTCTTTTGCCATTTTGTTATATCCTCCCAAGGCCGTGCGCCAAACGCTGTGCGTTCCGCACGAACCATATTAAAAAGCCCCGCCTGCCCGTGCAGCCGAGTGCTACACTGCCGGAGCGGGACCTTTGCCTAAGAATCAGTTCTGGGCGTGGCTGTCCACAAAGTTTACCACGTCACCTACGGTGCGCAGGGACTCGATGGCATCGTCCGGCACCTCGATGCCAAACTCATCCTCCAAAGTCATCACCATGTCTACGATATCCAGACTGTCTGCCTCAAAATCGCTCATAATGTCGCTCTCCATGGTGATCTTGGAGGGGTCAACATCCAGCTGCTCTGCCAGCAATGCGCGGATTTTTTCAAAAGTATCCATTCCTGCGATCTCCTTTTTGCTCTTGTTTTGCTTGCGTGTACAGTCTGCCGTGCACCGGATGTCCCGGGCGGAAAGGAGCACGACACGTCCCCTGTACAAAGCGCTCTCTTTTTTTATATCCCATGCAGTGCGTCTTGTCAAGCCCTGTTTTGCTTCCGAGGAAGAAAATTGCCCGAAACCCGCTTTTTCCCTTGACATCCGGGGCGGGGTTTCTTATCATTATAGAGTAATGAGTTTACGGGGACTGACCGTTCCCTTTTTGTAAGGAGCAAGACCATGAAGCTTTCATTTACCAAAATGCAGGGCTGTGCCAACGACTATATCTATCTGGACTGCCGCAGCACCGGTGTGCCGGCAAATATCGCCGCTCTGTCGGAGCGGCTGTCCCGACGGCATTTTTCCATTGGCGCAGACGGCATCATCTGCATCTGTGCCCCGGTGACGGCGGGAGCAGACGGGCGGATGCGCATTTTCAACGCAGACGGCAGTGAGGCGCAGATGTGCGGCAACGGCATCCGCTGCGTGGCGCAGTGGCTCTACACCCACGGGGTAGAAAAGCCGGTGCTGACCATCGACACCGGCAGCGGCTGCAAGACGGTCACCCGCAAGGGTGAGGGGCTGTGGCAGGTGGAAATGGGAGAGTACACCGCCATGGCGGCGGCGCTGCCGGCGGTGAACATGGGCGAAGGTCCGCTGGTGGATGTGCCGCTGGAAGTGGAAGGCAGACGCTGGCAGGTGAGCTGCATCAGCGTCGGCAACCCCCACTGCGTCACGGTGGTGGAGGATGTGGACGGCATGAAGCTGGAGCAGGTGGGTCCCGCCTTTGAGAGCCACAAAAACTTTCCGGAGCGGATCAACACCGAGTTTGTGGAAGTGGTGGACCCCACCCACCTGAAGATGCGGGTGTGGGAGCGGGGCAGCGGGGAGACCTGGGCGTGCGGCACCGGCACCTGCGCCACTGTGGCAGCTCTTACGGAGCAGGGTCTGTGCCCCGCCGGGGAGGACATCCATGTGCAGCTGCGGGGCGGGGAACTGGTGATCCGGATCCTGCCCGGCAGGAAGATGCTGATGACCGGTCCCGCCGAGACCGTGTGCGAGGGCACCACCCAAGTGTAAGGAAAACGTCCTTGCCCTCTCCGTCACGGCTTTGCCGTGCCACCTCTATCAAGGGGAGAAAACTTGGCAAAACTGCAGCCTTTGCCGTACTGCCAAAGGCTCCCCTTTTGGGGGAGCTGACGCCGACAGGCGGCTGAGAGGGCGAGCAACCTATAAAGCAAAGAGAGGAAAAGTATCATGAAGATGAACAAGCATTACGATGAGCTGAAGGCAAGCTACCTGTTCGTGGACATTGCCCACAAGGTGGCGGCATATCAGCAGGCACACCCGGAAAAGGAAATCATCCGTCTGGGCATCGGTGACGTGACCCAGCCTCTGGCAAAGAGCGTGGTGGAGGCAATGAAGGACGCCGCCGAGGAAATGGGTACCAAGGAAGGCTTCCACGGCTACGGTCCGGAGCAGGGCTACCCCTTCCTGAAGCAGGCGATCCAGGGCTACTACGCCGGTCGCGGCACCGCCATTGAGGAGGACGAGATCTTTATCTCCGACGGCGCAAAGAGCGATCTGGCAAACATGCTGGGTCTGTTTGACGTGGACAACACCGTGCTGGTGCCGGATCCGGTGTACCCCACCTATGTGGATGATAACGTCACCGATGGCAGAAAGATCATCTACAGCCGCACCCATCAGGAAAACGGCTTTCTGGGTATGCCGGACGAGGATGTAAAGGCGGATATCATCTATATCTGCAGCCCCAACAACCCCACCGGCGCCGCATACACCCGGCAGCAGCTGAAAGCATGGGTGGATTACGCCCGGAAAAACGACGCCATCATCCTGTACGATGCCGCCTACGAGTGCTTTATCTCCGACGGGGAGCTGGCACGGAGCATTTTTGAGATCGAGGGAGCACGGCAGTGCGCCGTGGAAATCTGCTCCTTCTCCAAGATCGCAGGCTTCACCGGCACCCGCTGCGGCTACACCGTGGTGCCCAAGGAGCTGGAGCGGGATGGCATGAACCTCAACAAGCTGTGGCTCCGCCGTCAGACCACCAAGTTCAACGGCGTGCCCTATGTGGTGCAGCGTGCCGCTGCCGCCGTGTTTACCGAGAGCGGCATGGCAGAGATCCAGGCAAATCTGGACTACTACCGCCGCAACGCCAAGGTCATTGCCGACGCACTGGATGAGTGCGGCGTGTGGTACTGCGGCGGCAAGAACAGCCCCTACATCTGGCTGCGGTGCCCCGGCAACATGAAGAGCTGGGAGTTCTTTGACTGGCTGCTGGAAAACTGCGGCGTGGTGGGCACCCCCGGCGTAGGCTTTGGTGAGTGCGGCGAGGGCTACTTCCGCCTCACCGCCTTTGGCGATGCCGAAAAGACCAAGATCGCTGCTCAGCGCATCAAGGAGGCAGTTCAGGCTCTGTAAGGGTCTGTGCAGCAACCGGAGGGGGCACACCCCCTGTATAGGTCATCAGAATATTCTGCTCCTGTCTGCCCTTTGTGGGCGACAGGAGTTTTTTTGTTTGTTCCCTCTTGACAATACTGTATCTACTGTATATACTGTATATGTACAGAGGAACAGGAGGACAGAGACATGGATCTGTTCATCGACAACAAAAGCGGTGCGCCCATCTACGACCAGATCTACACCCAGATCAGGGATCAGATCATCCGGGGGGAGCTGCAGGCGGAGGAACCGCTGCCTTCCATCCGGGGGCTGGCACGGGACCTGCGCATCAGCGTCATCACCACCAAGCGCGCCTACGACGAGCTGGAAAAAGAGGGCTTTCTCTATGCAGTGCCGGGTAAGGGGTTCTTTGTAGCACCCAGAAACACCCAGCTGCTGCGGGAGGCAAACCTGAAAACCATCGAGGAGCATCTTGCCCAGGCGATCCGCCTGTCCGCCTCCTACGGGCTGGGAAAAAAGGAACTGGAAGAGATGCTGGACCTGCTGTGGGAGGAATGAATATGAACGCACTGGAATTGCAGGGATTGACCAAAACGTATAAGGATTTCACTCTGGGACCGCTGGACCTGACAGTGCCCGGCGGCACCATCTGCGGGCTGATCGGGGAGAACGGGGCAGGCAAAAGCACCACCATCCGGCTGATCCTGGACATGGTGCAGCGGGACGGCGGCACCGTGACCATTCTGGGCAGGGACAACCGTGCCGACCCGGTGGGCATCAAAGAGGAGATCGGCGTGGTGATGGGCAGCGATGGCATCCCCCTGTGTCTGAACGCAGTGCAGCTGGGTAAGGTGATGGCGGGCATTTACCGCAGCTGGGACCCCGCTTTTTACGCAGACCTGTGCCGGAAATTCGGGCTGCCGGGCAAAAAGCAATACAAGGACTACTCCACCGGCATGAAGATGAAGCTCTGCATGGCGGTGGCGCTGTCCCACCATCCCAAACTTCTGCTGCTGGACGAAGCCACCAACGGGCTGGACCCGGTGGTGCGGGACCAGGTCACCGACCTGCTGCTGGACTTTGCCCGGGATGAGGACCACTCCATCCTCATCTCCTCCCACATCGTCAGCGATCTGGAAAAGCTCTGTGATACCATCGCCTTCCTCCACAAGGGCAGGCTGCTGCTCTGGGAGGACAAGGACACCCTGCGGGAGGAATACGCCCTGTGGCAGGGCACGGCGGCGCAGCTGGCACAGCTGGACCCCGGGGCGGTGTACGGCAGGCGGGTGACCCCCTACGGGGTATCCGCACTGGTGCGCCGGGAAAAGATGCCTGCCGGGGCACGCCTTGCCCCGGTGAGCATCGAAGAACTGTTTGTGATGATGGTGAAAGGGGAGAACGCACAATGAAGGGACTTTTGCTGAAGGACTGGTATCAGGCAAAGACCCTGCTGCCTTTCCAGCTGGCGGTGGTGATCGTTATGATGGGCGTGTCGGTGTACGGCTGGCGCAACGGCTCCAATTTCTTTATGCTCTACGGCTGTTTTATTCTGGGCATGATGCCCATGAGCCTGCTGAGCTATGACCACAGCTCCCGTTGGGACAGCTACAGTGGGACGCTGCCGGTGACCCGGACCCAGCTGGTGTCGGCAAAATACATCGTGGTTCTGGTGCTTGCCGGAGCGGCGGCGGTGCTCACCTGCGTGGTCATGGCACTGGCGGTGCTGCTGGGGGCTTCGGTGTCCGGCACCCAGGCGGCTGTGCAGGTGATCCAGGTCCTTGTGGTCATGCTCTGGGGCAACACCATCGTGCTGCCCTTCCTCTACCGGTTTGGACCGGAAAAAGGGCGCTACGCCTATGTGGGCATGATCGCCGTCATTGCGGCGGTGATGGGAGCACTGACTGCCCAGAGCGAAAATGGGCTGACCCAGACCCAGCTTCTGGGCAATGCGACGCTTCCCCTGTATTTTGCTGTGCTGGCAGTGACCTGCGGCTTCTTTGCCCTTTCGTGGCGGCTGTCCATTGCGTGGTGCGGAAAGGCAGGGCAGTAAGATGAAGAAAAGTCAGATCGCGGGCATCCTGTTCGGCGTTGCCATGGGCGTTTTGTTCAGCGTGTCGATGGGGACAGTGGGTTTTGCGATGGGTGCCAGCTTTGCAATTCTGGGCATGGTGATGTTCAAAGGATTGGATGACCCACCGGATAAAAAATAAGGTGTAAAAAATGCGCCGCCCCTGCCGGGAAAGCTTCTCCGGCAGGGGCGGCGCTGTATTTATTTCTCGGGCTTTTCGGTGTTTTTCAGTGCGGCTTCCAGCTCATCCACCCGCTTTTGCAGGACGGTGATCCTGTCGTCCATTTTCAGGAAGGTCCAGACCAGAATGGCAAGCACCACTGCGGGAGGTACGATCATCCACAGGGACTGCTGACACCAGAGCAGCAGCGAATAGCCGCCGAACACGGTAAAGAGAAACACCGCAAACAGGCTTGCGGCAAGTACAGCAAAAAATCCCATGGAAAAACCTCCCTGCTCTTATTCTTCGGCGGAGTCCTCTTCGTCCGGGTCCAGCTCCATGCTGAACACTGCCTTTTTCAGCTTGCCACAGCCCTGCGCCTTCAGACCGGATTTATACGGTTCACCTGCCAGATACAGGGCAAAACGACCCTCGCAGAGCATCCCCGCAATGCTGGTGCCGGCGGTGCCCACGGTGGTGTCGGCGGCTTCGTCGGCGGGCTTGGTGGGGGTCAGGTCTGCAAGGCTCACCTCAAACAGCTCGCTGCCCTCCAGGTCGGTCTCCAAGGTGATGTGGCTGTCGTGGCGCTGGAACAGTGCCTTGTCCGCAGGCTGAGGGGTGACGGTGGTGACGGTGACCACCGCCTTTTCCCCGTCGATGCGGGTGCGTCCGGCAGGCAGGGTGTTGATGTCCCGTGCCATGATGTACTCAATGACGGTGTCCAGATTGTCGCTGACGCCCAGATAGTTGGGCAGGTTGTTCAGGGTATCGTAGATCATGGTGGTACTCCTCCATAAGCGACCTCGCCCTCTCCGTCACCTTCCGTGACACACTCCCCCTTTTGTCGCTATGCGACATCTGCTCCCCACTTTGTCACCTGCGGTGACATTTCTCCCCGGAGCGGGGAGAATCTATCCCCGACCGGGGGAAGTCTTTCCTCAAAGGGAGAGGCTTTGGCAAAACCGGAAACTTTGTCGTTCTGCCAAGGGCTCCCACTTTGGGGGAGCTGTCGAACGAAGTGAGACGGAGAGGGCGAGGAAGCTATTTTTTATAAAACTTTTTTACTCAGCGTCCTTGGGCTCGGTCAGCAGCTCCTTGATGGAGGGTACTACGCCTCCCAGGTTCTGCAGCTCCGAGGGGATGATGATCTTGGTCGCCTTGCCGTTTGCCACCTTGGCAAGAGCTTCCAGACTGCGGAGCGCCAGCACCTTGTCGTTGGGCATAGCCTCGTTCAGCAGCCGGATAGCATCGGCATTTGCCTGCTGCACGGCAAGAATTGCCTGCGCCTCGCCCTCTGCTTCCAGAATGCGCTGCTGCTTCACGGCGTCGGCACGGAGGATGGCGGATTCCTTCTCGCCCTCGGCGGCGGTGATGGCTGCCTGCTTCTCGCCGTCTGCCTTCAGGATGACGGCACGCTTCTCACGCTCTGCCTTCATCTGCTTTTCCATTGCTTCCTGGATCTCCCGGGGCGGGATGATGTTCTTTACTTCCACCCGGTTCACCTTGATGCCCCACTTGTCGGTTGCCTCGTCCAGAATAGCAGTGATCTTGCCGTTGATGACGTCCCGGCTGGTAAGGGTGTGGTCCAGCTCCATCTCACCGATGATGTTGCGCAGGGTGGTGGCGGACAGGCTCTCGATGGCGGCAATGGGCTGGTTTACGCCGTAGGTGTAGAGCTTGGCATCCATGACCTGAAAAAACACCACCGTGTCGATCTGCATGGTCACGTTGTCCCGGGTAATGACGGGCTGAGGGGGAAAGTCTGCCACCTGCTCCTTCAAGCTCACCTTTTTGGCAATGCGCTCAATAAAGGGGAGCTTTACATGGAGACCGGCAGACCAGGTGTCGGAGTAGCTGCCCAGCCGCTCAATGACGTACACCTTGGACTGAGGCACGATGACGATGTTGGTGATGACCACCAGCAACACCACAAAAATCAGCGCGAGGATCAGAAAAAACAGAACCATAGCCTTTCTCCTTTATACATTTTATACAGCGGGTGAATAACGGATGCGATCATCCTTTGGGACTTTCGGTAAGTACCGGTTCCACCATCAGCAGGGTACTGTGGATCTCGGTGACCCGGCAGCGGTCGCCGGGAGCAAGGGTGTCGCCGGGGGTGATGCAGCAGGCGTTCCAGTCCACACCGTCCAGCCGTACCCGTCCCGGAGCGTCAGCGGTAACGGTGGTGAGTACTGTTGCCTCTCTGCCCAGATTGCGGTCTCCATTGGTGGCGGTGTGCTTTTTGCGGAGCCGGGCAGCAAGGGGGCGGAACGCCAGCAGGCACAGCACGCTGACTGCCGTGAACACCACCGCCTGTACCCGGAAGGAACCGGTGAACAGACAGCTGATGAGGGCGGCGGCTGCACCTATGGCAAACCAGATGGAGGTCATATTGAAGGTACTTGCCTCCAGTGCCAGAAAGCCTACAGCGGCGATGAGCCATAAAAAGGGTTCCATGTGCATGTTCTTTACCTCCTTTGCAACCATTATAATCCATCCCCTTGGGGGAAGGTCAAGAGTTTTTTACCGGAACGTTGCGCAGAAAACAAAGTTTGGACAAAAATGCCGGAGAAAGATCGGAAACAGCACCGCAGGGCAGTATCCCGGGAGCTGCCTGTCTGCCGCTGCGCCCTCTGTCGGAGAAAAAGTAAGCGGGGAAGATCCGCAGATCTTCCCCACTTACAAATGAAAACTGGATTCCGATGGTCATGCTCAGAGCGCAAGCGGAGAGCATTTTAAATCGTTACAGCCCCACGGCATTACTGGATGTCGTAGTAGCTGTGGTTGGGGTTGTGCCCGTTTTCCTCCACCACGATGGTAAAGCCCATGGGGTTTACCTCGGTGTGCTTGCCGGAGGCAAGAGGCTCCACGACGATGTGCTCCGACCGGTTGATGATGATCTCAGCGGTCTCCACCTCGCCTACCCGCTGGTAGTGCAGGATGCCGTCCTCCGCACGCAGCACCCGCAGGGCACCGGTGCGGAACGCCTCGCAGCTGTGGCGCAGCTGTGCCAGCTGTGCCAGCACCGGGCGCAGCCGCTCCTCGTGGCTGTCCCAGCAGAAGAAGCCCCGGTTAAAGGGGTCCCGGTAGCCCTGCATCCCGATCTCATCGCCGTAGTACAGGCAGGGCACGCCGGGCAGGGTGTAGATGATGGCATATGCCATCCGCAGCCGCAGCATACCCTCCTCGTAGGCATCGCCGGTGACGCTGCGCCCGCTCTGCCACTCTCTGCCCCGTCCGTTGGCAGGCTCATCGGCAATGACCGTGAGGGCACGCTCGGTGTCGTGGGTGGACAAAAAGTTCAGGGCGGTGTCCATGGCGGGGGCAGGGTAGTGCTCGCAGATGGACAGGATCTCGTCGGCGGTCTGCTGTGCCGGCTTGCCCTTTACAAAGTCCAGCACAGCGTTCTTGAAGGGGTAGTTCATGACGCTGTCCAGCCCCTTGCCCAGCAGGTAGGTGCGCCGGTGCCCAAAGCCGTACTTGGTGGTGGCATCCTCCCACACCTCGCCCAGCAAAAATTTTTCCGGGCTTACCCGCTTGACGGCGGTGCGGATCTTTTCGATAAAGTCATCGGGCAGCTCGTCCGCCACGTCCAGCCGGAAGCCGGCAGCACCCCGGCGGAGCCAGGTGTCGATGACGCCCCCTTCGCCGGTGATAAATTCCACAAAGGAGGGGGTGTCCTCGTTGACCTCCGGCAGGGTCTCAAAGCCCCACCAGCTGCGGTAGCCTCCCTTGTACTTGGGATCAAAGTCGTACCAGCTGCGATAGGGAGACTGGGGATCCCGGTAGGCACCCCCGGCACCGTACCGTCCCTCCCGGTTGAAGTAACGGCTGTCGGAACCGGTGTGGCTGAACACGCCGTCCAGCACGATGCCGATGCCGTATTTCTTTGCCTCCCGGCACAGCACCTCAAATTCCTCGTTGGTGCCCAGCAGGGGGTCCACGTTGAGGTAGTCGGCGGTGTTGTAGCGGTGGTTGGAGTGCGCCTCAAAGATGGGGTTCAGGTAGAGGTAGTCTACCCCCATCTCCCGCAGGTAGGGCAGCTTGATGCGGATGCCCTCCAGGTCGCCGCCAAAGTAGTCCTCGTTCAGGTGCCCGCCGGTCTCGTTGGGCTGCCAGAAGGGTTCGGCGTGCTTATCCGCCTGATACAGCCGATCCGGGAAGGGCATGGGCTTGTTCTCGATGCCCTCACAGAAGCGGTCCGGGAAGATCTGGTAGAACACCTTGCCCTTGATGCACTCCGGGGTCTGGAAATCGGCATCGTAAACGGTGATCTGCCAGGATTCGCCTTCCTGCCAGCTGACGACGCCGCAGTTGTCCCTGCCCCGGACGATGCGGCGGAAGTCGGTATAAAGATCAAAGTAGTAGAAGTACAGTCCCGTATCGTTGAGCTGCACATCCACCGAAAAGTGGTTCTGGTGGGGAGTCTGCCCGTCAAATTTCATGCGGTAGTGCACGGGCACGTCGTATTTACCCTCTTTCTGCAGCACCAGATGGGGGTCCACATAGCCCAGCTCTTCCGGGATGCACAGGCTCAGATGCACGGTCTGCCCTGCCCGGACGGCACCAAAGGGCTGTTTGAAGTAGGGGTCGTAGCTATTGAACAGACAAGCCAAAAAACGATCGTCCTTTCTCAAAAAAGCCCCGGCGGGCGAAAACGCCGCCGGGGCAGATAGTCAGGGAATTATTTATTTGCCCATGGGGACGGGGGAAGCGTACCAGATGTCCCGTGCGTAGTCCAGTACAGAACGGTCAGCACTGAAGATGCCGCTGTTGGCAATGTTCTTCAGACTCATCTGTGCCCACTTTTCACGGTCGGCATACAGCTTCTGCAGGTCTGCCTGTGCACGGCGGTAATCCTTGAAGTCTGCCATGACCATGTAGGGGTCGCTGCTGCGCAGGTTCTCGGTGACCTCGTGGAAGTTCTCACCGTTCCAGCCACGCTCCAGGAAGTTCAGGGCGCTGTTTGCCACGTCGTCGCCCATGATAAAGGCGTTGGGGTGGTAGCCCACCTTCTTCAGGTTGTTGACCTCGGGGGTCAGCATACCAAAGATCAGCTCGTTCTCCTTGCCGGCAGCGTCAGCGATCTCCACGTTAGCACCGTCCAGAGTGCCCAGAGTGATGGCTCCGTTCAGCATGAACTTCATGTTGCCGGTACCGGAAGCCTCGGTGCCTGCCAGAGAGATCTGCTCAGAGACCTCGGCTGCGGGCATCAGGTGTTCGCTGAGGGAGACGCAGTACTCTTCCAGATAGACCACACGGAGCTTATCCCGGACAGCGGGATCGTTGTTGATCAGGTCGCCCAGCTTGCAGATCATGCGGATCATCTGCTTTGCCATGTAGTAGCCGGGAGCAGCCTTTGCGCCAAAGATGTAGGTCTTGGGGATAAAGTCGGCGTTGGGGTTCTCCTTCAGGTACAGGTACTGAGCAGCGATGTTCAGAGCGTTCAGGTGCTGACGCTTGTACTCGTGCATACGCTTGACCTGGCAGTCAAAGATGGAGTTGGGGTCGATGATCTGACCGGTGCTCTTTGCCAGATAGTTTGCAAAGTCCTTCTTGTTGGCGAGCTTGATCTCGTTCAGCTTCTTCAGCACGGTCTTGTCGCTCTCAAAGGCGTTGAGCTTGCTCAGATTAGAAGCATCGTGCTTGTAGCCGTCGCCGATGGTCTCATCCAGCAGCTTGCACAGACCGGGGTTGGAGGCAAGCAGCCAGCGGCGGTAGGCGATGCCGTTGGTGACGTTCTTGAATGCCTGAGGCTTATACAGGTAGTAGTCGTGGAAGACGCTTTCCTTGATGATCTCGCTGTGGAGCTTGGAAACGCCGTTGATGCTGTTGGCGGTATAGGCGCAGATGTTTGCCATGCGCACCTGATTGTCGCCGATCAGTGCCATGTAGTTGATCTTGCCCTGGTCGCCGGGGAAAGCCTTCTCCAGCTCAGCACGGGCACGGCGGTCCATTTCCACCACGATCTGGTAAATGCGGGGCAGGGTCATCTTGAAGATGTCCACGTTCCACTTCTCCAGAGCCTCTGCCATGACAGTGTGGTTGGTGTAGGAGAAGACCTTCTGGCAGATGCCAAATGCCTTGTCCCAGCCAAAGCCGCACTCATCCAGCAGGATGCGCATCATCTCGGGGATCGCCAGAGTGGGGTGGGTATCATTGAGCTGGATTGCCACCTTGTCGGGCAGGTTCTCCAGAGTGGCGTAGCTGGACAGGTGGTTCTGCACGATGTCGCCGATGGAAGCGGCAGACAGGAAGTACTGCTGACGCAGACGCAGGATCTTGCCCTCGATGTGGTTGTCGTTGGGGTACAGCACCTTGGAGATCAGCTCCGCATTGGCGTTCTTGCTCATAGCAGTGTTGTAGTTGCCCAGAGAGAAGCTGGACATATCAAAGTCCGGTGCCTTTGCCTGCCACAGACGCAGCTTGGCAACGCCCTTTCCGTCGTAGCCCTGTACGTACATGTCGGAGGGGATCGCCATGACGCTGTTGTAGTTGGTGTGCTGGATGTAGTGGAAGCCGTTATCCCAGTTCTCGTGGATCTCGCCGTCAAAGCGGACCTCCACAGCCTGATCCGGGTGGCTCTTCATCCACACCTGACCGCCGGGCAGCCAGTTGTCGGCACGCTCCTGCTGCCAGCCGTCCACGATCTTCTGCTTGAAGATGCCGTACTCGTACAGAATGGAGTAACCGGTGCCGCAGATGTCGGTGGTTGCCATGCCGTCCAGATAACAGGCAGCAAGGCGACCCAGACCGCCGTTGCCCAGACCTGCATCCGGCTCTTCCTCATAGATGCTGTCCAGATTGATCTCGGCATCGGCGAGCGCCTTCTTGGCGACCTCGTCCAGACCCAGATTGAACAGGCTCATCTTCAGGCTGCGACCCATCAGGAACTCCATGCAGAGATAATAGACCTGCTTGGTGCCGGTGCCGATCGCCTTGGACTGGAACTTTTTGTGGTTCTCACTCATCATCTGGCGGCAGATCAGGGCAAGGGAACGGTAGATCTGCTGGTTGGAGGCAACGCTCAGCTCAACGCCGTACTCGCTGGTGAGCTTGTCCTGAAGAATTTTTCCAAATTCCTTCGATGTCATAAACTGTACTCCTATCTGCATAACTGCTGATTGTTAAAATAATTGAGGCAGCAAATATCTCCCCCTATTTCACGCTGCTCTTTATAACAACGTTATTATAATATGGACCAGGCGTAAATGCAAGGAAATTGCAGGGAATCAGCGGATTTTTTCCGTAATTGCTATTTTAATAACCAAGTTTCTGACAAATCTGCCGAAAATTCAAAAAATACACTTTTTCTTGATGCTTATTCATAGTATAATAGGGGAGGAGACGGAGCGCATTCTGCCGTTTGCAGGGCTGCGGCAGAGGGTAACTCCGGGAGTAATGAGCCGGGAAACTTGCTCCGGCGTCTGTCCGGAGACTGAAACGGTACCGGGAACGGTACCATTCGACCGGAAATAGAGCAAACAACCGCCCGGACAGGGCGGAAACGGATAAAAGGGGAATTTGATCATGGTCAACAAGGTACGGGTGAACATTGCAGGCACCAGTTATGCCATCGCAACCACGGATACGGAAAAATACATCCTGTCCCTCGCCAAAAAGCTGGACGAGGACATCACAAAACTGCTGGACGACAACGAAAATCTGTCGGTGACCAAGGCGGCGGTGTTCTGCGCCATGGACTATCTGGACGAATACCGCAAGAGCACCGGCAGCGCCGAGAATATGCGGGGGCAGATCCAGGATTACATTGCAGATGCGGCACGCGCCAAGCTGGCGGAGGACAAGATCCGTGCCGAAAACGAGGTGCTGCGCCGGGAGGCAGCTGCTCTGCGGGAGCAGCTGGAAAAGGAACGTCGCCGGGAGATCCGCCGGGAAGAGCGGGCAGAACAGGCGGCGCAGGCGGCGGAAGAGCCAAAAAAAGACTGAAGCCCTTACATTATATAATATAGAACATAATATAGAGGTTTATTATGTCGAGAATTGAGATCCTTGCCCCGGTGGGCAGCGAAGAAATGCTCCATGCTGCAGTGTACAGCGGCGCAGACGCAGTGTATCTGGGCTTTTCGGGCTTCAACGCCCGGACCGGCGCCGGCAACTTTGACGCCGAGAGCCTGAAGGAGGCGGTGCGTTTCTGCCACGCCCGGGGAGTGGCGGTCCATGTGGCGCTGAATACCACGGTCTACGGCACAGAGCTGGAAGCGCTGGCGCAGGCGGTGCGGGCGGTGGCGGCAAGCGGCGCAGATGCGGTGATCTGTCAGGATCTGGCAGTGGCACAGCTCATCGGGCAGATCGCCCCGGACCTGCCCCGCCACGGCTCCACTCAGATGAGCGTCCACACCCTGCAGGGTGCGTTGAAGCTCAAGGAGCTGGGCTTTACCCGGGTGGTACTGGCGCGGGAGCTGAGCCTGCCGGAGGTGGAGCACATTACCAAAAACTGCGGCATCGAGACCGAGTGCTTTGTCCACGGGGCACTGTGCATGTGTGTCAGCGGACAGTGCTACATGTCTGCTTTTCTGGGCGGTCGCAGCGGCAACCGGGGCTCCTGTGCCGGTCCCTGTCGTCTGCCCTTTGAGGCAAACGCCCTGCCGGAGGGCAAGCCCGGTCGGCTGCACCACCTGTCCCTCAAGGACAACTCGGTCATCGACAAGCTGGACAAGCTGCAGGCGCTGGGAGTGGCGTCGGCAAAGATCGAGGGACGGCTGCGGACCCCGGAATACGTGGCGGCTGCCGTCAACGCCTGTCTGGCAGGGCGGGAGGGTCGTGCCTACGACCGGGACCTGCTGAAGAATGCCTTCAGCCGCTCTGGATTCACCTCTGGGTATCTGGATGGAAAAATTGACGGTACCATGTTTGGTGTCCGCAGCGAAGCGGATGCAGAACTGACCAAAAAGACCCTGCCCATGCTGCGGGAGCTGTACCGCCGGGAGCGGTCCCGGGTGCCGGTACAGATGAAGCTGGAGATCGAGGAAGGCGGCGAAAAGCTCACCGTCATCGACGCTGATGGCAACAAAGCGTTTGCCTATGGAGATTTTGAGCCTCAGCCTGCCCGGAACGACCCGACGGAGAACCTCCGCCGCAGCCTTGCCAAGACCGGCGGCACCCCCTTTGAGGCAGGAGAGATCACAGTAGAGATGGAGGGTGGACCCTGGTTCGTCCCTGGCAGCGCCGTCAACGAGATGCGCCGGGATGCACTGGATACCCTGCTGAAAAAGCGGGAGGTACTGCGCCCGTGGGCGATAAAAGAGGTGACCCTGCCGCCGCTGCCTTGCCGCAGCCTGCCTGCTCGCCGCACTCTCCGTGCCCGGTTTGAGAGCTGGGAGCAGGTGCCGGAACATGCGCTGGACGACATCGAATATCTGGTCCTGCCCATTGCACAGGCAGACCGGGTGCCCCGGGAGTGGCGCAGCAAGACCCTGCTGGAGCTGCCCCGGGTCATGTTCGGCAAGCTGGAAGAGGACACCGCCCGCCGCATCGCTGCTACGCAGGAACAGGGCTTTGCCGGCTATGAGGTGAGCAACATCGCCCACCTGCGGCTGTGCCGGGGTCTGCCTATGTCCGGCGGTTTTGGGCTGAACATCACCAACAACCTGTCGGCGCAGTTCTACGGAGAGCAGGGGCTTTCCAGCCTGCTGATCCTGCCGGAGGTAAAGGACAGCGATATCGCCGCCATTGCACCGGTGTGCAAGGGCAAACCGGTGCCCACCGGTGTACTGGTCTACGGGCATATGCCCTTGATGGTGACCCGTGCCTGCCCCCTGCAGAACATCCACGACTGCGCCCACTGCGACAAGACCGGCGTTCTCACCGACCGGAAGGCAAAAAAGTTCCCGGTGCGCTGCGGTCTGGGCGTCCGCACCATCTACAACCCGGTGCCCATCTACATGGGAGACAAGCCCGGTGCACTGGCGGTGGATTACGGTGTGGCGTACTTTACCCTGGAAAGCCGGGAGGAAGCTGCCCGTATTCTGGAAATGATCCGCACCCACGCCCCCTTTGAGGGAGACTTTACCCGGGGACTGTATTTCAAGGGCACCAACTAAAAAATACCCTGCTGTCAAGGGCAGGAGAACAGAGAGATAAACGAGGTATACTATGGAACCCATCACTGTAAAATATAAGGTACTGGACCCCCGGGCGCAGGTGCCCGCCTACGCCACCCCCGGCTCTGCCGCCGCCGACCTGTGTGCGGTGCTGGACCAGCCCCTGACCCTTGCCCCCATGGAGCGGGCACTGGTGCCCACGGGGCTTGCCATCGAGCTGCCCGGTGCCCACAGCGTGGCGCTGGTGTATGCCCGCAGCGGGCTTTCCATCAAGCACGGCGTCTGCATGGCAAACGGCGTGGGTGTGGTGGACAGCGACTACCGGGGTGAGCTGAAGGTGCCCATGGTCAATCTGGGCACAGAAGCATACACCATCCAGCCCGGGGAGCGGGTGGCACAGCTGTGCATCGCCCCGGTGTACACCGCTGCCTTTGCTGCCGCCGGAGAGCTGGGGGATACCCAGCGGGGCGCAGGTGGCTTTGGCTCCACCGGAAAGTGAGGGACCCATGGCTTTGATCCTTGCTTCCGGCAGCCCCCGCAGAAGGGAGCTGCTGTCCCTGTACACCACGGATTTTACGGTGCAGGTCAGCGATTTTGAGGAGAACGGCGTAGAGGCTGCCACCCCGGCACAGCTGGTGGAAAAGCTGGCGCAGGGCAAATGCCTTGCGGTGGCGGCGCAGCATCCCGGACAGGTGGTCATCGGCTGCGACACCGTGGTGGATGTAGAGGGGGAGGTCTTTGGCAAGCCCCGGGACCCGGCGGATGCCCGGCGGATGCTCCGTGCTCTGTCCGGCTCTACCCATCAGGTCCACACGGGGGTCTGCGTCTCGGACGGGACCCGCACCGAAAGCTTTGTGGACAGCTGCCGTGTGACCTTTTTTCCCATCTCTGAAGAGGAGATCACCCGGTACATCGCCACCCGGGAGCCCTACGATAAGGCGGGCGCCTACGGCATCCAGGGGCGGGCGGCGCTGTGGGTGGACCGCATCGAAGGGGATTACTACACCATCATGGGACTTCCGGTAAGCCGTACTGTACAGCTGGTGGAACGTTTTGTGTGAAAAAATAGAAAAATGGAACAAAACTGCCCTAAATGCTTGAGAAAAAGGCGGTTTAGGGCTATAATAATACCGTGTTATTCTGCGAAGGGCGGCGTATTATCGCAGCCGCCAGGCGTTAAGGCATAGATAACGGGAAATACGAAGGAGAGAGTATACAATGGGTTTTCTGTCTAAGGACATTGGCATTGATCTGGGTACGGCAAATACTCTGGTCTACATGAAGGGCAAAGGCATCATCATGCGGGAGCCTTCCGTGGTGGCGGTGGACACTAAGAGCGATGAAGTGCGCTGCGTGGGCGGCGAGGCAAAGGCAGTCATCGGTCGTACCCCCGGCAGCATCGTGGCGGTGCGCCCCCTGAAGGACGGCGTCATTGCCGACTTTGATATCACTGCAAACATGCTGGAGAACTTCCTAAAGAAGGCTTGCGGCAACAGCATGTTCTCCCGTCCCCGGGTGGTCATCTGCATCCCCTCCGGTGTTACCGAGGTGGAGCGTCGTGCCGTCCGTGAAGCGACCCTGAAGGCAGGAGCACGGCAGGTGTCGGTGATCGAAGAGCCCATGGCGGCTGCCATTGGTGCCGGGCTGCCTATCAGCGAGCCTACCGGCAGCATGATCGTGGACATCGGCGGCGGCACCGCAGAGATCGCCGTGATCTCTCTGGGCGGCATCGTGGCATCCCGCAGTGTGCGGATGGCAGGCGATATGTTCGATCAGGCGATCATTGCCTTTATCAAGCGCAAGTACAACCTGCTCATCGGTGAGCGCACCGCCGAGCAGATCAAGATCGAGATCGGTTCTGCCTTTACCATGGACCCGGAGATGACCATGGAGATCAAGGGTCGCAATCTGGTGGATGGTCTGCCCAAGAACATCGTGGTCCACTCGGAGGACGTCCGGGAGGCTCTGCTGGAGTGTCTGGTCAAGATCACCAGCGCCATCAAGGAGACTCTGGAGCGCACTCCGCCGGAACTGAGCGCCGATATCATCGACCGGGGCATCACCCTTACCGGCGGCGGCGCCCTGCTGCGGGGTCTGGATAAGCTGATCCAGAGCGAAACCGGCATTGATGTGCATATTGCGGAGGATCCCCTGGACTGTGTGGCAAAGGGTGCCGGCGCCGTGCTGGATCATGTGGATGTTCTGCACGACGTGCTGGACACCGACGGCGGTCATATGTAAACAGCTGCCCCGGCAGGGCGGTGGACATTGCGGAAAGACTTTTCGACCCTGAGACGGTTTTCCGCTGCAAAGACGTTCCCTTGCGCGGATGGCAGAGCTGTCCGCGCTTTTTTATCGCAGTTTGTTGCGCTGCCGGACAAGGCAGAAACAGGAGGGTGACCCCTTGAAAGATTTTTTTGATACGTGGAAATTCAGGATCCTTGTAGCTATCGCCGTGTTTCTGGTGGGGATCATGGCATATGCCGGCGCAAACGGACGACTCACTGCCGCTCCTCAGGAGCTGCTGGGAGTGGTCCTGAAGCCTTTTCAGCAGCTTACCGCCTCGGTCAGCGGGGGCGTAGCCTCGGTGTGGCAGAAGTACACCAGCATTGACGAGGTCATGGAGAAAAACGAAAAGCTGGAAGAAGAAAATGCCCAGCTGCGCCAGCAGATGGTGGAATACGACCGTCTCCGGGCAGAAAACGAGGCGTACCGGGCGCTGGCAAACATCCAGAAAAAGAATACGGAGATGAGCTATGTCTCCGCCTTTGTCATCGGACGGGACCCCCTGGACGAGTTCTGGGGCTTTACCCTGGACAAGGGCACTGCAGACGGCGTGGCGGTGCAGGATGCCATCATCAGCGACCGGGGCTATCTGCTGGGTATGGTGGTGGAGGCAGATGCCACCAGCTGCAAGGTGATGACCGTGCTGCATCCCAGCTTCAACGCTGCAGGAGTGGTCTCCCGGAACCGGGAGAACGGCATCATCACCGGCAGTGCGGAGTACGCATCCGAGGGTCTGTGCACCCTCACCAATCTGGAACGCAACACCGGGGTCCGGGCAGGGGACCAGATCATCACAACCGGTCTGGGCGGCGTGGTCCCGCCGGACCTGCTGCTGGGCAGCGTGCAGGAAGTGGTGCCGGAACAGAGCGGCATGTCCTCCGCGGCGGTCATCAAGCCGGGGGCAGACCCCCGTACCGCAAAGCACGTGTTCATCATTACGGAGTATTAAGGGGGAGAACCTATGGAATCACGCCACAAGCGCAGCCGCAGCCAGATCTATAAATGGTGCTGCTATGTGCTGGGGCTTCTGGTCTGCGCAGCGCTGCAGACAACCCCGGGGCTTTTCCAGCTGGGACAGGCAAAGCCCCTGCTGATCCTGCCTCTCTGCCTTGCGGTGGCGGTCTTTGAAGGAGAGTTTGGCGGGGCACTTTTTGGCATGGTGTGCGGGCTCATGTGGGACTACACCGCCGGGCGCACTGTGGGTATGCTGGCTCTGGAAATCATGATCCTCTGCTTTGCCGTAGGCGTGCTGGTGCAGCTGTATCTGCAGAGCGCCCCGGGCAACTTTGTGGTCATCTGCAGCGTGGCGGCATGGCTGCTGCTGTCCTGCGACTGGTTGTTCTTTTATTACATGCCCGGCTACAGCGGGGCGGCGCAGCGGTATCTGCTTTTTGTGCTGCCCTCGGTGCTGCTGACGGTGCTGCCGGCGCTGCTGGAATTTGGCATAGTGCGGCGGATCAACGCTGCATTTAAAATCGACAACGGCGTGGTCTGATCGCCGGAGGAAAAGCGGATGAATCAAAACGAACGCAAAATCATGATCCGCCGCATGGCGCTGCTGATCGGGGCGGCGGCATTGGTGATCTTTCTCTATGCCCTGCGGCTGATCTTTCTGCAGCTGGTCAACGGCGACCAGTTCAGCGCCAAAGCCACCAATACCACCGACTACCGTTTTACCGTAACGGCGGCACGGGGAGACATCGTGGACAGCAATGGTAAGCGGATCGCCACCAGCACCACCGCCTACAATGTGGTGCTCAACAAGCTGCTGATGGGCAGCCAGGATCTGGATACCATGCTCCAGCGGCTGGTGGAGCTGTTCCGGGAAAACGGCGAGAGCTGGAACGACACCCTGCTCATCAGTCAGCCGGATGCGGCAGGCAACTATACCTTTACGGACAATGCCGCCAGCTCCACTGACCAGAAGCAGCTGGCAGATATGAAGGAAAACCTTGGTTTGCAGCAGTACGCTACCGCCAACGACGTCATGGAGATGCTGGTGGAAAAGCACAAGCTGGAGGGATTTTCCCTGTCCTGGCAGCGGGTGCTGGCAGGCATCCACTACGAAATGGACCGGCAGGCGTTCTCTAATGCGAACAACTTTGTCATGGCGGAGAAGGTCAGCGACGCCACCGTGGCGACCATCAAGGAAAACAGCCTTTCTCTGCCGGGCGTGGAGATCGTAAAGACCAGCGCCCGCAGTTATGAGCAGAGCGACATCATCCCGGCGGTGCTGGGACGGGTGGGCAAGATCACTGCCAAAAAATGGAAGGTCACCGACGAGAACGGGCAGGTCACCTACCCTCTGCGGGAAAAAGGCTACAACATGAACGATGTGCTGGGCATCTCCGGGCTGGAATCTGCCTTTGAGGACGAGCTGCGGGGCAAGGATGGCGTGGAGACCATTACCCGGAACTCCGATGGCGTCATTGTGGACACTCAGCTCACCACCGTGCCGGAGCCGGGGCACACCCTTCAGCTCACGATCGACAGCGACTTTCAGCGGGCGGTGGACAAGGCACTTGCCAACAACATCGACATGATCAACCGGGTCTACAACACCGGCAACATGAAGGCGGCGGCAGCGACGGCGGTGGTCATTGACGTAAAGGATGGCAGCGTCCTTGTCGCCTCCAACTACCCCAGCTACGACCAGAACCTGTTTGCCACCAACTACGAGGAATACAGCAGCGACCCCGGTCTGCCCCTGTTCAACCGGGCGCTGCAGGGTCTGTACACCCCCGGTTCCACCTTTAAGCCCTCGGTGGCGGTGGCAGCGCTGGACAGCGGACTCATCAATCAGTATTCCACCGTCTACTGCAACGGTGTATATAACTACTATAAGGACTACCATCCCCGCTGCACCCGTCATGGACACAGCGGAAATATCGACGTGGTCACGGCAATCAAGTGGAGCTGCAACATCTTCTTCTACGACGTGGGACGCCGCCTTACCAGTGACGTCTACGATGCCTATGCCTACAAGCTGGGTCTGGGACAGCGCACCGGTGTGGAGGTAAGCGAGGCAACGGGACGGCTCACCACCAAAAACGACTCCAACTACATCTCCTCGCTGGATGTGCAGGCGGCGATCGGACAGGGCAACACGGTGGTCACCCCCGTCCAGCTTGCCACCTACGCCGCCACCCTTGCCAACAATGGTGTGCGGTACCGCACCCACTTTGTCAAGGCAATACTGGACTCCAACACCGGCGAGGTGATCCGGGAGACCCAGCCGGAGGTGATGGATGTCATCGAGGACAACGGCACCACCTTTGATCTGGTGCGGAAGGGTATGATGCAGGTGCCCAGCACCATTGCCGGCAAGATCTCCAGCTACCCCTATGCCATTGCCTGCAAGACCGGCACCCCCCAGCGCAGCGAGACCTACGGCTCCGGCAAACATTACCTGAACGCTGTGATGATCGCCTACCTGCCGGCAGACGATCCCCAGATCGCCATTGGCATCGTGGTGGAGTACGGCGGCTATGGTGCCCGCACCGGCGATCTGGTGGTGGACATTGCCAACGCCTACTTTGCCATGAAGGACGGCACCCTGACCTCGGAGGAGGAACCGGCAGCATCTGCGGACCAGAACACCCAGACCGCCGGCACCACCGACGACACCCGGAATACGGTGTCTGCTGGCGGAGCCGCAGCAAATACCGCCGCCCCGGCGGACCGGACCGCCGAGAAAACCGGGGAGGATGTTGCACAGGAGGGGCAGCCGGTGCAGGAGCAGACAACCGCCCTGCCACAGCCTGAGGAGCAGACCCAGCCGGGACCGGTGCAGACTGCGCCGGAAAATGACCCTCCTGCCGAGGAAGAAGAGGCGGAGTAACGCAGTTTTCCCGGAAGAGGACACCACCTCAAAAAAATTTGAGTGTTTTGTATAAAAAGTGGTTGTAAACGAACAAAATTTGTGATATCATTTTCTACAAAGACATTTGTATACAATTGTTTCAGCGGAGGAGAGGGATTACGGATGACGATTGCACTGATTGCGCATGACTCGAAAAAGGAGCTGATGGTTCAGTTCTGTACGGCATACTGCCGTATCCTGAGTCAGCATAAACTGGTTGCGACCGGCACAACAGGCAAAATGATCGCCGAGGCGACCGGGCTGCAGGTGCAGCGGTTCCTTTCGGGGGTCCAGGGTGGAGGTCAGCAGATCGCATCCCGTATTGCCTGCAACGAGATCGATCTTTTGCTGTTTTTCCGGGACCCCATCAATGCAAAGCCCAGTGAGCCCAACGAGATGACCCTGCTGCGGCTGTGTGATGTGCATAACATCCCCATGGCGACTAACATTGCCACCGCTGAGGTGCTGATCCACGGCTTGGAACGGGGAGATCTGGACTGGCGGGATATCGTGCATCCCCAGAGCAACTGACCGAAACAGTCGGAACGATACCAGAATAAAGCAAAAGGACTGCTGCACAATCTGCGTGCGGCAGTCCTTTTTTGCGTTGTATGTCTTGCCGGGGCGGGATCACAACAGCTTGAGATCCCGTGCCATGTCCTCCACATCGGCGGGGGCAAAGTCCCCCAGCGGCAGGATCAGCCGACCCAGCACCTCCTGCGGCAGGGCGGCAATGGAGCCGCTTTCGTCCCGGGCGGTGTCCACCGGCGGGTGCACGATGTTCCGTCCTTCTGCGCCGGTCTCTACTCGGGCGTATCGGGGAGCGGCGATATACTGGATGCCCAGCTTGTCGGCAGCGGTGAGCAGGGCGGCAAAACCGGGGTCTCCGGCTGCTTCCGGCTGCTGTGCCAGCGCTTCGGCGTTGAGCAGGATGCACTCGATGCCCAGTGCCTCGGCGGCTGCTTTGGCAGCTTCTGCCTGCCGGGTCTTTGCCGGATCAAGGCGCACTACCGCACCTGCTACCCCAAAGCCTTGCTGCTGCAGGATCCGCACTGCCACGGCCGCCTCGGTGGTGCCGTCCATAGCGACCAGCACCCGGTCCTGCGTCTCGTAGGTGTCAAACCCGCTGCCGGGCAAAAAAGTATCGTTCATGTTCCCTGCCTCCCGCCATATGCTTTGCTCTGTGCGACCGCAAGCTGGTCGCAGCGTTCGTTTTCCGGATGTCCGGCGTGACCCTTGACCCAGACGTAGGTGATCTGGTGCCGTGCCTCCTGCTCCAGCGCCTGCGCCCAGAGATCCGGGTTCAGGGCAGGGGAGCCGTCGGACTTTTTCCAGCCCCGGCGCTGCCAGCCCTTTGCCCAGCCTTTTTCCAGCCCGTTGATCACATACTGGCTGTCGGAGCACAGGCGCACCTGACAGGGCTCCTTGAGCTGGCGCATCGCTTCAATGAAGGCGGTAAGCTCCATCCGGTTGTTGGTGGTACTTGTATCGCCGCCGCTGAGCTCTTTTTCGTAAACTTTGCCGTTGAAACGGTAGCGCAGCACAGCGCCCCAGCCGCCGGGACCGGGGTTGCCGCTGCATGCGCCGTCGGTGTAGACTTCGACCTGCTTCATGGGGTTCTCCTTACAAAGATAGTACCTTTATTTAGCGCCATCCAACGCAGAATGTCAAGTGCAAATGTATAGCGCACCGCATATTTGCCAAACCTTGGAATTGACAAAAACGCCGGGAAATACTATACTTGTTCTAACAAAATGCGTATAGGGGCGCACCGTAGGCGTGCGCTCAGTCGTTCCCGCAGACCAGCCGCGGTCGCATCGAACAGATGGACTGTACAGGCAAAAAAGTTTCTGTGGAACAAACAGCAGTGCGCAAAAGCACGCTGACAAGTGAATTCTATACGGATGCATCGAAGGGAAGCCGATGTGATTTTTTAGTGCTTCCCCCTGTGGCAGAGCTGTTTTCTATTGAGAGAACGGTCTTTGCGGCAATTGTAATTGGAGGTCAGAATGGCACAGACAAAAGAAACTGCGGCAGCAGCCGCAGCCGCAACCCACGCAAAACCTGCAGAGAACGGCGAAAAGCGCCCCCGCACCACCCGCCGTCCCTATTACAACCGGCGTCCCCGTCGTCCCCAGCAGCCCAAGGAGGCTGCAACGCCCATCCATATCTACCCACTGGGCGGTCTGGGAGAAGTGGGCAAGAACATGACCGTCTACGAGTGCAACGGGGATATGATCATCGTGGACTGCGGTCTGGTGTTCCCGGACAGCGAGATGTACGGTGTGGACATGGTGATCCCGGATTTCACCTTTGTGGTGCAGAACAAGGACAAGATCAAGGGTCTGCTGATCACCCACGGTCACGAGGACCACATCGGCAGCATCCCCTACCTGCTGCAGAAGTTTGATCTGCCGGTCTACGGCACCCGACTGACCTGCGGTCTCATCCGCAACAAGCTGGAGGAGTTCGGGCTGGCAGGCAAGACCAAGTTTGTGGAGATCACCCCCCGGCAGAAGATCAAGCTGGGCTGCTTTACGGTGGAGCCCATCCATGTGAACCACTCCATCCCGGATGCGGTGGCGTTTGCCATCGACAGCCCCGCCGGCACCATCATCCAGACCGGCGACTTCAAGATCGACTACACCCCTCTGGCATGCGGCGTCACCGACCTGTCCACTCTGGCAGAGTACGGACAGCGGGGGGTGCTTGCCCTGCTCAGCGATTCCACCAACTCTGAGCGTCCCGGCTTTACCGCCACCGAGCAGAAAGTGGCGGCAGGCGTCCGGAACCTCTTTGCCTGCGCCCGGAACAAGCGCATCATCATTGCTACCTTTGCATCCAACATCTACCGGGTGCAGCAGATCATCGATCTGGCAGTGGAGGACGGACGCAAGGTGGCGTTCAGCGGTCGCAGCATGGTGAACAACACCGCCATGGCGCAGGAACTGGGCTATATGCACATCCCGGAGGACACCCTCATCAGCGTGGATGAACTGAATCAGTATCCTCCGGAGCAGGTGGTGCTGATCACCACCGGCAGTCAGGGCGAGCCTTTGAGCGCCCTTTCCCGCATGGCGTCCTGCAGCCACCGTCAGGTGCGGGTGGGACCCGGGGACTTCATCATCATCTCCGCCAACCCCATCCCCGGCAACGAGAAGAGCGTGACCAAGATCGTCAACGGTCTGCTGCTGCTGGGTGCAGAGGTCATCTACGAGAGCATGTATGACGTCCATGTGTCCGGTCACGCCTGTCAGGAAGAGCAGAAGCTGATGCTGACCCTCACCCGTCCCCAGTATTTCCTGCCGGTCCACGGTGAGTACAAGCAGCTGAAAAAGCACGCTCTTACCGCCGCCAGCCTCGGCATCCCCACCAGCAACATCCTCATTGCCGAAAACGGCTCCAACGTGATCCTCAGCAAGGACGAGATGAAGCTGGGCGAGCCGGTGACCGCCGGTGCCGTCATGGTGGACGGTCTGGGCGTAGGCGACGTGGGCAACGTGGTGCTGCGGGACCGCAAGCACCTGTCCGAGGATGGTCTGGTGATCATCGTGGCAACGGTGGACAGCAAGACCGGCAAGGTGCTGGCAGGTCCGGACCTTGTGAGCCGCGGCTTTGTATATGTGCGAGAGAACGAAAGCCTTATGGACGGTGCCCAGAGCATCGTGGAAAATGCGCTGGACCGCTGCGTGGACGAGCACGTCCGGGATTGGAACAGTGTCAAGACCCGTGTGCGGGAGGCACTGAGCAGCTATATCTACCGGCGCACCAAGCGCAGCCCCATGATCCTGCCCATTCTGATGGAAGTCTGAGCAACAGGCAGCCTGCCGCAAAGGCGGTGCTGCCCGGGAGGCGAAAAAACGCATGAAACATAAACCGAGATGGACCCTGGAAATGCTGACCGTCAGCCTTGCGGTGCTCTGTGCGCTGCTTACGCTGGTGCTGCTGTTCCAGCGTCCCGGGATCTGGGTGGTGCTGCTGGCGCTGGTGATCCTGTGGGGCGTGTGCATGGTGATGTTCCGCTACAAGCTGCGCCGTTGGATGGCGCAGTGGGTCTGCGGCGGCACCTTTGAAAAGTCCAAGACCAGGTTCAGTCTGGAACAGCTGTCCCAGCCGGCAGCATTGCTTTCCGGGGAGACAGTACTGTGGTACAACGAGCAGTTCCGGGTCCGGATCCTGGGCGGGGTGGATGTGCTGACCAGCCGGGTGCAGAAGGTATTGCCGGGGCTGGACCTGCAGCAGTGCCGCCAGCAGAGCGGGCAGCTGCTGACCTTCTCGGACGGGGCGTGGAGCGCCCACAGCTCCACGGTGCCCGGTGATGCCGAGAGCATGACCCTGCTGGTGCTCAACGAGGAGACTGCCCTGCGCCGTATCGAGGCGGAATACAAGGCAAGCCGCCCGGGGTATCTGGTCTTTCTGGTGGACGGCTACGACGATGTGTTTGGTGATATGCTGGACAGCGAGCGTGCCCGTCTGCTGGAGGGCATCAACCGCATTCTGGAAGATATGATCGGGCGTGGCAACGGTTTTTTGCGCCGGGTGGCAAGCGGACGGTACATCGCCGTGGTGGAAGAACGGCAGATGGAGCAGTTTGCCAACCGGGGCTATGACGTGCTGGACAAGATCCGCGCTCTGGACCCCAGCGTGAACCTGTCTTTGTCCATCGGCATCGGTCGTGGGGCAAAGACCCTGCGGGAGGCGCAGGACATGGCGGTGCAGGCGCTGGATATGGCACAGGGACGGGGCGGCGATCAGGCGGCAGAAATGACGCCGGACGGCTTTACCTTCTACGGCGGCGTGAGCCATGGCGTGGAAAAACGCAGCAAGGTCCGCAGTCGCTTTGTGGCGGACCAGCTGGTAAAACTTATCAAGGAAGCGGATCACGTGGTCATCATGGGACACCGCATGAGCGATCTGGATGCCATCGGTTCCGCCGAGGGCGTGCTGCGGATCTGCAAGATCTGCGATGTGCCGGCGGTGATCGCCGTCCGGCGGGATGCCACCCTTGCGGGCAGCCTCATTGACGCCTTGTGCGCAGCGGGGCAGCGAGATGATTTCATCGACCCCAAGGACGCACTGCCCATTATCTCCAAGCACACCCTGTGCATCGTGGTGGATACCTATCAGGTGGGTCTGGTGGAAAGCAAGGAGATTTTGGAAAAATGCGGCAAGGTGGCGGTCATCGACCACCACCGCAAAGGGGTAGGCTACATCGAAAAACCGGCGCTGGTCTGCCACGAGCCCTACTCCTCCTCTGCCAGCGAGCTGGTCACCGAGCTTCTGCAATACGTGGGAGAGCGGGACGACAAGCCCAACCGGGTGGAGGCAGAGGGTCTTTTGTCCGGCATCATGCTGGATACCCAGGACTTTACCCTGCACACCGGTGTGCGCACCTTTGAGGCAGCGGCAGCGCTGCGACGCTATGGCGCAGAGACCGAGCGGGTGCGTCAGCTCTTTGATGTGACCATGGTGGAGTACAACGCCAAATCGGCGCTGGTGGAAGCCGCCAAGATGTACCGGAACTGTGCCATCTCGGTGGGCAGCGAGGTGCCCCCGGAGGCACGGGTGGCGGTGGCACAGGCGGCTAACGACCTGTTGCGCATTCAGGGCGTGGATGCCAGCTTTGTGGCGGTGCAGGCAGGCAGCGGCATGAATATCTCCGCTCGCAGTCTGGGCGCCGTCAACGTGCAGGTGATCATGGAAAGTCTGGGCGGCGGCGGTCATCAGACCATGGCGGCGGCACAGCTCCGTCACATCACCGCCCAGGCGGCACGTGCCCGCATAGAAACGGCGATCGACAACTACTACGCATCCCAGAAGAAGAGCGCCGTGGAAGATAACAAACATTGAGAGGACCGGACTTATGAAACAGTATGATTATCTCATCGTCGGCGCAGGTCTTTACGGCGCTGTGTTTGCTCACGAAGCCGCAAAAGCAGGCAAACGCTGCCTTGTCATCGATAAGCGGGACCATATTGCCGGCAATATCTATACCGAGGCAGTGGAGGGCATCAATGTCCACCGTTACGGGGCACACATCTTCCACACCAACAATAAGGCGGTGTGGCAGTATGTGAACCAGTTTGCGGAGTTCAACCGCTACACCAACAGCCCGGTGGCAAACTACCACGGGGAGATCTACAACCTGCCCTTTAACATGAACACCTTCAACAAGATGTGGGGTGTGGTGACCCCCGCCGAGGCAAAGGCAAAGATCCAGCAGCAGCGGGACGAGGCAGGCATCACCGAGCCGAAGAATCTGGAAGAACAGGCGATCAGCCTTGTGGGCACCGACATCTACGAAAAGCTCATCAAGGGCTACACCGGCAAGCAGTGGGGGCGCCCCTGCACGGAGCTGCCCTCCTTTATCATCAAGCGGCTGCCGGTGCGGTTCACCTACGACGACAACTACTTCAACGCCCTGTATCAGGGTATCCCCAACGGCGGCTACACCGCCATGGTGGAAAAGATGCTGGAGGGCATCGAGGTGCGGCTGGAGGTGGACTATCTGGCAGACAAGGCGGCACTGGACGCACTTGCCGAAAAGGTGGTGTACACCGGACCGGTGGACGCCTACTTTGGCTACCGTCTGGGGGCACTGCAGTACCGCAGCGTCCGGTTTGAGACCGAGGTACTGGACACCGACAACTATCAGGGCAACGCCGTGGTGAACTACACCGACGCCGAGACCCCCTACACCCGCATCATCGAGCACAAACACTTTGAGTTTGGCACCCAGCCCAAGACGGTCATCAGCCGGGAGTACAGCGCAGAGTGGAAAAAGGGCGATGAACCGTACTATCCCGTCAACGACGAGAAAAACGGCGCTCTGTACGCAAAGTATAAAAAGCTGGCGAATACACAAGAAGGCGTTATCTTCGGCGGTCGTCTGGGGGAGTACAAGTATTACGATATGGATAAAGTGATTGAAGCTGCTCTGGATGTAGTTAAAAAAGAGTTGGGCTGAGCCTCTTTGCTCCCTCTTGCTCAAATGGGGCAAATGCTGTATACTATCTATATAAGAACTGCACCGGTCATCCGGTGAAAAGTGAGGGATAAACATGAAAGTGATTCTCAAGCAGGATATCAAGGGCATCGGCAAGAAGGACGAGATCCACGAGGTCTCCGACGGCTACGCCCGCAACTACCTGTTCCCCCGGAAGCTGGCTGCTGTGGCAGATGCCAGCGCCCTGAATGTGGCACGCAGCAAGGAAGCTGCTGCCGACTTCCACGAGGCGGAGACCATTGCCGCCGCCAAGGCAGTTGCCGCAAAGATCGAAGGCAAGACCGTTGTCATCAAGGCAAAGGGCGGCGCTTCCGGTCGTCTCCACGGCAAGGTCACCGGCAAGGAAGTTGCCGAGGCGCTTGCCGTTCTGGCTGGTTCTCCCATCGACAAAAAGAAGATCGAGCTGGAGACCAAGGACATCAAGGATGCCGGCGTGTTCAACGGCAAGGTCCGTCTGTACGTTGGCGTTGTGGCCTCCTTCAAGATCCAGGTGGAAGTGGAGCAGGTCTGATCTGAGCACTGTCTGCGCCCCCTCAAAGCAGGGGGCGCTTTTTGAGTTTTCCGGTAGGGCTGTATTTTCAGCGGATACCATGATGCAAAAGGATGAATGACCATGCCAAATCAACGACATTATTCCAACGAACTGAATCTTGAAAGCGTGGGCATCAACCTGCCCTACAACATGCAGGCGGAGCAGAGCGTGCTGGGTGCAGTGCTGCTGAAGCCCGATACCCTGACGGATCTGGTGGAGATCATCAAGCCGGAAATGTTCTACACCCGGCAGAATGCCCAGATCTGGAGCGAGATGCTGCGGCTGTTCACCAGCGACCAGACCATCGACTTTGTCACCCTGCTGGACGCTGTGATCTCCGACGGGGTGTTTCCCAGCGCCGACGAGGCAAAGGTGTACCTGACCGGTCTGGCAGAGACGGTGCCCAGCATCTCCAACGTGAAGGCGTACGCCCAGATCGTGCAGGAAAAGTATCTGGTGCGCCAGCTCATGGGGGTGGCAAAGGACATCCTTCAGGACGCCGGAGACGAGCCGGACGCAGACCTTCTGCTGGAAAACGCAGAGCAGCGGATCTACGAGATCCGGTCCGGACGGGACTCCAGCGCCCTGACCCCTCTTTCTTCCAGCATGGTGGAGACCCTGACCAACCTGCAGAAGATCAGCGGACCGGACGCCGACAAGTACAAGGGCATCCCCACCGGGTTCCGGCTGCTGGATACGGTGCTTACAGGTCTGGGACGGGGCGACCTGATCATTCTTGCTGCCCGTCCCGGCATGGGCAAGACCAGTTTTGCCCTGAACATCGCCACCCGGGTGGCAATGCAGCAGAAGGTGCCGGTGGCGATCTTCAGTCTGGAAATGACCAAGGAGCAGCTCACCAACCGTATCCTTTCCGCCGAGGCGGGCATTGATAGTCAGGCGTTCCGCACCGGTGCCCTCCGTGCCGAGGACTGGGAGGATCTGGCACTTGCTACCGAGAAGCTCCACGACGCCCCCATCTACATGGACGATACCTCCGGCATCACCATCACCGAGATGAAGGCAAAGATCCGCCGGGTCAACCAGGACCCGGCACGTCCCAACGTGGGACTGATCGTCATCGACTACCTGCAGCTGATGACCAGCGGACAGCGCAGCGAAAACCGTGTGCAGGAGATCAGCTCCATCACCCGGAATCTGAAGATCATGGCAAAGGAACTGAACGTGCCCATCATCGCCCTGAGTCAGCTGTCCCGTGCGGTGGAAAAGCAGGGCAACAATTCCAGCCACCGTCCTCAGCTGTCGGACCTGCGTGATTCCGGTTCCATCGAGCAGGACGCCGACTGCGTTCTGTTTTTGTACCGTGATTCCTACTACGCCAGCCAGAACCCGGACGGCGCCGAGGTAGACGCCGACACCGCCGAGTGCATCGTGGCAAAAAACCGCCACGGCGAGACCAGCACGGTGCCTCTGGGCTGGGATGGTGCCCACACCCGGTTCATGGATGTGGACTTCAAGCGCTGATGGACCGGCAAAACGAGATCCTGGGGCGGGTGGAACAGTTCTGCCGCCTGCATCGGCTGCTGGGCAGCCGGCAGCAGCCGCTGCATCTGGCAGCGGCAGTGTCCGGGGGAGCGGACAGCATGGCATTGCTGGGGATCCTCTGTGCCCTGCAGCCGGAGTTTGGCTTTACCCTCTCGGCGTGCCATGTGAACCACGGGCTCCGGGGAGAGACCGCAGACCGGGACGAGGTGTTTGTGACAGAGAGCTGCAGGGCGCTGGGGGTGCCGCTGCAGGTGTTCCACGCCCGGGACATGGCAGAGCAGGTGGGAACTGTGCCGCCCCATGCCGGAGAGGACTGGGCGCGGCGGCTGCGGTACGCCTGTTTTGCCCGGCTGCTGGAACAGGGGATAGATGCGGTAGCCACCGCCCATACTGAAAATGATCAGGCAGAGACTCTGCTGCTGCGGCTGGCACGGGGTACCGGTCTCCACGGTGCCGCCGGCATCCGTCCGTCACGCCGGGGCTACTGCCGCCCCCTGCTCTGTCTGGGCAGGCAGGATACCGAGGTGTTCTGCCGGGAGACGGGGCTGCTCTGGGTCACCGATGAGACCAACGATACCGATGCCTACGCCCGCAACCGGCTGCGCAGCGGGGCAATACCGGCGCTGCGGAGCACCAACTCTGCCGCTGTGGAAAATCTGGCACGCTTTTGCGAAAAGGCAGCGCAGGCGGATGCATATTTTGCCCGGCAGGCGCAGCTGCTGCTGACCCGGGCGCAGCTGGAGATGCCTTGCAAGCAGTTGCCTGCTGGGGCACGGTATGCGCTGGCGCAGGGCAACCGGGTCTGGCATCTGCCGCCCCTTGCTCAGGCAGAGCTGCTGATTTTGGAGACCGCTATGCACAGCCTCCTTGCCCCGGTGCGGGACCCGGAGGAAAAATATGTGCAGCTGCTGTGCGACCTTGTGGGACAGGGCAGCGGTGCGGTGCAGCTGACGAGCCGGGTGCGGTTCTGCGCTGAGCAGGGAGTGCTGTGGCAGGAGGAGATCTTTCCGGCTGCCCCTGCAGCACCGGCAGCGCCGCAGGCTTTTTTGCCCCGAGACGGAGCGGAATACCGCCTTTCTGGGGGATGGAAGCTGACGGTACGGGTGAAGGAGAGGGATTTTGAAGAAAAAAAACAAGTCGTTCATAAAAAAGACTTAAAAAATCAGGCGGATTATGCTAGAATAGCAATGTGTTACCCTGACCTCTGCCTGCGCAGTCGTCTGCCCGGAGACCGGTATCGCCCTCCAGGGCGGGACGTTGACAAGGAGCTGCGCAAATGGATGAACGAGGCGGGGATCCCACCCTGTGATAGAGACGGATTGCCGGTGCTTGCTTCCGGCAGCCGGGTGCTGTGGGTCGGGGGCACAGGGTTTGCCCAGGGGCTTGCCCCGGCGGCAGACTGCACCCGGATCCTGTTGATGGAATTAGAAAAAACGGAGGAAATCAAATCATGAGCATGCACGATGATATCAAGACCGTTCTGGTCTCGGAAGAACAGCTCAAGGCAAAGGTCGCTCAGCTGGGAGCACAGATCAGCAAGGACTACGAGGGCAAAAACCTTGTTCTGGTGTCCATCCTCAAGGGCTCGGTGGTCTTTATGGCAGACCTGATGCGTGCCGTGACCATCCCCTGCAGCATCGACTTTATGGTAGTGTCCAGCTACGGTGGCAGCAACACCACCTCCAGCGGTCTGGTCAAGATCATCAAGGATCTGGACGGGGACCTGTCCGGCAAGGATGTGCTGATCGTGGAGGACATTCTGGACACCGGCATCACCCTGTCCAATCTGGTGCCCATGCTCAAGATGCGCAATCCCGGCTCGGTGAAGATCTGCACCATTCTGGACAAGCCCACCCGCCGCAAGGCAGACATCCAGCCCGACTATGAGGGCTTCCAGGTCCCCGACGAGTTCGTGGTGGGCTACGGTCTGGACTATGACGAAAAATACCGCAACCTGCCCTATGTGGGCGTTCTCAAGCCTGAAGTTTACACAAAGTAAATCCCGGCATAAAAATATCCGAACTGGAGTTGATCTTTTTGCAACCGAAGAAACCACGCTTTAACCCGCTGATCCTTGCACTGGCGCTTGCCGCCGTGCTGATGGTCTGGTCGGTGCTGGGGGGCAGCGGCAGCGCCGCAGGCTCCACCTCCATGGCTTATTCCACAGCGGTACAGTACTTTGAGAACCTGCAGGTCACAAAGTTCACGCTGGACCTGAACACCGGCGTGCTGACCATGAACCTGAAGGAAGGCAAGCTTGCGCTGCCGGATACCACGGCACAGAGCACTACCCAGTCCACCGGCGGCTTGCTGTCCGGGATGCTGTCCTCTTCCAATGCCAGCGGCAATGCAGAGAAAAACAGCGATGGCACGGTGACTGTGCGCTACAAGCTGCCCTATGCGTCCATGTTTGTCAAGTATGTCAACGACTACATCGAGGCATACGATGCCGCAAACCCGGATGCCCCCATGGAATACGATTACACACCCCTGAAGGAGAGCATCCCCTGGATGGAGATCCTGTTCTATCTGGGTATGCTGGGCTGCACCGGCTTTTTGCTGTTCTCCATGATGCGGGGCGGTGCCGGCGGCAGCGGCATCATGAACGTTGGCAAGGCAAAGGTCAAGGATGAGCACGAAAACAAAAAGACTGCCACCTTTGCCGATGTGGCAGGTGAGGACGAGGAAAAAGAGGAACTGAAGGAAGTGGTGGAGTTCCTCAAAAGCCCCGAGAAGTTCAACTCTCTGGGCGCACGGATCCCCCACGGTGTGCTGCTGGTGGGTCCTCCGGGTACCGGCAAGACCCTGCTGGCACGTGCCTGTGCCGGTGAGGCAGGGGTGCCTTTCTACTCCATCTCCGGTTCCGACTTTGTGGAGATGTACGTAGGCGTGGGCGCATCCCGTGTCCGTGACCTCTTCGACAAGGCAAAAAAGACCATGCCTTGCATCATCTTTATTGATGAGATCGATGCTGTGGGTCGTCAGCGCGGCGCTGGTCTGGGCGGCGGTCACGATGAGCGTGAGCAGACTCTAAACCAGCTGCTGGTGGAGATGGACGGCTTTGAGGCAAACGATGGCGTCATCGTCATGGCAGCCACCAACCGTGCCGATATTCTGGATAAGGCTCTGCTGCGTCCCGGTCGTTTCGACCGTCAGGTCTATGTGGGTCTGCCGGACATCAAGGGTCGTGAGGAGATCCTGAAGGTCCACACCAAGAACAAACCCCTTGCGCCGGATGTGTCCCTGCGGGTCATTGCCCAGCGCACCGCTGGTTTTGCCGGTGCGGATCTGGAAAATCTGGTGAACGAGGCAGCGCTGCTGGCAGCACGCCGCAGCCGGAAGGCAATCACCATGGAGGACATCGAGGAAGCTTCCATGAAGGTCATGGCAGGTCCCGAGAAAAAGAGCCGCGTGGTGACCCCGGAAGAGAAAAAGCTCACCGCCTACCACGAGGCAGGTCATGCAGTGGCAGGCTTCTACTGCAAGCATCATCCCCGGGTCCACGAGATCACCATTATCCCCCGTGGTCAGGCAGGTGGCTACACCATGTATCTGCCGGAAAAGGACCGCAGCTACGTGACCAAGAGCGAGATGTTCGAGGACATCGTGTCCAGTCTGGGCGGTCGTGTTGCAGAGCAGCTGATCCTGGACGACATCTCCACCGGTGCCTCCAACGATCTGCAGCAGGCAACCAACATCGCCCGTCAGATGATCACCAAGTACGGCTTCTCCGAGCGTCTGGGTCCTGTAGTTTACGGCACCTCTCAGGAGGAGACCTTCCTGGGTCGTGACTTCGGACAGGGCAAGGGCTACAGCGAGACCACCGCTGCTGAGATCGACGGCGAGATGCGGGATATCATCGACGAGGCATACGAGACCTGCCGCCGCACCCTCACCGAGCACATCGACCAGCTCCACGCCCTTGCAAAGGCGCTGATGGAGCGTGAGAAGCTCAACGAGCAGGAGTTCAACACGGTGATGGCAGGGGGCACCCTGCCTCCCTGCGAGAGCCAGGAGCCGCAGCAGACTGCAGAGCCCGCCCCGGAGCAGGTAGTGGAGCCTGCCGAGACGGCACAGACCGCAGAACCGGCAGAATCTGCCGAGATCGCAGAGCCTGCAGAACCCGCCCAGCCGGCACAGCCGGAGGCACAGACCCCGGATACAGAGGAATGAACTCAGGAAAGGAGAGAGTGTCGTGGAGGAAAATTTTAATCCGGTGGCACGGACCCGTGCCAACTATTACACCCCCGGCAGCCCGGTGCAGTTTGTCTGCGTGGAACTGCTGAAGGGAGATATCAGCGGTGAGCACGCCGTCTGTCTCACGTTTAAGAATATTTCCCGCGTGACTCTGACAGCTCTGGAGATCCACTTCAAGTGCAAGGGAGTGGACGGGGTCGTCCTGTGCGAGGACCAGTTTGAGTACCGGGACATTCAGGTAAAGCCCGGGGAGCTGTTTGGCATGGACGATGCCGTGTTCATCACCTCCAAGGCGATCACCAGCGTGGATGTGTCCCTGCGCAATGTCTACAACGGCAAGCGGGTGGTGCATCTGGACGGCATCAAGCGGGTACGCCTGCCGGCGCCCCGCCGCCTCAGCCCGGAGCTGCAGAAGGCGCTGGAAGCACGAATGAACCGCACCGGGCTGAAGTATCAGCCGCAGGTATTTGAGAATGGCTGGTACTGCGCCTGCGGTGCCTTCCATCCCAAGGAAGAGGACACGGTGTACTGCTCGGAGTGCGGCTGCGACCGCATCCTGCTGCAGAACGCCCTGAACACCCTGCTGCAGCCGGAGAAATCCCATCCGGAGCAGGCGGTGATGGATACCCCCATCGCCTCCAAAGGAGAGCCCACCCGCATTGCCGGGGCGGCACCGCTGCGGGAAGAGCCTACCCGTGTGGCAGGCTTCCAGTCCGGCGGTCCTTCCCTGACTCCGCCGCTGGAAGGCGGGGGAGATACCCGGGTAGTGCCTGTGGGGGGCAGAAAGTCTCCTGTATCCCAGGAGGCTGCCGGAGGCACCCGTGTGGTGCCTGCTGCGGCACGCCGTCCCCAGCCGGTGCAGGACCAGCCGGAGGATGAGGAGTACGAGGACGAGGGAGACAGCGTGGCAGAAGCGCTGATCCGCTGGGTGCCCCCCATCACCGCCATCATCTGTGCGGCTGTGGCACTGTGCGGCTTTGTGTACTACCAGTTCATGCTGTAAAAAAGAATTCCGTCATGGCGGAGGAGGCGCAGCTCTCCTCCGCCTTTTGCATAAGAAAAGGAGAGGGACCATGGAGGATCAGGCACTACAGGCGGCATTTGAGATCAAGACTGCCTGCGATGAGATCAGCCGCAGACTGCTGCGGTGGCACTGGGAGCAGAAGCCCGGGGCACATACGCTGGACGCCCTGCTGCGGCAGATCCGGCGCCGCCAGCAGGAAAGCCCGGAATATTACGACCGTATGCCGGATCTTGCGGGCAAGACCAGCTGGCAGCAGCTGGACACCACCCTGTGTATGCGGGTGCTGCTGGACCCGGAAAAGGACGCTGCCCGTCCGCTGGACCTGCTGGGGAATACCACCCGCCCCGGTGCAGCCCGCCATGCCTGCAATGCCGTGCGCACCGCCCGCAATCAGGCGGCACACGCTGCTGATGCCGCCGATGCCGCCCAAGCCGCCATCCTGTTCAATGAGGCGGTGGAGGCACTGGAGGAGGGCTACGCAGGCAGCGCTTTCCGTGAGGCGGAGCTGGCGCAGTATTACCGGGAGGCAGAGGGCTTTCTGGAACTGTGCGGCGCAAACCGGACGCCCGCTGCTGCCCGGCAGAGCTCTGTCGGCAAAAAGACCGGAGCGAGACCTGCTGCCTCCCGCAGTAAAAAGTCTGGGGGCAAGACCGGCAGCCGTACTGCAGCAAAGGGGACCGGAGCAAAAAAGTCCTCCGCACGCAGCCGGAAGCAAGCCCCCAAGGCAGCAGGCGGCCGCACCATTCTGGTGGTGCTGCTGGTGGTGCTGGTGCTGGGTCTGTTGGTGCGGGGCATCACCATGGGCTGGGCATAAAGAGGACATTTTTAACAAAAGGCGGCTTTTTTGGCGGAGTAGAAAAAGCCATTGTGCAAGATTTATAAAAAAGTTGGATTCATTTCCAACCAAATCCGGAAGAAAGCATCTTGCGGTAAAGCCCGAACCGCCGTATAATAAACATGATTACACATGAAAACGTTTACAACATTTTTGCAATAGCGCAGAGGAGAATACTGCAATGACCATCAGTGATATTGCCAGAATGGCGGGGGTGTCCAGCGCAGCGGTGAGCCGCTATTTGAATGGTGGACCGCTCAGCGAGCAGAAGCGGGTCGCTATCCACGAGGTGATAGAAAAGACCGGTTACCGCCCGGACATGGCGGCGCAGACTTTGCGCACTGGTAAGGTAAATCAGGTGGGGGTCATCACTCCCAGCATCAGCTCCTATTCAGTGGGGCAGATCACAGCAGGCATCGTCAGCGAGCTGGATAAACACCGTTACCTGATGCTGCTGGGCAACACGGATATGGATGAGCGGCGGGAGCTGGGCTATCTTAATGTCATGCAGCGGAACCATGTGGCTGGCATCATCCTTATGGGCAGCTTCTACACTCCCCAGTTGGCACAGGCATTCCGTAGCTGCCGGGTGCCGATAGTGGTGACGGGGCAGCGCTTCCCGGAGATGCCCTGTGTGTACAACGACGACCGCAGCGCCGTCCGGGAACTGACCCGGCGGATGCTGGATGCAGGCAGAAGGAAGATCGTCTACATCAGCGGCACTGAGCAGGATCAGGCAGTGGGAATGTTCCGCCGCAGCGGGGTGCAGGATGCCATGAACACGGCGGGACTGGACGGCGCATCGCTGCCATCTGTCTCCTGTTCTGCTTTCACCATAGAGGAAGGGGAGCGGTGCATGAAGCAGCTGCTGGAACTTTATCCGGATCTGGACGGCGTGGTCTGTGTCACGGATCTGGTGGCACTGGGAGCAATGCGTGCCCTGAAGGCGGCAGGTCGCATCGTAGGCAAACAGGTGAGTCTTGCAGGAGTCGGAGATAACTGGGCAGGCAGCCTTACTGAGCCGGGCTTGTCCACCGTGCATTTTTATCAGAAGCAGGTGGGCGTGGAAGCGGCACGGATGCTGCTGCATATGCTGGACCATCCGGACCCGGATGAGCCGGTGCGGCAGCTGACGCTGGGCTATAACATCGTGGACCGGGGTTCCATTGATGGTATTTCCAGAGCATAAACGAAACGCTGTGAAAGGGTAAACAGATGAATAAAAAACTGGTTTTTCTGGACATTGACGGTACCCTGTTGCCGCCGGGGGAGATGCTGATCCCGGAAACCACCCTTGCTGCCCTGTATAAGGCAAAGGCGAGGGGACATCGGCTTTTTCTGTGCACCGGGCGCAATTACCGCATGACGGCGCCGCTGCTGGCACACGACTGCTTTTCCGGCGCAGTGTGCAGCGCCGGAGGCTATGTGGTCTGTGACGGGGAGGTATTGGTGGATCTGCCCATGGAGCCGGAACTGGCACAGGGGGTCCGTGCTGCGCTGGAAAAGCACGGGGTAGAGTGCACGCTGGAAGCAAAGGACGCTACCTTTGGCGGGATGCAGATGATCCAGCGCTGGAGTTTTACCACCCGCAGCGACGGCAGTCTCAACAGCGAAGCGGAGCGCTGGCGCAAGGCGATGGAAGAGGGGATGAGCATCAGCCCCCTCAGCGAATACCGGGGGCAGCCTCTTTACAAGATCGTGTACATTGCCCGGCAGGGGCAGGATCTGCAGGAGGCAAAACAGCGCTACGGTGACCGGTTCGTTTTTTGCGAAAGCAAGCTGGACGATCTGGGAGGCGGCATGGTCAACGGTGAACTGATCAACCGCCGGTTCGACAAGGGCACCGGTATCCGGGCAATCTGCCGCCATCTGGGTTTTTCCCTGTCGGATAGCATTGGCTTTGGAGACAGCGATAACGACCTTGCCATGACCGGTGCCGCTGGGCTCAGCGTCTGCATGGGCAACGGATCCGAGACTTTGAAAAAGCGCTGTCAGCGCATCGCCCCCTCGGTGTATGAGGATGGCATCGCAAAGGAATTTGCAGCCCTCGGGCTGATCTGAATACGAAAAAAGAGGGATGGACTCCGGGTCCATCCCTCTTTTGTATTGTATCAGGATCAGTAGTGCAGATCTTCTGCGGTCAGCGCTTCCAGTACCGGAAGCATGGCGGCTGCCTCTGCCTTGGCGGCGGGCAGGTCCATATCCCGGTAGTTGCCGCACTCCACTTCGCTGGCACCGGGCACAGTGCCCTCAAAGGCAGCCATGAAGCGGAAGGACTCCACCGTCAGCTCCAGTGCCTGCCCGGGGGTCAGACCCCGGGTCAGCAGGTAGAAGCCGGTGCGGCAGCCCATGGGTCCCACATAGACAACGCCATCCTTACTGCCGCTGTTCCGGGCGTAGGTGGCAAACAGGTGCTCCAGAGTGTGGGCGGCACCTGTGGACAGGTAGTCCCCCTGATTGGGCTTTTTCATCCGGATGTCCCAGGTCAGCACATCACCGTCCTGACGGCTCAGATACATGCCCCGGTCCAGCTTGGTGTGGTCCACACAGAAACTTGCAATGCGTTCCATAAGCGTTTCCTTTCTTATGCCTGCAGGCGCTGCACGCTGCCGTGTGCGCAGTCCACTGCAATCACCAGACCGTCACGGATATGGCTGGTGGCACCGGTGGCACCCACGATGGTAGGCTTCAGCAGTGCCTTGCCGGCAATAGCGGCGTGGCTGTTGAGACCCGGCTCCTCCACCACCAGAGCGGCAGCGTCACGGACGTAGCTCAGCATCTCGTTGCTGGTGGAAGGTACCACCAGTACCATGCCGGGCTTGAACTTGGCACGAATCTCTTCCAGTGTGCGGCAGACACATGCCTTGCCGGTGGCGTTGGTCAGCTCGCTGTTCTCGGGACCCACGCCTACACCGGTGGCAAGACAGTTGCCCACCATGTGGATCTTGATCATGTTGGTGGTGCCGGAAATGCCCACAGGCACGCCGGCGGTGACCACAGCAAGCTCACCGTTGTGCAGGTAGCCGTTCTCCTTGGCAAGAGAGGTGGACATCTCGATGAGCTCATCGGTGCTGTGTGCCAGGGGCATCATCAGGGGAGTGATGCCCCAGCTCAGTGCCAGCTGGCGCTGGACCTGCTCCTTCATGACGCAGGCAATGATGGGCTGTGCCGGGCGGTACTTGCTCAGCAGGCGGGCGGTGGTGCCGGACTCGGATACGGTGACGATGGCGGAAGCGTTCACGTCCTTGGCGGTGAGGCAGGCGGCGTGGGCGGTAGCATCGCTGACACTGATCTTGCCGGTGTTTGCCTCGGTGAGACGGCTGGGGTAGTGTGCTTCGTTCTCGGTGCGCTCAGCGATTGCTGCCATGGTCTTGAGAGCCTCCACCGGGTAAGCGCCTGCGGCGGTCTCGCCGGACAGCATAATGGCAGAGGTGCCGTCGTAGATGGCGTTTGCCACGTCGGAGATCTCGGCGCGGGTGGGACGGGGGTTCACCATCATGCTGTCCAGCATCTGGGTAGCGGTGACGATGGGCTTGCCAAAGGAGAAGGAACGGTCGATGATGTTCTTCTGGATGCCGGGCAGCTCAGTGAAATCGATTTCGACGCCCAGATCGCCACGGGCGACCATGACGGCGTCGGCGGCAGCCAGGATGCTGTCGATGTTGTTGACGCCCTCACGGTTCTCGATCTTGGCGATGATGCGGATGTCAGAGTCATACTCGTTCAGCAGGTTGCGGATGTCGTACACGTCCTGTGCGGTGCGCACAAAGGAGGCAGCGATGAAATCAAAGCCCTGCTGCACGGCAAAGATAATGTCGTCCCGGTCACGCTGGCTCAGGTAGGGCATGGACAGGTGGACGCCGGGGACATTGACGCCCTTCTTGGTCTTGATCTTGCCGCTGTTCAGCACGGTGCAGACGATGTCGGTGTCGTTGACGGTCTGGATCTGCAGCTTGATCAGACCATCATCCAGCATGATGGTGCCGCCGGGCTGCACGTCCTGAGGCAGATCCTTGTAGGTGATGGAGCAGATCTCCTTGGTGCCTTCCACTTCCCGGGTGGTCAGGGTAAAGGTCTGTCCTGCCTCCAGTATCTCCACGCCGTTCTTGAACTCCTTCAGGCGGATCTCGGGACCCTTGGTATCCAGCAGAGCGGCGACCGGCTTGCCCAGCTCCTCACGGATCGCCTTGAGCTTGTCCAGACGACCCTTGTGCTCCTCGTAGGAACCGTGGGAGAAGTTGAGGCGTGCCACGTTCATGCCATTTTCGACCAGCTGGCGCAGGACGTCGTCCTTATCCGTGGAAGGACCGAGGGTGCAGATGATCTTTGTTTTTCTCATAAATATACCTCCATCGACTACAATCTCTTTTTACCTTTTTCTATTCTGCGGCGGACAGGCGACAGCGATGCGGCATGCCGCCGGCGTTTAACGGGAACCCCCGTATGGTGATGAAAACACACAGGCAGAGTACAAAACTCAAAACTCTACCAAATACTATTATAACCGCTTGGATACAATAGAGCAAGAAAAAAATCTGCCCTTCTTCTGATTTTTCAGGGGCAGAAAAAACACCTGAATAAAAACAACGAAGTGCCGAACAAAATCAAAGTTTTTGAGGGACAGAATCGTTAAAGAATTGGCTAAGGTTTTGGGCAATATGCACATAAAAAACAGGCAGGCAAAAACCCTTGCATTCAGTAGCAGTTTTGCTTATAATGGAGGCAGGTAAAAGTAACACTGTTCCGGACTTTTCCCGGAGGAAATGGAGTGAAACAGAGATGGAAAAACGTGTTTTTCTGATCGTTCTCGACAGCTTTGGCATCGGTGCAGAACCGGATGCAGCCGCCTTTGGCGATGAGGGCACCAATACGCTGGGCGCCATCGCCGGACATCCCAACTTCCACTGCCCCAACCTGCGCAGACTGGGACTGTTCAACGTGGACGGGGTCACGGTGGGCGAAAAGACCGAGGAGCCTCTGGGTGCATTTGCACGGCTGCAGGAGCAGAGCATGGGCAAGGATACCACCATCGGGCACTGGGAGATCGCCGGTGTAGTAAGCCCCAAACCCCTGCCCACCTTCCCGGAGGGCTTCCCGGCGGAGCTGATCCGGGAATATGAGGAAAAGACCGGGCACAGGGTGCTGTGCAACAAGCCCTACTCCGGCACGCAGGTGCTGAAGGATTACGGCGAAGAGGCAATGAGGGAGAATGCCCTCATTGTCTACACCAGTGCCGACAGCGTCTTTCAGGTGGCAGCAAATGAGGAGCTGGTGCCGGTGCAGGAGCTGTACCGCTACTGCGAGATCGCCCGGGAGATGCTGAAGGGGGAGTACGGCGTGGGTCGTGTCATCGCCCGCCCCTTCCTTGGCAACACGGCGGATACTTTCTACCGCACCACCAACCGCCACGACCTGAGCCTGAAGCCTCCCCGTGCCACCATGCTGGACCTGCTGAAGGATGCCGGCAGGGACGTCATTGCTGTGGGCAAGATCTTTGACATTTTTGACGGCGAGGGCGTCACCGAAAAGATCAAGACCACCGGCAACACCAACGGCATTGCCTTTACCAAGGCACTGCAGACCCGGGATTTCGAGGGTCTTGCCTTTGTGAATCTGGTGGATTTTGATATGCTCTACGGTCATCGCCGGGACGTGGCAGGCTACGCTGCCGCCGCCACCGAGTTCGACCGGTTCCTGGCAGACTTCATCCCCGGCATGCGGGAGGGAGATCTGCTGATGGTCACTGCCGACCACGGCTGCGACCCTTCCTACACCAAGACCACCGACCACACCCGGGAGTATGTGCCCTATCTGGTGTGTGGTAAGGGCGTGAAGCCCGGTGTGGATCTGGGCACCAAGCTGGGTTTTGGCACCATTGCAAAGACCATCTGCCAGTATCTGGATGTGGACGCCTCCACGCTGGACGGCAGCAGCGTCTGGGATCAGATCAAAGCGTAAACCAGAAAAACAGAAAGGGACAGAGTTTCCATGGAAACTCTGTCCCTTTTGTAATTTCAAGGATGCTTATGCCTTTTCGTTATTGCTGGAACTGCCCAGAAGGGCGTCCAGAATGGTGGAGGCGGCGCCGTACAGGGAGGAAGCGGACTGCTCCAGCTCTTCCTGAGAAGGCAGGGAGATAGAAGGTGCTTCGGTCTCTCCCTCTGCAGGCTGGGTGGCGGGAGTCTCCGGCTCTGCAGGAGTGGTCTCCGCAGGCTGTTCTGCGGGCTGCTCTTCCGGCTGCTCCGGTACGCTCTCCGCAGGTGCTTCCAGGATCACACTGTCGGCGGATTCCTCTGGCACCGACACAGCGGCGTTGGGGTCGGTGGTGGGGGTGTGGACCTCGGTCTTTTCCGGGGTCTGGGAGGTGCTGCTGACGGTGCCGTCACCGCCCAGCACCGAGGCGATGAGCTCCTTTGCCTTGTTCACCGAGGATTCGTCCGGCTTCATGACATAGAGCTTCTGCCCTTTGGCAGAGTAGCACTTGGTGCTGGTGCCGGAGGAACCGGTGACGGTGCAGCTCTGGATATCCCACTCCGCAAAGTCGCTGAGCTGCATCCGCACCAGTGCGCTGATCTGATCCTGAGAAAGGCTGGTGACAAAGCAGTCTGATGCAGCGTCCATGAGCTTGGAAAAGTTCATCAGCAGGGCAGGAGACTTGATCTTGTTCAGCATGGCGTCAATGACCTTCATCTGGTCGATGCCCCGCTGGATGTCGCCGGAGGCGAAGGCGTGACGCTCCCGGGCAAAGGCAAGTGCTGCCTTGCCGTCCAGATGGTTCCAGCCTTCCACAAAAGAGGTGGGGTCATAGTAGCCGGGGCTGCCCACGGAAGTGAACGCCTGATCTGAGTACACATCTACGCCGCCCAAAGCATCCACGATGCTCATGAATCCGGCAAAGTTGATGCGGATGTAATCGGTGACCTCAACGCCGTACAGGTTGCCCAGGGTCTCCATGCTGGTTTCTACGCCGTACAGTCCGGCGTGGGTCAGCTTGTCCTTGCTGTTGGTGCCCGCCAGATCCACGTAGTAATCCCGGGGGGTGTTGATCAGCGCCACCTGTTTGGTCTTGGGGTTGACCACTGCGAGAATGTTAACGTCGCTGCGTGCTTTTTCGGTCAGCTCGCCCCGAGTGTCCACACCGCTGAGGTAGACCACAAAAGGTTCCTTGGTGATCTTTGCCGCCTCCATGCCGGTGAGCAGACCATTGGTCATGCTGCCCAGAGCAGAAAGCCCCTGCTGCGCCCAGATGCAGCCCATTGCCATGACGGCGCACAGCGCCACCGAAAAAACACGGGAGACGGTGCCGGGCACCTTGTATTCCTGACAGCGGCGCACCAGTACCCACAGAAGGGCAAGGATGGCGGCGATGATCACCAGATACAGGGCGGGCAGCATCCGAGTGCGCCATAACTGCACCAGAGAGGCAAGGCTCAGTACTGCCTGCAGTACCAGCAGCACAGCGCCCAGCTTGGAGGGGGGCAGTGCCGCACCTGCCCCGGACCCGGAACTGCTGCTCCGGGGAGGCGGGGTCTGGGAAGAGGGGGTCTCCGAGAAGAAGGCGGAGCTGTCCACCTCAATGGTGGAACGGTCCTTGTCTTCTGCCTTGCGGTTCAGATGCCGCAGGGAACGGTTATGTTCATCCTTCATGGAAAAATCTCCTTTTTGTCAGGATACCGGCACGATGGTCAGCACCGCACGGGCGGGCAGACAGGTGGCGGTCTGGTCCTCGTTGGACAGCCAGCCAAAGCCTTCGCAGATGTGGTCCGGGCAGGGAGAATCCACAAAGCGGGCGGCACCCTGCCGGATCTGGATGTGCACCGTGTAATAGCCGGTGTCCACATCGTAGGTGGCATCCTCTTCCAGCGGGTAATCCACGGTGGTGTTGCTGTCCCCGTAGATCAGCTGGGCACAGAGTCTGCCCTTGCTGCCGTGGGTGCTGCGCAAGGCAAACAGCCCGGCGGCAATGGCAAGGACCACTGCGGCGAAGAGCAGGTTGGTGATAAGTTTTTTGTTTTTCATAGCATCTCGATCAGTTTCCGGGATTGAGCTGTTCCAGCTCCGCCAGCCACAGGGTGGCGCAGGCATCGCTGGGCATACGCCAGTCGCCCCGGGGCGAAAGGGTCACGCTGCCCACTTTGGGACCGTCCGGCAGGCAGCTGCGCTTGAACTGCTGGGCAAAGAACCGCCAGTAGAAGTTCCGCAGCCACCGGTACAGCACAGCATCGGTGTACTCCGGGCGCCCCTTGAAAGCGGCTTTTGCCAGCCGGAAGATCTTGGTGGGACCAAAACCGCAGCGCAGCACCTGATACAGATAGAAGTCGTGGAGCTCGTAGGGACCCACAAGGTCCTCGGTGCGCTGGGCGATCTCGCCGTCGTCCTTGGCAGGCAGCAGCTCCGGAGACACAGGGGTATCCAGAATGTCCAGCAGCACGGTGCGCAGGGTCTCGGTGGCGGCAATGTCCGCCTCGTAGTGTACCAGATGCCGCACCAGTGTTTTGGGCACGCCGGCGTTGACGCCGTACATGCTCATGTGGTCGCCGTTGTAGGTCGCCCAGCCCAGAGCAAGCTCCGAAAGGTCGCCGGTGCCCACCACCAGTCCGCCGGTGCGGTTGGCAAGATCCATCAGTTCCAGAGTGCGCACCCGTGCCTGTCCGTTCTCAAAGGTGACGTCCAGCATATTCTCGTCCTGCCCGATGTCTGCAAAGTGGCTGCGGACGGTGTTGGCAATGTGGATCTCCTGGAAATTCACCTGCAGCTCATCGCAGAGGATCTGGGCGTTGCTGCGGGTGCGCTTGGTGGTGCCAAAGCAGGGCATGGTCACCGCCAGCACATCTCCGGCAGGGCGACCCAGCTGCTTCATGGCACGGACTGCCACCAGCAGGGCAAGGCAGCTGTCCAGACCGCCGGAAATGCCGATGACCGCCTTTTTGGCGTGGACGTGTTCCAGTCGCTTGGCAAGACCGTCCGCCTGCATCCGCAGGATCAGCTCGCAGCGCTGGGCACGGCGCTGGGGGTCTCCCGGCACAAAGGGGGCGGGGTCGATCCACCGGGTCAGGGTCGTCTCCACCGGGGTAAGGTCAAACTCCACCGTGGCGTAGCCCTCCCGGCACGGCTCAAAACTGGTGTTCCGGGCGCGCTCTGCCTCCATGCGCTGGCAGTCGATCTCGGTCTCGGCATAGCCGCCGCCAAAGGGCACCGTCTCCGAAAGCACGGTGCCGTTCTCGGCGATCAGGTCATGCCCTGCAAAGACCATGTCCTGAGTGCTCTCACCATGCCCGGCGGAGGCATAGAGGTAGCCGCACAGCAGCCGGGCGGACTGGTTTGCTACCAGTGCCCGTCGGTACTCTGCCTTGCCTACCGTCTCATCGCTGGCAGAAAGGTTGGCGATCACCGTGGCACCTGCCAGAGCGTGGAAGGTGGAGGGGGGCAGGGCGCTCCACAGGTCCTCGCACAGCTCCACACCCAGCACAAAGCTGGGCATCTGGCGGCAGCGGAACAGCAGGGAAGTGCCAAAGGGCACCTGCTGACCGCAGACCGTGATGGTCTCCACCTCGGTGCTGCCGGGGGTGAACTGACGCTTTTCGTAGAACTCGCCGTAGTTGGGCAGGTAGGTCTTGGGCACGATGCCCAGCAGCTGCCCCCGGCACAGTACGGCAGCGCAGTTGTACAGCTTGCCGTGGACGCTCAGCGGCAGCCCCACCAGCGCCACCAGGTCCAGTTCCCGGCTTGCTTCCAGCAGGGTGTTCAGCCCTTCCAGAGCACCCTGCTGCAGGGTGTGCTGCAAAAACAGGTCTCCACAGGTGTAGCCCGTAAGGCAGAACTCGGGAAAGACCGCCAGTTTCACCCCCCGTGCAGCGGCGCAGCGCAGCCCGGAAAGGATCTCGGCGGTGTTATAGGTGCAGTCCGCCACCCGCAAGGCGGGGGAGAAGGCGGCAGCTTTCAGGAATCCATCTTTCATAGGAGGATTTCACATCCTGTCTTTTCAATGTTTACCGCAAGATACTGCAGTGCCCATAGTATACCACAAACCGTGCAAAACGAAAAGCGGCACAAAGGCAAAAGTACGGAAATCAATTTTCCTCTAAAGGCTTCCCCCGGTCGGGGGAAGCTGTCACCGCAGGTGACTGATGAGGGCGCAGGCAAACTGCTGATTGCGGGAAATTACCCCTCATCCGTCTGCTCACTACGTTCGCAGCCACCTTCCCCCCAAGGGGTGAAGGCTTAGGCTCTGGGTCAATCTTCAAAAATTGATTTCCATGGGGCAAAAGTACTGTGAATCAAAGAAAAAAGGGCTGCAGCACAAATTTTGTGCTGCAGTCCCACAAGGCAATAAAAGCGGAAAACGAGATAGACCGTAAGCCGGGTTGTTGCTTCCGGTAGGGTTTACAAAGCCGCATGGTCACCCATGCGCTGGTGAGCTCTTACCTCGCCGTTTCATCCTTACCGCATTGCTGCGGCGGTTTGTTTTCTGTTGCACTTTCCCTAAGGTCACCCTCGGCTGCCGTTAGCAGTTACCGTGCTCTGTGAGGCCCGGACTTTCCTCAGAGCGGTCAAAGCCGCCCCGCCGCCGTATGTTCCACTCGTTTTCCGCTGCCCATGATACCATAAAAAAACAAGATTTGCAAGCGTATGGCTTTTTTGTTATACTATATTAGTATAATTGCGGTAGAAAGCGGCGGATGCAGATCAAAAAATCCGGCGCATGAAAAATGGAAAGCTTTGGAAAGGTGAGAAAACGATCATGGAGATCAATCGCTGCCCGCACTGTATGCGGGAACTGACGGGACACAGGGGCGGTGCGTGCCCGTTTTGCGGCTTTAATGCACAAAAATCCCCCCAGCCGGCGGAGGCAATGCCCCGCAATACGATCCTGAACGGCAAGTACCTTGTGGGCGACGTGCTGGGGCGCGGCGGTTTTGGCATCACGTATATTGGCTTTGACCTCTCGCTGGAGAGCCGGGTGGCGATCAAGGAATACTATCCGTCCGGTGCCGCCATGCGCCGGGAAGGCGAAAGCGAGCTTTACTGGAGCAGCAGCTATAAATTCCGCAGCAGCCGTGAGGATGCAAAGAATTATTTCCTGAAAGAAGCGCGCAAGATGGCGCGGGTGGAGAATATCCCGTCCGTGGTGCGGGTGCGGGAGACGTTTCTGGCAAACGAGACTGCCTATATCGTCATGGACTATGTGGAGGGCGAGACCCTGAAGGCACGTCTGCGGCGGGAAGGTCCCATGACCTACACGGCGTGCTATGCCCTGCTCCGCCCGATGATGCAGGACCTTTGCAAGATCCACCGGCAGGGGGTCATCCACCGGGACATCAGCCCGGATAACATCATGATCCAGGGGGACGGCAGCGTTAAGCTGCTGGACCTTGGTGCAGCAAAGGATCTGAACAAGCACTCGGATGAGGTGTCGGTGCCGGTGGGTAAAAACGGGTACAGTCCCATGGAACAGTACCTGAACAACGGCAGCATCGGTCCCTGGACCGATGTGTATGCCCTTTGCGCAACGATCTATTACGCCTGCTACGGGAAGCGTGTGCCGCAGTCGCTGGAGCGTCTGGAGCAGGACACCCTGCGCTTTGACCTGCCCACCCGGGAGCCGATCCCTCCCTATGTGGTGGGCGCACTCCGGAAAGGTCTTGCAGTCCGTGCGGCAGACCGCACCCAGAGCGTGGATGCGCTGCTGGACCAGCTGGAAGAAGAGCAGACTACCATTCTGGGTCCCGCCCGGCAGCCGGGAGCGGTACCTGCCCCTGTGCCCGCCGCAAAACCGGCAAAAAAAACCACGCCCTGCCCCTGCCCGGAGCGCTGCCCCGGCACGCCGGACGGAAAAAGGCAAAGTGATCGGCATTGGCGCAGCGGCAGCTGTGGCTGTGGTGAGCGTGCTGTGCGCTGCGCTCTTTGCCGCAAAGCCGGACGTTGTACAGGTCACCCGGGATGGGACCCCCGGGGCAGGCGTGGAGGCGGCTGCAAGCTCGGAAGAGCAGGCGGCGGCAAGTGCAGGATCCGAGGCGTCTGAGAGTGCGGCACCGGACAAAGAAGATGTTGATCCCGAGGTCGATGCTTCTAAGACGGACAGCCAGACTAAGCCGGTTGACGATCCCGGTACGACAAGCAATGTGGAAACAGGGCTGACAGAAGTAACGAATGAAAAAGTTGCAGCATTTGGATATAGTGGATCGTATACGGGACAGTGGAAAGATGGAAAACCCTATGGATATGGAAAATGGAGTAATGTAGAAAATGGGAAAGGATATACATACGAAGGAAGTTGGGCGGATGGAAAGGCTTGCGGAAAGGGAAAATATACATTTACAAATACAGTTACTATTACGCCCTCATTGGTTGCTAAAATACGCAATGTTGATGAAGGCGAATTTGAAAATAATGCGCTGAACGGTCAAGGAAAAAAGACGCTCTATATCGACGACGGATATTGGATTAGCGAAGGAAATTATATTGACGGAAAACTGAACGGTCAAGGAAAATGGACGTTCTATGAAGACGATGGAAAGACAATTAGTTCTATGCAAGAAGGAAATTTTAGCAACGGTGTTCTGAACGGTCAAGGAAAAGAGACGGTCTATCGAAATGGAGAGGTTTATTCTGTTTATGAAGGCGAATGGGTGAATCATGGAAAAAATGGACAAGGAACCAGAACCTACGCAGATGGCAGAGTGGAATCCGGTACATGGAAAGATGATAAGTTTGTGGGCTGAGACCCAGTCATGACAGACTGCTGCAAACGAAAGGAGGGCGTGCCGGTGCGTCTTTATTTTACCGTTCCGGAGGACCGGCAGACCCAGAACGGGGTGCTGCTGCGCAGCTTTTTGCGCCGGTGCGCCGTGTCCACCGAGCTGGCACGGGGGGTAAAGTTCCGTGGCAGCGGCTTTTTTGCCGACGGGCAGCCGGTGCAGGCAAACCGCCGGGTGTACCCCGGGCAGGTAGTGTCCTTTGAACTGCCGCCGGAAGGGGAAGGCGTGGCACCCCAGCCGGAGATCCCGGTACAGGTGGTGTATCAGGATGCCTTTGCAGTGGTGCTGGAAAAACCCCCGCATCTGGCGGTGCACCCCACCCTGAACTACCCCTATGACACGCTGGCAAACGGCTACGGGGCGTGGGCTGCGCAGCAGGGGCACAGCCCTGTGTTCCGCCCGGTGAACCGCATCGACAAGGATACCAGCGGGCTGGTACTGGCAGCAAAGAACACCTACGCCGCCCCCCTGCTGGCGCAGAATGTGGAAAAGCTCTACTACGCCGTGGTGGAAGGGGAGCTGCCGCTGGGAAAAGGGGTCATTGATGCCCCCATCGGACGGCAGGCGGACAGCATCATCGGGCGGTGCGTTACCCCGGAGGGAAAGCCCAGCCGTACCGAGTACACCATAGTAAAGGTGAAAAACGGGTTGAGCCTTGCCGCCTGCGTGCCGGTCACCGGGCGCACCCACCAGATCCGGGTGCACTTTGCTTCCATAGGGCACCCGCTGGCAGGAGACGACCTGTACGGCGGCAGTCGGCAGCGCATCGGGCGGCAGGCACTCCACTGCGCAAGGCAGGTATTCCGGGTACCGGACTACACCCCTTGCCCCGGAGGCATCGCTGTTGCGGTGCCGGTGGACCTGTGTCACAGCTCTGCTGTTACGGTAGAAAGCCCCCTGCCGCCGGACATCGCCGCCCTGTTTTTGTGATGTTGGTGAAAAGTCAGTGAAAAAATTGACCAAATTTTGCGCAGGAGCTTGCTTCAATGAAGGCAAGGTGTATAATAAAAAGAGATGAAGTCGGATGTTTCGCCTTACGGGGGCGGAGCATTGCGTGGATACCGCCGCATTGGGGGAGCAGGGTCATGCGTCTGCTCCGGAGCGGCATGGAAGGAGAAAAACCTTTTGATCGAAGATAAGACAAAGGAGCAGTCTGCGGCACCCACCCCGCCGCAGCCCCCCCGCAGCCGGAAAGAGCGGCTGCGTTCCCGGCGGGCACAGCTCCAGTGTATGCGTTTGCTGCGTCGGCACCGTTTCCGCCGCAGGACCCAGAACCATGTAAATACCCTCTCTCAAAAAATGCACGGCAACGCCCTTGTGATGCAGGTGGGAGAGCTGCTGTATGCCCTCGGCTTTTCTGCTGAGTATGCTTTTGTCAAGACGGGGCGGAACCTGCGCTGGGCAGGCATCGCCTTTGCCCGCCGGTGCAAGGAGCTGTTTGTCGGCATCGCCGCCATGGCATTCCCCGGTGCGGCACAGGTGCTGGGAGACATTTTTGGACCCGTTGTAGTGTTTTTCCGGGGCATGATCTCCATCCTGCTCCACGCCCACAGGGTGCGTAAAGAAAAAGGTTTTGGCGCTGCCTTCAAGGCAAGTGTCCGCTACCTTACCAGCGGCGTCCGCCGCAACATCGGACGGCTGCCCCGCATGGCGATGTATCTGCTTCCGGCGGCGGCGCTGGCATTGTTCCTTACAGTGTACAACAATACCATCCGTCAGCCCTATGCCCTGGAGGTGCAGGTGAATGGGCAGACCGTAGGCTATGTGGCGACCGAGACCGTGTTCAACTCTGCCCGGGAGGCGGTGCAGGAGCGTATCAGCTACGCCGGCACCGACCGCACCCAGTGGACTGTGGAGCCTACTTATACCATCTCGGTGGCGCACAGCGTGCTGGACGAGAACCAGATGGCAGACGCCATCTTAAAGACCTCCAGTGATGAGATCAGCGAGGGCACTGCTCTGTATCTGGACGGGGAGCTTACCGCCGTCTGTGAGGATGGCAACGCCCTGCAGGGCTATCTGGACAGCCTGCTGGAGCCCTACGAGGATCCGGATGACCCCAACATGACCGTGGGCTTCAACAAGGAAGTTACGCTGGAAAATGGCATCTACTTCAACGAGAGCTTTGAGGATGACAACAGTGTGGAGCAGATGCTCTCCGGCGTGCAGCAGGAGAAAAAGATCTACACGGTGCAGAACGGCGACACCCTGTGGGAGATCGCCCAGAAGAACGACCTGACCTTCCGGGAGCTGTGTGCCCTGAACCCGGACTTCAAGGGAGAACCCCTTAACGAAAAGTCCCAGATCCGGCAGGGTGACGAGCTGACGGTGACCAAGCAGGAAGCAAAGCTGGAAGTGCGGATCACCCGGGTGGAGACATGGGAGGAAGAGATCCCCTATGCCACCGAGACCACTAAGTCCAATGAGTACACCGTGGGCACCAAAAAGGTGACCCAGAAGGGTGAAAAGGGCGTGCGCAGCGTTACGGCGCAGCGGGTCTACGACACCAACGGCATCCAGCTGAGCCAGCAGATCCTGAGCACCGAGGTGGTCAAGGAGCCGGTGAACGAAAAGATCACCGTGGGCACCAAAAAGGTCAGCCACGGCGCAGCAGGCTACATCACCGGCAGCGGACAGTTCATCTGGCCGGTACCGGGCTACCGTTACTGCTCCCGCTGGTACGGCGGCAGCCACAAGGGCGTGGATATCTGCGCCGCCGCCGGTACCCCCATCTATGCCTCCGCCGGAGGCACCGTCACCAAGTCCGGCTACAACCGGGCAGGTGCAGGCACCGGCTACGGCAACTCCATCATCATCAACCACGGCAACGGTTACACCACCGTGTACGCCCACTGCCTGTCTCTGGCAGTCAGCGCCGGACAGACCGTGAGACAGGGACAGCTCATCGGCTACGTGGGCAGCACCGGACGGTCCAGCGGCAATCACTGCCACTTTGAGATCCGCCGCAACGGCAGCTACGTCGCACCCCAGAATGTGTTCAACCGTAGCAACTATCGCAACCGATAAATTATGATAAGATAAAAGGAGAGATGATCTTATGTCTACCCCTCACATCAGCGCGGAAAAGGGTGACTTCGCCAAGACGGTCCTTATGCCCGGTGACCCTCTGCGTGCCAAGTTTATTGCCGATACCTTCCTCAAGGATGTGCGTCAGGTGACCGGCGTCCGTGGGATGCTGGGCTTTACCGGCACCTACGAGGGACGCCCCATCAGCGTCATGGGCAGCGGCATGGGTATGCCCTCCATCGGCATCTATTCCTATGAGCTGTTCAAGTTCTATGACGTGGAGAATATCGTCCGCATCGGCTCTGCCGGCAGCTACACCTCCAAGGCAAAGCTCTTTGACACGGTGCTTGCCACCGGCGCAGTCAGCGAGAGCAACTACGCCCGGGTCCAGAGCGGCTTTGCAGGAGATGTGACCCTGCCCAGTGCAGCGCTGAACGAAAAGCTCCGTGCCTCTGCCGCAAAGCAGGGCATCCCCCTCATCGAGGGCAACATCCACTCCTCCGATGTGTTCTACCGTCAGCCCTCCGATGACAAGCCCACCTACTGGGAAAAGCTGCGGGACGAAAAGGGCTGCCTGTGCGTGGAGATGGAAAGCTTTGCCCTGTTTGCCAATGCTCAGGTGCTGGGCAAGAACGCCGCCTGCCTGCTGACCATTTCGGACAGCTTTGTCTCGCCGGAGATCACCACCGCCGAGCAGCGTCAGAAGAGCTTTACCGACATGATGAAGGTGGCTCTGGGCGCAGAATACTAAGAGCGATACGGCGCAGTCTCCCATACCAGCGGGGGACTGCGCCGTTTTTGACCCGGAAAAGGAGGATACCATCTATGACCAACCTGACGCTGGAAGAAAAGAAAGAGCTGATCCGCATGGCGCTTGCCGCCCGGGAAAAGGCGTATGTGCCCTACTCGGATTTCATGGTGGGAGCGGCGCTGCGGGCAGCGGATGGACGGATCTACACCGGCTGCAATGTGGAGAATGCCGCCTTTACCCCCACCAGCTGCGCCGAGCGCACCGCCCTGTTCAAGGCGGTGGCGGACGGGGTGACCAAATTCACCGACATCGCCGTGGTGGGCAGCCGCCGGGGCGAAGTAAACCGGCAGATCACCTCCCCCTGCGGGGTGTGCCGTCAGGCGCTGTTTGAGTTTGGGGGACCGGAACTCAACGTTATCATGGCAAAAAGTCCGGAGGACTTTATCGAGCGCAGCATGGACCAGCTGCTGCCCTTTGGCTTTGGACCCTCCAACGTGGCTGGCAACAGCGCAGTGGAGCAGCGGTGAGCTGTGCCGGAGCTCCCGGGGTTTTATGAAATAAGCATCACTTTAAGGGAACCCACATGAAATTTTTTGTAAAGATTTTGTAATCAGAAAGTGCTTGCATCTGTCACCTCTTGCCGTTATACTTGAGCCAGCAAATGTGCATTTGTGCACATTTTATTCATTTGACGCAATTTTTTAAATAAAAGGAGAGTTTCTTATGAAGATTTCTCGTCGTAACTTTCTGGCGGTTGCAGGTGCTGTAGCCGCAGCCGCTGCTCTGACTGCCTGCGGTGGTTCTTCTTCCAGCACTGCATCCTCTACCGCTTCCTCCGCAGCATCCTCTGCTGCTGCTTCTACCGCTGATGGCGCAGAAAAGATCGTAAAGGTGGCTCTGACCTGCGATACCGGCACCATTGATGACGAGAGCTTCAACCAGGCTTGCTGGTCTGCTGTTTCCAGCTACATGGGCGACAACTGCCAGTACTACATCCCTGAGGCTGATGCTTCTGACGAGGATCGTGAGACCATGATCCGTCAGGCTGTCAACGACGGCGCTGATGTTATCGTCTGCGTGGGCTACCTGTACGGCGCTTCTCTGGCATGGGCAGCTGAGCAGTACCCCGATGTCAAGTTCATCGCCATCGATGTGACCCAGGGCGATATTGGCACCGATGCCATCCCCGCCAACTGCTACTGCATCACCTTTAAGGAAGAGCAGGCAGGTTATCTGGCAGGCTACGCCGTTGTTAAGGACGGCTACACCAAGCTGGGCTTCCTGGGCGGCATGGCTGTTCCCGCTGTTATCCGTTACGGCTACGGCTACGTGCAGGGCGCAGACGCCGCTGCTAAGGAGCTGGGCACCAACATCGACATCAACTACTTCTACGGCGGTCAGTTCTACGGCGATGCCAACATCACCTCCCGTATGGAGGGCTGGTATGCCAACGGCACCCAGATCGTCTTTGCCTGCGGCGGTGGCATCTACACCTCTGCTGTTGAGGCTGCTCTGAAGAACAACGGCTACGTTGTGGGCGTTGACGTTGACCAGAACTACATCGGTGTCAACGGCGTTGAGAAGGACGGCTACGCATACAACCCCTTCGTCACCTCTGCCATGAAGGGTCTGAGCGAGTCTGTTGCTACCGCTCTGTCCGACATTGAGGCGGGCGAGTGGAGCCAGATCGCTGCCACCAACGGCAACTTCGGTCTGGAGGACGGCGACTACATCGGTCTGCCCACTGCTGACGGCAGCTGGAACTTCAAGACCTTCACCGTGGAGGACTACGAGGCTCTCAAGAGCAAGATCGCTTCCGGCGAAATCACCGTGGACAACAGTTCCGACGACGCTACCAAGCCCACCGTCAGCGAGTTCACCAACGTGACCTACATCGTCTAAGCGCAGTTCAAATGTTTTCACCGCTGCAGTCCGGCATTTGTGTCCGGCTGCGGCGTGAGAAATAATGAATTACTAAATTCCAAAACAGGGTGTCCATGCAGGCGGGCACCCTGTTTTTGTTTTTGGAGGCTGCACCCGCAGCCGGTGCGGCGGGGCGGCAATATCGAAAAGCTTTTTCAAAGTGGCGGCTGTGGTTTGGCAGAAGCGGCAAACCACAGAGGAAAAGAGCTGTAAACTTGGCAATATGCCATAAAAGTAATACTATTGTATGTACTTTTCGACAAAAAATGAAAAAGTGATGTGCAAAAGGACCGAAATCAGGTATAATGAAAACTAGAATAGAATAGGTGTCGCTACGGCACGAAAGGAGAGTGAGCAGATTGGCAGAGGATTTTGTGATCGAGATGCTCCACATTACCAAGGAGTTTCCTGGTATCAAGGCAAACGATGATATCACCCTGCAGCTGCGCAAGGGCGAGGTACATGCCCTGCTGGGCGAGAACGGCGCCGGCAAAAGTACGCTGATGAGCGTGCTGTTCGGTCTGTATCAGCCGGAACAGGGCAAGATCCTGAAAAACGGCAAGGAGGTGGCAGTCCGTAACCCCAATGACGCCAACGCACTGGGCATCGGCATGGTGCATCAGCACTTTAAGCTGGTGGAGTGCTTCAGTGTGCTGGACAACATCATTCTGGGTGTGGAGCCCAACAAGATGGGCTTTTTGCAGAAGGCTGAGGCACGCAAAAAGGTAGTGGCGCTCAGTGAGAAGTACGGTCTGCGGGTGGACCCGGATGCCCTCATCAGCGATATTTCGGTGGGTATGCAGCAGCGTGTGGAGATCCTCAAGATGCTGTACCGGGACAACGAGATCCTGATCTTTGACGAGCCTACGGCAGTGCTGACCCCTCAGGAGATCGACGAGCTCATGGAGATCATGCGGGGCTTTAAAAAGGAAGGCAAGTCCATCCTCTTTATCACCCACAAGCTCAACGAGATCATGGCGGTGGCAGACCGCTGCACCGTCCTGCGCAAGGGCAAGTATATGGGTACCGTGGACATCCAGAACACCACCAAGGAAGAACTTTCCCGCATGATGGTGGGTCGTGATGTTCAGCTGCAGGTGGACAAAAAGCCTGCAGAACCCGGCAAGGTGGTGCTGGATGTGGAAGGCGTCACCATGCACAACGACCAGCGCAAGAAGGACTCGGTGAAGGACGTGAGTTTTCAGGTCCATGCAGGCGAGATCGTCTGTCTGGCAGGCATCGAGGGCAACGGTCAGACCGAGCTCGTCTACGGCTTGACCGGTCTGGAAAAGCTTTCCAGCGGCAAGATCACCCTCAGCGGCAAGGATATCACCCGTGCATCCATCCGTCAGCGCTCCAAGGACGGCATGAGCCACATCCCGGAGGACCGCCACAAGCACGGTCTGGTGCTGGATTACACGCTGGAAAACAACATGGTGCTCCAGCGCTACTGGCAGCCGGAGTTCCAGAAGGGCGGCTTCATCCGGTCCGACAAGGTGCGGGAGTACTCCGACAAGCTCATTGCCCAGTACGACGTCCGCAGCGGTCAGGGCAGTTCCACCATCGTCCGCAGCATGTCCGGCGGCAACCAGCAGAAGGCGATCATCGCCCGTGAGATGGACCGGGATCCGGATCTGCTGGTGGCAGTGCAGCCCACCCGTGGTCTGGACGTGGGTGCCATCGAGTATATCCACAGGCAGATCGTTGCGGAGCGAGATAAGGGCAAGGCGGTCCTGCTGGTAAGTCTGGAACTGGACGAGGTCATGAACCTTTCGGACCGCATTCTGGTGATGTACGAGGGTGAGATCGTAGGCGAGTTTGACCCCAAGACCACCACCGTGCAGGAACTGGGTCTGTATATGGCAGGCGCACGGAAGCAGGGAAAGGAGAGCGAGAATAAATGAATAAGAAAAAACTTTCCCATGGCAGCCTCAACAGCTCCATCACCAGCGTGCTGGCGGCGCTGTTGTGCATCCTGATCGGTCTGCTGGTGGGTTTTCTGGTTCTGCTGGCGATCAACCCCGCCCATGCGTGGAACGATGGCTTTGTGCGCATCATCAAGGGCGGCTTCCACGATGCCCCCTACGGTGTGGGCAAGGAGCTGGCAAACGCAGCGCCTCTGATCATGACAGGTCTCTCGGTGGCATTTGCCTTTAAGACCGGTCTGTTCAACATCGGTGCAGCAGGTCAGTACACGCTGGGTGCCTTTGGTGCCCTGTACTGCGCCATCATGCTGAAGCTGCCCTGGTTCGTCTGCCTGCTGGCGGCCACCATTCTGGGCGGCATCTGGGGTGCCATCCCGGGCTTCTTTAAGGCATACTTCAACATCAATGAGGTCATCACCTCCATTATGTTCAACTGGATCGGCTTGTATCTGGTAAACGAACTGATCTACCAGAACGGCACCGGTCCCATGTACGATGTGCGGAACACCCGCACCTTGAACCTGAGCAAGGATCCGGCGCTTTCCAAGGCACTGATCCCGGATCTGGGGCTGAACAAGCTGTTCCAGACCAACAGTACCACCATTGCCATCTTCCTTGCAGCGGTGGTGGCAATTCTGGTGTGGGTGGTGCTCAACCGGACCACCTTTGGCTATGAGCTGAAGGCGGTGGGTCTCAACAAGAACGCCGCCCGGTACGCCGGCATCAACGAGAAGAAGAACATCATCCTCTCCATGGCGATCGCCGGTGCGCTGGCAGGCTTCGGTGCAGGTCTCTACTACCTGTCCAACGTGTCCCAGTGGAACCCCCTGAACTCCACCAGCCTGCCTACCATGGGCTTCAACGGCATTTCGGTGGCACTGCTGGCAAGTTCCAACCCCATCGGTACCATTTTCTCGGCGCTGTTCATCTCCCATATCTCGGTCGGCGGCTCCTTCCTGTCCACCAAGTACTATCCCACCGAGATCTCCGACCTGATCAGCGGCATCATCATCTATCTGTGTGCATTCTCCATGCTGTTCCGTGGCAAGATCCACGCACTGCTGTTCAAAAATGCAGATAAGACCAATGTGAATGCGGAACCTTCTCCCGCCGAAGCAAAGACCACCAAAAAGGAGGGCGAATGATATGCTGCTTCTGATCAAATATACTCTGCTGTACGGCATCGTGCTGATGATGGTGGCACTGGGCGGTATGTTCAGCGAACACTCCGGCATCATCAACATTGCGCTGGAAGGCATCATGGTCATCGGCGGCGTGGCAGGTGTCCTTACCCTGACCATGCTGCCTGCAGGGATGCCGACGTACCTTGTGGTGCTGCTTTCCATCCTTGCGGCGGCGCTGGCAGGTATGGTGTACAGCCTGCTGCTTGCCTTTGCCTCCATCAACCTCAAGGCGGACCAGACCATCGGCGGCACCGCACTGAACCTGCTTGCCACCGCCATTGCGGTGGTCATCGCCAAGTACTTCAGCACCAGCGGCAGCGCCAAGCTGAACTACTCCAACAAGGCGTTCCTGTTCACCGTAGGCGGGCTGGAAATGAGCGTCTTCGTGCCGTTGGGCTTTGTGCTGCTGGTTATCAGCTTTATCCTGCTGTATAAGACCCGCTTCGGTCTGCGTCTCCGTGCCTGCGGCGAGCATCCTCAGGCTGCGGACTCCGTGGGCATCAATGTGTACAAGATGCGCTATGCAGGCGTGCTGCTGTCCGGTGCTCTGGGTGCCGTCGGCGGCATGGCATACATCGTGCCCCCGGTGCAGACCTGGAACTTTGAGGTGGGCGTTGCAGGTGCAGGCTTCCTTGCGCTGGCAGTTATGATCTTTGGTCAGTGGAAGCCTTTCCACATCTGCGGCGCAGCAATGTTCTTTGCAGTGTTCAAGAGTCTGGCAAACATTGCGGACTCCACCTTCTTGGCACAGCTGCACTGGTCCAGCAACATCTACAACATGATGCCCTTTGTGGCATCCATGGTCATTCTTGCCTTTACTTCCAAGAACAGCATGGCACCCAAGGCGGAGGGCATCCCCTACGACAAGGGCTCCCGCTGAGGAGGAAAGACGACACCTGGCGCAGCTGCTTTTCGGGGCGGCTGCGCCCTTTTTTGCACAAATTTAGCAAAAGTCCACAGAATGTATATTGATTTTGAGGAGAGTTTTGCTATACTAAAGCTATAATAGTCATACGAATAGGAGCATGGAACGATGCGCATTTATGATCTGATCGCAAAAAAGCGGGATGGCGGCACCCACAGCCGGGAAGAGCTGGAGACCATCGTCAACGGTTTTGTCAGCGGAGACGTGGCGGACTACCAGATGGCGGCATGGATGATGGCGGTCTATCTCCGGGGCATGACCGACGAGGAGACCGCAGAGCTTACGGATGTGATGGCACACAGCGGCGTCATGGTGGATCTTTCGCCCATTCCCGGCATCAAAGTGGACAAGCATTCCACCGGCGGCGTAGGCGACAAGACCACGCTGGTCATTGCCCCCATCGTGGCGGCGTGTGGTGTCAAGATCGCCAAGATGAGCGGCAGAGGTCTGGGTCACACCGGCGGCACCATCGACAAGATGGAGAGCGTCCCCGGCACAAAGACCGCCCTGTCGCAGGAGGAGTTCTTTGCACAGGTGAACCGCATGGGTCTGTCGGTCATCGGGCAGAGCGAGGGCATTGCCGTGGCGGATAAAAAGATGTACGCCCTGCGGGATGTGACTGCCACCGTGAGCTGCATCCCCCTGATCGCATCCAGCATCATGTCCAAAAAGCTTGCCTCCGGCTCCGACGCTATCCTGCTGGACGTCACCACCGGCACCGGTGCCTTTATGAAAACGGTGGAGGACAGCATCCGGCTGGCAAAGCTGATGGTGTCCATCGGCACCCACCACGGACGCCGGGTGGCGGCAATGATCACCGATATGGATACCCCGCTGGGTCATAACATCGGCAACAGTCTTGAGGTCATGGAGAGCATGGACGTGCTGAAGGGCAAGGGTCCGGCAGACCTTACGGAGGTGTGTCTGCAGCTTGCCACCAATATGCTGGTGCTGGCAGACCGGGGCACTCCGGAGCAGTGCCGTGCCATGGCAGAAAAGACCATCGCAGATGGTTCCGCCTTTGCCAAGTGCAAGGAGATGTTTGCGGCACAGGGCGGAGATGTCCGGGTGCTGGAGGATTGCAGCCTCTTTGCTCAGCCCGCCGCCAGCTACGAGCTGCTGGCAGAGCAGGAGGGCTACATCACCGCCAACGACGCCGAGAAGATCGGTTCCGCCAGTGTGCTGCTGGGTGCGGGACGCCAGAAGAAGGGAGATCCCCTGGACTTTGCCGCCGGCATCGTGCTGCACAAAAAGCGGGGAGACTACGTCCACAAGGGCGAGAGTCTTGCTACCTTCTACGGCGCAGCGGACAAGTTCGAGGCGGCTGCCGCAGAGTACCGCAGCGGTCTTGTGTACGGCGCAGAGAAGCCGGAGGAGGCTCCGCTGGTATACGCACTGGTGACCAGAGACGGCGTGGAACGCTACTGACAAAGCAGAAACAGCACAGAACGGGGACCGCTGCAGAGTGTGCAGCGGTCCCTTTTTAGGGGACTCCCGCCGTTTTGCGCTGTTTCGCCGGAAAATGACAGTCTTTGGTGGACCTTTGCAGGGGATTGTGTTATACTACACTGTATTCGGGTCCGTTCCGCCACAGGAGCGCAGAAGAAAGGAAGCTTTATGAAGATCATTCTGGTGGGCAGCGGCAAGGTTGGTACAGCGATTGCACGGCAGCTCAGCGAGGAAGGTCACAATGTGACCGTTGTAGACACCAACAAAGCAAGGGTGGAGTACCTGACCCAGACCTACGATGTGCTGGGTATCGTGGGCAATGGCTCGTCCATCACCACCCTGGCGGAGGCAGGCATCGAGGACGCAGACGTGTTCATTGCGGTCACCGGTTCGGACGAACTGAACCTGCTGTGCTGTATGTTCGCCAAAAAGGCAGGTCACTGCCACGCCATCGCCCGTGTGCGCAACCCATCCTACAGCCACGAGTTGGACTTTATCAAAAAGCAGATCGGCATTTCGGCAATCATCAACCCGGAGATGGCGGCGGCAAAGGAGATCTCCCACCTGCTGCGGTTCCCCGGCGCCAGCAAGATCGACACCTTTGCGGACGGTCGGGTGCGGCTGATCAAGTTTGCCCTCACCGAGGCACAGGAGCTGGACGGTGTGGCGATCCGGGAGATCCCCACCCGGCTCAAGAGCGACATTCTGGTCTGCGCCGTGGAACGGGACGGCGGGGTCATCATCCCCAACGGAAACTTTGTGCTGCAGAACGGGGATCAGGTCACCTTCCTTGCTACCCAGGAAAATGCCCATGAGTTCTTCCTGCGGATCCACATGCCTGTGCGTCCGGTGCGGAATGCCCTGATCGTAGGCGGCGGTGCCATTGCCTTCTACCTCAGTCAGGAGCTGCTGGACAACCACGTGCGGGTCCGCATCGTGGAGCGGGACGAGGCACGCTGCACCGAGCTGGCAGAGCAGCTGCCCGGGGCACAGGTCCTCAACGAGGACGGCTCCAACCGGGATTTCCTGCTCTCGGAGGGGCTGGAGTCCACCGAGGCGTTTGTGGCACTGACCAACATCGACGAGGAAAATGTGCTGCTGACCCTGTTTGCCAAAAAGCACTCCAACTGCAAGCTGGTCACCAAGGTGAACCGGCTGGAGTTTGACGACATTCTGGCAGGACTGGATCTGGGCAGCGTGGTCTACCCCAAGTACATGACCTGCGACTTTATCGTCCAGTACGTCCGTGCCCTGCAGAACGAGGCGGGCAACAACATCAAGACCCTGTACCGCATTCTGGACGACCGGGTGGAGGCGCTGGAATTCACGGTCCACGAGGAGAGCGCCGCCACCGGCGTGCCCCTGAGCCAGCTGCACCTGAAAAAGAACCTGCTGCTGTGCTGCATCAACCGGGGCAACCAGATCCTGATCCCCCGCGGCGGCGACCAGATCCGGGTAGGCGACAACGTCATCGTGGTCACGCTGGAACATGGTCTCCACGACCTGCGGGACATTGTGGAACACTGACGGAGGCGCAGAATGAATTATTCCATCGTTTTCCGCCTGCTGGGCTATATCCTGATGATCGAAGGTGCCCTGCTGCTGCTGCCGGCAGCTGCCAGCCTGTTCTACGGCGAGTGGAGGGTGCTGGGAGTCTTTCTGCTTACAGCGGCGGTCAGCGCTGCGGCGGGCTATGGGCTCCGCAGCATCAAACCCCGCAGTAAGATGTTCTATATGCGGGAAGGCTTTGCCGCCACCGCCCTCAGCTGGATCCTGATCTCGGTGGTGGGCGCTGTGCCCTTTGTGCTCACCGGCTGCATCCCCAACCCGGTGGATGCCGTGTTTGAGACGGTGTCCGGCTTTACCACCACCGGCGCCAGCATCCTGCCGGAGGTGGAGAGCCTGCCCAAGGGCATTTTGTTCTGGCGCAGCTTTACCCACTGGATCGGCGGCATGGGCGTTCTGGTGTTCCTGCTGTCCCTGCTGCCCCTGACCGGCGGTTCCCACGTGAACCTGATGAAGGCGGAAAGCCCCGGTCCGCAGGTGGATAAGCTGGTACCCAAGGTCCAGTCCACTGCCAAGATCCTTTATGGCATCTATTTTGCCCTGACCGTGCTGGAGCTGGTGTTCCTGCTGGCGGGAGGTATGCCCCTGTTCGAGTCCATGCTCACCGCTTTCGGCACTGCAGGCACCGGCGGCTTTGGCTTCCGGAACGACAGCTTTGGCAGCTTTTCCCCCTACATCCAGTGGGTGGTGACCATCTTCATGATCCTCTTCGGCGTCAACTTCAACGCCTATTTCCTGATGCTCATGGGCAAGTTCCGCCGTGCTTCCGCCAGTGAGGAGGTCCGGGGCTACTTTGCGGTCATTGCGGTGGCAATTGCCATCATCACCGCCAACATCTACAGCCTCTACAACAGCTTTGGAGAGGCGCTGCGGCAGGCGGCGTTTCAGGTGGGTTCCATCATCACCACCACCGGCTTTTCCAGCTGCGACTTTGACCTGTGGCCCACCCTGTCCAAAGAGGTGTTGGTGGTGCTTATGTTCATCGGTGCCTGTGCCGGCAGTACCGGCGGCGGCATCAAGGTGAGCCGCCTTCTCATTCTGGGCAAGACCCTTGGCAAGGAGCTGAAGCAGGCGCTGCATCCGCAGGTGGTGGCACCGGTGCGCATGGACGGCAAGCTGCTGAACCACGAGACCGTCCGCACCACCAACGTGTACATGGCGGCGTATTTCTTTATCTTTGTGGTATCCTTCCTGCTCATCAGCCTCAATGGCTTTGACATGGTGACAAACTTTACCGCTGTGGCGGCTACCCTGAACAACATCGGTCCCGGCTTGGAGCTGGTGGGCCCTATGCAGAACTTTGGCGGTTTTGCAAACCCTGCAAAGCTGGTGCTGATCTTTGATATGCTGGCAGGTCGTCTGGAGATCTTCCCCATGCTGGTGCTGTTTCTGCCGGATACCTGGAAAAGGTTCTGATCTCACAAATAAAACGCAAATGCGTACAAAAAAGGAGCTGTCCTGTGTTGGACGGCTCCTTTTTGCATTCAAGGCAGATATTACAGGTCGGTCTTTTCCTGCGCCCGGTACTGCAGGGCTTCCAGCAGGGACTCTTCGTCCAGCAGCTGCTTGCCGGCAAGATCTGCCACGGTGCGTGCCACCCGCAGGATGCGGTCATGGGCGCGGGCAGAAAGCCCCAGAGCATCGTAGGAGGCACGGAGCAGCCGCTCTGCCTCCGGGGTCATGCGGCAGACCCGGCGCACCTGCCCGGCGGTGAGCTGGGCGTTGCACCGCACCCCGGCAAATTCCGGTGCGGCGTATCGTGCAGCCTGAATGGCACGGGCGGCAAGGACCTGACGGCGGAGCGTGGCACTGCTGTCGGCAGGAGCGGCGCTGTGCAGCTCGTCAAAAGCGATGGGGTCCATCTCTACGCACAGGTCGATGCGGTCCAGAAGGGGACCGGAGACCCGGCTGCGGTACTGCCGCACGGCGCTGGGAGAGCAGGTGCAGGGGCGGGTGGGGTGCCCGTAATAGCCGCACTTGCAGGGGTTCATGGCGGCGACCAGCTGGAAGCGGCTGGGGTAGGTGGCGCTGCCGGCGGCACGGCTCACAGTGATCTGTCCGTCCTCCAAGGGCTGGCGCAGCACCTCCAGACTCTCCCGGGAAAACTCCGGCAGTTCGTCCAGAAACAGCACGCCGCAGTTGGCAAGGCTGCACTCTCCGGGGCGGAACTGTGCCCCACCGCCTGCCAGCGCCGCAGAGCTGGCGGAGTGGTGCGGGCTGCGGAAGGGACGGGCGGAGATAAGCCCCCGCCCCTGCGGCAGCTGTCCGGCAATGGAATAGATCTTGGTGGTCTCCACCGCCTCCTCCCGGGTCAGGGGCGGCAGGATGCCCGGCAGTCGTTTTGCCAGCATGGATTTGCCGGTGCCGGGGGCGCCGATCAGCAGTACATTGTGCCCTCCGGCGGCGGCAATGACCATGGCACGCCGTGCCAGAGACTGTCCCAGCACGTCCGCAAAATCCGGCACCTGCGCCCAGCCGTCGGCGGGGTCAAAGGGCACCGGTCTGGCAGGGGTCAGGGGACGGATGCCCCGCAAAGCGTCCACCACATCCCGGGCAGTGTGGGCAGGGTAGACGGTCATATTGTCGGCGGCGGCTTCCGCTGCCTCGGCGGCGTTCTCAGCGGGAACGTAGAGGGTGCGGATGCCGTTTTCCGCCGCTGCAAGTGCCATGGGCAGCACTCCGGATACCGGACGCAGGCTGCCGTCCAGCGCCAGCTCTCCCAGAAAGGCGGCGTCCTCCGGGGGATCCTCCAGCTGTCCCGCTGCAGCAAGCAGTGCCAGCAGCAGGGGCAGGTCGTAGACCGGTCCGGTCTTGCGCACGTCCGCAGGGGCAAGGTTGATGGTGATGCGCCGGTCCGGGAACTTGTAGCCCAGATTCTTGATGGCGGCGCGCACACGGTCCGCACTCTCCCGCACGGCGGAATCCGGCAGTCCTACGATGGAAAACGCCGGCAGCCCTCCGGAAACGTCTGCTTCCACCGCTACGGCAAAGCCCCGCAGACCGTTCAGACCAAAGCTTTTTGTGACCGAATACATGGTGCTCCTTCCTGCCCGTGGGCAAATCCTGTCGGAATTTATTGGAAAAAATTGGGAGTATATCGTCAGATTCCGACAGCATTTTCGACTTGATTCCATTATAGTAAAGGGTGTAAAAGATGTCAATGCAATGGAAAGGGGAAGGTTTTATCATGACAGGCAAAGAATACTGCCGCTATATCCGTACATACAGCCAGCTGGAGGGGCTGCAGCGTGCCCATACCCTCATCTACAGCGCCCGCACCGTCCCGGGAGGGGTGGTGGTGCAGCTGCGGCAGGAGCAGGATGGAAGGGTGGAGTGCAGCACCGTCATCACCCCACCGGGCAGTTTTGCCCGGGTGATGCAGCTTTTGCGCTACCTGTGGGAGAACAGCGTGGGACTGCAGCAGTGGCTGGAGGTGCTGACGGACGCCGGACAGCCCTATTGCCGGGCAGAAAACCCCTGCGGATCGGAGCAAAACGCCGCTGTGCAGGACGAAAGTAGATGCTTTTGTGGCATTTGCTGATTTTTTTGAGATATTCTTGTGACATAATACGCAATTGACATGTTGGACACAAGAGTTTATATTATAAGTAGGTTTTAACAAACTGTCTCTTTTATGAGAAAATAACAAAGGTAAGGTGTGCAACATGTATCTGGATGAGTACAAGCGCTGGCTGGCAGCAGATCTGGAAGATGCAGATCTGAAGCCCGAACTGGCTAAGATCGAGGGCAACGATGAGGAGATCAAGGATCGCTTTGCCGTGGCGCTGAAGTTTGGTACGGCTGGTCTGCGGGGCGTTCTGGGCGCCGGCACCAACCGCATGAATATCTATGTGGTCCGTCAGGCAACCCAGGGTCTTGCCAACTGGGTCAAGACCCAGGGCGGAAACCAGACTGTGGCGATCAGCTACGACAGCCGCCTGAAGAGCGACGTCTTTGCCAAGACTGCCGCAGGCGTCCTTGCTGCCAACGGCATCAAGGTCCGCATTTATGACGCTCTGATGCCGGTGCCTGCTCTGAGCTTTGCCACCCGCTACTACCAGTGCAACGCCGGTATCATGGTGACGGCTTCCCACAACCCGGCAAAGTACAACGGCTATAAGGCATACGGTCCCGACGGCTGCCAGATGACCGATGACGCTGCCGCCATCGTCTACGACGAGATCCAGAAGACCGATGTGCTCACCGGTGCAAAATACATCTCCTTTGCCGAGGGCGTGGAGAATGGCATGATCCGCTTTGTGGGCGATGACTGCAAGAAGGCGCTGTACGACGCCATCGAGGCACGTCAGGTGCGCCCGGGTCTGTGCCGTACCGCCGGGCTGAAGCTGGTGTACAGCCCCCTGAACGGTTCCGGTCTGGTGCCGGTGACCCATGTGCTGAACGACATGGGCATTACCGATATTACCATCGTGCCGGAGCAGGAGTACCCCAACGGCTACTTTACCACCTGCTCCTACCCCAACCCCGAGATCTTTGAGGCACTGAAGCTGGGTCTGGAGCTTGCCACCAAGACCGGCGCCGACCTGATGCTCGCCACCGACCCTGACGCTGACCGTGTGGGCATCGCCATGAAGTGCCCCGATGGCAGCTATGAGCTGGTGTCCGGCAACGAGATGGGCGCTCTGCTGCTGGATTACATCTGCGCAGGCCGCATCGAAAAGGGCACTATGCCCAAGAACCCGGTGGCGGTCAAGTCTATCGTCTCCACCCCGCTGGCAGACGCCATTGCCGCTCACTACGGCGTGGAGATGCGCAGCGTCCTCACCGGCTTTAAGTGGATCGGTGATCAGATCGCAAGTCTGGAAGCAGCAGGAGAAGTGGACCGTTTTATCTTTGGCTTTGAAGAGAGCTACGGCTATCTGGCAGGTCCCTACGTCCGGGATAAGGATGCGGTTATCGGCTCCATGCTGATCTGCGAGATGGCGGCATACTACCGCAGTATCGGTTCCTCCATCAAGCAGCGTCTGGAAGAGATCTACAAGCAGTATGGTCGCTACCTGAACAAGGTGGACAGCTTCGAGTTCCCCGGTCTCACCGGTATGGAGAAGATGGCTTCCATTATGCAGAAACTCCGGGATCAGCCGCCGGTGGAGCTTGCCGGACACAAGGTGGTCAAGGTCACCGACTACCAGAAGCCGGAAGAGACCGGTCTGCCCGCTGCCAACGTGCTGATCTACAGTCTGGAGAATGGCGCTACCGTGGTGGTGCGTCCCTCCGGCACCGAGCCTAAGATCAAGACCTACTTTACCACTCTGGGCAAGGACCTTGCCGAGGCACAGGCACAGAAGGACGCTCTGGCTGCTGCCATTGAGCCGATCTTTGCATAAAAACCGCATAGTTTCCCTTTGGGGCTGCTGCACGTTCTGCGTGCGGCAGCCCCTTTTTGCTGTGCAGAACGGTTGCAGTTTGCGGGCTGATACGCTATAATAAAGAATGATTCATTATACCCTGTTTCCCCGGGGTCTGCCCGGGCAACGGCGGGGGTAAGGCAGGTGTGGAAAATGGAAAAAACCGTATCGGCGGTGCTGGTGGCAGCGGGTTCTTCCACCCGGATGGGCTTTGATAAGCTCAGTTTTGATCTGGGCGGGGAGACGGTGCTGCGCCGCAGTATCCGTGCGTTTGAACAGTGCCCGCAGGTGGCACAGATCGTGGTGGTGGCAGGCAAAAACCGTCCCTTTGTGGAGCAGCAGACCGCAGACTGTACAAAGCCTGTGGTGGTGGTGTCCGGGGGAGCCACCCGTGCCGAAAGTGCAAAAAACGGCGTGCTTGCCGCCTGTGGAGAGATCGTGGCGGTCCATGATGCCGCACGTCCCTTTGTGAGCGGAACAGTCATTGAGGAGGCGCTTGCCGCCGCTGCACGGTGTGGTGCGGCAGCCCCGGCAGTGCCGGTAAAGGATACGGTAAAGATCGCCCAGCGGGGAGACGGCAAAACGGTGCCTCCTGCCTGCATGGTGGAGCAGACGCCGGACCGCAGCACCCTGTATGCAGTACAGACCCCCCAGTGCTTTGACCGTGCCGCCTATCTGGCGGCGCTGGACGAGCTGGATGAGGAAAAGGTGCGGCTGGTCACCGACGACTGCAGCCTGTTTGAGCTGACCGGACGCCCGGTGCAGCTGACCCAGGGCGATTATGCCAACCTGAAGATCACAACGAGGGAGGACCTGCCCCGCCCCGTACAGAAGGAGGAACCGAAAATGCGCATTGGACATGGTTATGACGTGCACCGTCTGGTAGAGGACCGGAAGCTCATTCTGGGCGGTGTGGAGGTGCCCTTTGAAAAGGGCTTGCTGGGTCACTCGGACGCAGATGTGCTGACCCATGCCGTAATGGATGCGGTGCTGGGAGCAGCGGCGCTGGGAGATATCGGCAAGCATTTCCCGGACAATGACCCCGCCTATGCCGGCGCAGACAGCCTGAAGCTGGCGCAGCATGTGGCACGGATCCTGCAGGAGAAGGGCTGGCGCATTGAGAACATCGACGCCACTCTGCTGTGCCAGCGCCCCAAACTGGCTCCCCACATCCCCGCCATGCGGGCAAATCTTGCCGCCGCCTTTGGACTGCCGGTGGAGGCAGTGAGCGTCAAGGCGACCACCGAGGAGCATCTGGGCTTTACCGGCGAAGGTCTGGGCATTGCCGCCCATGCCGTCGCCCTGATCGAAACGCTGTAAACAGGAGTGTACACCAATGTCTCTGCATGCGATCATCGCCAATTTTCAGACCTTTAAAATTGTCGATCTGCTGGATATCCTTATCATCGCCTTTCTGATCTACCAGCTGCTGGGCATCATCAACCGTACCCGCGCCGGGCAGCTTGCCAAGGGCGCACTGTTGGTGCTGGCGATCTATCTGGTGGCGACCACCCTGAATATGCGCACCGTTACATGGATGCTCAACTCCCTGCTGCAGGTGGGCTTACTGACCCTGGTGGTGCTGTTCCAGCCGGAGATCCGCCGTGCGCTGGAGCGCATGGGGCAGACGGACCAGTGGACTTCCAAGCTCTTCAACATGAAAGGACGCTACAACGACCCCAGCCTGAAAGGGGCGTGGCGCAGCGCCATCATCGCCATTTGTGATGCGGCGGAGCGGTTTTCCGAGACCAAGACCGGTGCCCTCATCGTGCTGGAACGCCACACCAACCTTTCGGAGATCGTGCGCACCGGCACCCCGGTAAACAGCGCCGTAAATCTGGAGGTGCTGGGCACCATCTTCTACGAGGGCACCCCCCTCCATGACGGTGCCGCCATCATCGAGAACGGACGCATCAAGGCGGCAGGCTGCGTGCTGCCCCTGTCCAACAATCTGGATCTGGGCAAGGATATGGGCACCCGCCACCGCGCCTGCCTTGGCATTGCGGAGAACTCCGATGCCATTGCCATCGTGGTCAGCGAGGAGACCGGCATCATCTCCATGGCAAAGAACGGGGTGCTGATCCGTCATTTTGACCGGCAGACCCTGTATACCCGGTTGGTGGATGAGATGATCCCCAAGGAGACCACCACCGAAAAAAGCACCACCGAAACGTGGAAGGACCGTGCAAAACAGCTTCTGCGCTGGGTGACCCAGAAGGGGGAGGACGAACAGCAATGAAAAGCCAGCCCAGTAACAACAACACCAAGCCCGCTCTGCCCCGCACCAGAAGTTTGCTGGACGACCGGCGCATCCGCCTTGCCCTTGCCCTGCTGGGAGCGGTGGTAGCGTGGATGGTGGTCACCATGATCGTGCAGCCCGGCACCACCAATACCATCTACAATGTGCCGGTGGACTATACCTACGATTCCTCCGCCTATACTTCCCGGGGCTTGAGCATCGTCAGCGCTGAGGAAAAGACGGTGAACCTGAAGATCTCCGGTGACGGCTACACCATCGGCGGGCTCACCGCCTCAGATTTTGTGGTCTACCCGGACTGGTCCAGCGTGCGGGACAGCGGAGAAAAGACCCTGCGCCTGCAGGTGCGGGGAGCAAACGGGATGCTCAACGGCATCAACGTGACCCTGGAAGGCACCGAAAACACGGTGCAGGTGGTCTTTGATGTGGTGGAGGAAAAGACTCTGCCGGTAAAGGTCACCACCAACTACCTGACCATTGCGGACGGCTATATCCTCTACAGCACCGATGTGTCCAAGGAGAATGTGACCCTTTCCGGTCCCAGCAGCGAGCTGGACAAGGTCGCCACCTGCACCGCCGAGGTCACTGCCACCGGGGAGCTGAGCGGTTCGGTGACGCTGGATACGCCCCTGCGGTTCTACACTTCCGGCGGCAGCGAGGTGGAGTTTGAGTACACCCAGCTGGAAGAGAGCAGAGTGGACGTGACCCTGCAGGTGTACAAGATGGCGACCTTGCCGGTGAAGGTGAGCTTTATCAACGCACCTAAGCATTTTGACAACTCAGTGTTGTTATACGACCTGAGCCGCAAGCAGATCAAGGTGGCAGGTCCGGCGGAAAAGATCGACGCTTTGTCCCAGATCTCCATCGGCACCATTGATTTGTCCACCTTTACCCTCAACAAGACCTACGAGCTGCCCATGGAGCTGCCCAGCGATATCTATCTGCTGGACAATGTTTCCACCGTCACTGTGAGCTTTGACTGCTCCGGGCTGGAGACCAAGACCATGAACCTGCCCTCCAGTTGCGTGCAGGTGGTGAACCTGCCCTCCACCTACCAGTTGACGGTGGAGACCGACCGACTGATGAACGTGACCCTCTGCGGTCCCAAGGGCACCATGGACACGCTGGTGCCGGAACAGGTGGTCATTGAGATCGACGCTGCGGACTTCTCGGTGGCAACGGGGCAACAGAACATTGCCTGCCGCCTGTATGTGCCCTCTAACGGCAAGATCTTTGCACTGGGCAGCTATGTGCTGCAGTGCCGCATCGAAAGCAACTGATACAAAAAGGAACGCACGATAACATGATTCTGGTTCGCAACATCCGCCTGCCTCTCTCTGCAAAGGAGTCGGCAGCATACGAAAAGGCGCTGCAGCAGGCGCACATCCCTCACAGCCGGGTGGCACAGCTGGGCATTGCAAAGCTGTCGGTGGACGCCCGCCGGGGGCAGCCCAAGCTGGTTTACACTGTGGCGATCACCCTGAAGGATCCCGGGCAGGAGGCTGCCTTTGCCGCTGCAGGGGCAAACATCTCCCGCCATGAGCAGCCGGTATTCACGGTGCAGCAGGGCAGCGACCGACTGCTCCACCGCCCGGTGGTGTGCGGTCTGGGTCCTGCGGGGCTCTTTGCGGCGCTGCTGCTGGCACGGCAGGGCTACCGCCCCATCGTGCTGGAGCGGGGACCGGCGCTGGAACAGCGGGTGCAGGCGGTGGAGCATTTTTCCGCCACCGGCGAGCTGGACCCCAACGCCAACATCCAGTTTGGCGAGGGCGGAGCGGGGACCTTTTCCGATGGCAAGCTCACCACCCGCATCGGGGATGAGCTGTGCGGCTTTGTCACCGAGGTGTTTTTGCACCACGGTGCACCGGAGGAGATCGCCTGGAAGCAGAAGCCCCATGTGGGCACCGACCTGCTGCGGGGGGTCATCACCTCCATCCGCAGGGAGATCGAGGCACTGGGGGGCGAAGTCCGCTTCAACACCGCCCTCACGGGTCTGGAACAGAAAAACGGACATCTTACCGGTGTTTTTACCACCGGCGGCACCGTCCCCTGTGAGGCGCTGGTGTTTGCGGTGGGACACTCGGCACGGGATACCTTTGCCATGCTGATGGACAGCGGGCTGGTGCTGGAGTGCAAACCCTTCAGCGTAGGCTTCCGGGCAGAGCATCTGCAAAGCGAGATCGAAAAGAGCCTTTACCACGAGGCGGCGGGACATCCCGCCCTGCCCCGGGGAGAGTACCAGCTTTCCCAGCATGTGGGAGACCGCTGCGTGTACACCTTCTGTATGTGCCCCGGCGGTCAGGTGGTCGCCTCCGCCAGCGAGGAAGGGCGAGTGGTGACCAACGGCATGAGCTACCATGCCCGCGGCGGCAAAAACGCCAATGCGGCGGTGGTGGTCAGTGTAGGCGGGGCGGATTTTGCCAACGACCCCCGGCAGGCGATCGCTTTCCAGCGGGAGCTGGAGACCCGTGCCTACGCCGCAGGGGGCGGGGGATATGCCGCTCCGGCAGAGAATATCCAGAGCTTTCTGGAAGGGCGGGGTGAACTGAAGATCACCCGGGTGCAGCCTACCTACGACCGGGGAGTCCGGGCAGCGGATCTGGGCAGCCTGCTGCCGCCCCAGCTTGCCGACACCCTGCGGGCAGGTCTGCGTGCCTATGAGGGCAAAATCGCAGGCTACACCGCCCCGGAGGCGATCCTTACGGGACTGGAGACCCGTACCAGCAGCCCGGTGCGGCTGAAGCGGGAAGAAAACTTTGAGTGCGCCCAGCTGGCAGGGCTTTATCCCTGCGGCGAAGGTGCGGGATACGCCGGCGGCATCATGAGCGCCGCCGTGGATGGGCTGCGGGTCGCCCGCGCCATCATCAGCCGGTATGCGCCGGCAGAAGGGTGAGAAGATTCTGATGAACGATGGTGAAAAGGACAGCCGGACCAACGAGGGTCGTCAGGTGCAGCAGGAGCTGGAAGATCAGCTCCGTGCCTTTGGGGACACCATGTCCGATGCCTTTGCTCACGGCTTTGAGGGAAAAGGCATGGACATCGGGGACCGTGCCTATGGCGTGGGGCGTGCCGCAGTCCGTGCGGCAAACTACGGCATCGATGAGGCGGTGCGTGCCCTGCGGGGCGCAGGTAGGTCCGGCGGGGCAAAGCAGGACCCCGGCGAGGGGGACGCTGCCGGTCTGCCCGGCTGGTTCCGGCAGATCTTTGCAAAGCCCCAGCCTACGCCGGTGGAAAACATCCGGATCAGCGGCAAAAAACGCCATGATCAGGGCTGTGCCCTGCTGGCGGTGGGTATCGTGGGAGTGGTGACTTTTGGCATCGCCGGCATCAGCTGCCTTGGTGCTGCCGCAGCCGCTGTGCCGGTGTGGGCGGAAGGCGTCCTGACCTACACCCTTGCAGGAGCGCTGCTGACCGGCGGGGAAATGATGGCACTGAAGATCTGCGGCAGCGTTTTTGCCCTGATCACAGGAGGCTTTGGCTGGATGACTGCCGCCGGGACGGTCCGGCTTTCCGCTGCCAGGATGCTGCAGCAGCTGGCGGAGGGCATGGAAGGGCTGGACTGCCAGAAGGGTCTGCCGGTGGAGACTCTGGCACAGTTCACCGGGCTAAAAAAGGCAAAGCTCCTCAAAAAGCTGCGCCGGTATATCCGCAAGGGCTGGCTTGCCGTGTGGCTGGACGAAAAGACCGAAACACTGTATCTTACCGCCGAGGACTACCGCACCGCACAACAAAAGCTGCGGCAGCAGCCGGTGCAGCAGCCGGAGCCGGAAGCAGAGGACAGCACCCACCTGAATCTGGAAACGGCACGGCGGTTTGCCGGGGTGCTGGAGCAGGAACAGCAGCTCATGCAGGATGAGCAGGCAAGGGAGGAACTGGAGCATATGCACAGGACCACCACCGCCATCTGCGACTGGCTGGAGACCCACCCGGAAAGCCTGCCCAAGACCCGCCGCTTTGCGGAATACTATATTCCCACCACCCTGAAGCTGCTGCACACCTACAACGATGTGCAGGGGCAGCAGGGAGAGAACGCCGATACCATCCGCCGGGACATTGCCGGCATCCTGCACACCCTGAATCAGGCGTTCGATAACCTGTACGATAATCTTTTGTCCGATGTGGCGCTGGATGTTTCCAGCGAGATCGCTGCTTTGCAGGGAATGCTGGCGAGTGACGGACTGACCGGAGGGGATTTCAGATGAATTACCGTGCCTGGGAGCTGAAACCGCTGGACCGCACCGCTGTCCGGGAGCTGACGGCAGCCATCGCACAGCAGACCACCGAAGAATTGGAATACAACGCACTGGGGGAGGAGTGGACGGAACAGCAATACGTCGCCACCCTTGCTGCCCAGCAGAAAGAAAGCGCCCTGCTGGCAGGCATCCTTGCTGCCCGGGGCATCACCGACCCGGACGAGGCACTGACCCTGCTGGCAGGGGAAGAAGAACTCAGCGACCCGGAGCTGCTGACGGATATGCACAAGGCATGTCAGCGGATCTGGCAGGCGATCGACAACGGGGAGACCATCGTGGTTTATGGAGACTACGATGTGGACGGCGTCACCGCTACCGCCCTGCTGTACCAGCACCTGAAGGGCATGGGAGCTACGGTAAAATGTATGCTGCCCAGCCGGGAAGGGGACGGCTACGGCTTGTCCAAAAACGCCATCCAGTCCATCCACGACAAGGGCTGTCAGCTCATCGTCACGGTGGACAACGGCATCTCCGCCGTGGAAGAGGCAGAGTTTGCCGCCCAGCTGGGGGTGGACCTGATCATCACCGACCACCACCTGCCCCCGGAGCAGCTGCCCAAAGCGGTGGCGGTGGTGGACCCCCGCCGGGAGGACGACACCAGCCCTTTTAAGGGTCTGTGCGGCGCCGGTGTGGCGTTCAAGCTCTGTGCCGCACTGGACGGCTGCCCGGCAGAGGAGATGCTGGACTACTGCGGCGACCTTGCCGCTGTGGGTACGGTGGCAGACGTGATGCCCCTTACCGGCGAGAACCGCACGCTGGTAAAGGCAGGTCTGCGGCAATTGCAGCAGACCGACCGCCCCGGCATGGAGGCGCTGCTGGAAGAGGTGGGGCTGGCAGGCAAGCCGGTGACGGCGGAAAATGTCAGCTACGCCATTGCCCCCCGCATCAATGCGGCGGGACGGATGGATAGTGCTGTCACTGCCCTGCAGCTGGTGCTCTGCGAGGACCCGGACCGGGCGGCAGAGCTGGCGCACAAGCTGAACCAGATCAATGTGCAGCGGCAGGAGACCGAGACCCAGATCTTTCAGGCGGTGCAGCAGCAGCTGGAGCAGCAGCCCGACTGTCTGGAAGACCGGGTGATGCTGCTGTGGGGACGGGACTGGCACCCCGGCGTCATCGGCATTGTGGCGTCCCGTATGGTAGAGCGCACCGGACGCCCGGTGATCATCGTCACCGTGGACCAGCAGGGCGAGGGCAAGGGCAGCGGACGCAGCGTGCAGGGCTTTAATCTCCACGCCTGCATCGGCTCCTGCGCCGACCTGCTGATCCGCTACGGCGGTCACGCCATGGCGGCGGGACTTTTGGTGCGGGAGGAGAACCTGCCGGAGCTGCGCCGCCGCCTCAACGATTGGGCGGCACGGGAGTGCCCGGTGCTCCACACCCCGCCTCTGTGCTGTGATCTGGCGATCCATCTGGACCGCATCACGGTGGACAGCGTCCGCCGTCTGGAGCAGCTTGCCCCCTACGGGGCAGAGAATCCCACCCCGGTGTTCCTTTTGCAGAACGCCGTGCTGGATGGGGTGTATCCGGTCTCCGAGGGCAAGCACAGCCGTCTGCGGCTGCGGCAGGGCAACGCCAGCATCTACGCCGTGTGGTTTGGCATGGCACCGGAACAGCTGCCCTATGCCACTGGAGATGTGGTGGATGCGGCGCTGAATCTTTCGGTCTACGACGCCCCCCGGGGAGCACAGCTGTCCGGACGGATCATCGACCTGCACCCTGCAGGGCTGGGCAGCTGCACTGCAGAGCAGGCAGCGCTGGTACAGGCGCTGCGCCGGGGCGCACCTCTGACCCCGGATCAGAAAACACTTATCACTCCCCCCCGCAGCCACATCATTGCGGTATACCGCGAGCTGCAGGCACGGCGGTGGCACGCAGAAGATATGCAGCCTTTGTGCGCCAAGCTGGGAGAGGAAAATACAGGCAAGACGCTGGTGGCAGTCACCGCACTGGAGCAGGTGGGACTGATCACCGCAGCCCAGCGGGGCAGCGCAAAGTTCTGGGAACTGGTGCCATCCACCGGCAAAAAGAACATTGCCGATGCCCCGGTGCTGAAATGTTTGGAGGGAATGTAAATGCCAGAGGGAAAGAAACCTGCTGTCCCCGCTGCCGCACCTTTGCGGGAGGAGGACTCCTATTCTGCCAAGACCCACCTGCACCAGTCGGTGCAGGAGACCGCAACGGTTGCCGCTACGGCGCAGCCGGCAGACGCCCCGGAAGGCATCCTGCCCTCCGAGGCACGCCCGGAGATCGTCACATGGGATAAGCTGTGTGAGGCGATCCGGGCAAGCGGCAGAGCCTACAACATGGAAATGATCGACAAGGCGTACAACCTTGCCAACGACGCCCACAAGGGAGTGTGCCGCCGCAGCGGCGAGCCTTATATCTGCCACCCGCTGGCGGTGGCACGGCTGGTGCTGGATCTGGGCATGGACTCTGAGAGCATCGCCGCCGCACTGCTCCACGATGTGGTGGAGGACACCCCCACCACTCTGGAGGACCTGACCGCTCAGTTTGGGGCAGAGGTGGCGCAGATGGTGGACGGCGTCACCAAGCTGACCAAGATCCAGTTTTCCAACATCGAGGAGCTGCAGGCAGAAAACCTGCGGAAGATGCTGCTGGCAATGAGCCGGGACGTCCGGGTCATGATCATCAAGCTCTGCGACCGGCTCCACAATATGCGCACCGGCGATGCCTGGCCGGAGCAGAAGCGCCGGGACAAGGCACGGGAGACCATGGAGGTCTACGCCCCCATTGCCAACCGCCTTGGCATCCTGAACGTCAAGGAGGAGCTGGAGGACCGCAGCCTTCATTATCTGGACCCGGTGGGCTACAACGAGATCAGCAAGATGCTCAGCGAGCGTGCCGGAGAGGAGTTTCTGGCAAAGGTCTCCGGGGTCATCGAGCGGCGTCTGGTGGAAAGCGGCATTGAGGGTGCCACCATCAAGCGCCGGGTCAAGAGCATCTACGGCATCTACCGCAAGACCATCATGCAGAACAAGTCCTTTGATGAGATCTACGATATCTACGCCGTGCGGGTGATCCTGGATACACTGGCGGAGTGCTACAGCACTCTGGGCTTGATCCACGACATGTACCACCCCCTGCCCAACCGGTTCAAGGACTATATCTCCACTCCCAAGCCCAACGGCTACCAGAGCCTCCACACCACCGTCATCGGACACGAGGGCATCCCCTTTGAGGTGCAGATCCGCACCCGGAAGATGGACGAGCAGGCAGAGTACGGCGTGGCAGCCCACTGGAAGTACAAGGAAGGTCGGGAGGGACACGACAAGCTGGACGAGCGGCTGGCATGGGTAAGCCAGCTGCTGGAAAACCAACGGGTCAGCGAGGATTCCGGCAACCTGCTCCACGACCTCAAGAGCGACCTGCTGCCGGAAGAGGTGTTCGCTTTTACCCCCAAGGGGGATGTGATCAACCTGCCCACCGGCGCCACCTGCATCGACTTTGCCTACGCCATCCATTCGGCGGTGGGCAACCGCATGGTGGGCTGCAAGGTGAACAACCGCATGGTACCCATCGACCATATCGTGTCCACCGGCGAGATCATCGAGGTGATCCTGGGACCGGCGGATAAGGGACCCAGCCGGGACTGGCTGAAGATCGTGCGTACCAGCGAGGCAAAAAGCAAGATCCGCAACTGGTTTAAAAAGATGCGCCGGGAGGAGAATATCCAGCAGGGCAGAGATGCTCTGTCCCGGGAGCTGCGCCGGGAGCTGATCATCATCCCCGATGATCAGCTGGACGAGTTCATCAACAGCTGCTCCCGCCGCCTGCGCCAGAACAACGCCGAGGAACTGTATGCTGCCATCGGCTACGGCGGCATGACCATTGCCAACTGCCTGCCCAAGCTGAAGGAAGAGTGGCAGAAGCTCAAGGCGGCAGAGGCAGCGGAGAACAAGACTGAGGCGGACCTGCCCCGGGTGGACCTGAGCAAGGTCCACGCCACCGACGGTGTGGTGGTGGAAGGCTTTGACAACACCCCCATCAAGTTTGCCAAGTGCTGCTCTCCCCTGCCGGGGGACCCCATCGTGGGCTTTATCACCCGGGGCTTTGGAGTCTCCATCCACAAGCAGAACTGCGCCAATGCAGTGGCAAGCATGAAGGACCCCTCCAACGCACCCCGCTGGGTCAAGGCGTACTGGGCGGACAGCGTCCGGGACAGCTACAAGGCGGGGCTGGAGATCATTGCCCTGAACCGCAACGAGCTGCTGCAGGATGTGCTCAGCGCACTGGCGGATATCCGGGTGCCCATCTACGCCATGAACGCCCGTCAGGTGGAAAACAACTGTGCAGTCATCACCCTGACCATCGGCATCAACAATACAGAGCACCTGAACCGTGTAGTCGCAAGACTTTCCAAGGTGAAGGATGTGCTCAAGGTAACAAGGAGTTAAACCATGCGTGCAGTCATTCAGGCAGTCTCTTCTGCCAGTGTCCGGGTCAACGGCGGGGAGCCGGAGTCCATCGGACCGGGTCTTGTGATCCTGCTGGGGGTCCGGGACACCGATACACTGGACATCGTGCCCAAGCTTGCGGATAAATGTGCTGGTCTGCGTATTTTTCCGGATGAGGAGGGCAAGCTGAACCTCAGTGCCCGGGATCTGGGCTATTCCGCTCTGGTGGTAAGCCAGTTCACCCTTTACGGCAACACCCGTAAAGGATACCGCCCCAGCTTTATCAAGGCGGCAAAGCCGCCTCTGTCGGTGGACGCCTACGAGCTGTTCCTTGCCGAGATGAACGGGCAGGGGCTGAAGGAGGTCCGCCACGGAGAGTTTGGGGCGGATATGCAGGTGTCGCTGGTCAACGAGGGACCCTGCACCATCATCATCGACACCGACGAGTGGAAAAATAAGGAGTGAGCAAGATGCAGGCATTTCATATCCCGGCGGCGCCGCCGCTGTACACCAACACCTTTCTGCTCATCTCGGACGCCGGCAATGGAGTCATCATCGACCCGGCAGCAGATGCCGAGAGCTATAACCGGATCCTGAAGGAGAAGGGCGCCACCCTTACCACCATCCTGTGTACTCACGGGCACTACGACCATGTGGGCAGCGCCGAGGCACTGCGGACCCAGTGGAATGCAGCGCTCTACTGTGAGCCGGAGGACTTGGCAGGAGACCGGATGTACCCCCTTACCGCTGCAGACGGCGGTTACACCGAGGGCGGCACCATTGCAGTGGACGAGCTGACCTTCCGGGTGTGGCACACCCCCGGACACACCCGGGGCAGTGTTGTGCTGCTGTGCGGGGAGCACCTGTTCTGCGGGGACACCCTGTTTGCCGGCAGCATCGGACGCACGGACCTGGAAGGGGGCAGCATGGCGCAGATGACCGAAAGCCTGCGCAAGCTGGCACAGCTGCCCATCCCCCGGGAAACGCAGGTACTGCCCGGTCACGGGGAGTTCTCCACCTTTGGGGCGGAGCTGGACAACAACTACTACATCCGCAGCGCTCTGCGGGGCGGCACAGACATTTTTTAAAGAGAGAACAACATGAAGATTTATATTACCGGGCTGCCTTCCGGGTATGAGGTGGAGCATCTTGCCCGCCTGTTCTACCCCATGGCACCCCTTACCCTCACCCCGCCGGAAGGGGAGGAGGACTGCGTCTGGGCAGAAAAAACGCCGGAAGGGCTGCAGGCAATGGTGCGGCAGGGGGGCAAATGTGCCCAGAAGACCGCACCCCTGCCTCCGGCACCGGAAGAGGGCGGTGAGACGCCGGAGTTTGCGCTGGCAAGCCTTACCTACGACCTGCTGCGGCAGTGGACCGGCATCCGCCCTCCCTGGGGCAAGATGACCGGCGTGCGTCCGGTGCGGCTCATCCATGACAAGCGTGCTGCCGGCTGGACCGAGCCGGACATCGACCGGTTCTTTCTGGAGCGGTTTGACTGCTCACAGCAGAAATACCAGATGGCAAAGCAGATCGCAGACCTGCAGGAGCCCATCCTGCGGCTGGGCAGCGCACCGGGCACCTACAGCCTGTACATCGGCATTCCCTTCTGCCCCTCCCGATGCAGCTACTGCAGCTTTGTCAGCTGCAATCTGGACCGGGACCGGAAGATGGTGCAGCCTTATGTGGACTGCCTGTGCCGGGAGGTAGAAGAGATCCGGGTGCAGGCAGAAAAGGCGGGGCTGACCCTGTGCAGCATCTACATCGGCGGCGGCACCCCCACCAGCCTGTCGGCGGACCAGCTGCGGCAGCTCATGGGCACCGTGCGGGAGAATTTTGACCTTACCAAGGTCGTAGAATATACGGTGGAGGCGGGACGCCCGGACTGCACCGACGCCGAAAAGCTGGCGGTGATCAAGGAATACGGGGCTACCCGCATCTCCATCAACCCTCAGACCTTTTCGGATCAGGTGCTGGAAAACATTGGGCGCAAGCACTCGGCACAGGACATTCTGGACTGCTACGCACAGGCGCGCCGTGCAGGACACCGGGACATCAACATGGACCTCATTGCCGGACTGCCGGGAGATACGGTGGAGAGCTTTGAGCGCAGCCTGCGGCAGGCGATCGCACTGGAGCCGGAAAATATCACCGTCCACACCCTGACCCTCAAGCGTGCCTCCCGCATCGTCATGGAGGACCAGCAGGAAAACGACTACGCCGACGTGGCGGCAATGCTGGAAAAATGTCAGCTGCTGGCACAGGCAGGCTATCGCCCCTACTACCTCTACCGGCAGAAGAATACCCTGCAGAATCTGGAAAACGTGGGCTGGTGCAAGCCGGGTCACGAAGGATATTACAACATCTACATTATGGAGGAAGTCCAAACCATTCTTTCTGCCGGCGCCGGCGGCAGCACCAAGCTGGTGGCGGAAGGCGGCAGACGGATGCAGCGCATCTTCAATTTCAAGTACCCGAATGAGTATATCCAGCGCTTTGCGGAGGTACTGGACCGAAAAAAAGGAGTGGCTGATTTTTATGATCACGATCTGGGTTCCGAAACGACTGGTTGAGATCGATCTGTACAATGTTGCTGCCCGCAGCCCCCGGGAGCTGGCACAGTTCAGCGAGGAAAGCTATAACCGCCGGGTGAACTATGCGGCGCAGAAGATCCGTGGCTCCGGCGCAAAGATCGTCATGCTTACAGGACCTTCCGCCAGCGGCAAGACCACCTCGGCGCACTGCATTGCCAGAGCGCTGGAACAGCAGGGCACCCCGGCACAGGTGGTAAGTCTGGATAACTTCTTCAAAGGGGCGCAGTTCTATCCCAAGATGCCCGATGGCACGCTGGATTACGAAAACCCGGATACCCTGGACCTGCAGCTCATCAAGCAGTGCCTGCGGGAGCTCAGCGAGACCGGCAAGACTACCCTCCCCGTCTACGATTTCAGCGCCGAAAAGCGGTCGGATCAGGTGGAGCCGGTGGACCTGCAGGGCGGCGTCTGCATCGTGGAGGGCATCCACGCTTTGAACCCGGAGCTGACCGGACTGGTAAAGGGAGACGACATCTACCGGGTCTACGCCGGTCTGCGGGAGGAGTACTGCATCGACGGTCGCCGGGTCATCAATACCCAGGATATTCGCCTGTGCCGCCGGACCCTGCGGGATGCCTCCACCCGGGGACGCAGCCCGGAAAAGACCCTTGCCATGTGGGAGCGGGTGCTGGACGGCGAGACCCGGTATATCAAGGGCTTCAAGAGCAGCGCAGATTTCCTGCTGGACACCTCCTTTACCTACGAGCTGGGTCTGATCTCCCGGCTGCTGGGCATCGTCCGCCGTCAGTTTACGCTGGAGGGGCACAATGCCGAGCTGTGGGACGAGACCGCCCGCCGGTTTGAGCATGTGGCACCGCTGGAACTGGAGCTGCTGCCTGCCGGCAGTATGCTGCGGGAGTTCTATGGGGGCAAAGTGTGAGCAGCCCCAAGATATAGGTAAAATGCGAAAATTCTGTTTCCAAACCTGCACCAAACTGTAAAAAATGCGACAGCTTCGTTGCAATTGCACGGTGGGTGCGCTATAATGAAACCATGATACCCGGGCGCACAAGGCGCGCCCCAGACCGCTGAGTATGCTGATAAAAGAGAGGTGTCTTTTATGGACTTCAATAAGATCAAGGAAATGGGTCTGGAATACGCAGAAAAAGGCAAGAATGTAGCTCTGGACCTTGCCGAAAAGGGCAAGACCCAGGCGATGATCCTCAACGAGCAGGGCAAGCTGCTGAAGGCACAGCGTCAGCTGGGTGCACTGGTGTACAGTCTCGCCAAGGGCAAGGAAGAAAATCAGCCGCTGGTGGATAAATATATCGAGCTGATCGACAACATCGAGCAGGAGCTGACCCGCCTGAAGGCAAGCCTGACCCCCGCCGAGGCAACAGAGGTGGAGTTTGTGATCCACCAGGAGGACGAAGCACCGGAAGGAGAGCCGGACGCCGCTGCACCCCGGCACAAGAGCTGTCCCCAGTGCGGTGCACCGGTGTCGGAGGATGCACTGTTCTGTAACAAGTGCGGTGCGCAGCTGTGACACAATAGCCGTAAATGGGCGGCGTCCCGCAGGATGCCGCTCTGTTTTTGTGAAAGGACCCGGTAAGCCGGAAAAATGCAGAAAGTTGTCTGTTCCACTTGAAAAACCGCAAAAGGTGCGGTACAATTTACTGTATCTTTTGCAAGGGAGGAGAGCAGATGCTGGACTGGACACCGCAGCCCCCTTATACGGCGCAGCAACTGGTGGAGATCCTGCACATCCTGCGGGATCCGGAAAACGGCTGTCCCTGGGACAAGGTGCAGACCCACGCCTCGATCCGGAAAAACTTTCTGGAAGAGACCTGTGAGGCGCTGGAGGCGATCGACGCCGACGATCCCCAGATGCTCCGGGAGGAGCTGGGGGATGTTCTGATGCAGGTGGCATTCCACGCCGTCATGGAGGAAGAGCGGGGACGCTTTACCTTTGAGGACGTCTGCCGGGAGGTGTGCGAGAAACTGGTGTTCCGCCACCCCAACATCTTTGCCTGTTCCGCTGCAGAAAATGCCGGTATAAATGGCTGGGATGCGCTCAAGAATAAGGAAAAGGGGCGCACCACCATTGCCGATGAGCTGAACACCGTGCCCGCCACCCTGCCGGCGCTGATGCGTGCCCAGAAGCTGCAGAAGCGTGCCGCCCGCTGCGGTGCGGCAGAGCCGGACGCCGCCGGTGCACAGCAGGCGCTGCAGCAGGCACTGGATGGCTGGAACGCAGCAAAGGATGACCCACGGCAGAAGCAGGAGCAGGCAGGTGAGCTGCTGTTTGCCGCTGCAAATGCCCTGCGGCTTGCGGGGGTGGATGCCGAAGAGGCGTTGACCTTTGCGTCCAAACGCTTCTGCGCAGAAAAACTCCGGGAAGCGGCGGAAAAACAAAGCGGTACTCAGGTCGGGTGACCTGCTCCGATAGAAAAAGCAAACAGAAATTTGGAGGGTAATATTATGACCAAAACGGATCTGGTCGCACAGGTTGCGGCAAACACTGAGATGAGCAAGAAGAACGCAGAGCAGGCTGTCAGCGCTGTTTTTGAGGCACTGAGCAAGGCAATGGCAGAGGGTGAGAAGATCACCATCTCCGGCTTTGGCACTTTTGAGGTCCGGGAGCGTGCCGAGCGTCAGGGCATCAACCCCCGTACCCGGGAGCCCATCACCATCGCTGCTTCCCGCAGCATCGTGTTCAAGCCCGGCAAGACCCTGAAGGACACCCTGTAAGCGCTATTGTGCAGCCGCCGCTGCCTCACGGGAGGTGCGGCGGCGTTTTTTGTACGGACACAGGAGGACATGGAATGCGTCTGGATAAGTATCTCAAGGTCTCCCGTCTCATCAAGCGCCGCACCGTGGCAAACGAAGTGGCGGATGCAGGACGGATCCTCATCAACGGCAAGGTGGCAAAGGCAAGTCAGGCGGTGAACGCCGGAGACGTCATTGAGGTCACCTTTGGCAACCGCCCCATCAAGGTGCGGGTGCTCTCGGATGAGGAACCCCGTACCAAGGACGTGGCACGGGAAATGTACGAGATCATTACAGAATGATCCATAGGTCCCCCTGAAATGCCGCAGCAAAGGGCATAGTTCAGGGGGATCTTTGCTTCTGTCGGCAGGCATACAGCGGTGCGCCCCCTCATAGAATGCACAGGAGGGGGGCTGGTCATGGACAAAACAAAAGCCGAAAAGACCCCGCTGCCCCAGGACCTGATCCTGGAGGACCGCAGCCGTCTTACCGTCACGGGGGTGCAGCGGGTGGTGCATTGCAACGCCGAAAACGCCGCACTGGAGACCGGCAGGGGCACCCTGAACCTTTCCGGGGCGCAGATCAGCATCGCAAAGCTGGATCTGGAAGCGGGAGAGGTAAAGCTCACCGGGCGGTTTGACGGGCTGGAATTCAGCCGGAGCGCAGGTCCCGGCGGGTTCTGGCAGCGGCTGCTGCGCTGATGGTGCCGGTGCTTGCCCCCGTCCTGCTGGGGCGGGAGATTCTGGCGTGCCTGCCCATAGGGGCGGCGGCAGGCTGCCTCCGGGGCTTTTTCCCGGCAAGGGGACGAGGTGCCTTTCTGCCGGATGTGCTGCTGGCAGGCTGGGTATTGTTTGCAACGCAGAGCTATGCGGCGGGGCAGAGCTGCACCGGAGTGCTGCGTTGGTATATGGTGGCGGCATGCTTTTGCGGGGCACTGGCGGCGGACCGGCTGGTGGGCACCCCGCTGCGGGCGGCAGGACGGCGGATGGCAGGGTGGTACAGGCAAAAGCGCCGCCTGCGGCGGAAAAACCACCGCAAACAACGCCGGAACGCCGAAACAACCGCAGAAAATGCCAAAAAGAACTTGCCAAACCGGCGTATTATGATGTATAATTCAAACGTATCATAAGAAAACTGGCGCAGTAGGTCTGCGTAAAACGGGGGCACGAAGCAATGACGAATCAGCGTCGCAAAAAACGGAAGAACAGACTGGTGTGGAAGGGCGTATGCCGGCTGTTTTTTGTGCTGCTTTTGTTCAGCATGCTTATCGCCTACATCTCCAATCAGGTCACCATCAGCTCCAAACGTGCGGAACTGAATACGCTGAACGAGCAGATCGCCCAGCAAAAGACCGAAAACGAGGAGATAAAGCGGGTACTCAGCGGCGATGCGGACCAGATCACCGAGTGGGTAGCACGGGATTCTTATAACTATGCCGCACCCAATGAGCGCATCTTTGTGGATGTGACCGGCAAGTAAGACAGACTGGATTTTTACGAGAGAACAAGGAGTATAGAGTTTTGGCAATTGAGGTTGGAAACGTTTTTGAGGGTCGTGTCACAGGCGTAAAGCCCTTTGGCGCGTTTGTGGCACTGCCGGAGGGGCGTGTGGGTATGGTCCACATCTCCGAGGTGTCCAACGAGTTCGTGCAGGATATCAACACAGTGCTGCACGATGGGGATGAAGTCAAGGTGCAGGTCATCAATATCGCACCGGACGGCAAGGTGGCACTGTCCATCAAGCGGCTGCTGCCCCGTCCGGACCGGCGGGAAGGCGGTCACTTTGGGGGCAACGGCGGCAGAGGCGGTCGTCCTCCCCGGGAGGGCGGCAGAGCAGCTGCACGGGATGCGGCACCCCGTGTGTGGCAGCCCAAGGCACCCGCCCGCACCGACAACATGAGCTTTGAGGACATGATGAGCCGCTTCAAGAGTCAGAGCGAAGAAAAAATGGCGGATCTGGACCACGAGACCAACAATCGCCGGGGCGGCGGTTATGCACCCCGGGGACGCCGGGGCGGCGGACGCTGAGTATCGCTGTACAGGACCGGTGCTCTCCGAATAAACCCACCAAGACCTGTCCCACCGGTCGGACAGGTCTTGTTTTTTGACCCAGTAAAAGAAAGGAACCACAATGCCTGCAAAATTTGAACTCATCGCCCCCTGCTTTTTTGGGTGCGAATCCACCGCAAAATTTGAGCTGAACCGTATCGGCGCAGAGAACATCCGGGTGGATGATGGTCGGCTGACCTTCTCCGGCGGAGCGGAGATGATCGCCGCCGCAAACCTGAACCTGCGCACGGTAGAAAGGGTCATGCTGCTGCTGGCTCGCTATAAGGCGACCACCTTTGATGAACTCTTTGATGGGGTCTATGCAGTGCCTTGGGAGGAATTGCTGCCGGCAGACGCAGCCTTCCCGGTCACCGGCTCCTCTCTGGACAGCCAGCTCACCAGTGTGCCTGCTTGCCAGAGCATCATCAAAAAGGCGGTGGTAAAGCGGCTGATGACCAAACACCACACCTCTGTGCTGCCGGAGACCGGCGCCGAGTACAAGGTGCGGTTCATGCTGCGGAAGAACGTCTGCGAGATCATGCTGGATACCACCGGCGAGGGGCTGCATAAGCGGGGCTATCGCCGCAATGCTATGGAAGCTCCCATCCGGGAGACCCTTGCCGCTACCATTGCGGACCTGGGTCGAGTGCGCCGGGACAGTCTGGTGGAGGATCCCTTCTGTGGCAGCGGCACCCTGCTGATCGAGGCAGCACAGAAGGCAATGAACATCGCTCCCGGTCTCAAGCGCCGGTTTGCAGCGGAGCGCTACAGCTTTGTGCCCGCCGCTGTCTGGGCGCAGCAGCGGCAGAAGGCACTGGCAGAGTCCAAGCTGGATGTGGGCTTTGAGGCGTTTGGCTACGACATCGACCCCGCCGCCGTGGCACTGGCAAATGCCAACGCCAAGCTGGCAGGTGTGGAGAACCGCTGCCACTTTGAGGTGGCAGATGTGGCGGATTTTGCCGCAAAGCAGGAGGCGATCGTGCTGACCAACCCTCCCTACGGCGAGCGTATGAGCACCATTGAGGGTGCCGCCAAACTGGCACGGACTCTGGGACGCCAGATGGAAGCACATCCCTGCGCAGGTGTGTATGCCATTACTGCCGACATGGATTTTGAAGCACACTACGGCAAGCGCGCCAATAAGCGCCGCAAGATGTACAACGGTATGATCCCCTGCCAGCTGTATATGTACTACGATGCCCCCAAGTCCCTCCACACCGCAAAACCTATGCCCAAGTCCGGCTTTGACGGCAAGCGCACCACCCCCAACCGTTTTGAGAAAAAATAATCAGGTTTCTGCAGCCGCACCGGTGTCCGCCGGTGCGGCTTTTATATTTTCGATGGCAATTACCGGTAAAACTCCAGACAGGTCAGAAGCGTTCTTTGCTGAGAAAAAACAGGTGTATGCCGTTGCTTTTACAGAAAGACAAAACGTTTTCTCCGTAACAGATGAGACAAATTCACACACAATTTACACTCTACAGTTGCGCAGGAGAAAAAAATAGATTATACTGGTCTTATTACCCAGAAAGGAACGATGTTGAAATGCACGGACGGCTTAGACCTTATCTTCCGGAACTGACGATCCGAGATTACAATACCTATATCCGTTACCTGCGGGGTGTGAGGCGTCAGTTGTACAAGGACTACGGCATTTATGCGTGTCATCTGCTGCGGTATAACGGGGTGCTGTTTGCCATCCTGTCCGACAGTCTTGCAGGACGCATCCCCACCTGCAACCGGCAGCGGGTGCCCGGCACCCTGTGCTGGCGCAAGACTATGAGCCAGACCCAAGGCATCCGCCTTGCGGCGCAAGTGGAGGTGCTCATGGGCTGGCACAGTCTGCAGGACCGCAGTTATAGCGAACTGCGTCCCTTCAAGCGGGTGATGCGGGCGGTAGACCGGCTGCTGCTGCGCCGTGCCTACCAGCATGCAGTAAAAGAAAACCCCGCCTTTGAGCGGCTGTTCTGGCAGGAAAAGGAACAGGCAAAGGTACAGATGGACCTGAGTGCCAAAAACTACGCACTGGCAGCGGAGCCTATGAGCAATATCTTTGGGGCACTGTATTCCTCCCTTGCTACCGATGACCCCAATCAGCGCAAGAGTATGCGCTACATCGGCAGCAGCATCGGACGGATCTTCTACCTGCTGGACAAGGCAGAGCGGTTTGAGGCTGACCGGCGCAAGGGACGGTACAACGTGTTCGTGGTCAATGAGCTTACCGGGCAGGCAGCGGCGGTGGAAAATGCCCGCCGGCAGGCACTGGCGGCGGCAAACGACCTGATGCGGGTGTACAGTATGCTGGATGCCAAGCTGAACCGCAGCCTGCTGGACAATATTATGATGCTGGGTCTCCACCATGCAGTGGACCCGCTGGAAAACGGCATTGACGACGAAAAGTGGGAGATCCCATGAAGAGAAAAAACAGAAAAAGCTGGTCCATGGCATACTGCGGCATGGTGGCGGCGCTGTCCGTTGCCCTGATGCTGCTGGGGGCGCTGATCCCTCTTGCCATGTTCATCGCTCCGGCGGTGGCAGGCTTCCTCATCACCACCGTCTGCATAGAGTGCGGGCGCACTATGGCATACACCACCTACGGGGCAGTAAGCCTGTTGGCGGTGCTTTTTGTGCCGGATAAGGAAGTGGCGCTGATCTTTGTATTCCTGCTGGGGTATTACCCGCTGGTAAAGCCCCGGTTTGAGCGGATCCGTTCCCCGGTGCTCCGGGGGCTGTGCAAGCTGCTGCTGTGCAACGCCGCTGTGGCGGCAATGTACGGGCTGATCCTGCTGCTGATCCCTGCCGGAAGCATTGCACAGGAGCTGCGTGCTACGGCGCTGATCCTATCCCTTGCCACGCTTGCCATGGGCAACGTGGCGTTTTTGCTGTATGACCGGGCGCTGCACAACATGCTCATGGTCTACCGTGGGGTCTGGCAGCCCCGGCTCCACAAAATGTTGGGCTGGCATTAAAAGGCAGAATGTGGTATAATATGGCACCGAGAGAGGTGATAGGGTACCACAGTTGACAATAAGCGCCGGGCCATGCGGGTGACAGCCGTGAGGGTGACGAGGAGAGGGATCATCGAAAGATTCGGCGGATGTTCCTCCGGCTGAAAGAGGCTATACCAGCCGCAGAGAAGGGCAAAAAACGGCAGCAATACCGCAACAGATCCCTTCAAAGCAAGCCATACAATTACATAGACTATAAGGAAGCTGACTGCATCTCTACCGTGTTTTCTGCGCGGAACAGTCGGCATGGAGGTTTTTTGTATGTGTGGCATCGTTGGTTATGTGGGCAGACGCAGAGCACAGGATGTGCTGCTGGACGGACTGGAAAAACTGGAGTACCGGGGCTACGACTCTGCCGGTGTGGCGCTTGCCGCCCAGGGCAGCATCCGGGTGGTAAAAAGCAAGGGACGGCTGGACCGTCTGCGGCAAAAGCTTGCCGCCCAGTCCCTTGCAGACAGCTGCTGCGGTATCGGGCACACCCGTTGGGCGACCCACGGGGAGCCCAGTGACGTAAACAGCCACCCCCACTCTACCCCCCGGGTCAGCATCGTACACAACGGCATCATTGAGAACTACGGTGTGCTCAAGGAGCGTCTCATGGTGCGGGGCTACACCTTTGTAAGCGAGACCGACACCGAGGTGCTGGTAAAGCTTATTGACAGCTGCTATCAGGGCGAGCCTCTGCGTGCGTTGCAGCAGGCGCTGGCAATGGTCCGGGGCAGCTACGCTCTGGGGGTGCTGTTCCGGGATTTCCCGGACACCATCTTTGCCGTCAAGCGGGAAAGCCCCCTTATCGTGGGCTGGAGCGAGGGGGAAAACTTTATTGCCTCGGACATCCCCGCCCTGCTGAAATATACCCGCCGCTACAGCGTGCTGGAAGAAGGGGACATGGCGGTGTGCACCGCCGCAGGCATCCGCTTCTACGATGAGTTCGGGGAGCCGGTGGAGCGGCAGCAGCTTATCGCAGATTGGGACATGGAAGCGGCGGAAAAGGGGGGGTACCCCCATTTTATGCTCAAGGAGATCCACGAGCAGCCTGCCGCCATTACCGCCACCGTAAGCCCCCGGGTGGAGAAAGGGCTGCCGGAATTGCGGATCCCGGAGCTGACCGATGAAAAGCTCCGCAGCATCCGCCGGGTCCATCTGGTGGGCTGCGGCACTGCCATGCACGCCGGTATGGTGGGAAAGACTGCCATCGAAAAGCTGGCACGGGTGCCGGCAGAGGTGGACATTGCCAGCGAGTTCCGCTACCGGGACCCCATTCTGGACCCGGAGGATCTGGTGATCATCATCAGCCAGTCCGGGGAGACCAGCGACACCCTTGCGGCGCTGAAGCTGGCAAAGAGCCGGGGTGTGCCGGTGCTGGCGATCGTCAACGTGGTGGGCAGCTCCATTGCCCGGGCAGCGGACCATGTGCTGTACACCTATGCCGGTCCGGAGATCGCTGTGGCGTCCACCAAGGCGTATACGGTGCAGCTGTGCGTGTTGTACCTCTTTGCCCTGCGGCTTGCCTATGCCCGGGGAACACTGACGGAGGAGGAGACCCGCCGCTACACCGCTCAGCTCCAGCGTGCCCCGGAGCTGGTGCGGAGCCGTCTGGCAGACTGTGAGCAGATCAAGTACCTTGCCAGCCGCTATGTAAACACCCAGAGCTGCTTTTTCATCGGGCGGGGCTTTGACTATGCCTTGTCGCTGGAGGGCAGCCTGAAGCTGAAGGAGATCAGCTACGTCCACTCCGACGCCTACGCCGCCGGAGAGCTGAAGCACGGCACAATCAGCCTTATTACCGAGGGTGTGCCGGTGATGGCACTGGCGACCCAGAAACAGGTGTACGAAAAGACCCTTTCCAACGCCAAGGAGACCCGGAGCCGGGGGGCAAGGGTGCTGCTGTTTACCACAAAGGATGCACCGGTGCCGGAGGGGGTGGCGGACGCTGTGGTGCGTCTGGACGACTACGAAGAGGTGCTGATGCCTCTGCAGCTCATCGTACCCCTGCAGCTGTTTGCCTATTATATGGCGGTGCTGCGGGGCTGTGACGTGGATAAGCCCCGGAACCTTGCCAAGAGCGTGACGGTGGAGTAAAAAAGATAGGAAAAAAGGCTGCTGCACGGGTCTGTGCAGCAGCCTTTGTATTTGCAGGGAAGTTAAGGGGAATTACCAGAACCAGTAGCGCTTTTTCAGCACGATGTATGCCGCAGCGATGATGACCACCACCACGCCGCCGGCAATGAAGAAGGTCCAGTTGATGTTGGCAAACCGGAGATTCTGGTTGGTCAGCAGGTACCGTCCGGCGGTGTCGGCGGTGATGACGCCATCCTTGTAGCTGTTCAGGTACTGCCACTTACCGCTGATCTCGTTGTAGAGGTACAGCCGGGAATAGGTGCTCATATCCAGATCGATGCGCACTGAGCAGGGCAGCGCCTTGCCCTCGTCCAGCACGAACTCCAGCCCCTTGTCGGTGGTCTCAAAGGTAAGGGCGGTGTTCAGGTCGCTGGTGGTGCTCTTGACGCCGCTGCCGGCGATCTGCAGGGTGTAGCCGTCCCCCACAACGCACAGGGTCTTGCCGGTGGTGCGCAGGGCGTTTAGGATCTCGCCGGTGGCAACCGGCACCTCAGACTGGGCAAAGACCACTTCCTCATCGGAGCTGTCCTGGATCGCCTTTACCACCGGGTCCAGAGGGATGTTCTCCTGATCGCTGTCCCCGCCCTCGGTGCTTTCCGAGCCGGAAGTCGAGGAGGCGGAGCGGTTTACGATCACCGTCACCAGAGCGGAGGCAGTGCCATTGGACACGGTAATGGAGGTGGAACCGGTGCCCACGGCGGTAATGACGCCGCTGGGGCTTACGGTGGCAATGCTGCTGTTGCCGGACTTAAAGGTGAACTTCTGGGAGGCAGAAGCGGGGGTCGCCTTGGCGGTGAGGGTCCGGGTAGCACCGGGCTTCAGAACCACATAGGCGGTGTCCACCGTGATCACCTGTCCGCTGTTGGAGGAGGCGCTGCTGCCGTCACTGCCGGCGGGCAGGCTCAGCACCGTTACCTTGGTAGAAGCAGTCACCGAACCGCAGGTGGCGGTAATGGTGGCGGTGCCGGGGGCAACGCCGGTGACACGACCAAAGCTGTTTACCGTGGCGACCTTCTCGTTGGAGGAGGTGAGGGTGATGGTGGCATAGTTTGCCGCAGAGGTGGGCAGCACCTGCAGGGAAGCAGAAACCGAGTTGCCCACATAGATGGTGTTGGAAGAGAGGGACAGGTCCATCTCGGTGACGATCATGGTAGAATCCATGGACACCGCTATAGTGTAGGCGCACAGCTGGTTGCCGGCGGCAGCGGTAATGGTGGCGGTACCCACGCCCACAGCCTGCACTACGCCGCTGTTGCTGACGGTAAGCACGCTGCTGTCATCGGTGATGTACACCACCGTATCGGTGGTGTAGCGGGGACGTACCACAGGGGACAGCTGCTGGCTGCTGCCCAGAGTCATGTTGGAGGAGTAGCTGCCGGTCTCAATGCTTTCGGCAGGCACTTCCCGGTTCCAAGGCAGCGAAATGGCAGTGCCGGTCAGGGGTACGGCGGCGAAGGCAGGCAGCGCAGCGCCGCAAGCCAGTACGCCCAGCATCAGAGCACAGACTACCAATTTCTTTGCGGTTGATTTCATGTTTGTTGTACCTCTTTGGGTGGATGTAAAGGGGACGGACATGGGCAGGGGTGCTTAACGGAACAGCACACCCAGCGCCTCCATGGCGTACTCGAAGTAGGTGACCTGATCGTATTCCACGCGGGCGGTGACGCTCATACCGTTGGACAGGTCCACCTTATCGCCGCTGCGGCTCACCAGATAGGTGGCGTCGGGCTTGATGGTCATCTTGTAGTAGGAGCCGCTGCTGCTGGCGGTCACATCGCTGTCAATGGAGGTGACGGTGCCGGTAAGGGTGCCGTAGGAGTACTCCGACAGACCGGTGATGGAGACCTTGCAGGGGTCCCCCACGTGGAGCAGGGGGCGGTCGCTGACGGTGACCATTGCCACGATCTCCAGATCATCGCTCTGGCTTGCCACGGTGGCAAGGGGAGAACCGGCGCTGAGCACCATGCCTTCCTTGTAGGGAGAGTCCATGTGGATCACACCAGAGGTGGGAGCGTAGATGTAGTAGTCGTTGGCACCGGTGTTCAGGGCGTCCAGCTGTGCCTGCAGGTTGTCCACGTTGCTCTGGGCACTGGTGATGCTCTGGGAGATGGACTGCATGGTGGAGTAGTACAGCGCCTCGATCTCGCTCTGGCTCTGCTCCATCAGGGTTTTGATCTGGGCATCGGAGTAGCCTGCAGCCTGATAGGCGGTGGCGTCAAAGGTCTTTTGTGCCACCTGACTCTTGTAGGTCTCGTACTGGTAGTAGTAGGGCTGATCCTCGGCGCTGGTCTCGCTGAAGTAGTTGGTGTCGTCCTGAATGCACTTCAGCAGCTTGTTGTACTGGTCCAGCTGGGTCTTGTAGATGTTCAGCTGGCTTTCCAGATTGTCCTGCTGCATGTCAATGTCGGTGCTCTTGATGTGCGCCACCAGATCGCCTTCGTTGACATAGCTGCCCTCGGAGATATACAGCTCGGTGATGGAGCCGGAGTAGCTGGACATGATGTAGGTCTTGTTGCTTGCCTGCACCGTGCCGGTATTCTGGCTCACATAGATGCGGTTGGTATGGGTGCTCCATACCAACAGAAAGATCATGAACAGACCCACCAGAAGGACAAAAGCATAGCCGTAGGGCGGCAGCTTTTTTTCCATCATAATGCGGCGGTCCTGCAGATCGTCAAGGTTCTGAATGGTCGTGGTCATAATTATTTGGTCTCCATAAATACGTCGACTACTGCCTCGTCATCGTCCTGATTGACAAAGATGGTGTAGGTGTTGCCGGACAGCTTGATGTCGTTTTCAAAAGCAAGGATCTGCAGCTTGGAGCTGGCAAGCTGGCTGTGGCTCATGGGTCCGGTGTAGTGGGCGTAGAGGCAGTTCTTTACCCGCAGCACAGCGTCCATGTGGTAGCCCGGCTCCATCTGGGGGATCATCTGGGTCGCCTGCTGCATCAGGTACAGCTCCGGCACATGGTCGGGACCGGTGCCTTCCACCACAGCCTGCACCAGCGGACCAATGGGCTGTGCGTTGTTGCTCTTGATAAAGTTGTGCATCTGGGTCAGGATCACCATCACATTGCCCAGTTCTTCGGGCAGCACCCGACGGGACACCACGTTGGTGAGCTTGAGGGTCTTGTTTTCGGCAACTTTGATCTCGTTCATAATAATTTACCCCTAGTTCTTAGTATAGTTTGGATTGCCTCCGCAGAGGTGTAATAGGCAATAGCAAGGGGAGAAGGACGGTTTCTTCCTTCGCTATTACCTATTACTAAAGAGTAACAGGTACGCCATGGGATACAAATAAAATGTGCCCGGAGGCAGGACGCCTCCGGGCACACCATTACGAGGCATTGTCATCCGTTCCTGTCAGTGCAGGATCAGAGCGACACACTGCATCATATACGACCGATCAGTGATCAGACCTTCCAAATCGGCTCGTCACGAGAAGCCAGGTTCTTCACAGAAGCGGTAGCCAGGTTGTAGATGGCAGCAGCGTTGCCAACCAGGTACAGACCAACGTTCAGGACACCCTTAGCGCCGCTGAGGAACTTGTTGTTGAAACCGGGATCAACGCTGTCATAGTTGAGACCCCAGACCTTCTTAATGCCCTTGCCGAAGTTTGCGAAAACGCCGTTGGCGGGGCTGTAGGTGCCGGAGAAGATCACACCCAGAGTGTTGTCAACGAACTTGCTCAGGTAGGTGTTGCCGATGATGGTCACCAGGTTGGTGTTGAAACGCTGCCAGTCAGCCTCGGTCAGGACCGGAGCCAGGACGTCAACGATACCACCGCCGATGACGTAGGTCATCTCGTTTTCTGCGACTGCAGAGAAGTTTGCAGGCATCATCATAATGAATTACTCCCTTCAAATGAAACAATACGTGTTTAAGCGGCTTTTATCCGGCTGCGCAACCATCCAAAAGCCATTTATGTAACCGGGTGCGCACCCGGCTGCAACTTAGTAGGTGATGGACTCGCCATCGTCGTCCTCTTCCACCACAGCGGCGGGAACTGCCTTAGGCTCTTCTTTCTTCTTGCGGAAGATACCCTGCTGCATATTCCACAGCTCGGCATACTTGCCGTTTGCCGCCATCAGCTCGTCATGAGTGCCCCGCTCCACGATCTTGCCGTGATCCATCACAAGGATCAGATCACAATCCCGGACAGTGGAAAGACGGTGCGCCACGATCAGCATAGAGCGATCTGCCAGCTGGTCGTAGATCATGTTGAAGATCAGATTTTCGGTGGCGAAGTCCAGGTTACTGGTGGATTCGTCCAGAATGTACAGGTTAGAGTCCTTCAGGAAGGCGCGTGCCAGAGCAATGCGCTGCTTCTCGCCGCCGGACAGACCGTTGCCTGCCTCCTCCAGATAGGTGTTGTACTGCAGGGGCAGACGGCGGATAAAGTCGTGGGCGTCTGCCTTCTTGGCAGCTTCCTTAACCTCGTCCAGAGTGGCATCCATACGGGAGATCCGGATGTTGTCGTAGATGGACTTACTGAACAGCTCCACGTTCTGGGGAACATAGGAGATAGCACGGCGGACAGAAGAGTTGGTATACTCTACAATGTTCACGCCGTTGATATCGATCTCGCCGTCTTCCGGCTCGTAGTACTTGAGGAGCAGCTTGGTGATAGTGGATTTGCCACTGCCGCTGCTGCCCACCAGAGCCACCTTTTTGCCGGCGGGAATAGTAAAGCTAATGTGATCCAGTGCAGGAGCACGGTTGCCGTAACGGAAGGTGACGTCCTTGAACTCGATATCGCCTTCCACCTTGGAAAGGTCGGTCTGCTCGCTGCCGTCCGCCATCTCGTACTCGTCCGGGTAGTCCATGATCTCGGTCAGACGCTTCATGGAGATGCTTGCCTCCTGAATGTCCATCTGCAGACCGATCAGGTTGCTCAGAGGAGAGGTGAAATAGGAGGACAGGGTGCTGAACGCCATAAAGCCGCCCAGCGTCATCTCACCGTTCAGCACCTGAGAAATGCCTACATAGGTGGTGAGCATACCAAAACCGGTGGAGATAAAGGAGGAGATCAGACCCTGGGTAGTGCTGATGCGGCTGGACCGCAGGCTGATCTTCAGGCTCTTGATGTACTCCCGTTCCAGGTTTGCCAGCTCGGTCTCCTCATTGGCGTTGCACTTGACGGTCTCGATGCCCCGCAGACTTTCGATCATCTGGCTGTTGAGGGCAGCGGACTGGATCATGGTCTCCTCGTTGATCTTCTTGTAGGGCTGCTTATACACCAGCACCAGCAGGATGCTGACCAGCGCCATAAACAGGGAGATGGAGAAGAGCATGGCATTCATCCGGAACAGGATGATGCCGGTGATCACCGCCATGGAGATGTCCATCACAAGGCTCAGAGCGATGCTGGTAAAGATGGACTTGATGGTGTTTGCGTCCGAATAACGGGTGGTGATATCACCGGTCTTACGGGTGGCAAAGAACTTCATGGGCAGACGGAAGATGTGCCCGAAGTAGCCCAGCATCAGAGGAATATCGATCTTAATGGATAGGTGGATCAGCACCCATTGCCGGACAAAGCCGATGAGGGTACTGGTGATGCTCACCACGCTGAACACCAGGATCAATGTTACCAATAGATTGTTCAGTCCGTATGGCAGCACCTCGTCCATGAGGATCTTGTTGAACATGGAGGAGGCGATGCCCAGAATGGTGGTGATCACCGAGCTGAGGATGGCGTAGAAGAACAGCTTTTTCTGGGGCAGCAGCAGCTCGATGTAACGCTTCATCATGCTGCCCTGCTTGATCTTGCCGCCCTTGAACTCCGAGGTGGGGTTCAGCAGCAGCAGAACGCCGGTAAAGTTCTTGTAGAACTCGTCCAGACTGATCTTTTTCAGCTCCGTGCCGGGGTCACCGATGATCACATAGTCCTTGCACTTGTGCTTTTTGCCGTTCTTTTCGTCTTCCTTTGCCGCTTCTGCTTCGTTGAGCATGTGCTTGCGGCGCGCGCCTTCTTCTTTGATGGTGGTCTTTTTAAATACCACCACGAAGTGGGCAAGTCCCTGATCCGTAATGACCTGAGCGATACAGGGAAGAGAAAAGTCGCTCAGAAAGTTTTCCCGGTCCACACGGACCGCCGCAGTGGTAAAGCCCAGCTCGTTGGCGGCCTTTTGCAGACCGACAAGGTTTGTGCCTTTCAGGTCCGTACCCATCATGTCACGCAGACGGGTAATGGTGATTTCCTTTTTGTAATGGAGGCACACCATTGCGAGGCAGGCAGCCGCACAGTCGGTAGTGTCGTGCTGCCGGACGTAGGTATAACGCATAGATGCTTCCTTTGAAATATACAGATTTATTCAAAACAACATGCATAGCCCCGGCAGGCGCCGGAGAGATGCAGCAGGTTTGACAAATGATAAAGGTCTGCGCCGCAGAATAGCAGCACGGAGTCCGGTGTTTTGTCCTGCATTGCAGAGAACCATGACAAAGCACCGGACCGCTGCTATCAAAAGAAGGGAGCGCCTACCCTTTGATCAGTGTGCCGTGCTTTGAGATTTTATGAGTAAAATCCTCAAAGCTTATGAGAAGTATACCACAATATGACAGCATCTTCAAGGGTTTCTTTTTTAAGAAAAAATTAAATTTGAAAATTGTGTGAAATATTTGGCGGTTCTGCACAAAGGAACAGACTTCGGCATTTTTGCTGAAAAGGTGGACAAAACAAAAGAGCAATGTCCCAACGGAACATTGCTCTTGCTGGCGCCTCTTGCCTGACTCGAACAGGCGACACCCTGATTAACAGTCAGGTGCTCTAACCGACTGAGCTAAAGAGGCATAACGCATGACTGCGAGATGTATTATACCTCAGCCGGATAAAATTTGCAAGTGTTTTTTGAAAAATATGAAAGATTTTCTGCAAAAGATCTCCGGGGCGCAAAAAACCTCCGCCGCTTTTGGTCTGCGGCAGAGGTTTGGGGGTACTATTATAGTAAGGTAGAGCTTACTTCAGCTTGCTCTTAGCCTTCATGCGCTGGTCGTGGTTCAGGATCTGCTTGCGGATGCGCAGGTTCTCCGGGGTGACCTCCAGCAACTCGTCCTGTGCCAGGAACTCAAGGCAGCCTTCCAGGCTCAGCTTGCTGACGGGGATCAGACGCAGGGCGTCGTCGGAGCCGGAAGCACGGGTATTGGTCAGGTGCTTGGTCTTGCAGACGTTGACATCCACGTCCTCGCCGGAGGCGGTGTAGCCGATGACCATGCCCTCGTAGACCTTTTCGCCGGCGTTCACCAGCAGGGTACCACGCTGCTGGGCGTTGTACAGACCGTAGGTAACGGCATCGCCAGTCTCAAAGCTCACCAGAGAACCGGTGGAGCGGTTGGCGATCATGCCAGCCCAGACGTCGTAGCCGTCAAAGATCTGGTTCAGGATACCTTCGCCATGGGTATCGGTGAGGAACTGGTTGCGATAGCCAAAGAGACCGCGGCTGGGCATACGGAACTCCAGGCGCACACGGTCGGTGCCCAGAGATTCGATCTGCTGCAGGACCGCCTTGCGCTGACCCAGACCGGTCATGATCGCACCCTGATACTGGGTGGGAACATCAATGACCACGTGCTCCATAGGCTCGTAGGTCTTGCCGTCGATGACCTTGGTCAGAACGTGCGGGGGAGAGACCTGCAGCTCGTAGCCTTCACGACGCATGGTCTCGATGAGGATGGACAGGTGCATCTCGCCGCGACCCATGACCCGGAAGGAGTCGGTGGTGGGGGAGTCCTCCACCTTCAGAGCCACATCCTTCAGCAGTTCCTTTTGCAGACGGTCACGGATCTGACGGCTGGTGACGTACTTGCCTTCACGACCTGCCAGCGGGCTGTCGTTGACTGAGAAGGTCATTTCCACAGTGGGGTCGTTGATCTTGACGAAGGGCAGGGGCTCCACCTGAGAGGGGCTGCACAGGGTGTTGCCGATGGTCACATCCGGCAGACCGGAGAATGCCACGATGTCACCGGCGGTGATGTTATCGCAGGGCTGACGACCGTTTGCCTGGAAGTCGTAGAGCTTGGTCAGGCGACCGCGCATCTTCAGGTCCGGGTTGTGCCAGTCGCAGACCACCACTTCTTCGCCCACCTTTGCCACACCGTTCTGGATGCGACCGATGCCGATACGACCCACAAACTCGTTGTAGTCCACAGAGGACACCAGCATCTGGAAGGGAGCCTCGGGATCGCCTTCCGGGGGCTGGATGGTGTCCAGCAGGGTGTCGAACAGGGGGATCAGGTCGGTACCGGGCACATCCGGGTCTAGGCTGGCGGTACCCTGACGGCCGCAGCAGAACAGGATGGGGCAGTCCAGCTGCTCGTCGGTGGCGCCCAGATCCATCAGCAGGTACAGCACCTCATCGATGACTTCCTTGATGCGGGCGTCGGGACGGTCAATCTTATTGATCGCCACCACCAGGCTCAGGTTCTGCTGCAGAGCCTTCTGCAGCACAAAACGGGTCTGGGGCATGCAGCCCTCGGCAGCGTCCACCAGCAGCAGCACGCCGTTGACCATCTTCAGAACACGCTCCACCTCGCCGCCAAAGTCTGCGTGACCCGGGGTGTCCACGATGTTGATCTTCACGCCCTTGTAGGTGCAGGAGCAGTTCTTTGCCAGAATGGTGATGCCGCGCTCGCGCTCGATATCGCCGCTATCCATCACGCGTTCAGAAACCACCTGATTGTCACGGAAAGCGCCGCTCTGACGCAGCAGGGCGTCCACCAGGGTGGTCTTGCCGTGGTCAACGTGAGCGATAATGGCAATGTTGCGCAAATCGTTACGAACCATAAATTTCAACCTCTCTAATATTCAAAACTCATAAAATACGAACGAACGTCATACGAGCCTAAGTTTATAACAGATAGGGGCGGCTTGTCAAGATTGTATAAAAAATTTTTCTGTGTTTCGGCAATATGCCCGTAAAAATCGGATGGATTTGTGCGGCGTGTACCTTTAAAATATGCTATAATAAGCACAGAAAGAGACCGGAGGTGTTTTTATGAAGATCACGTTTCTGGGCGCAAACCATGAAGTCACCGGCAGCTGCACGCTGGTCGAGGCGGCGGGGCGGCGGTTCCTTGTTGATCACGGGATGGAACAGGGCAGGAATGTCTACGAGAACCAGCCCCTTCCGGTGGCACCCGGCGAGATCGACTTTGTGCTGGTGACCCACGCACACATTGACCACACGGGTCTTTTGCCGCTGCTGGTACGCAACGGCTTCCGGGGCAGGATCTACGCCACCAGCCCCACGGTAAAGCTCTGCGGCATCATGCTGCGGGACTCGGCGCATATTCAGGAATTTGAAGCGGAGTGGAAAAACCGCAAGGGCAAGCGTTCCGGCGCAGAGCCGGTGGAGCCCATGTATACCATCCCGGATGCAGAGGCAGCGATCCGGCTGTTTCTGGGGGTGGACTACGACCACCGCATCACCCTTGCCCCCGGCATCGAGGCACGGTTTGTGGACGTGGGGCACCTGCTGGGCTCCGCCAGCATCGAGCTGTGGATCACCGAGGGGGATACCACCACCAAGCTGGTGTTCTCCGGAGACATCGGCAATACGGACCAGCCCATCCTCAAGGACCCCATCTACATCCAGCAAGCGGACTATGTGTTCATGGAGTCCACCTACGGCGACCGGCTCCACGACCCCCGCCCGGATTATGTGGCGCAGCTGGCAGAAATCCTGCAGCGGACCTTTGACCGGGGCGGCAACGTGGTGATCCCCAGCTTTGCAGTGGGGCGCACCCAGGAGATGCTGTATTTTCTGCGGGAGATCAAGGAAAAGGGGCTGGTGAAGGGGCACGGCAACTTCCCGGTGTATGTGGACAGCCCCCTTGCCATTGAGGCGACCCATATTTTTCAGGGCACCGACCCGGACTGCTTTGACCAGCAGACCCGGGAGCTGCTGGACCAGGGCATTGACCCCATCGGGGTGCCGGGGCTGCGGGTCAGCGTCACCAGCGACGATTCCCGGATGATCAACGCAGACCGGGTACCCAAGGTCATCCTTTCTGCCAGCGGTATGTGCGAGGCGGGACGGATCCGCCACCACCTGAAGCATAACCTGTGGCGTCCCGAGTGCACCATCCTCTTTGTGGGGTTTCAGGCGGTGGGTACGCTGGGGCGGAACCTCATTGACGGGGCAGCCATGGTAAAGCTCTTTGGGGAGACCATCGAGGTAAAAGCAGAGATCTGTCAGCTCACCGGCATGTCGGGTCACGCCGACCGGGACGGGCTGCTGCGGTGGGTCAACGCCTTTGCAGAAAAACCCAAGCGGGTGTTCGTCATCCACGGTGAGGACGAGACCGAGGACCGGTTTGTGGAGACCCTGACCGGAGAGGGCTTTACCGCCTGCGCTCCCTACAACGGCGCACAGTGGGCGATCGGCGCAGAGGGTGCGGTCTGCCTGCAGGAGGGCAACCGGATCCGCATCGAGCAGAGGTCCGGCGAGGGACCGAGCCGTGCCTCCACCGTGTTCCAGCGGCTGGTCAGCGCCGGCAAGCGGCTGCTGCGAGTCATCGAGAACAACGAGGGCGGCGCAAACAAGGATCTGGCAAAATTTGCAGACCAGATCAACGCCCTGTGCGACAAGTGGGACCGGTAAACAAAACAAAAACTCCCGTGGTTCCACTGTGAACCGCCCCAAGATTAGTAGACATGAATAAAAAAAGCGCCTCATGTAGGGTATGGCTTAACCGGGCTGACGAAGCGAAAGCGGAGACAGTCCGGTTTTTAGTTGAATGCGTTCGTGGTTGTAGAAGTAAATGTAATCATCGATCATTTTGTTGGCTTCCTCAAAAGTTTCCGGCTTGCGTCGGTAGATGCACTCGGTTTTGAGGATTCCGAAAAAGTTTTCAGCCAACGCATTGTCATAGCAGTTTCCACGCCTTGACATCCATGTTAAACTTGCAGGCTCTTTCATGGTACTTCATAATCATACCCTCCAGATCTTGTTATCGGCTTACGGTCTATGACAAGGCATCAGAGTTTTGCGCCGTCCACGGGAGCCTTCATTGTTGTACCCGAAGAAAACGAAAAATCCGAACCCTTCTCCAAT